>JBILKM010000079.1:0-7844 GCA_044376695.1 Silvanigrellaceae bacterium
CTAAGGTTTTTATTTTCTCTTTCATCTCGTTGCTTACGAAGCTGTCACTCCAGGCGTACCTGGCCTCGCGAAATTCAACAGCCCACTTGAATTTTGTATCCATCCTCGTGCGCCTGGATATTCTGTCGCTGATTTCAACACAGCTGTTGCTTGATTCTGGACACACAGCGTCAACTCCCGTCCGACCTTCATGTCCCTCAGTATTTATGGATGGCAATTCATTGCTTGTAACAAAGACAAAGACATCGCCAGACGGCTTTCCCTCAGATTGAGTTTCTACGACGAGATTCTTCATCGATTTTCCAATCAAAATGAGTTTGTTTCCGTGAGTCCTGATTCGAAGAGCTTTATCCTGAGCAAATGTGCTGAAGCTGAGAAGGGTGTCTTTATAGAGATTTAATTCATTTTCTCTTGCTATGTATCTTCCCACTTGGGCAACCTGATCAGATCCATCTGGGGTTTGCATCCAATCTGAGAAGTTTCTTGCATTGTCGTTTTCCATAAGAGCAACCTCATAATCAAGTGAGTTTTCGCCCGCAGGCAATGATTCATCTATTGAAGTGTCTTCTTCGGACTGGGGTTCGGTTGTGGATTGTTGGTTGGAATCAGGATTGGATCCAGCAGTGGGATCCTTTTCTGGACTTTGTGCAACACGATCACTCATGTGTTCGGTGTTGTTGCTTTTTTCAAATAGAGTGTCACACCCACACAACGACACGAAAAGCAGTGCAATTAACTGGCTCTTTAATTTTCCCATTGTGAAACCTCCGGTCATCTACACATCGATGCCAGAAGCTCAAAAGGCTCGGAAGAGACGAAAAAGTTGAACAGAAAAAATCAGTCAGTTGGACTAATTTTCAATCATATCCGAGCAACGAACGCCTCATGTCGCCCCAGCGGAGCGCGTCTGCGATGCCTTCATCAATCGATTTTTCAGCGCGCCAGCCCAAAGCATTCTCTGCTTTCTCACAGCTGGCAAAAGAGCCCGCGTTGTCGCCCGGCCGAGGAGGTGCCTCACCCTTGTTTAAGGTCTTTCCAAAGACCCTTTCAAAGGCCGACAAAAGTTCTTTCACTGTAACCCCCTGACCTGTGCCAAGGTTTATGACCTCATAAAGATCACTTCTCGTTCTTCCAGAGAAGATGGCATCAAATTTTTCAACCGCGGCTACGTGAGCTTTGGCTAGATCCCAAACGTGGATGTAATCTCGCAAGCCACTGCCGTCGCGCGTGGGCCACTGAACACCCGTCACCTCAAATTTGGGGAGCTTGCCGCGCGCGCAGTCAACTAGTTTGCCCACAACATGTGAAGGCTCGCGCACATGGATTCCACTCCGCAGTTTGGGGTCTGCCCCAATCGGATTAAAATAGCGAAGCGCAATTCCCTTAAGACCATAGGCGCTCGCGAAATCCTTCAAAACCATTTCCATCATGAATTTCGTACGTGCGTAGGGGCTCTGAGGTGCGAGCGGCGATTCTTCTGTGACTTTGAAATTTTCCACCACTGAGTAGATAGATGCAGAGGAGCTAAACACAACTCCGTTAATGCCTCTGTCTACAAGTATTTTAAAGAATTCCGTCGATTTGGAGACGTTTTCACGATAATACTCGTATGGCTTTTCCATCGACTCCGGAACAACGATGAGTGCGGCGCAATGCACGACAATCTTGATATCCGGATGTTCATCCAGCAAACGGCCGACCAACGCAGAGTCTGCAATATCACCTTTGTAGAAAATCCGTCCCCGCGTGAAGACTTCCTGTCCAGTCACAAGTGAATCAAGGATGACGGGTGTGTGTCCGGAATCAAGCAACGCTGAACAGACGGTGCTTCCAATATAGCCTGCTCCGCCTGTGACCAAGACTTTCACTCTTCACTCCTGTGTCTTCCTATGTTACGCGACCTCTGTGGCAGTGCACGACAGACCACGAAGGATATCCAAATGTTCCAAGACTACCTGTTTTATGGCACCGATGTCGAGACTCGTTACGCTTTCAGAATGCTGCATTTGACCTCTCTCGTGCGCCAAGCCCAGGCCATGCATGGGCTGCAGGGTGCAGAGGCCGAACTCTTAGGCCAGGGTTTGGTTTCTGGGGTGTTGCTAGCCTCCATTCTTGAAGATGAGGAGCGCATCAACCTGCGCTTTCATTCAGGAAATGATTTCACAATGGGTGTCGAAACAACCCGACATGCGGTCACTCGTGGGTATCTAGAAACAAATACCGAGTCCGATCTGGTTCGCGATTTGAGGGATGGACGCTCACCCGTTATCCCTTGGGTGGTGCGCTCGCTGCGCTCCCGGACTGGTACAAGTCAGTTGTTTGAGGGGATTTCGGGCACTGAAACTGATGCTCTTGAAGTGGCTGTGAATGCTCATCTCGAGAACAGCTACCAGATGAAAACCCAAATCCGTATCGATTGTTGGCACAGTCCGAAAGATGGTCTGCTTCATGCTGCTGGGGTTATCTATCTCGAACTTCCCAACCTCAAAACGGAAGTCTCTGGGCAGCTCTGGAAACACGTAGAACAACTTCCGCGGTTCCGGGAGCTTTTCGGCGAAGGTGCGCATGATCCCGACCAGGTTTCAGCTAAACTCATCCCGCATCAGGTGCGCGCCATTAACAGCATCAATCCGAGCTGGGGATGCACGTGCTCCAGTGCTTCAGTAGAGACAATGCTCAAGAAATTGGGTTCGGCTGAATTGCTCAGTATGGCCGATGAGGGGAATCCCGCCGAGATCCGCTGTCACTACTGCAACAAGAATTTCAATGTTGAGGTCGCACGCTTGAAGGAGCTCGCCGAAGAATTGGTTGTCCTCGAGGGCGGTTCGTCTTCAAAAGTACTCAACTAATTTTGAAATAAAAAACCCGGGAAAAACCCGGGTGACCTGCGCTGAAGCGTGAGTTGAGGGAGCCTTCGAAGCTCCCTCTTTTCAGTAGCGGTACATCTCGGGCTTGTATGGGCCTTCAACGGGAATGTTCAGGTACTCAGCTTGCTTTGAGTTCAGCTTCGTGAGGCTGACGCCGAGTTTAGCGAGATGGAGGCGTGCAACTTCTTCGTCGAGCTTCTTAGGCAGAGTGTAAACTCCAACGGGGTAGTTCTTCGAGTTCGCCCAAAGCTCGATTTGTGCCAGTACCTGGTTTGTGAAGCTTGTGCTCATCACAAACGATGGGTGACCATTTGCACAACCAAGGTTTACAAGGCGCCCTTCAGCAAGAAGAATAATTTCATTGCCCGTCGTGAATTTGTACTTGTCGACCTGTGGCTTGACGTTTGTGTGCTGGATACCCGGGTACGACTTCAGACCGGCAACGTCGATTTCCACGTCGAAGTGGCCGATGTTGCATACGATTGCCTGGTCTTTCATCTTCGCCATGTGTTCTGCCTTGATGACGTCGCAGCAGCCGGTAGCGGTCACGAAGATGTGTCCCTCAGGGAGAGCCTCTTCGAGTGTGCGAACCTCATATCCTTCCATAACGGCTTGAAGCGCGTTGATTGGGTCGATCTCAGTGACGATGACGCGAGCGCCCATTCCGCGCATTGAGCGTGCAGAGCCTTTGCCCACATCACCAAAGCCGGCAACAACAACGGTCTTACCAGCAACCATGACGTCGGTTGCGCGTTTGATACCGTCCACAAGCGATTCACGGCAGCCGTAGAGATTGTCGAACTTGCTCTTGGTTACGGCGTCGTTCACATTGATGGCTGGAACCTTGAGCTCACCACGCTTGAGCATCATGTGCAGATGATGCACGCCTGTTGTCGTTTCCTCGGAGATACCGCGGATTTCAGGCAACATTGCAGGGAATTTCTTGTGTACGTATGAGGTTAGGTCACCGCCGTCGTCGAGAATCATGTTAGGGCCTTTGCCGCCCTGGAATTTCAGAGTCTGCTCAACACACCACCAATACTCTTCCTCTGTTTCGCCTCTCCACGCGAACACAGGAATTCCAGCCTGTGCAATCGCTGCAGCAGCTGTGTCTTGGGTGGAGAAAATGTTGCAGCTTGACCAACGCACATCGGCGCCGAGTTCGATCAACGTTTCAATCAGGACAGCAGTTTGGACAGTCATGTGCAAACAGCCAGCGATGCGCGCACCCTTGAGAGGCTTGGTTTTTCCGTATTTTTCTCTCAGGATCATCAAGCCGGGCATATCTTTCTCTGCGATTTCGATTTCCCGACGGCCTTGAGTGGCAAGGGCAATGTCTTTTACTTTGTAATCCACGGCGCGCTCCTTGATGATTGAACGAAAAAGAGTCAAATCGCCCAGAAATTAACCGAAAGCAAAGGATTGCTCAAGCAAATTCAGCAGTTTTTACCGACAAATCCCCTGAACTACTCCCATTCGATGGTTGCTGGCGGTTTCGAGGTAATGTCGTAGACTACACGACTTATCCCACCGACTTCGTTTGTGATTCGACGTGAAACCGTAGCCAAAAACTCGAGAGGAAGTTTTGACCAATCAGCGGTCATTCCGTCTTTTGATCCAACGCAACGCAAGGCGACAACTGAATCATAGCTTCTGCCGTCTCCTTTGACGCCGACCGACTTCACCGGAAGCAACACAGCGAATGCCTGCCAGACCGCGTCGTAGAGACCATCGCGTTGCAGCTGGTCTATGAGAATGGCATCGACCTCACGCAAAAGTGACAAGCGATCAGGAGAAATCTCGCCCAGAACTCGCAGAGCCAAACCAGGTCCTGGAAAGGGATGACGGCGAATGAAATCCTCTGGAATACCCAACTCTCGGCCGAGTGAGCGCACCTCATCTTTAAAAAGATGGCGCAAAGGCTCTACCAAACTCATGTTCATTTTCTCAGGTAGACCACCCACGTTGTGATGACTCTTAATGACCTGAGCATGCGCGGATGAATGTGAAGACTCAATCACGTCACTCGCAATGGTGCCCTGTACGAGTGCTCGGCAACGAGTGAATTTCTTGCTCTCCGCCTCGAAAACATCAATAAAAGTTCTGCCAATGATTTTTCTTTTAGCTTCGGGGTCGGTTACGCCCTGTAGGCGCTGCAGAAAGAGTTCTGCTGAGTTCACCGCGTGAACGTTCAAATGCAGCTTTTCTTTATAGAGATTCAGAGTCCCAAAAAATTCATTCTTACGCAGCAGGCCAGTGTCCACAAACACACAGTGGAGTCGCTTGCCAATTCTCTCTGAAACCAGAGTCGCTGCGACGGTTGAATCTACTCCACCACTCAAGGCGCAAATGACATCGCAATCCGATTCCAGCGTTGAAAGCTGCTTGTCCAGTAGCTCGATGGCTTTGGGTTTGTAGGCTAGTTGCTGCAGAACAGCTTCATTGCCACAGATGTTGAATACAAAATGGCGAACTAGATCCTGGCCACGCTTTGTATGCACAACTTCAGGATGGAATTGCAGACCGAGAAGTTTGTGAGCTCCATGTGCAATGGCCGCATTCAGATTGTCAGTGCTTGTCGCCACACATTCAAAGCCTGCCGGGAGGGCGTCAACATGGTCGCCATGACTCATCCAGACTTGCTCTTGAAGATGTTCGCCAGGAAGCAGAGTAGAGCTGGAAGCCTTCAGGTTGAGCGTTGCAGGGCCATATTCGGCTTGATTGCCTCGTGTCACCCGTCCGCCTAAGAGGTGGGCCATCAATTGCATGCCATAGCAGATTCCAAGGACAGGAAACCGACCATCAAGAAAGCGCTTGTCCAGAGATGGTGCATCTGGTTCGTAAACGCTGTGCGGACCGCCGGAGAGAATCATGCCGCGGATGTTCGCATTGAAGAGAGTCTCGTCGTTATTGACGTCGCGTGGCAACGCAACTTGCACCTTGATTCCAGTTTCACGCACAACACGGTGCAGTACTTCCGTATACTGGGAGCCAAAATCAACGATCAGAATCATCACGGTTCTCCAGGAGAAGAGTGGTTGAAAAGTCGCGCGCGCGCCATTGTGTCAGTTCGAGCTCTTAAAAGGGACGTGTCGAATAGTTTGGAGCCTCTTCAGTGATCTGGACGTTGTGTACATGGCTCTCGCGTAGGCCCGCGCCTGTGATTTCAACAAATCTCGATTTCGCGCGAAGCTCTTCAATTGACGCTGCGCCCACGTAGCCCATGCCCGCACGCAATCCACCGGTCAGCTGGTGCACGACGTCAGCCAGCGGGCCTTTGTATGGAACCTGTCCCTCGATACCCTCTGGCACCAACTTTTTATCTGTAATTGTTCCTTGAAAATAGCGATCCTTAGAGCCTAATTTCATTGCCCCAATGGATCCCATGCCTCTATATTTTTTGAAAACTTTACCCTGATAAAGTGTCCTGTCGCCAGGAGCTTCGTCGGTGCCTGCAAAGAGGCTCCCCACCATGACAGCATGTGCTCCCGCTGCAATTGCTTTGCAAACATCGCCGCTGTAACGGAGTCCTCCATCGGCAATAATCTTGATCCGTGTTCCCTGCAGTGCAGCAGCAACATTCATGACCGCTGATACTTGGGGCACGCCGACTCCTGCAACAACCCTAGTTGTGCATATCGATCCTGGGCCGATTCCAACTTTGACTGCATCAACGCCCGCGTCAGCGAGTGCCAATGCGGCCTCCCCAGTGGCAATATTTCCTGCAACGACAGTGACTGCAGCGCCACAGCGCTGTTTGATAGCACGCACTGCATCGATAACACCTTTGCTGTGTCCATGAGCCGTGTCGACCACGATCAAATCAACTCCAGCAGCGAGTAAAGCAGGAACGCGCTCTTCAATCTCGAGTGCGCTTACGCCTACGGCTGCGCCAACTCGCAAACGACCACGAGAATCTTTCGTGGCATGTGGATACTCTCGCCTATTGCGGAGATCGCGCAGAGTCATCAAGCCCTGCAGTATTCCTTGCTCATCAACGAGTGGGAGTTTCTCGATTCTATGCTGATGCATAAGCCGGGTGGCTTCAGTCGCGAGTGCCTCCGTGACCTGCTCTACGCGACACGGAACGCGCAGAACGATAAGTCTGCTCATGGGAGTCATGAGCTCGCTAATGGGCTGTTCATCGCTCAAAGCACTTCTGAGATCGCGCGAGGTTAAAAGTCCGATAAGTTTGGCGCCGCTCAAGATGGGCAACCCGGAGATTTGCTTTTCAAGCATTAAACGCTTTGCATCGCTGACTTTAGAGTTCTCCGGCAGGGAGTGAGGTTCACTCACAATTCCCGCCTCGCTCCTTTTCACTGCGCTGATGTGTGCTGCTTGTTCCGCAGCTGGCATGTTCTTATGCACGATGCCGATTCCGCCGAGACGCGCCAACTGAGCGGCTAGCTTAGACTCGGTCACCGTATCCATTGCTGCAGACAAAAGCGGCAGAGTTAACTCAAAGCCGGGCGCAAGCTGAGTTGATAGGTTCACCTCAGAGGGGAGTATTTCTGAGGCGTCCGGAATTAATAAAACATCATCAAAAGTGAGGCCGCGCATCTTTATCTTGGATGAAAAATCAATGGTCACGAAGTCCTCCGAACGGCAGGATGGATGAGATATAAAGAACTTCAATACCCCCAATTAACTCCGAACATGAAAATGTTCAATTCAAAATGTCGAAAAACATTGCACTTATTGCCAAACGAAAAATAATCGAAACTGGTCTTGACACCTCCACCGCACGTGGCTAAACACCGCCCTCACGCAGAAATGCGGTGTTCTTTGAAAAGAGAAGAAAGAAGTCACAGAGTGCGGGAAGAGCCGTGCGAAGCGACAGAAGGATTCGGGCAGTGATGCTTGGAGAGTTTTGTAACGGACGCGCGGTTTTACCAAATAACGTCAATGAACGTTTTAAAATAATCATGTAGCCAAATTAAACTTAAGAGTTTGATCCTGGCTCAGAACGAACGCTGG
>JBILKM010000003.1:0-154762 GCA_044376695.1 Silvanigrellaceae bacterium
CTCTTGCCGACATGGAAATTCTTCTCCGCGATATTCCGCTCGACAAAATTTCTACCTCCATGACCATCAACGCGTCAGCGAGCGTTCTGCTCGCGATGTACATTGCTGTTGCGGAAAAGCAGGGAATCTCGGCCGACAAACTCCGCGGCACCATCCAGAACGACATCTTGAAGGAATACATCGCGCGTGGCACCTATATTTTCCCGCCACGCCCGTCGATGCGCATCATCACCGACATCTTTGCCTTCTGCAAAACTGATGTGCCGCAATGGAACACAATTTCTATCAGTGGCTATCACATTCGCGAAGCTGGTAGCACGGCCGCAGAAGAAGTTGGATTCACACTCGCAAACGGTATTGCTTACGTGCAAGCCGCGCTCGATGCCGGGCTCGACATCGATGATTTTGCGCCTCGCCTGAGTTTCTTCTTCAACTCCTTTACAGATTTGCTTGAAGAAGTCGGAAAATTCCGTGCTGCACGCCGGCTCTGGGCCAAGATCATGCGCGAGCGTTTTGGAGCAAAGAATCCAAAAAGCTGGATGCTGCGTTTTCACACTCAGACCGCAGGTTCAACCCTCACGGCACAGCAGGCCGACAACAACATCGTCCGCGTGACCATTCAGGCTCTTGCGGCCGTTTTGGGGGGCACACAGAGCCTCCACACCAACTCCCGCGACGAAGCACTTGCTCTACCTAGCGAAGAATCGGCCCGCATCGCCTTGCGGACACAGCAGATTATCGCTCACGAATCGGGGGTGGCGGAAACCGTCGACCCACTTGCAGGCTCTTACTATGTCGAAGCTACGACCGCTCGTATAGAACAGGAGGCCGCTGCACTCATTCAAAAAATCGATGATTTGGGAGGTGTGATTCCCTCTATCGAACAGGGTTTTATACAGGCCAGTATCCAGCGCTCAGCCTACACATACCAAGATGATATTGAGAAGCAAAAGCGCATTATTGTGGGTGTAAACAAATTCGAGATTAATGAACCCCCACCCAAAGGTCTGCTGAAAATCTCAAAAAGCGTCGAGGAAAATCAGATCCTGAAACTGCACCAAATTAGAGCTCAACGTGACCCTGTGCGTTTGAAGGCGTCCCTAGCTGCGCTGAAATCTGCAGCACAGGGCAGCGATAATTTGATGCCCTACATCCTCGAAGCTGTGCGTGCTTATGGAAGTGTGGGTGAAATCTGCAACACCCTCAGAGAGGTGTTTGGCGAGTATAAAGAGAACGTTGTCCTCTAACCGTGCGCACCATGGATGCCACGCCCGCGAGCAATCCGGGCGCCGACGCGCACCTCTCTTGCACCCCCACCTTGACACCTCTTCACTCCCGCTTAGCTTCCTTGTCGGCCCCAAAAGGCTGAAGAAACGACAGCGCTCGGATTGGCTGCTTATTGTGCACCACCCCGAGTTGTTGGTATGGGACACAACCACGTCTATAGGAGGTATCCATGAAAATTCGCCCCTTGGCAGACCGAATTCTGGTCAAACGCGTTGAGGAAGAAACCAAAACCGCTGGCGGCATCCTGATTCCCGACAACGCAAAAGAAAAACCCATGGAAGGCTCAGTCGTTGCTGTCGGTACTGGTAAAGTCCTGACCGATGGTAAAGTCCGGCCCATGGAAATCAAAGTCGGCGACCGCGTGCTCTTCAGTAAATACAGCGGGACAGAAATCAAGCTCGAAGGCACTGAGCATCTGATTCTGCGCGAAGACGACATCCTGGGCATCGTCAACAACTGATTCTCAAAGTCCACATTTGTTTTTTAGTTTAAACGGAGATGAAATATGTCAGCTAAAATGATCAACTTCGGCGAAGACGCCCGCAAGAAAATTCTCACTGGTGTTAACATCCTCGCAGACGCTGTGAAAATCACCATGGGTCCACGCGGCCGCAACGTTGCCATCGACAAATCTTTCGGTTCACCCAACGTCACCAAAGACGGTGTGACAGTAGCCAAGGAAATCGAACTCGAAGACAAGTTCGAGAACATGGGCGCGCAGATGGTCAAGGAAGTAGCTTCCAAGACTTCCGACGTCGCAGGCGACGGAACCACAACCGCAACAGTTCTCGCGCAGGCTATCTACCGTGAAGGTGTGAAGCTTGTTGCAGCGGGTCACAACCCAATGGATCTCAAACGCGGTATTGACAAAGCTGTCACCGAGGTTGTTGCTGAACTCAAAAACCTCAGCAAGAAAACCAACAGCCGTACTGAAATCGCTCAGGTTGGTACAATTTCTGCA
The DNA here is from genome assembly GCA_044376695.1 of Silvanigrellaceae bacterium. Lineage (GTDB taxonomy): Bacteria > Bdellovibrionota_B > Oligoflexia > Silvanigrellales > Silvanigrellaceae > RFOM01. The sequence goes on from JBILKM010000003.1 coordinate 2,249, forward strand.
AACTCGGACACCGCCATCGGTAACATCATCGCCGACGCCATGGAAAAAGTGGGCAAGGAAGGCGTGATCCAGGTTGAAGATGCTAAGGGCATGGACACCACGCTTGAAGTTGTGGAAGGCATGCAATTCGACCGCGGCTACCTGTCCAACTACTTCGTGAACGACCCAGAGCGCATGGAAGTCAACTACGAAGACGCATATGTTCTTCTGTTCGACAAAAAACTCTCCAGCCTCAAGGATCTCGTTCCAATTCTCGAGAAAGTTGTCCGCACTGGCAAGCCACTTCTGATGGTCGCTGAAGACGTTGAAGGCGAAGCTCTTGCAGCTCTCGTGCTCAACCGCCTGCGCGGCAACCTGAAGCTGGTCGCTGTGAAGGCTCCTGGTTTTGGTGACCGCCGCAAATCCATGCTCGAAGACATTGCCATCCTGACGGGCGGTGTCGTGATCTCTGAAGACATGGGAATGCGCCTCGAGAACACCACTCTCGAGCAGCTCGGCGTTGCCAAGCGTGTCCGCATCGACAAAGACAACACCACCATCATCGATGGCCAGGGCGCGAAAAAGGATATCGAAGCTCGCATCAAGCAGCTGCGCAAACAGGTTGAAGACACCACCAGCGACTACGACCGCGAGAAACTGCAAGAGCGCCTTGCGAAGCTTGCGGGCGGCGTTGCGGTGATCCGCGTCGGTGCTGCAACTGAAACCGAAATGAAGGAAAAGAAGGCTCGCGTTGAAGACGCACTGAATGCCACCCGCGCTGCCGTTGAAGAAGGCATCGTTCCTGGCGGCGGTGTTGCCCTCATCCGTGCCCAGAAGGTTCTTCCCGCACTGCGTGAGAAGGTCACCGGTGACGAGCGCTTTGGCGTGGATATCGTCTTCCGCGCCGTCGAAGAGCCTCTGCGCCAAATCACCAATAATGCTGGCCAAGAGCCATCGGTTGTTCTGCAGAAGGTACGCGAAAACACGACTACGACCTTTGGCTTCAACGCCAAAGACGAGCGTTACGAAGACATGGTTGCGGCTGGCATTATCGACCCAACCAAGGTGACCCGCTCTGCTCTCCAGAACGCTGCTTCGGTCGCATCACTGCTCCTCACAACCGAGTGCATGATTGCTGAGCGTCCGAAGGAAGACAAAGCTGCTCCTATGCCAGGTGCTGGCGCAGGATACGGCGGGATGATGTAAGTCGATCCCGCTCAAAAGGGGGCCTAAGCCCCTTACAGGCGTTGATTTTACCGTAGCCTCGCGATAGCGAGGCTATTGTTTTTTGTGTAAGGTTTTCTGCGACAATCCCTACAGGTCATCTACGAACGGCCAAGTGCCGTCGTCATTGAGGAGTCAGACATGAACGTTCATGAGTATCAGGCCAAGGAGCTACTCGCCAAATTCGGTCTGAACATCCCCAAAGGAAAGCTCTGCTACACAGCCACCGAAGCAGAATGGGCAGCACGCTCGTTTGGCCCTGATGCGCTGAGCGTGGTTAAGGCACAGATTCACGCAGGTGGCCGTGGCAAGGGTGGTGGTGTGAAATTGGCCCGCACCCCCGAGGAAGCAAACGAGTGGGCACGCAAGATCATTGGCATGCAGCTTGTCACTCCACAAACTGGACACCAAGGAAAAAAAGTTCACAAAGTCCTCGTAGCCCAAGGCTCGGACATCGCGAAAGAATACTACCTGAGCTTGGTCGTAAACCGCGAGACTGATTCTATCGGTGTCATGGCCTCTACCGAAGGTGGCATGGACATCGAGGAAGTCGCGGAAAAACACCCGGAGAAAATCGTCACAGCGAACATCGACCCTACAGTCGGTCTTATGCCCTTCACAGTGCGCATGATGTGCGCACGATTGGGTTTCACAGGGCCCTTGGCAAAAGAATTCGACAAAACCATCCGCGGACTGTTCAACGCTTTCGTCGCGTACGACTGCTCGATGATTGAAATCAACCCACTTGCAGTCACCAAAGATGGTCAAATGCAAATCCTCGACTGCAAAATGGCATTCGATGAGAATGCCTTGTTCCGTCATCCTGAAATTCAGGATTTGCGCGACTACGAAGAAGAAGATTCACGCGAGCTCGAGGCCTCTAAATTTGGCCTCAGCTACGTTTCTCTCGAAGGTAACATCGGCTGCCTTGTGAACGGCGCGGGCCTCGCCATGGCCACCATGGACATCATCAAACAAAAGGGTGGTCAGCCTGCCAACTTCCTCGATGTTGGCGGTGGTGCAAGCCAAGAGACAGTCACCCAAGCCTTCCGCATCATTCTCAAAGACGCTGCGGTGCGCGGAATCTTTGTGAATATCTTCGGCGGAATCATGAAATGCGATGTCATTGCCAACGGTATTGTTTCAGCAGCGAAAGAACTCGGTCTCAAAGTTCCACTCGTGGTTCGCCTCGAAGGCACTAACGTTGAGCTGGGTAAGAAAATTCTCAACGACTCTGGTTTGAATATCATTGCCGCCAACTCGATGAGTGACGGTGCAGAGAAGATCGTTCACGCCGTGCGCTGAACATCGCGCTGAAACCTTGGGCTTGCTACTTTTGACTTTGAATTGAGAGGATACCTCACATGAGCATTCTGGTTGGCAAAAACACTCGCCTCATCTGCCAGGGCATTACAGGCAGCGCTGGTCACTTTCATGCTGAAAAGTGCGCCGAGTACGGAACTAATCTGGTAGGTGGCGTGACGCCCGGTAAAGGCGGAACAAAAACCCTCGACCGCCCCATCTTCAACACCGTCTATGAAGCACGCAAAGAAGTGGGTGCAAATGCATCCATGATTTTTGTACCACCGCCATTCGCTGCAGATGCAATTCTGGAAGCCATCGATGCAGGGATCGAGCTTATCGTGGCAATCACCGAAGGCATCCCCGTCCTCGACATGCTGCGCGTCAAGAAGGCTCTCGGACATGCTAACGGGCGCAGCCGCCTGATTGGCCCCAACTGCCCCGGTGTTATCACTCCAGGTGCTTGCAAAATCGGCATCATGCCTGGCCATATTCATAAGCCCGGCCGCGTTGGCGTTGTCTCCAAATCTGGAACACTCACTTATGAAGCTGTAGGTCAGCTCACTGCTTTAGGTATTGGCCAGAGCACCTGTGTAGGTATTGGTGGCGACCCTCTGCACGGCACAAGCTTCATTGATGTGCTCGACCTGTTCAACAAAGACAATGATACCGACGCTGTCATCATGATCGGCGAAATCGGCGGTGCCTCAGAGATTCAGGCCGCTGAATGGATCAAAGCCAACATGAAGAAACCAGTTGTTGGTTTTGTAGCCGGCCAAACTGCTCCAAAGGGCAAACGCATGGGTCACGCGGGAGCCATCATCTCAGGTGGCAAGGGCACGGCTGCTGAGAAGTATGAAGCAATGCGTGAATGCGGAATTCATACTGTTCTGAGCGCCGGCGAAATCGGCGAAACACTCAAGAAAGCGCTTCGCTGAAAAATCATAAGCTTGCTATCCACGAAAGGTGTCCCAGAGGGCACCTTTTTTTTGCTCTAAAAACTGCGCACCAAGGCGCCGCATGTGCAAGGAACCTGTCAGTACCGACCCAAGAAATCGGATTGAATATCAGAGCTCTGCAGAAAAAAATAAGCCGACAGCGAGTTCCTTCCGATAATATCTAAGATCATTTTAATTTAAATTTCTCATTGTCGTTTCTCAGGGGGAATGAATGGCGAATGCGTTGTCTTTGGTTCTCGGTGTAGTTCTTTTCGGTCGAATCATTTCCGGGTGCGGAACTTCAACAGATCTCTTGCCACTTGGCACACAGGCAAAAAATTCTGCTGAAAAAATTGGGACAAAAGATGCAGCATCGGGAGGCAGCTCTGCAACAAAAGCCGATGCCACGGCTGAGCTCGGCGACTTCAAGAAAACAACAGTCAAAAAAAATGAACCCGGAAAAGCAGCTGAACCGAAAAATAACGTAGCGAAAAAACCGGAGCCAGCTGCACCAGCACCAGCGCCAGCTGTTGTGCCTGCAGCACCCGCAGCACCCGTGCTGTTGTATGGTTTCTGTGAAATTCTTCAGGCGTCACGGGAAAAAGTGTATTTCAATCCATCGACCAGCGAAGAGGCGTGCCGCTTGACCTGTGCCAACCTCGAAGGGAGCAATCCATTCCGAGAGTGCTCCTACAATGGTATTATCTTCCGGCAAACACCCACGGCACAATGTTTGATTGTGGGAAGTGGCGGAAAAGTCCACTACAACGCTCTGACACAGCCTCAACCATGTAAAGACGTCTGTGCATCCCTTGAAGCGACCAACCCACTGAGAACATGCACCTGGCAGGGATTAGTTCTGAGAGCGCCCTGATGTTGAATCCAGCGGACTTGGCTCCTGACAAGGGAGTCAACGCGATGGCTCTCGCTCTCCGGAAGATGGATTGTACACCTGTCTGTGTCGTTTAACCTCGACACAGATTCTTTCAGCAGGTGCACAATGTCTGACCGTAAATTTGATCATTGCGCCAACACCCTTTCGCAGACTCGACGTAATTTCATAAGAATATCATCACTGATGTTTGCAGCCTCGATATCTAAGACCATCACACAAGAAGCCCATGCAGGGGAAAGTTCGGCCATGTTGCATGAAAAGTCTGATTCCGAGGCTGCTACTGCAGCCCGTGCTGCGCGCCATGCGAAGAAAATTGCTTCACCTCAGTGGCATGATGGCAAGTTCCGCAATGGCTTGCCCGAGACAACCAACTTCACCGAAGCATTTGGCAAAATGCTCAGCTCGCGCCAGACAACACCCACCACACCAATTCCGACAATCTCCCGGAAGAGTTCTGATTTCGACATGCCGCCCATGTCAGGGCTGCGTGTAACATGGATAGGTCACTCAACATTACTCGTAGAAATTGAAGGCAAACGCTTTCTCACTGACCCGATCTGGGGTGAGCGTGCTTCGCCTTTGTCTTTTGTGGGGCCGAAGCGATTTTTTCCAGCGCCACTGCCCCTGAACGAGCTTCCAACAATCGATGCCGTTGTGATTTCACACGACCACTACGACCACTTCTGCACATCGACTCTCGAGACTCTCGCAAAGCGAAAAGTACCCTTTGTTGTGCCTCTCGGTTTAGGGGACAGGCTCGAGAAGCTTGGTGTACATTATAGTCACATTAAGGAGCTGGATTGGTGGGAAGAATTCAAGATTGGAGAAATCACACTCGCCTGCGTCCCTGCCCGACATTTCTCCGGAAGAACACCGTTTGATCGCAACTCAACGCTGTGGTGCGGTTGGGCATTTTTAGGAAAAAGCAGACGCTTCTATTTCAGCGGAGACACAGCCTATTTTCCTGGCTTCAAAAAAATAGGCGAAAAATATGGCCCATTCGATATCGCAGCGATCGAGTCGGCAGCCTACAACTCAGCCTGGCCCGACGTCCACATTGGCCCCGAGCAAGCGGTACAAGCGTGTCTCGACGTTCAAGGAAAACTCTACCTTCCAATTCATTGGGCAACATTCAACCTGTCCACTCACAGTTGGATAGAACCAGGAGAACGCCTGATGGTGCGCGCAAAACAGCTGAATGTTCCACTTGTATTGCCGAGACCAGGAGAGAGTGTCGACCCCGGCGCACTTCAGGAATCGCTTTTCAAAAAATGGTGGCCGGAACTCCCCTGGGAAACTGCAGACCAGGCCCCTGTCAACTCAACAGGCCTCTGACCGAACGTTCAGAGGCCTGCGGTGTTTTAAAATTGGAAATTTTCCGGGGTTCGTCACCGCAACCTGAGCTGCGGCGCGACCGACTCAATTACGGCATCTTGATGAGAGCAACTGGATACAGCTTACTGGGATAATTGTTCTTCTTGCACATGTCGGCAGAGCGGTCGCCCAAGAAGACCTTGCCTCCATCCATCTTCACGAGATCATGTTCTCCCTTACACTCGGTGCTGGGCTTCGCGCCAAGCTGTGCGCATCCGGTTGTATGGATGTCGACTGCCTCACCAACTTTCCAATCCTTCTTGCCGCAGAATCCCGCCTGATTCATGAACTGAACTGCGCCATCAGCCTTGGCTGTCAGCGTGCGAGTTTTGAAGCCAAAGAACGCATTGTGTGCTCCCTTGACTGACTTCGACTTGCCACGCAGCTCCCAATCACCCGCAACGTCAAGAGTGAACAGAGCTTGCGAACAATCCTTGTCACCAAAAACAGTGAAGTCGATCTTCCACTCTTTGTCTGTCATGGGAAACGTGCGCTTGAAAAAAGTTTCACCACCCTGACCATTGGGCATGGATTCGCATTTTTCGCTTGTCCAGGTGCCTGTGAGATCAACCTTTGCAGGTGCCTTCTTGGCAGCGAACGCAACTGAACTCAACACAACTGAAGCGACTACGGCAGCAACAACCTTCATGAAACCTCCTATGAGCGTGACTCTTAAAAAACACCCGGCAATTATCGTTTGATGTTCACGGCACCGGACGGCACCTGTTTCACCCCGGACAAAAAACTGTCACTCTCAATGAAATCATGATCAACAGAAGCTTCTTACGCTCACAGCCGCATCCATGCTGCATCAGCAACACCCTGCTGCCGACTCTCTTCATCCACCGCAAAGAGTCGACCCAATTCTTCGCGTGCCGCCTTGCTGCCCGAGATGAACTCGTTGCGTTGCTTATGGAGGGAATGAAGATTCAAGAGAACCTTTTTGTCGTAGCGATGAAAAACCTTGGCTACCCGGCGCGCTGCATGTGGATGCCAGCCAAGTTCAACCAACACACGCTCACCCAATGAAAGAGCAGAATCAAAGGTTTCTCGCTCGAAATCCTCAACGCCAATGTCCATCAGCTCATAGGCATGCATCATATCAAAGGCTCGTGCCATGATCCGCACTTTAGGGTAGTGCTTCTTGATCTGCTCTGCAGCACGTAGACACGCTTCGCGATCATCAATCGCCAGCACAACCACTTTTGCATGCTCAAGTCCCGCTGACTCAAGCAACTTCAATTCAGTGGCATCGCCATAGTAGACCTTGAATCCAAAGGCACGCACCCGATCGAGAATATCGGGACTGTAATCGATAATGGTTGCTGACATTCCATTCGTGTGCAGCAAACGTGCAACAATCTGCCCGAATCTTCCCATGCCGGCGATAATTACTTCATTCTGATCAGACTCAATTTTCTCTTCCGTAGGTTTGGATGGCTTGCTCTCTTCATGCAGGAATCTCTCCGCCGCTTTGAGCAGGAAGGGTGTTGTAAACATCGATAAAGCGACCACCAAAGTCAGTACTGAAGACTGCTTTGCGGTCAGCGCTCCGAGCCCTTGTGCCGTGGTGAATAGAACAAATGCAAATTCACCACCCTGTGAGAGCAGCACTGAAAAAATCCAGCCGTTGCGACTGTCGTGTTTGAAGATCTTCGCACACGCCTTCATAATCAGTATTTTGCTGACAAGTAGCAGGACAACCAATGCAACTATCTGTCCAGGATCTTGTGAGAGCAGTGAAAAATCCATGGAGCCGCCCACGGCTGTGAAGAAAATACCGAGCAGCAGGCCCTTGAAGGGTTCGATGTTGCTTTCCAGTTCGTGTCTGTATTCACAGTCTGCGAGCACTACACCTGCGAGAAAGGTTCCGAGCGCCATCGACAGCCCAACACTGTCCATGAGCAAGGCAACACCGACAACAATAAGCAGCGCTGCTGCTGTGAAGATCTCCTTTTGCCGTGTTGTTGCGATCCACCGGAAGAGGGGTTTGACAATCGTACGGCTACCAATCACGAGAGCAGCCACTATTCCAAGTGCAAGGCCTGTCCGCAGCAAAGGAGACATATGCCCCGCCTCATCAACAACAGCGGGTTGTTGGATTCCGAGCAGAGGAATCAAAGCAAGTATGGGAATGATGGCCAAATCTTGAAACAACAAAACAGAAAATGAATCTTGGCCAACAGTCGATTGCGACAGGCCGCGTTCTGAGAGAATCTGCAAAACAATAGCAGTTGAGCTCATGGCAAAACCGAAACCAGCCACCAAAGCGGACGATGAACTCCAGCCCCAAAGCGTCAGGCTGAGTGCAATGACGAATGCACAAGCTGAAACCTGAAGGAATCCCAGCCCAAAGATGCTCTTGCGCAACGCCCAGAGTCTGCGCGGCTCAAGCTCGAGGCCCACAAGAAACAAAAGCATCACAACTCCGAATTCGGCCACATGCATGACTTCGACGGAGTTGTTCAGAAGCTTCAACCCGAATGGGCCTATCAGCGCACCTGCGATCAGATATCCGAGAACACTGCCAAGCCCCATCCGTTTTGCCAGAGGCACACTGACCACACCTGCAGCGAGCAGCACCGCAACAGTTCCCAACAAACCTTGTCCACTCATGGCAGCTCTCCACTAATCATGTATCGCGACAGCATGGCTCTGTATTCTTCGCAGGCCGTCTGGATTTCAGAATCGTTCAAGCCGCGCGCACCGTGCACAACCCAAGGAGTCGCATAGGTTATGCCACACAGATGTGCGGTTTGATCGAAAGGGGAGAAAAACGTGCGGATACTGTGGCGATTTGAACCCTCAGGCGAATAGGCTTCACTCGCACCACCCGTGGTGAGAACACTCAACAGAGTTTTACCACGTAATTTGTTGCCCTCGGAGCCATAGGCCCAGCCATATTCCAACACTTCATCGATCCACAATTTGAGGAGCGGGGGACAGGAGTACCAATACACAGGATGTTGAAAAACAATCAGGTCATGTTCGAGCAGAACCTTTTGTTCTGCCTTCACATCAATCAGATAGTCGGGATAAACAGCATACATATCACGCAGCGTGACATTTTGTAGGCCTTGGGCAGCAGCGGCCAAAGCCTTTCCTACGCGTGAGGATTTATTGCTGGGATGAAAAAAAAGAACCAGCACCTTCCGCTGATCAGCCATAGTAACTCTCCGGTTGGAAAACTCCTTTGAGCATACCAACTCCAGAAAGAAATTAACAAAGGCTTGAGCCTTGAAGGATCACTCCGCCGGTCTCGGGGGGGTGATCAAGTGTGGCTCGGATCATAGCGCGAGCCACCTCCGACGCAGAAATGGGAGCATAAATGGCACATTTCTCTCCCAGAGATGAACGTAAGATCTTTTGAAAAGGTCGCGAGCACTTTGCCGCTATCCATTCGCCTAGCCGAAATTCAGTCCGCTCTCCCAGGAGAAGTGAAGGACGCACGATAACGTAACGCAAACCACTGTTAACCAAATATTTCTCAAGCTGCGCCTTGGTGCGCAGGTACAATCCCCAAGGCCGATCTGCCCCCACTGAAGACACAACACAGAACAAGGATTTCTTTGGCTGAACCGCTTCAATCAAGTGTCTGGGATATTCGAAATCGACTTTGACAAACTCTTGTACCGAGCCCGCCTTTTTGCGTGTTGTGCCCAGCGTGCAAAACACGACATCAAATGTATCTGCCGAAAGTCTTTCGAGATCCGCAGTATTCTCGTAGTTGAAAAGCCGATATTCGATATGTTCTGCATGTAAATTCGCAGAGGGTAGATGCCTGACCAAAGCAGTCACATGAAGATCAGATCGCCGTGAAAGGATCTTGAGGAGTTCAGTGCCAATAAGTCCAGTTCCACCTGCAACTAAGATCTTCATCGCACAGATCCCTTTTCATTTGATGAGAAAAATAAAAAACCTTGCCACTTCAATGACAAGGTTTTTCAAATATCATTTGTAGCTGCAAATCAGAATGGAACGTCGTCGTCGAGGTCCACAGAGCGTGAGTTCTGACCATTGGCTGCTGCTCGATTTCCACCGCCATTGTCATACGACGGACCGCCGCCGAAGAAGGGGTTATCAGAACTGGTATCGCCGCCGAAGTCAGCACCAGACGATGTCTCCGCGCCACGGCCTGTGCCCGAATCAAGGAACTGGATGTTGCTGGCAACGATTTCTGTGGAGTAACGCTTCTGGCCGGACTGCTGGTCATCCCAGCTGCGGGTTTGAAGTTTGCCCTCGATGAAGCAAGAGCGACCCTTCTTGAGGTACTTACCTGCAAGCTCAGCTTGACGCCCCCAAACGACAATACGATGCCATTCTGTGCGTTCTTCTTTGTTGCCATCTTTCGTCCAGCTTTCACTGGTGGCCAAGCGGAGGCTGCAGACGGCTTGTCCATTTGGGGTCATACGCACTTCTGGATCTTGTCCCAGTCGACCAATCAAAATCACCTTGTTCACACCCTGCATACGCACTGTCTCCTGCTCAATTTCTAAATGCACGCTTAAATCGCATCCGAGTCGGGGTCAACAGGAGCCTCGGGCCTGGCCGGATTACCGATCAGGGCGTTAAAAAACCGATCCCTGCAATGTCAGCGACTTGACATCACAAACGGAGGCCTGCCCCTTTGTCCGGGTTCAGGCTAAACTTCATAAAGAACTGACCGACAACAGGATGGTTTTGCTTGCTGCCAAACCATCGGGCTGGTAAGCAGACGGGGCGGGCGGGCACTTGACGAACTGCAAGTGCTCTACCTCACCGGCGAGGAGAGTTTAAATTGAACCAACGTACCGTGGCACGCGCAATTCGCCACACCGGAATTGGTCTTCACTCAGGCCGTCAGATTCGGCTTGAAATTCACCCCGCTGCCGCACATTCGGGCATCCGCTTTGTTCGCACAGATATCAAACCAAATATCGAAATTGCCGCGCACCCCGAGGCTGTCTTCGACACAGCCCTGGCCACGCGTATTGGCACCCCAGAAGTCTATGTATCCACGATCGAGCACCTCATGGCCGCGCTGTTCGGACTGGGTATCGACAACGCACGTATCTGTGTCGATGCGCCCGAAATGCCGATTGTCGATGGCTCGGCAGTCCCGTGGCTGATACTCCTCGACGAGGCGGGTGTAGAAGATCTTGGCGTGCCACGTGCCGTTCGAGTTATCAAAAAGCCTGTCGAGGTTGTTGACCCACGTGACCCAAGCCGTTTCATTCGGGTGGAACCAAGCAAACAGCCACGCATCACCTATTCAATCGACTTCAAAAACAACGCTCTCATTGGCTCACAAAGTCTGACTCTCTCACTTACTGGGAGAAGCTTCTGTGAGGCTCTCTCACACGCGCGCACCTTCTGCACTGCAGAAGAGGTTGAGTTCATGCGCTCGCGTGGGCTTGCCCAGGGTGGAAGCCTTGAGAACGCCATTGTTGTGAGCCGAACAGACGGCCTCCTGAATTCAGCCGGGCTCCGAGCTCCGGACGAATTCGTGCGTCACAAGATTCTCGACTGCGTCGGTGATCTCGCTCTGCTGGGAACACCTGTCATCGGCCACATCATTGCCCATAGAGCGGGACACGACCTGCATACGGCTCTGGCCAAAACACTTGTCGAGGCATCAGACGCTGTTGAACTCCGGACTCTCTCGGCCCGCAGTGCACCCAACCCTCTTGTACGCCTCCTCGATTTCCCCAGCAGTCTGGCAGAAATCCCCGATTTTTCGCGTCTTTCCCTGGTCACCGGCTGAACAATCTCTCAGACAACACCCTCGATTGCGCTTGACATGGCGCAGCTCTGGCATAGTTTTCTCATTCTCGTGAGCACTCTAGAGCTCGCACGTGAATGAGGATCAGCCATGGCTCAGCAAAAGCGCGACTACTATGAAATTCTTGGCGTTGCCCGTTCTGCAGCGGCAGACGACATAAAACGCGCCTACCGCAAGCTTGCCCTGCAGTACCATCCCGACAAAAACCCGGGAGACAAAGCCGCAGAGGAAAATTTCAAGGAAGCTGCTGAGGCCTATGAGGTTCTGAGCGACACCGATAAGCGTCGCCGTTACGATCAGTTCGGGCACGCCGGAGTTCAAGGCCCCGGAGGTGCAGGTGGCTTCAACAATGTCGACGACATCTTTGAACACTTCGGCTCGATTTTCGAAGATATTTTTGGATTCGGTGGAATGCCTGGTGGAGCTGGACGACGCCGCAGTGGCGGTAACCGTGCGCGCCGCGGTGCAGATCTCCGCTATGACCTGCAAATCTCTTTCAAGGAAGCGGTTCTAGGGACAGAAAAGAAAATCGAAATTCCACGCCGAGCGCAATGTACATCGTGCGAGGGGAGTGGAGCAGCCAAAGGGACAAAGCCTGTCTCCTGCAACACCTGCCGCGGACAAGGTCAGGTTGTCATCCAACAAGGATTTTTTAGCTACGCGAGTACCTGTCCCGACTGCAACGGTACAGGCAAAAGGATCGCCACACCTTGTTCTGACTGCCGCGGCACGGGCCACATCACTAAAACTAGCACAATCACAGTTAAAATCCCGCCCGGTATCGACTCCGGAATGCGCTTGCGTGTCGCCGGCGAAGGCGAAGCAGGTGCAAATGGCGGCCCATCGGGAGACCTCTACGTTTTCATAGATGTCGCCGAAGACAGCATGTTCAAACGCGAAGAGTTCGATCTCATTTACCCCCTGAAGCTAGGAATCGCGCAAGCTATTCTGGGAACAGAAATCATGGTCGATTGCTTCGAGGAACAGCCGCGCAGAATCGACATCCCAGCAGGAGTCCAACCTAACCAACGGCTCATCATCCAAGGCGCGGGCGTGCCGAAGCTTGAAAAATATGGCCGCGGCAAAGGTGACCTGATCATCGAAATTTCAGTCGAAATCCCTACCAAAATATCAAAAGATGCTGAGGAGCATTTGCGGGCCTTCGCTGAGAAGCATGGCGAAGCAGTCAAAGGGCAGGGCAGCGGTTTCTTTGACCGAATTTTCGGATAAACTGCCAACCGACCATTTATCGACCAGAGCTTGAGCTCTGGTTTTTTAATTCCAAGTCGAAGCTATACGAGGAATCACACGCATGGCATTGCATCTCCACAACACCTTGACAGGCCGCAAGGAACCCTTTCGCCCAAACAGCCCCCAGGTCAAGATGTATTGCTGCGGCGTGACTCCATACAGCAACACTCACATCGGCCATAGCCGCACGTTCTTCTCATATGACTTGCTTTATCGCACGCTCGTCGATCAGAACTACGATGTACAGTGGGCACGCAACATCACCGACGTTGATGACAAAATCATCAAGAAAGCAAACGATGAAGGTGTAAGCTGCGAAGCAATTGTAAACCGTTACGTCGGTGAGCAAGATGAAATGCTCAAACACTTTCATCTGCATCGTCCACAACACGAACCCAAGGTCACAGAAAATATTCAAAACATCATCGACATGATTCAAACCCTGATCAGTCGGGAGTATGCTTACGCCTCATCGAGCGGTGTCTATTACCGCGTCCGGAAATTCTCGGGATACGGTAAACTCAGCAAGAACAACATCGACGATCTGCAAAAGGGCGTCCGAATTGAGGTCGACGAATCCAAAGAAGATCCACTCGATTTTGCACTTTGGAAGTTCGCAAAACCTGGAGAAATAAAGTGGCAGAGCCCCTGGGGTGACGGACGCCCTGGCTGGCACATTGAATGTTCTGCCATGATCCATGCTCTGTTTGGAGAAAGTATCGACATCCACATGGGCGGACGCGATCTCATCTTTCCCCACCATGAGGCTGAAATCGCACAATCTGAAGGTGCCACGGGCAAAACTTTTGCATCTTTCTGGCTGCACGCAGGAATGGTCACCCTGTATGGTGAAAAGATGTCCAAGAGCACAAATCACTATGTCTCGATCGCTGACTTTCTTAAGAAATATCCCCAGGAAGTACTGCGCCTCACGTTCCTCTCGGTCTCCTACGCACAGCCACTCGACTTCACCATGGAACTGGCTGATGAAAACTTCAAAAAGCTTGCAAAGATTTATCGGTTCGTCGAACTGCTCGACCGCTATGCGCAGGAAGAAGTGACAGAAAGCTCCGTTAGTAGCCTTGAAGTACTTTCATCGCTTGATCATCTCACCCAAAAAATGCGCGACTCTCTTTCAGATGACCTCAATAGCGCTGGAGCCATGGGTGTCTTTTTTGAAACTGTTCGTTCCATCAACGCAGGGCTTGCTGCCAATGAAAAAGCAGGCAAGACCTTGCACTCTGCTGACCGCAAACGACTGGCAGAAACATGGCCTGTAGCCAAGGCATGGCTGACTCAAACCTTAGGACTCGTGCAGAATACGCCAGCTGAATTTTTTGCAAACCTTGCTCAATACCGCTTGGGAGGACAACTGAGCCCCGACGATATTGAACGCAAACTCGCTGACAGGCAGGCTGCCCGCGCTTCGAAAGACTGGAAAACTGCGGACGTGATCCGCGACGAGCTGCTTTCACAAGGCGTGGTGATCCAAGACACGCCCCGCGGAACACGCTGGACCCTGCAGATTTGAGCTGGTGACCTTGAAAAACGTTACGTTCGGCGGCAGACTGCGCAGGAGAGCGGGTCGTTAGCTCAGCTGGATAGAGCAACGGTCTTCGAAACCGTTGGTCAGGGGTTCGAATCCCTTACGGCCCGCCATTCTTAAATAAAAAAGAAACCCCCGAGCAATGCGCGGGGGTTTTTCATTTCAATCGTGCGACTGCATTCAGAATCCAGCTTCCTGCAGATGTGGGAAGCGCGACAGGATAATGCGCTCGATCTCGACCGCGGTCTCTTCGAGGGCTTTGCCAGTCACATCAAGAACTGGCCAACGCTTGTTGCGCTTAAAGATCTCACGCGACCACTCCAGCTCATCGAAAATCTTGGCCGAGTTGGCGTAATCACCCTGGCTTGAGCTGCCCAAGGCCTCAATACGTGCCGTGCGGATTTCAGTGAGCCGTAGGGGATCGATGACAAGCCCGATCACTTTGTTTTGATCCACCGAAAAAATCTCAGAGGGAAGCTCTGCACCAGGAACCAAAGGTACGTTTGCAACCTTGTAGCCTTTGTGGCCGAGATACATGCTCAGTGGGGTTTTCGATGTGCGCGAAATTCCGACGAGAACGATATCGGCATCGTTGAGGTCATGAAGAGCTACGCCGTCGTCATGGCGCACAGTATATTCCACGGCCCAAACACGACGGAAATAATCCTGATCGAGCTGGCGCAGCAAGCCCGGAATCGCGCTCGGACGCCGACCAAGTTGATCCGACAGGGTCTCCAGCAACGGGAATAGAACATCAACGATATGCACACCCAGCTGCATGCCGCGAGAAATGAGGTATACGCGTAATTCTGGGTCAACGATGGTTGCCACGATTGTGGCCTTTTCCTTCAACGCGCGCTGCAGCAGATGTTCAAGGACTTCTCGCGTTCTGACCTTGTTGAAACGTTCAATTTGAATCTCGGCATTTTCGAACTGAACGCGAACTGCCCGAACAATGCTCATCGCAGTTTCACCGGTTCCATCGGAGACAGTGAAAACGGTGGGAGCTGATTTATCCTGAACATTCGATTCAAATTCCACAAGAGACCCTTTCAGATGTGGGAAGGACACACAGTCAAGATTTTCCAAAAGGACGGCCCCCCAGCAAAATTACACCCGAGAACTGAACTGATAATTACATAAATCAGTCATTTCAATTTATTTGGCAGATTCGCCCCCCAAATCCAAGAGAACAACGTGGGGGACTGGAAAATGCAGAGGGGAGTTTCACCCGAGGCGAACTCCCCTGCAAGACAGGTCAGCCGAAACATTTAAGCCGGCGGGACATTCATCGAACCAGACCTCAACCTGCGCGAGTGGCTGTCGGTTGATCGTCGCCATTGGCTCGCGAGGATTGCGCGGAGGGCTCATCTTCACCCACAAACACTGCCGTGAGAATTTCCGAAAAAGTGTCACGCCCATCCTTTTTGGAGAACACAGCATCCGGGAGGTGTCCGCCAGGGGATTTGACCTCCGACATCGCCTCCAATGCACCCAATGCACTCACATAAACGACGATCGCGCTGGTCTTCTTTTCACGCAGATACCCGAGTGTTTCAACGCCGTGCATCACCGGCATAATCACATCAAGAGAAATGATGTCGGGCTGCAGACGATCCACCATCGCAAGACACTCGAGGCCGTTCGAGGCCTCGCCGACCACCTGCATTCCCAGGCTCTCATAGATATCGCTTAATCTGCGCCTCTGTGATGCACTATCATCGACAACCAACACCCTCCGGCCGAGCAAAGCATTCTGCCTGTCGACCCCACGGGATTGAGGATTCCGGTCACTCGCAAATGAAAGTCGAACAGCCATGTTCTCTCCTCCGAACGCAATTGGATGTCGGCCACGCCCGGAGGGAACTTAACCCGATATTCAAAAAATCATGAAAAAACAGATTGTTAAAATAACCTCAGAAATACAAACGGTTGCTCCAAGGAGGTCACCATTGAGGGCTTCTGTCCTGCGAATCAAGCCAAATAAGATCAGACCAGAGCTGAAAAAGCTCAGAAGAACAGCCCCTGCAAATGCCGTTGAGAACGGAGAGAAAGAATTTGAGATCTCTGGCAACGCCAAAAGCGCGAGTGCCTCATTCAGAATAAAATATACCCCAAACCCGAGCAGGAGTCCGAGCAGCAAAAGGAATGCTCCTGCAATCGGCTGAACCTCTTGCATCACATGCGACGATCGGGCGGAAGGCGACTCGCCCACACGAGAATAAAAAATTAAACCCCACCCAAGCGAACATGTCCGAGAAACCAAACACACTAGTGCAAGAATCAAAATCTGCTCTTTCAATTCAATTGCAGCGACATACCTGAACATCCAAAACAGAATCAAAGCACTTACACCGAAGGTTCCTAGGCGCGGGTCTTTAAAGGTAGCCCTTATGCGTTCAAGCGAGGCACCTGAATCAAACTTCGAAACACCGAGGGAATCGGCTGTATCGGCCAATCCATCTTCGTGAAAAAATCCGGTCAGCATTGAAAGGCCAATCCAACCCATCAGCGGTGCTAAAAAATCAAACCGGGAATTCAAAAGCGAAGCGGCCACTGCAGCAAAGAAAACGTAAACCATGGTCTGAAAGAGGGGCCCAAGAAATAGCCCCAGCGCTCGAAAGCTTTGCGCATTGGCAACGGGCCAACGAAAAAAGAAACTCCACCCCGAACGAATATAATCAAGCATCGTGAATTGACCCAAGCCTCATGTTTCTTCACTCGGACGAGGAATCACTACTTCAGAGGAAACTCGTTGCTGCACCGCTTTGGCATCAATCAGCCTGCCCTCGTCGTCTTCTCTCGCCACAAAAATCCGGCGAATGACCACTTCCTCGTCGAGGCGATTAACGAGGCGCGAATGCATTTCAATCGGCTCGAGAAATCTGAGCCCATGCACATCCTTAACAACAACCTTAAGCTTGTTGCGTGATTGTCTCTCACGACCTTTCGGTGAAAAACGTGTGAGACTTGTGCTACTCTCCAGCATTTCACTCGGAATACCTTCAGCCCGAAGCATCTTTAAAGTTGCCGGACACAACGATGGCGACGTCGCGATCTGTGCGACAGTCACGTTCTCTTCGTAGACACGCTTCCACAAACGCCGCCCAAACAAAAGATCGTTGAGCAGTTTCAAGCCGCGATTGCTCGAATCTGTTGCCTTGCTCCGTGCATATTCGAGAAAAGAAGAGTCATCGAGTGCGAGGAATGCATCAAGCTCAAGCGGCAAGGAGAATCGCCCAAGGAGCTTATGGGCAGCCTCCAGCATAGCCTCACATGCGGTTGCGGTCTTATGAAAATAGACCTGTTGGTACATACTCCAACGCGCTCGCAAATAATCTTCAAAAGCCGCAACACCACTGCGGCGGATGGCTAGATGATAGTTCGAGGTCTGAGTGTCTTTGTAAAAACTCGCCGAATCTAGGATTCGACCAGCGTCGAAAAGCCCATAAACCACCCCACATTCACGCGAGTCACGGAGCAGGTAATCCATGCGATCGACATCGATTTCTCCACTCACAACCTCATGAAGAAGAGTTTGCAACTGACTCCTCGCCACAACACCTGTCTCCGGAGGAACAACGTCGAGATCAAGCACGGCGCAAACATCATGGCCTAGCTGCTGTGACAACTCAGGCGCTACACCTGAAAATATCCGCGCCACGATCATCAGCGTGTATATTTCATGGCGAATCCGCGCATCGAGCGCGTCCGCACGTTTGGCTCTTTGTTTCTCAACTTTTTTCTCGAATGCCTGTACAAGATATTGAGGCAAGGACAACGCTGGAAGAGCTGTCAGAAGCTCATTCCAAGTTGGCATAAAACGTTCCAGGCTATGACTGAAAGGCGCATGCCCAACATCATGCAAAAGAGCTGCGAGGCGAAGAACTTCAGCCACCTCAGGCTTCTTAAGCCAATCAATGGCAGTCCTCGTGTCAGTCAGGCTTCCGTGGTGAATTTCGGTCATTGAGTGTGACTTTTGAACCGTCACTGGGAGTTGCTGAAGCGAGCTTTCGAGAGCTTCAAGGATACGTTCCTGGTTCGCGACCAACGAATTGAGCAGCACGCCAGCCATGTGCATCACGCCTAACGCGTGCACAAAGCGCGTATGCGTCGCACCGGGAAACACATACTTTATGAAGGCCGTTTGCTGGATCCGCCGCAATCTCTGGAATTCCGGTGAATCGATGACGAGCTTTTCGACGAGAGTAAATGAAATCGTATCGTGCAGAGGATCTCGCACCTTGCCGACAAACATTAGAGATTTGGGAAGCGTGGAATTTTCCATCATGGATGTCACCTGTGACAGCAGCGCACTTCAAATCAACGGCACTTGGCCATGCTAGCGATGTTCAAATTCATCCGACCAGGCAAGGGCTTTTCCGCTTGTGCTACACAGAAAAGCAAAAACAATTGACATTAACGCCTGTGACGTGTTACCCAACCCTTTACCTTTGCGAAAGGGGTCTTCTTACTTTTCGGGCTGATTCAACAAAAAGATCGAGGTTTCCACCCACAAGACATCCCCGCAATCGGCTGTCCCGGGGAATTTCTCGTTTGAATCTAAAAATCCGAAATGACCGAAACCGCTGGCAAGGGTTTTGCTTCAGACGGCATAGGTTCGGGTGCGTGCACCCAGCCAGCCACGAACCACTTCTCCTGGAGGGCTAGAGAAATGAGTTCAGAACGAGTCATGTTCGGCGTTGGAGAAAAGGCAGTTTATCCCTGCCACGGCGTCGGAACCATTGAAAACATTGAAAGCTGCGAAATTGCAGGGACTAAGCAGGATTTTTATGTCCTGAAGATCCATGCGACGGGCGCCAAAGTGATGGTACCAACCCGTGCAGCACAAACCGTGGGATTACGGGCGGTTATTTCTCCGCGCGAAGTGGAGAAGATATACGACATTTTGAAGTCACCGTCGAAAAAGTCGACAGCGACCTGGAATCGGCGTTTCCGTGCATTGAATGAAAAGCTCAACACAGGAAATCTCGTTGAAATTGCCGAGGTTCTTCGCGACCTCTCGAGTCTCCGCCACGACAAAGACCTGTCTTTCGGTGAGAAGAAAATGCTGGAGCGCGCACGCGCAATGATTGTCTCGGAAATTTCCGCAGCCAAGAACCTCGACCGCTGCTCAGTGGAAACCGAGCTGAACCATATTCTTCTGCCTCTTTGAGGCACCCAAAATCAACTCACATGAAAAAGCCACCCGCACGTGCGGGTGGCTTTTTTTCAGTCCTCGGCATGTGAGAGAAACCAGCGACTGAATTCATCGAAAGTTCCCGCCACAATCTCTTCACGGCAGCGCTCCATGAGTCGCTCATAAAACCAGGTGTTGTGATAACTCACGAGCCGCCATCCCGTAGGCTCATCGCATTTTATGAGTTGGTGCAGATAAGAACGCGAATATCGGCGACACACGAAACAGCCACAGGCAGAATCGATGGCCTCCACAGAATTCGCAAACGCAGCGCGCCGCAACTTCACCTTACCATCAAACGTATAAGCAACACCCTGCCGAGCATGATTGGTTGGGATGATACAGTCGAACATGTCAACGCCCGCACGAATGCTTCGAACAAGATCGTGTGGTGTACCGACACCCATGAGATATCGAGGTTTGTCGGAGGGAAGCAGAGCTGCTGTGAATTGAGTGAAGTGCTCTCGCTCGTCGTCGGTTTCGCCTACAGCCAAACCACCGATTGCATAGCCAGGAAAATCTAACTCTCGCAGTGCATCGGAACTTTCCTTCCGAAGGTCTTCAAAAATTGCCCCTTGGACAATGCCAAACAATGCATTCTCATGATTGCGCTGTGCCGATTTGCAGCGCCGTGCCCAACGGTGTGTGCGCTCCATTGCACGGGCTGCAATATCGCGCGGGCTTGTGGATGGCACACAAACATCGAGCACCATCATGATGTCGGAGCCGATGGTTTCTTGAAATTCTATGTTGCTCTCTGGACTAAAAAAACGCGCAGCCTGATCCAGATAACTCTTAAACTCAACACCTTGCTCGGTGATCACTCGTTGGTGTGGAAGGGAAAAAATCTGAAATCCACCGCTGTCGGTGAGAATGGGTGCGTTCCAGTGAATCAACTTGTGATATCCGCCACGCTCTCTCAAAATTGGAGCGCCCGGACGTAGGTACAAATGGTAGGTATTGCCCAATATGATCTGAACCCCAATGGATTCCAGGTCGATATGATCGAGGGCGCGCACCGCACCGAAGGTGCCGACGGACATGAAGACTGGTGTCTGGATGCTCCCGTGAGTTGTGCTCACAACGCCACGACGCGCAGAGGTGTTTTTATCGGTATTCAAGAGTTTAAAAGAAAAAGCCACGCGTCCAGCTCCCTTAATTATAAGGGGAGCTTAAACTCAACGGAGCAGAGAAAATCAAGGAGATTCGAGGCAGCAATTAGTTGCTGGAGTTCCAGATTGCGATTGCAGGGACAAAGTTTCAAGCCGAGCCAAAGCGCTGCGCTTAAATTCATACTTCACAGCAGCACGCAGCCCTGGGAAAAACTCCCGCCAATATTTCTCGGCAAACCGAGGGTTCGTACTCGAAAGCTCAAGAGTCACGGTGGGCACATGCCTTTCGTTTCCTGCATAATTGCCCAGTGAACCAGGGTAGAATGCAAAATCGAGAACCCTGTAGTTGTTTGAATTGCGCGAGACAATATAGGCCAAATCACGAGCTTTTTTCTCGAAATCAGAGAGATTTTGCCGCTTGTTGTCACCCGGACCATCATAGTCGAGGAACCCGAGAGGCGCATGGATGGAAACAACCTTATCCGGTTGGAACTGGTTCATCAGATCCACTTGGAAGCGCGTTCCCTCTTCAGTTTCCGGAGCTGCACCAGGAAAATGGCGTGGGTCTGAGTTTCTGCGCTGTTTCCACCACTTCATAGCCACCGCCCACCAGTCCCGAGTCGCAAAGTTGCGGTTTAGGTCAACCCCGTTAGCGTTGGTGCGGCGCGCAGGAAACATGAAGAATCCATCGGGATTCACAAGTGGAGCAACAACAACTCGGTGCTGGACAAATAGCCCCGGGTCTCTATTCAAGGCCTCCGCGAAACGAAATGCCAAATTGATGGGGGTCAGCTCATCGGGGTGAACCCCACCGAAGACCATTGTGCTTTCGTCGGGCGGCGGTTCGCTGCGACCCCAGGTTAACCCGGAGTAGTCCCAATAAATCAGAGGGTAGCCCTGCTCGGAGACCCGATCGTAGGTCCAAGGCAACGAATTACATGGACTTTTATTCCACCCAAGTGAGCGATAACGCTCATCTACGCGGGCACAGAGCTCACGGATTCGCTGATTCTTGCGCACGGCGTCGGCAGAGCCGATAGCATCAAAAACCGAAATCCCTACCATGTTGTTGAGGCCAAAAAGCCGCCGGCTGAGAAAACGAAACTCCGTCATGATCGACCGCTCAGACTGGACTGAAGCTGTCATATCTAGAGGCTTAGCAGAGAGGCTAGGGGCAGATAAAACGGGCTCTCCGTTTCGTTCGCCCACAACTGGAGCAACGGAAGATGCCTGTCCGTCGGTAAATGGAAAATAGACCTCTTGAGCCTGGGCTTGGATTGTTGAAACGAGCAGAGCAGCTGTCGCGCTACCGACAAGCGCCATTTTCGATGTGAGTTTGTGCCCTTTTTTGGGGACAGACTGGTCGGGCGTGCTCATCCGTCCCGAGGAAGTCATATCCCGCTGCGAGTGGGCCTCAAATCGCATGAAATTCTCCTTTTCACACTCCACAGACCCGAGTAAAAGACCAGGTTGATGGTCGGTAGCGCTGTGTGCCCCCGGTCTCCCCTGAACCGCATCGTGGAATCGACCAATTCCACCACGCGAACAAGACTTATTCAAGGGATTACCGTCAATAGGCGTCACACTCTCTCCCGATCATTAGAGATATCGGTTCTACACCGAGTTTATCGAAGTCATAATTTTCTGAGGACTGAAAATGAGTGTCACTGGCGTCAACCTTTCCACCCAGCGTCAAGCCATCCAGCGTTTCATCGATGAAAAAATTGCACCTGGGGTTCAATCCCACGGGGGCGATGTCCTTATCGAAGAGCTAGAAAACCGCATTTTGACCATCAGCCTCTCGGGGGCATGCGGCAGCTGCAATGTTCAAGCCTATACATCCGAATCTATTGCGAATTACATCCTCGAAGAGTTCCCTGACCTTGACGACGTTGTTGTCCGTGACCCATCCTGATAGGCACAGCAACAAGGTTCCAGACTGAACCAGGGCGTGACCCTTAGGCCATGCCACCGACCCAAGGATGGGGACGAAAAATTGAACGCTTTTCTTAAGATTCTCGAACAACTCGTGACTTCCATGGAGCCAGATGCATGGCTCCGCCAGCGCTTTTATCCCTTCGAAAAAGGGCCCTCGGGAGCCATAGAACTCTTCGATGCCTGCGTTTTTCATCAGGACGCCAACGGTGCCATCGGCATGGCCTGGTTGCGTTGTCCCGGCCAAACCGAGCTGTTGACCTTTCCCTTTAGAATTGCCCGCTACAGCGAGGATGGCGACTTAATCGTTCTGCCACCGTGGAGCCTGCGCGAGGCGACCACCGATGCTTTGTTTTACTCGACCTGGAAGCAAGCCGTGGAAGGCAGCGGACGCATATCGACCATGCGTGGTGGGTTCCTGCTCTGCAGGCAGTTCGAAGCGCAGTCGAGCTTCAATATCATCAACCTCTGGACGGACAACAAAAACGCTTGCACCCGAGTTGAAACGCAACACCTTTGCAAAATATTCAGAGTCCTGAATCCGCAGCAACCTCACTCGGTCGAGGCTGAAACACTCGAGTATCTCAACTCCCAGAATCACTTTCTGCAGCATCCCGAAATCACCACACGCTACGATTTTTCACCGGCACACTCGGACACAAAACTCCCGGTGGCCATCGTTACGCGTTACATCCAGAGCAACAACAAACTCTGGCGAGAATTGACGAGCAGAATCCATCATGCGCGTTATCCGGAATCGATGCGTGAACGCGCCTCGGGTTTGGCATGGCAATCAATTCTTGAATCGGTCAACCGACTTGGCCGCATGCTAGCCGACTTCCATGTCGCGATGACCCAGAGTCGCCACAACCCACTGATAAACCCGGAAGCCAACGCAGGATTGTCGAGAGAACGTTGGCTTGAAATGACACGCCACAAGATAAACGAACGAATCTACCTTTTCCGTAGCTTGACCGATTCCATCCGCGGACTCGACAAAGCATTTGCTGTTCTTCCTGAATATGCGCACCATCTCTTTGAAAAGGTGAAGAGCTGCGAGCATCTCGGTCTGCTCATCCGCATCCATGGACACGTACATCTCGGGCAGGTGCTTTTGGCTGAAGATGGGTTGTATCTTGTAAATTATGAAACAGACAGCCTCGATGACGAGGAATATCGTCTCGAAAAACAGTCGTGCCTGAAGGATTTAGCAGCGATGCTCTTGAGCCTGCAATTCGCTTGGCTCAGAACGGAGCGCAACGAAGAACTGCCCATCTTCAAGGAGATTCTCGGTTCAGAAAACGAATTCAGCAAAAGTCTTCTCAGGCGCATCGAGTGTGTGGTCAAGCCACTGCGCTATAACCCGTCTCTTGCTGAACTCGAGTCTACGCTTGTCCGCTCGTATTTGTTGACCATCGCTGAAAACCCAACAGGTGTCGAACTACTTCCAGAGAAAGCAGCAGACGTCGAAACTCTCTTTGAGCTCTGCTTGCTCATGAGAGTTCTGAAAGAAACCATCCGCGACCTGCAGAACCAGAATCCACATTACAAAGTTGACTTGAAAATTCTCGCAGAAATGCTCGAAGGGCGAAAAGCCAAACCCAACTTCGAGTCCTTCTTTAACGCACCGGCGCGTTCACCCTCTGCTCTTCAGAGCGACCAGAACTACGGCCTAGGGCCAGAATTCTCCTGAAAATCAGACGACTTCCGCCCACAACAAACTGTCGCATTGAGCATTTGACAGGGGCTCTGGGTTTGACAATACTGCGTTTTCCAAACACGGCCTGGTGCTTGATATTGGGTCGGTAAAAACGAAAGGAATGCACCATGGAAATGACTTTTTCGATCATCAAACCCGACGGCGTACGTCGCAACCTCGTTGGAAACATTCTTGGCATGATTGAATCTGCCGGCCTGCGCATTGTCGCAACCAAAATGATCCACATGTCACGCCGCGAAGCAGAACAATTCTATGCTGTACACAAAGAGCGCCCCTTCTTTGGTGAGCTCGTCGAATTCATGTGCTCCGGCCCTGTTGTGGTTTCGGCACTCGAAGCTCCCAACGCAGTCGTCAAGTACCGCGAGCTCATGGGCGCAACCGATCCCAAGAAAGCAGACAAGGGAACAATCCGCGCAACACACTCTCTGAGCATCGGTGAAAACACCGTTCATGGATCCGACTCAAAGGAAAATGCCGCAATTGAATTGAACTTTTTCTTCTCGGGAACAGAGCTTGTCAATCGCGCTCGCTGACGTAAACTAGTGTGCTGCGGCACCTTCCGCAGAAACGGTTCAGAGGGGAGGGGTGGCTTGAAGCCCCTCCTTTGTTTTTGAATTTCATACAAGAGAGACGGTCATGGCCAACAAGGATATTTTGCTCACTCCGGAGATTGTGAACGACATTTCCACCGAATTGAGCTTGGGAAAGGCTCCGGTCGAAAACACCCTCAAGCTGATCCTGGACGACTGCACCGTTCCCTTCATCGCGCGCTACCGAAAAGAGGCCACCGGTGGTCTTGATGAGGTGCAGATCCGCGACATCCGCGATCGCTTTGAATACCTTGTTGCTCTCGCAGAACGCAAAGAAACGATCCTCAAATCCATCCAGGAGCAAGGTAAACTCACACCTGTACTGGAAACAAAAATCAAAGCCTGCAAAGTCAAGGCAGAGCTCGAGGATCTCTATCTTCCCTACAAACCGAAGAAACGCACCCGCGGACAAATCGCAAAAGAGCGCGGCCTAGAGCCGCTTGCACTCGAGATTCTCAAACAAGATCCTGCGCTCGAGGATCTTGTATCGTTGTGTGTGTCCTACGTTGGACAGCATCCTGAGGTCACTACCCTTGAAATCGCCATTCAAGGCGCCAAAGACTACATCGCCGAGCACGTGTCTGAGCGCGCCGAAATCCGTGGTGAGCTGCGTCAGTGGATTTTCGATCACGCGACCTTTGTTTCGATCGTACGCGACGAACACAAGGACAAGAAGACCAAATACAATAACTACTATGATTTCCGTGAGCCGGTGAACACCATTGCTGCACACCGCCTGATGGCACTGCGCCGCGGTGAAAAAGAAGAAATCATCAAGGTCACGATCGAATACGATGTAGAGACAGCGATGGCTATTGTCTCCGATCGCGTGATCGATGGACGAGCGACCACGCCCGTAAAAACCCTGATGGCTGACTGCGTCAAAGATGCCTTCAGCCGCCTGCTCGCAACAAGCATTGAAACCGAACTTCGGTTGGAAACAAAAAATCGTGCCGAGGAAGAGGCCATTACGGTCTTTGCAAAAAACCTCCGCTCGCTCCTATTGCTTCCACCCATCCCAAAGAAAATTGTTTTGGGTGTAGACCCTGGAATCCGAACTGGCAGCAAACTTGTTGTTGTCGACGAAACCGGGAAGCTGCTCGACCACAGCACCATCTTCCCCGATCTCGAATCTCCAGCAACCGCACCAAAGAACCGCAACTCCGCTGAAAAGGCACTCGATTTCATCAGCAAGTACAAGGTGGAATATGTGAGCATCGGAAACGGGACAGCCGGCCGCGAGCTCGACGATTTCTTCCATCAGCTTCTGGAGGCCAACAAATCACTGGGTGTGAAAATCCTTGTGGTCAACGAGGCTGGTGCCAGTGTTTATTCTGCAAGCGATGTTGCCCGCGACGAATTTCCAGATCTCGACCTCACCTACCGCGGTGCAGTGAGCATTGCCCGTCGCCTCCAGGATCCTCTTGCAGAGCTTGTGAAAATTGAACCAAAAAGTATTGGTGTCGGTCAGTATCAACACGATGTGAATCAGAGTCGCCTCAAGAAACAACTCGACGAAGTTGTCGAGAGCTGCGTGAACTACGTTGGTGTGAATCTCAACACTGCAAGTCCAAGCCTCCTCTCGTACGTTGCCGGTATCGGCCCGACACTGGCCAAGAACATCGTTAAGCACCGCGAGCAAAAGGGAGTCTTCAAAGATCGCAATGCGCTCTTTGAAGTTATGGGCTTTGGCCCGAAAGCCTTCGAACAGGCAGCGGGATTCCTCCGTATTCCGGAGGCTGGCAACCCCCTCGACAACACAGCAGTGCACCCCGAAGCGTACCGAGTGGTTGAGAAGATCGCCGGTGACCTGAACAAATCTGTCGGCGAACTTATCGGTCAACGAGATGTTCTCAACACGCTCGATCTGAAACGCTACGTCACCGAGGATATCGGTGTTCCAACCCTTCAGGACATCATCAAAGAACTCCTCAAGCCGGGCCGTGACCCGCGCGAGGATGGCGTGAAGCACACCTACAACCGAGAAGTGCGTGACCTCAACAGTCTACAAGAAGGCATGGTTCTTCAGGGCACTGTCACCAACGTCACCAACTTTGGTGCATTTGTTGATATCGGCGTTCATCAAGATGGCCTCATTCACATCAGCGAACTCTCGAGCCAATTTGTCAAAGATGCCTCACAGGCGATTGCCGTTGGCGATCAGGTGAAGGTGAAAGTCATTGGTGTGGACAAGGAGAGAAAACGCATCAGCCTGAGCCGCAAGGCAGTTGAAGAAGGTGTTGGTGGAGCTTCAGGGCAACGCAGCGCGCCACGCGCAGGTGCGTCCTCGGGCCAGAGCCTGCCGACAGCCAGAAGTGGGGCTGGCTCGAATGCAGGCGGTCGACCACAACCCACAAGCGGCGGCACACCAACACGTCGCCCCGAGCGCAACCCAGCGCCACAACCCTCAGGCCCTGCTTCGTTGCAGGATCTACTCAATAAGTTTAACAACAAGCGCCTGTGAAACTTGAATCATAATCCTTTGCAGTGGGAGAAAGCATCGTGGAAAAGAAGACGTTCTTGGGAGTGATTGGTGGTTCTGGGCTCTACGATCTGCCCGGGCTCTCAAACATCAAAGAGCAATCTCTCTCCACGCCCTTTGGTCAGCCCAGCGACACGGTCATCACCGGCGAACTCAACGGGCGACCGATTGCTTTTCTTCCGCGCCATGGCAAAGGACATCGTTTTACGCCTTCCGAGGTGAACTACCGTGCAAATATCTTTGCTCTCAAGTCGCTCGGTGTAACCCACATTCTCAGCGTCAGTGCTGTAGGAAGTCTGCAGGAACAATACGCACCGGGAACAGTTGTGATTCCAAAGCAGATCCTCGACAAAACCGTGGGTCTGCGCGAACGCACCTTTTTTGGAAAAGGCGTTGTCGGGCATGTTAGCCTTGCCGATCCCTACTGCCCAGAATTCCAGAGAACCGTCTTCAACTCTTGCAAGAGCGAAGGTGCTTCGGTTTTTCACGAAGGAACCTACGTTTGTGTTGAGGGGCCGCGCTTCTCTTCACGATCAGAGAGTCATGCTTTCCGCTCCGAAGGCTGTGGGATCATTGGCATGACCGCGATGCCCGAAGCAGCTCTAGCCCGTGAAGCAGAGATGCCCTACTGCACGCTGGCCTTTGTCACCGATTACGATTGCTGGCGGGAAAACGAAGAGGCTGTGTCTGTCGAGGCCGTTTTGGCCGTTCTCAAAAAGAATGTGGATACCTCCAAACGCATTGTCCGCAGTGTCCTTGAGGCTCTGCCACTCAGTTCACGCAATCCAATTTTCAATGCCGCTCAGTTTGCACTCATGACCTCTCCAGAGCTCATTCCTGCCGAAACTCGGCGGGCACTTTGGCCCCTGTACGGAAAATATTGGGAAACAAACTCAGGGCAAAAGTAATGCGTCGCTCTGCGTTTGTTTCACAGCTCTCTGCAACCCTCGCGTTGCACGTCGTTCCGGCCTTCAAGGACAACTACCTCTATATTCTTGTCGACAAAGAGACCGCACGGGCGGCTTTCATTGACCCCGGTGATGCTGCACCTCTGATTGAGATCGTCGAGGCATTTGGACTTCAACCCGAATTCATTCTCCTGACTCACCACCACAGTGACCACACGGGCGGCGTGCAGGCTCTCCTCGAACGGTGGGCAAACATCGAACTCGTCTGCTCCCCGTGGCTCAGGGAAAAGCAACAATGGCAGGCCAAACGGTTGAACCGGCTGAGTCCTGGGGGTGCCTTTCATCTTTGGTCAAACGAAGTACAGGCCATTGATGTGCGTGGACACACCCTCGACCACATCGCCTATCTTGTCCGAGGAACGCGAGAAGAGCAGGGAAGCGATGTCTTTGTCGGGGATGCTTTGTTTGGCGCAGGCTGTGGGGGGCTCTTCGAGGGGACACATCCGCAGATGCTCGATGCACTCAAAGAATTGCGCCGCTTGCCAGATGCTGTGCGGATCTGGTGCGCGCACGAATACACGGTCAAAAATCTACGCGTGGCCGCGTTGTTGCAGGAAGATAACCCTACACAGCGTGAACGCCTCGAGCATCTCGAAGCCATTCTCAAACAGGAGGCTCTTGAGCCCCACGAATGTGTCACCGTGCCGTTGAATCTTGGAGAAGAAAAAACAACCAACCCATTCCTCCGTTGGGATACACCAACACTCCAGAAAGCCATTGACACCAGCGATGATCTTGCCACATTCAGCTACGTCAGAGCATTTCGAGATCGTTTCTGAATCCGAACCCCCTGGATCGAGGAAGTTACTGAGATGAATAATCTTTTCGAGGCCGTCAAAGTCTTCAAATGGCCTCATAAGGAAGCGCCCACAGAAGAGAGCGTCGCGCGCGAAATGGAGCGACATGGCTACACAGTTTACGACCTACAAACTATTCCACCTTGGTTCGAGCGCTCTCGCCATGCACACGACTACGATGAAATTCGCGGTGCGGTTTCCGGTGTCACAACTTTTCACTTCGACGCTGGCCCCGTGACCATCGAAGCAGGCGATATTCTCCTCATTCCGGGTGGAATCCCGCATGCCGTGCAGACCCACAATGACAAGCCCTTCACTGCCTTCAAAGGCTCAACTTCGGGCGCACGCTCGGTCACAGAGTTAGGCGACGGCAAAGGCAGCTTGGAAAGTATGCAACATCAGAAATGAGCAAATCCATGAAGTTTTTCTTTTTTGATCTCGACGGCACACTCGAAGACAGCCGCAAAGACATGGTTGCTGCAGCGCAGGCTGTGCGCAAACAACTCAACCTCACCGAACGTGGTTTTGATTCACTTGTTCCGCATGTGAATCGTGGCATGCGTGAACTCTATGTCAATTGTTTCGATGACCACGTGATGCTTCCGGGTGGAAATCTATCGGAAGAGAAATTGGCTCAGGTGGAATCCCTTTACGTGGAAAACTACGGACGCAATATTGCCGTGCACACCCAGCTCTACACTGGCATCAAAGAAGTCCTCCAAAAGGCCAAGCAAATGGGGCGCGTGGCTGTCATCACCAACAAGCCCGAAGCCCTCTCCAAAAAACTACTCGAAGCTCTGGATGTGTTGGGTCATGTGGATTTGGTTGTGGGTGGCGACACCTGTTCCGAGGCCAAGCCCAGTCCTGTGCCGCTGCGACATGCCCTGAGTGCTCTTGGTGGTTCACCTGAAACAGATGAAGTTTTCATGATCGGCGACAGCCAAGGTGACGCTGTCGCTGGCTCAGCCTGCGGTGTCGCGACCGTCTGGTGTGCTTGGGGGTATCAAGGTCAAGCTCCGACAAACCCCGCACCTCTCTATTCAGCGGATAAGCCATCGGATTTGCTAGAAATATTTAATCGCACGAGAACCTGAGTTTCCTCTTGATTGGTCAGACGAATTGGTGCATCCCTGCCGGCCACTGACTTTTCACAGCGAGCGAGTTTCCAGGGAGTGTAATTCGTGGCTCATCTCAATCATGCTCAACGCGAGGACGCGTGGATATACGACTTGAGGCTCCTCAACGGGCGGATCCGAGGACTCAAAGGTGTTCCCTCAGTCCGGACTCGAGTCGTCACCACAGCTGATTGCCGGGGTTGGTCTTACAGGAGCCCTGCAGGAGATCGGGTGTCCGAAGAGCTGAGAAAGTGCCTGCGCGATTTCTACAGGGTTCTCGACAAAGACCCTGCCGCTCCTACTCTGATTCAGGCCAGTGCAAGGCTGTGGGTGTGTCTCATGACAATTCGCCCTTTTATGGATGGTAATCGCCGAACAGCCAGGGCCTTCCTAGCCCGCTGTTTTACCCAACAGGGCCTGACTATCAAAAACTTTGCACCGCTGAGAAAATTCCAGCCCACAGGCCGACTTGAAGAAGACCTGATCCAATGCCAATTGGCACTTGGCCGTTGCTTCTCCGGCCTGTGCAACTCCCTTTCAACTCATTAAACCATTCCTCATTTCCAAGGCTCTGCAGTGGTCGCTCCTGAGTTCTCGCGCCATGGTGAGATCGGGTTGCCGCGCGCACACCCGGCGTGCGGCAAACGCCCTGAACTCCTCGTGCACAAAATAAGAAAGGAGCCTGGATATGAAGACCACTACAGGTAAATTCCTTGCCTCGTCTTTGCTGCTGGGTGCTTTAGCGGCGCCCCTTGCCACGGCCACAGCACAGCCCATGTATTGGCAGCCCTGGTCGCCAC
This sequence comes from Silvanigrellaceae bacterium, assembly GCA_044376695.1. Taxonomy (GTDB): domain Bacteria; phylum Bdellovibrionota_B; class Oligoflexia; order Silvanigrellales; family Silvanigrellaceae; genus RFOM01. Next base: position 33,238 of record JBILKM010000003.1, read on the forward strand.
GGATTCCAAGCCCAGGATTTATAAATCCTCCACCCAGCATCATCATCGGTGGATGGTGGAACTCCCCCAACTACGGACGCTCTGATATCCGTATCTGCCGTCTGTCGGACAATCTGGGTGGTTGGAACTACGGCGGATTCCACATGGGCACCTGCCACTATTACTCTCGCTCGATGCACCGCGGACACAGCATTGGTATTGGCTTCGATCTTCTCGGAGGCGACCTCCAACCACGCTGGATATCCGCACGCAGGCACTCCACTTTGTTGCTCAGCCCCGAAGGAAACCCAGCCATCCTTGGCGATCAACAACAAATCACTGCACAGCAGAGCGAAATTGAGTCGCTTTGTCGAATTGTCGAAGCTGACGGCGCATATATTGGAACCCTCATCGACGGCAGCTGCTTTGCCGCATGGCAAGGCCTTGAAATCATTTCGGCTGACTACGAAATTATCGACGGGGAACAGAACTAAGAACAGCCGGAGACGAATCACCTCACAAACCGATCGGTCAGAGGGGAGACTTTGACACCCCCTGTCTGCCGATCAGCGGCGGATGATAACATAGAGGGGACGTCGGATCGGTATGCCGTGTGAAACGGTAATCCCCGGATCCGCACCCCTTTGGGAGATCATTCGCATGGCTGCTCCAAAATTATCTGAACGCCGAGTCTCACAGCGCTACGCACTCTCCCACGACTCAGCAAGCGGACATGCGGTCTTCGAAAAATCCATTGTGTTGCCCTTGATGGACATAAGCTACGGTGGATTCTCTGTTGCCATCGACAAGCCTGAACATGAAGCGTTGTGCGATACCCTGCCAAAAACATCCGACGTGGAAGTGGTGATTCTGGGTGTGAGCACCTCTGGTCGTGCCATTCGTGTTTTTGAAAGCAAACAGCGCCTGGGCTACGCCTTTTGTCATGACACTGCTAGTGTTCTGATTTTCCTGCGCCGTTTCATCGAATTTATGCGCATGGGAGAGCACCTTAACACACTCGATCGAAGCCTTCTGAAACCTCCCTACGACTCCTCGGACTGGTTGTGCTTCCGGGGTGACGGCCCAACCGATGTGGTATTGCACACGACCAAGAATTCACCCCACACGGTCGATGAGGCTGTGATCACCTACCGAGAAAAGGACTCCTACAGGACAGCAGAGCTCCGCTCTGGAAAACTGCTGACATTCGTTTCATCGGAGGCGAGAAACAACGCATCAGGGGCCGCATCTCAAGATACAACAGCAAACGAAGACATTGTGCGCAAAGCTGCGTGTATTTTGATGGGATATCTGCAGGCCTGTCAGGATGTGCACCAGCCCGCGGTCTTAAATCTACTCAATGCATTTAGAAAGAATTTGTTGTCGTCACAGCAACGCGCGCGCTGAGATTTTCAATACCAAGAGTGGTGCGGACGGTGAGACTCGAACTCACATACCTTGCGGCGCTGGCTTCTAAGACCAGTGCGTCTACCAATTTCGCCACGTCCGCTTCGTGCGCTTTTCTTCAAAACCACCTCGGCAACGTATAGACGAAGCCTTGGCAGCACGCAAATCATTCTCGATTCGCATCCACACTCACCCGCAGAAAGTATCGTCTGTCGCTTCGATCTTCAAATCCTGATGGCCCCTGAACGTGCGCAACCTGACTTGCGACCTCAAGGACGGCGAAAGGCATGTCCCAGCTCAATCCGTAAGACAATCCCTGTTTGTTGTAACCGACACGCGCAACAATTGGCGCATCGACAACCAGGTCGCCTTCCACTTGACCTTTGAAATGGATCTCACAGCCCAGACCCACAACCGAATTGAGCGCCAGACGCGCATCATTCAGATGATGACCCGAAACGGAGCATTGTGAGGCAAAGCTCTTCTCTTGAAAAATCCACCCCGCAAGTCCAGCGCTCAAATTGCTCTTTTGAACAAAATCCCTGTGTGCAGAATTGGCAGCCCGAAAATACGTATTTCCAGCGTCTTCGAGCTTCAATCCAAAGGTTGGCCGCAAACTGAAACGGGGCAGCCGCACGCTCATCCCAACATCGATAGGAATCCCACGCGTCTCGTTGAATTTTGCCTTTAGATTCTTGGCAGTTTCCTCAACCAGCGGTTCAGAAAGGCTCACCTGCCCAGCATATTCTGTGCGCCAGGTGGGCCGTGCCGTAACACCCAGATTCACACCGGTGTTTTTGTAGGGCACTGAAAACGAGAGCGCTGTACCTCTCTCCACCAGAGCACTCACACTCATTTGGGGCACAGATTCTGAAAGAAAATAGGAATCGTTTGATACGCGACCTGAACCGGGTGCCTCCGCGACAGATGTGGGCTGCAATGAGGGCTGCCAGACGTAGCCCTGAACCTGGGCCCGCGCGAAAATCCCCCACTGCATACGCAAAATAGTGACGCTCGGCGCCATCTCAAAATAGCCGTAGGGCGTCTGCTCGTTCTGAGCCGCCTTAAGAAAATTTTCTATCGATCTCTGCGTAGAGCCGTTGCCATTGAAGTAGGCCTGTCCGAGTGCGCGCGTGGTTCCATTGGCACCAAGGGTCAAACCAGGGAAAAATAGGCCTCGCAAAATGTTCTTCTGTGATGCTTTTCCCTCGACACCTACCCAGGCAGGATTGTTATACATGACTTCGCTCAAAGCCGTGCCACCGGACAAAGCAACAGGAGAGATACCCAAACCCCAAGACCTTATCCCACGCAGTTGCCGATCGGGAGGCAAAAGTTCAGCAGAAGATGCACGCGCGACGGAATTCACTCCGGCGAGACACCCACAACAAAGAACCAGGAGTCTGAACCCAAACGGCATCACACACGCTTCCCCCCTAAGCCTCGTATCGGCCAGCAGATGCGAGAAATGCAGACCCGCCGATCGCCAGAACTCTGAACAAACACGAATTTTTTTCCTGCCCAACGAAACCAGCCTAAAATACACTGAAAATTGAACGACCATGGAACCGTCCAAAGGGAGTTGAAAAGCAGGTGTCACTGCAACCGCGCGCCATTATATTCGCTGACGACCGCGCATCTGGATTTGTCCAGATTCTGAGAGAATTTCTCTTCAAGATGGGGTTCCGACAAACCATCGTCACAACAAACCCACTCGAAGTATCCAACCTTATTCACACAAGTCACTGGCCGATTGTTTTTGTCGACCACTCCGACGGTGCGAACGACGGCATGCAACTCTTCGAAGGGATCTACAAGATCCTTGGACATCAGCTTTTGCCGTACGTCTTCACCGCACCTTCCGACAACCAGATTTTCGACTCATTTTATCAAAGCATTGGTGCTGTCGGGCTGATAAAAAAACCGATTCAATCCTCCAATGCAGAGAAAATCGTACGCGCGGTGATCCCACAGCCCAACGATCCAGCAATCAAGTTGGCACACCAGGTGTCCAAGGCGATGCTTCAGGGACATTTTGGGACGCTCGATGCACAACTCAATCGACTACGCGACATTCCGCAATTCAAACGACATGCGGAGATTGCACTGTTGCGCGTGGAGATGGCTCAAGGATTGATGTCAAAGGCAAATGAGCGCTTTCGGCACCTGCTCCGAGATCGCCCACGTGACCTCCGCGTTTTGTCAGAATACGCCGAGTTTTTAAAGAAAAACGCGCTTTATTTCAATACATTGAAATGCTACCAGAGGATCCAAAGCCTCCATCCAGAGCTATCATTCAAATTCTGGGATCAGGTGACGTTGCACATTGAACTTGAACAACTCGATGAGGCAGCTCGCCTGCTCGACAGCATGCAACACGACGCCACTCATAAAGACATTGCGGCCGAAGCGCTCGCCAGAATGATGTACTTTATGGGACTGCAACACAACATTCCCAGCTTCATTAAGCTGCACCCAAATGCTACTCGCAACTACAATCTTTTCACGGGAGCAACGCCACCCAAAAAAGTGAGCTCATCATGAAGAGACATCTCTTGCCTGTCGTGGTTTTCATCACCGCAGCCATGGCCTTAAGCTCATGCGGAACAAGCCTGTACCGTCCTATTTCCAACAAGGAGACCGCAGACGCACTGCGAGAGCAGACAATCATGCTTCTCAATAGCGGTGACTACGAGGAAGCCGTGTCCACGGCGGAAAAACTATGGGCAAAAGAAGTTTCCAATGAGACAGCGAGTCTTTATTCAATTGCTCTTGCCAGCACGGCAGGAATAGGACTTTTCGACCTCACAGTGAGCTCGATAAAAACGGCCTCTACACAAACAGGAACCGGAAGCCAAACTAACTCTGCAGGCAACAGTGTCTTCAATTCGCTGTCGAATGCGCTACCCGATTTTACTGAAGAACAACTTTCTCGTATCAAAAAATCGATCGACGTTCTCGACGCTGCGCCTGAAAAACGCGCCCCAGGACTCGTCTTTCAACGATGTCTAACGGCCGGTATCTACACCGTTCCAACAGTAAAAAATCTGCAACAGAGCATTACCTCGGTTCAAACGACGCTGAGTGCGCTCCCGAGCAAGCTCGGCAGCGGGAGTGGCAGTGCGTGCAGTGCCTCCTCGGCAACCATCAATAGCGCAGCAGAAGACGTCAGCGCGTCCATTAAGAACCTCGGAACCATTTCAGGCAATTTCGCGTCCGCCATGAACACCATGGCAGAGTGCTTCCCCAGCGCAGAGGGCAAAGACTCACTCAATACAGTGAGTCAGCAGGTCAGCAAGCTGAGGACAAATGCGGACAAGGGTTGTGCGATTCCCGCGACACAGAAAATAGGATCCTACACGCTACCGTCGTGCCTAAACGACACAATAACCAACACAGGTGGCGCAACGGCAGTGGCAGGAGACGGCATCATTGCTGGTTGTGAGCTATTTCTCAATTGCTCCTCGGGATCCTGCCTCTAACCACGCCGTATCCCTTTAACGCAGTGCCTCAAGAATTTCTCTTTTGCTCAGCTGCGCGCCACCCTCAACAAGATTCTGCGCAACTGTTCCATCTCCAAGGCCAGCATCCAGAACCTGGGTCGCAGTCTTGAGTTTATCAAGGACTGTCTTACGGATGTATTCATCCACAGTTCCTTCGGCAATCAAATGAACGACCAAACAGCGCACGGCCTGCTGACCAATACGATGGAAACGAGCCTGCGACTGCACGTATGACGCGCTGTCGAAACTCAGGTCGAGATAGACCATGGTGTCAGCGACCATCTTGCCGTCACGCGGCAAAAGAGTGAGACCTTCTTTGGCCGACTGGGGTGTTGCAATAAAAAGGCGACAGGAGGGTGAGTCTTGAAAAGCCTTAACGCTCTCCTGACGCTCCTCGACAGACATTTCACCGGTATGAGCCACAGCCCCAAATTTTTCAGAATAAAGATTCTGAAGATGGCGGACGTTGTCTACGTAATGTGACCACAGAATGACTTTCTTTGTATCATCAGAAAAAATATCCTCGAGCAGATCATCAAGCTCAGAAAGCTTTGCATTCGAGCCCTTATATTCAGGATCGAGTAGCAAAGGATTGGAAGAGATCTGCGACAAACGCAGCAACTTCACAACAATATTCGACGCATTGGCAGTGATCTCTTTCTCGGACATGTTACCGATTTCAAGCTTGAGATGATCGCGCATCTGCGCGTACATGTGCTTCTGCTCAGCTTTCAAATCGACGATAAAATCCTTGAATAGAATATCGGGCAGATCGAGAACTTCCTTCTTCAATCGGCGCAAACTTGTTCTCAAAATGCTAGCCTGCAGTTCATCAGGATTGCGTGTCCCGACAAATCGCTCAACGCGAATCGTTTTGCGGCCAACATTGAGCTTCTGTACTTCCATTTCACAGAAAGTGTTCTTGAACGCGGGAAAACTTTTACCGAAGGTCTCGCCCTTATCCATGACCTGATATTGTGAAAAAAGGTCGAGTGGACGGTTCGCAATGGGAGTTCCTGTGGCAATGATGCAGCGCAGCGCAACTGGCCGCAAGCGCAACGCAGCTTGGGTGGTCTGGGCTTGGAGATTCTTAATCCGCTGACTCTCATCAAAAACCATGGCACAACGACCATTTTCCATCCATTCGCGGAAACGTTCCTCTTCGAGCCGTAGACCCTCATAGTGAACGAGAAAAATCGGAGCTGGGCTGTTGAATGCCTTGGCGCGTTGCGCTGGCGTTCCGCCAACAACCGTGAACGGAATGTCAATGGAAAGCTTAAGCTCCTCCTGCCAGGTTTTCAGAAGCGACATTGGAACAACGATCAGTGCTCTGTCGATTTCATTTTCCTGAAAAAGAACCCCAAGAGCGGATGCAATCTGAAATGTTTTTCCGCAACCCATTTCATCCAATAATGCGGCTGCTGGATTGGCCAGAAGAAATTCCATTCCTGTGCGCTGATGTTGATAGGGCTTTCTTCCAAATGAATATTTTTCAAGAGCGCGGCGCCAGCGGGTCACATTGCGCTGCACCTCGGGATCGAAGTGTTCGAGTTGCATTTTTTCAAGCTGAGAAAAGGAACTGCCAAACTTTACGCTTTGGCCTGAGAGATGCTCGAGTTCTTCGAACCATTTTTCGCGCACAGTTAGCTTGCCAAGGCAACCCATTTTGAAATGCGCATAGTAATTTGATGCAACAAATTCATTGATGGCTCTGTATGCAGTTTCAGTCAGTTTGAAGCCACGACCAAGGATGTCGAAAACATCATCGAAGGCACCAATAAAAACGCGCCATAGCTTTTGATCCGGATCCCAAGCGCGCTCATTTCGGTCGAGCCCCTTCATGCGCTCAACCGCGGCTTGTTCGTAAGGGAAAACAACCCTCAATTCACCATCGACATAATCGACAACTGCCCGGCCCGAACTCGTGATTCCGGCCATATAGATCTTCTTGAGGTTCTTGCGGATCCTCTCAATAAAATCAGCGGAAAGGGGGTCACTGTTCTTGTATGGAACACGTTTAAGATCGAGAGTGCCAACAATCTCCTGACGAGAGAAGACGGGCTCCTCGGGCTTGCGTATCGGAGCAGCGGGTTGTGGCTCGGCAGACTGAGCAGAAGGCAACACGCCGAATGACAACTTGACCGGCCCCCGCGGTGGCTTGGGACGATAGTTTGAACCACGATTATTTCGATATTGCATGAGGGGCCATCCCAATCAAAAAGCGAGACTTAGGTGGTCGCATTTCCGCAGAAAAGTTTCAACGCCAAAGTCCGGAGATGTCAGACTTGATGACTGGACAAGATCCACACTCCCTCCTAGAGTACCGCGGCAAAATCAATGTTCTGGAGGCTTTTCATGGATAAAATCATCTGCGTTGGGAAGAATTACGCCGATCACTCTGCCGAACTCGGCGATGCGCATCCTGAAAAACCGGTACTGTTCATTAAGCCGCCAAGCGTTCTTCGACGAGTCTTCAACAACAACGAGACCATTGAACTTTCGCTGCCCTCACACTCGAAACAAGTCCATCACGAGGTCGAACTTGTATTCCGCATCGACCACGGTGGATTCAGAATGTCCATCGAACAGGCAGAACGCGCACTCGGTGCGGTGACTGTCGGTCTCGACATGACACTGCGCGACCTACAAATGGAAGCCAAAAACAAGGGCACACCATGGACAACCGGAAAGGTCTTTCCGGACGCTGCGGTCGTGGGGCCCTGGCTCGAATTGAAAACACTGCCACAATTCGCCGACGAGGAGTTCTCGCTCAGCCTTGATGGATCTATCAAACAACGCGCGTATGCAAAGCAGATGAGCCATTCCCCGGCCGAATGTCTTGCCTATGCGTCGCAATTCATTCCAATCTGCGCTGGAGATATATTCTTCACGGGTACACCTGTTGGCGTGGGCCCCGTCAGTGTCGGCCAAACTGCTCAGTTACGCTTCAATAAAGTGATCTACAACGTCAGGTGGACTGAGACAGTTTGAGTTCGCGTAGGCCACCCGATTTTTTCCAGGTGGTTTCAGGCGCGCCAACAGAGAACTGAATCCAGCGCGATGCGACAAAGAAAAAGTCCGAAAGCCGATTCAAAAAGGGCACGGCTTGCGGGTTAATTTCCGCTTGTTCTTGCAGCTCCACTGCGATTCTCTCAGCGCGCCTACAAACGGTCCTGGCCTGATGAAGCTCGGCATTTAAGCGTGTTCCACCAGGCAAAACAAATTCCCTGAGCGGCGGCAAATCGCGCTGCATCACATCGATCATCTGCTCAAGGTGAGTCGTTTCAGGTTCACCCACCACAACCATCGATTCCCAACGGGAAGCGATCGGTGTAGCGAGATCGCCGCCCAAATTGAACAAATCATTTTGAATACGTTCAAGCCATTCATCCATTGTAGTGCGGGTGGAGGCAGGGAGCTGAACCATTTCGCCAAGAGAGGCCCGACACAACCCCACCAAAGCATTTAACTCATCGACTGTTCCGTAGGTTTCCAGACGCAAGTCTGTCTTGGAAACACGAGAGCCATCAGCAAGGCTCGTCGTTCCTTTGTCACCAGTTTTTGTATACACGCGAGTAATACGCATTTGAGATCCTTAATCCACGGAGTCGAGATACGGACTCCATACGGGCATGACAACATCATGCAGAGGAATGTTGAGCTGCTTCACATTCCCGCCATCGCGAGTCATGATGTAGAGCTTGTAATTGTTTGCTTTGCCACGTCCCTTTGCCAAACGATTTGATTGAAACACGATGTATCGGCCATCAGGTGACCACGAGGGCTTCTCGTTATCGCCCTGATCCAGAGTCAGACGCTCCATCTGTCGGCCATCAGGATTTACGGTGAAGATGTCATAACGATCGATATCACGGTCGTAACCTGCAAAAGAAAGCTTTCGACCGTCGCGTCGCCACGATGGTGATGAATTGTACCAGCCCGCATAGGTTATCCTCGTATCTGCGTTGGATCTCAGATCACGGATAAACAAGTGCGGATTGCCAAATCGACCGCTCACAAACGCAACTTTTTGCCCGTCAGGGGAATAGGCAGGCTCAACTTCAAGGCCGCTCCCTGCGATAAAACTCTTGCGCTCACTGCCGTCGAAAGAATTTACCGTAAAGATACTTGTTAGGCCTGAGTGACTTCCTGAAAATGCAATCTTGCGACCATCGGGATGCCAATTTGCTCCGGAATTATTGCCGAAACCACTGGTGAGCTTGGCCGTTTTTTGGGTCAGGAGATTGTACACGTAGATATCCGCTTTGCCCTCGCGGAAAGATGTGTAAGTGATCTTTGTGCCGTCTGGTGACCACGACGGACTCATATTGATCGAGCCGTTGTTTGTGATTTGCCGCAGCCCAGAACCATCGAAGTTGGAAACATAAATTTGCCTCAACTCGCCCGATTTACGCGCACCCGCAAACGCAAGCTTAGTAGAGAAAATTCCCTTCTCCTTAGTGAGCTTTTCAATACATTTGTCGGCAAACCGACGCAGTACTCTTTCGAGATCTCCAACCTCAAAATCGGAGTAACGCACGCCATGGAGCTGTTGTCTGCGCTTGATATCGTAGAAACGCAAATCGAGTGTGTATTTGCCAGCACTGGAACTCGGAATGAATTTTCCAAAGATCACTGCTTCGGTTTGAATGGGTGTCCACTCATCGTACTGAATTGGTTTTGCTGCAATATTGCCCTTTGCAATGTAACTTGAGACAGGAACAAACTCGAATGAATTGGTAAAGGCAAAGATGTCCGAGAGTCTGTCGGCTGCAAATTCCTTGTCCGATTCAGAAACCGCCGCACCGGGCTCGGCTCCAAAAACAGGAATCGCCATTTTGAGCTTGCGCACTCCAGCACGTCCAACATCAATGAACAGCTCGGTATCGGTGGGTGATGCAGAGGACGCGGGTGGCTGACTGCTAAACACTGGAAATGAAATTCCCAAGACAGCGAGGCACACGATCGCCCAGAGGGCTTTGAACTTGAACTCAGAAAGTCTTCTCATGCGACATCCCTAAAAGTTGATGCTCTGTGGAGAAAATTTCATCCGCAGCGACAGCTTCGTTCCCATCTCTCGCGGGAGATCTGGAAACGGACCCGCAGCCTCGAGGGCTCTCATGGCTTCTTCATCGAACCGAGCATTGCCGCTTCCCCGCACAACCCGAATTCTACCCATAATCTGCCCCGCTGTATTGATATCGAAACCTAGGACGACCTCAAGCCGAGATTCGAAAGACAGCACATCGGGCAGGCTCCAATTCTTTTTCATATGCAAAGCGGCTGCTTGTGCATATTCATTCTTCACCTGAGCACTGACTTTTCCGGTTAGAGTTCCCGCTTGTCCAAGTACAGTTGGGGCTTTGGGGATATCTTTGCCAAGCGGCGAGATCGGAATATCTTTGGGACGCTTGAAAACATCATTGTTGGCTGCCGATTTTTGCAGTCCAGCCTTCTCTTTTTGACCCACCGCGCGTTGTTCCTTTTCAAGTCGCTTGGCGAGTTCTTCAAGTTTCAGTTTTTTTGTCGCAGCAGGGTCAGGCTGCTGTTGAACCACCGGAGCCGGAGTCGGCGAGGGCGTTGCGACGACCTTCGGAGTCGGGGTTGCTGTGGGTGCAGAGGTCGGTTGCGGAGTGCCGATAGCTGAACCGGGCAGGGGCATCGAAGAATCCACCGGAGGGGGGGTTGCTGCATCCACTGTTAACAATTTTGGAAGTTGGGGCAGCTGTTGTGCTGATTTAGTGGCCTCGGTTTCGACGACCCGATCGGCTGCCTTGCCGTCGGGCATAGCCTGAGTTGATTCGAGGGTAAAGCCAAGGCTGACCTCAATCGGCTCTGAGACCGACTTCTCGAAGGGGTTGATCACCTCATTGGAGAAGCGCACGAAACCAAAAATCAATCCCACGAGAACAGCATGCCACAGAATAGAAAAACCAAGAGGCCAAGGCCCGAGGCCATCGTCGTCGAGACCCTCCACACGCAGACGCGCGGAGAAAGCTTGCTCGTCAATGCGGGGCTCAGCATCGAGCATAAAACGAGCCGAAAAGGGAACATCAAGATCTGGCTCTCGAATGGACTGTTCAACAACTTGCGAGATGTCTGAAAACTCAGGCTCTTTGAGCACCGCTGTGGATTGGTTCTGCAACATCCACATCATGACGTCACCATCGACGTCTGGCGCCTTGAATAGCGTTGAAATGTTTTCCTGCACGTTGTTTTCCATACGTCAGTTTGCCTTCGCATCCCCACCAGAGGCTTCGCCCATCATGCCGATTTTCTTCGCTCCCGCAGACTGAGCTGCTGCCATGGCTTCCATCACCTTTGCGTAGACCACATCACGATCGGCACGAATGAACACCGTGGGCAATTCCTGTCCCGCAATTGCGGTCTGGATTTTACCAACAAGTTCATCACGTCTTACGGCTTTTTTGCCCAGAAAAAACTCGCCCTGTGTTGAAACAGAGACCACCACAGGATCATTACCCAAGCTCAATGTTTTGGCCTTAGAACGGGGCAATTGAATATCGACCCCAGAAACTGCAAAAGGAGCAGTCACCATAAAAATAATCAACAATACAAGCATCACATCTACGAACGGGGTGATGTTGATGTCAGCCAACATGGATGTACGCGCAAATTGGCTTTCTCCGCCTTCACCGTCACCGGCTTTCATTCCCATGCGACATTCCTCACTTTCGTCTGCGGCGAAATGTTCACGATTCCGAGATTGAATTTAGAGCGGAACCGTTGGCTGTCTGGGGTGCAGCAGATTCACCTGTCCGCCCCAGGTTGAAATGTCTTTCAAGAATATTCAGGAAGTCGGTGGAAAAACCTTCTAGAATCAGCACGTGCTGACGGGCTTTGCCATTGAAAAAGTTGTATGCAATCACCGCAGGAATAGCAGCCGCAAGACCCAAAGCCGTAGCAATCAGAGCCTCAGAAATTCCGGGAGCAACAGCGGCAAGACTCGATGAACCAGTTGCACCGATGTCGTGAAAGGCTCGAATAATCCCAACAACGGTTCCGAAAAGCCCAATGAAAGGACACGCCGAAGCTGCAACCGCAAGAAAGGTCATGTTGCGTGACAACTGAACTTCTTCAAGCTGACGCGCTTTTCCAAGAGCACGGCGCACGGTGTCTATGGAAACCGGAGCTGTCGATGACAGTCCGCGCTTTTCGCGCACCTGCAAGACGCGCACCATTTCATTATAACCGGAGCGAAACACCTCGCGTGCGGGGCTGTATTCAAGGTCTTTGAGCTTGCCGTTGAGATCAGACAAGCTTTTTGAATCCCAGAATTCCTGCATGAAGTCGTCGGACATGTTTTGCAAGTGGCGGAGGGCACGCCAACGCTCAAAAACAACAGCCCAGGTTGCAATGGAGAGAAGCACCAGAAGGATCAAAATTGCGATGCCTACCGGGCCGCCGTTTGTCAGTACAGAAAGCCAGTTCATTGAATCGAGATTGGTTTGGTCACCCATCGCTGTTCCTCGCTCTTCCTTTCAGAAGTTAAGTCGCTCAGGATTCCTCCAGCCCCGGTACTAGTCCGCGATCGACACACAACCGCAGAACAGCTTTCACAACCGCATTCGGTTCAAGCTCGGTGGAATCCAAAAGAACAGCATCCTCTGCAGCACGCATGGGCGCAACTAGCCGGTTAGAATCACGCGCGTCACGTTCGTGAATCTCTCGGATCAGTTCGTCCAAGCTCGGCTCCAAATTCTGAGCACGCAACTCGTCCATCCGTCGCTGAGCCCTTTGCTCCGGAGAAGCTGTCAGGAATATTTTCAGCGGAGCGTCAGGAAAAACAACTGTCCCCATGTCACGACCGTCCACAACGGCCCCATTGCAATCTAGAACAACCTTCCGTTGCACTGGAAGAAGGCGTCTGCGGACGAGCTCATCCTGGGCCACAAGGCTGGCCTGCTCGGATACAAACGGCGTTCTAATTTCGTGGGTAATTTCGCGATCGCCTAGAAAAACGCGGCCACTGCGCGGATCCTGGCGATACCTTTCAGACAAGAAGGCAACGAAACGTTCAATCGAGCCACGATCCTGCACGCCGGTTCCTGCCTCAAAAAGCATCAATGCAAGTGTCCGATAAATGGCACCTGTAGTGACATAAATCCAACCTAACCGGTGTGCCAACATGCGCGACACCGTGCTTTTGCCCGACCCAGCCGGGCCGTCGATTGTGATGACCTTGGGAGGCTGCTCGGAGACGACGGTGGTGATCATGGTTGGATAGCTTCTCCAGGTAGACTCGCTGACGCAAGCTGTTCCCACGATTGCGCCCATGCGGGATCAGGAGCAACGTCGGTCCGGAACGGAGAAACTGGCTCTCTCGCTTCGACGCGTCCCATGGCAGCAAATTTTTGATAGCGGTGTTTCTTGAGTTGATCGGACGACATTTTTCCGAGCTCAAGCAAGTGTCTTTCCAGCACATCACCCAGCGAGGAAATCGCCTCTTTAGGTTTCCAGTGCGCTCCGCCCAAGGGTTCGGGAATGATTTCATCAACCACTCCCAACTTTCTGGCATGCTCAGCCGTAACGCCCAAAGCAGCTGCTGCGCGATCGGCCTGCGCACCATCCTTCCAGAGAATAGATGCGCAGCCCTCCGGTGAAATCACGCTATATGTTCCATATTGGAGCATAAGAACGCGGTTACCCACACCAATGGCCAATGCGCCCCCACTTCCACCTTCACCGACAACAACTGAAATGATGGGAACGCCGAGCTTGAACATAACCATGATATTCTTGGCAATTGCCTCGCTCTGGCCGCGTTCTTCGGCATCGATGCCGGGATATGCACCCGGGGTATCGATGAATGTAATGATGGGGAGTTTGAAACGCTCAGCCAAGGTCATCAGGCGCAGGGCTTTGCGATAACCTTCTGGGCGGGGCATTCCGAAATTGCGCTTCACATTCTCTTTGGTGCCGCGGCCTTTTTGATGGCCGACAAAAACGACCCGATGTCCGCGGAATGTGGCAAGGCCGCCCACAATCGAAGGATCGTCCATGAAGTTTCGGTCGCCCTGAAGCTCGATGAAGTCGTCGGACAACTGGTTGACAATATCGAGAGTGTAGGGCCGGTGCGGATGCCGACTCAGCTGGGTGATTTCATATGGAGTCAGATTTGCGAAGATTTGCTTCGCAAGGATCTCGAACTGCTCTTCGAGTGTGCGGATTTCACTTTGCAGCTCTTTCTCGTTTTTTCCGGCCAATTGGGATTGGCGCGCGTGCGCACGCAGCTCTGCGATGCGGTTGCTGAGTTCAAGCAAGGGACGCTCGAGGGGTAAAACCTCCATGACACTGTCCTCTCTTTCATGTGGATGTTTCTCAGTTTCCGTGTCGACGTGGTAACAAATCAGGGAGGGGTGGTCAAAAAAACAAGGGGGCAAGGGTGGCGCAAGACCCAATGGCACAAAATCAAACCGTCAGACGCGGCATGGATGACCTCGTTGTAGACACCACTGCCGTCAGCTGGGTTGATGGCCAGCGGGGCCGCCTCTATTACCGAGGCTACCGCATTGAAGAGCTCGCGAAAAAAGCGACATTTGAGGAAATCGCATATCTGCTGCTGTGTGGTGCACTCCCATCGGAGCAGCAGCTCCTCGCTTTTACCTGGAAGCTCCGCCAGCTGTCGCACACTCCAGAAAAAATCATCCGCATCCTGCAAGAGCTCCCCCGCCAGACCGCTCCCCTCTCTGCATTGCAGACAGCACTCTCAGCCCTGGGATGCGCTGACCCTGCACAAAAGACCTCGGAAGAGGAAAATCTGCTTGGCCTGGCCATGCGCATTATTGTGCAAACACCCATTATTCTGGCGGCATTTTATCGGCTCAATCAGGGTGCCTGCATCCTTTCCGCGCGCGATGATCTTAGCCATGCCGAAAACTTTCTCTACATGCTCTCGGGCCGTGTTCCCGACCCCAAAGATGCACGCGCGATGGAGATAGCGCTGATTCTGCAAATGGATCATGGTTTCAATTCTTCTACCTTCACGGCACGCGCAGTTGCTTCAACTCTGACCAACATTTATGCGGCCACGAGCGCTGCGGTTGGTGCACTGAGTGGACCGCTGCATGGCGGCGCGAGCGAGCTCGTCGTTGAGATGCTCGATGAAATTGAAGATTGGGGTGATACGGATGCCTACCTCGATCATCTGTTTGCGCAGGGTGGCAAGGTCATGGGCATGGGGCACCGTGTCTACAAGCAAACTGACCCAAGAGCTGTTGTATTTGAAGAGCTCCTTCAGGAATTAACACATACGGAAAAGGATCCAAAAGATCTAAAAATTTTGAGTCGAATCGCTCAACGAGCCCGCTTACATTTTGAAGCCAAACAACAACCAATTCATGTCAACGTCGACTTCTGGAGTGGAGCCGTCTACCGCAGGCTTGGAATTCAACCCATCCTCTTTCCGGCTATCTTTGCAGCAGCCCGCATCGTTGGATGGTGTGCGCATATTCTTGAACTGCGTCAAAACAACCGACTTTACCGCCCCCTTTCAATGTACACAGGGCCGGTTGATTTAAAGTTCACGCATCTTAAAGAACGGACTCCATGATCCTGCGTCTGCTTGCACTTCTCAGTTCCACATTGCACCTTCCGATGCGAATTCTATGTCGCATCCCATCCAGCTGGTTGAATTCTGAGAAAGCAAATATTTTTCTGCAGGAACGTAGACGTTCAATCCTAGAAAACAAAATTAGCACCGCAAAAGCCGCTCTGCAGAATGCAAAAACACAAGAAAAAAAAGCTGTGTATTGGATACATGTTGCCAGCGCTGGAGAGCTCGAGCAGGCTATCCCTGTACTACGCGAGCTACACTCACGATATGGAATTTATTTCTTCCTGACCTATTTTTCACCCAGTGCACGTAGTTTCACCAAGAACTGTCCGGGACTTCTCGCTGCCACAAGTCTTCCGCCAGAAGATACTCATGCCTACGAAATGATCATCAGCTCCCTCCAGATCCGCAGGCTTCTTCTCGTACGTTATGACTTCTGGCCAACGTTAGTGTTCACAGCGAAAAAAAACCATGTTGCCGTTGCCGTACTCGCTGCAACTTTGAACAGGGCGAGATCGCCGCTGCCACCCTCGTTTCAAAGACGACTGAGGTGCTTCTGGTTTGAACAAACGGATCTGATTTTTCTGGTATCTGCAGAGGATAAAAAGGAACTGCTCGCTCTCGATATCGCGCAAGAAAAGCTCCATATTGCCGGCGATGCAAAATGGCAGCGCGCAAAGGAACGGGCTGAGCAAGCCAAAGCAAAAGCACCTGATGCAGCGATGCGAAAACTCTCAGCCCTTTTTCCGACCTCAGGTTCACAATCCTTCGAACAAGTCCTCGTCTTTGGCTCCCCACATGAGGAAGAGTTGAGCACTCTTGAGCTCTGCATGAGGGAGTTTATCGCCAAAGAACTCGTTATCGTGGCACCAGCGGAAGTCGACAAACACAATATCGAGAGTTTGCAGCTGCGCCTGCAAAGATCGGGTGCCAGTGTGCATCTGCTCAGTTCGGAAAGCGCAGAAACACTCGAAGCTCTTTCGAAAACACCCCAAAACAAGAGTGTTCTCATTCTCGATGGTTTTGGATATCTGGCCGAGGCATACAGATATGCAGATGTGGCAATCGTTGGAGGAGGATTCGATGGCCAACTGCACAACGTGCTAGAACCTGCAGCCTACCCGGTTTTAACCCTCTACGGCAACCAATTTGAACGAGCACCCGAAGCACGTCTTCTCCTCAACCGCAAGGCCGCGGTCGGGTTTGCAAATACAAATGAATTGTTCCAATTTCTGCAGCAGTGGAGTAGCTTGAAAAGGCCGGGGGGAGAAAATCTGCCCTGGGCACAAAGCCTGGAGCAGACGCTCAAAAATGCCCAGGACGTATTCGGTTCACTGCCCGACACAAGTGAGGTCGTCTGCCGCGCTCTTGCTGCGCAAGACAAACTGGAGACCACCTGACTTATGTCACAGGTTTGAACTTTTTTTGAAAGAATTAAAACATGGTTGCCAAACAATTGATTATCAACGCCTCGGCGTTTGAGACTCGCGTTGCGCTGATCGAAGGCGGACACGTAGCCGAATATTATATTGAACGACAAAAAGATCGCGGAATTGTGGGAAGCATCTTTAAAGGCCGAGTACTGCGGGTGCTCCCTGGCATGCAAAGCGCCTTTGTTGATATCGGCCTCGAACGTTCTGCCTTTCTCTACGGTGGGGACATCCAGCCGCCTGGTGGACCAGCAAATGAACTTCCCGAGTTCATTGAAGAAGACGACAAAACAGCACTCGTTGCGACAACTGACGACTCCGCTTTGAGCGGCTCCGATGGCAGCTCACTCCCAAGTCCCGTTCAACACCGGCCGCAGCGCTTCTTTAAGATCGCTGACCTTGTGAAAGAAGGGCAGGAAGTGCTTGTTCAGGTGGCTAAGGATTCGATCGGGACTAAAGGTGCTCGTATCACCACCTATTTGAGCTTCCCGGGCCGCTATGTTGTGCTCATGCCCAACATCAACCACATTGGCATCAGCCGACGCATCATGAATGAGGATGAACGCGAACGTCTCCGAAACATCGTTCAGCGTGTTCGACCCGATGGCATGGGTATCATTGTGCGCACAGCGAGCGAAGGCGTGCCCGAAGAAAAGCTCACCGCTGACATCGATTTTCTTCTCAAGCTCTGGGAGAATGTAAAATCAAAGGCCACACGAGCAAAGGCTCCAAGCCTCGTTCATGAAGACCTCAACCTTGTTTTCCGCGCAACGCGTGACCTCATCTCGCGCGACCTCGAACGCATCGTCATCGACAATAAAGAAGTCTACGAAGATGTTGTCCGCTTTTTGAATCGATTCTCTGTAAAGCTGGGCGCGCAGGTGCAACTGTACCAAAGCGACACAGCGATCTTCGATGCCTACGGAATTGAACTTGAGGTCGCACGCGCACTCGGTTCAAAGGTCTGGCTAAAATCAGGCGGCTATCTCATCATCGAGCGTACAGAGGCCCTAACAGCTATCGATGTCAACACAGGTCGATTCGTCGGCGGAAAGTCGTTGGGCGATACCATTGTCCGAACCAACATTGAAGCTGTGAGAGAGATCGTCCTCCAACTCCGTCTGCGCAACATTGGCGGCATCATTATTCTAGACTTCATCGACATGGATCGCGCCGACGACCGCGACCGCGTCTTTAATGCACTGGTCGATGAGCTCAAAAAAGATAAGGCCAAAACCTCCGCTCTCCGGATCTCAGAGATGGGACTCGTGCAGATGACCCGCAAGAGAACCGAGGAGAGCTTGTCGCAAAAACTCTGCACCCCTTGCCCCTATTGCGAAGGTAAAGGCGAAGTTAAGAGCCCCGCAACTGTCTCCTACGACATCATTCGCGAGCTCGTTCGTGAATTTTCAAAGATTCCGGCTGAAACGTTTGTCTTGAAAGCACACCCTCAGGTTATCGATCGACTGTGCGAAGAAGACGCGGAATTTGTTCAGGATGTGCGCGAACGTTTCTCGAAAAAACTCATGCTCAAAACAGCTCAAGAATTTCATCTTGAGCAATATGAGATTGCGCCATTGCGCTGAGCCCACGTAGTGCCTCGGAACGGTGACTCATCTGGTTTTTTTCGTGGAGCGGGATGCTTGCAAACGAAAGATGCGGTGCTGCGTTGGGAAAAAACATAGCGTCGTATCCGTGTCCCTCGCCCTCAAGAAGCTGCTGTTCAAAAGCGGCTACACGCCCCAAACAAAAGCCCATGACCAGCTGAATCTGATACATTCTACCTGAGAATCGAAGTCCAATTTTATGGCCGTAGGCCATCGATGTTGAGCTCTCCAGCCTGCTTTTAACGCGCTCCATGACCCTGCCTTCGAGCTGCTCCAAATGCGGAATCAAAGACTCTTCACCCACCACTTCTCCAGTGGCGGTCTGCTGTAGGCCCATCTCGCTGGCCATCAGCAATGAGCAAACAAAAAACGCAGGCTCCAATTTATTTCTATTTAATCCAAACTGTTCTTCAAGCTTAGCCATAAGAACTTTACGATTTTTGGCATCATCCCTTGGAAGCCCACCATAGGTCGCGGAATGCACTCCGGGCTGAAAATTCATACGCGGAATGCAGAGCCCAGAATCATCAACGACAACAGAATTCACATTGTGCTCGGCAAGTACAGGCAATACACGCAGTCCAGCGAATAATTTCTGACAATTATTTCCAGTAAATGTCTCGCGATCTTCATCGGGAATTTGCCATGAGAAGTTTTTCCCACACTCCTGAGTAGCACCATTTATCCCCAAACAACCCATACCCTGCAATGAAAATGCGTGCTCAAATTCACGCAGTTTGCCCGCATTGCTCGTTGGCACAAAAACTCTCATCGTACGTCCTTCCGAACTGGATTTTCAATTTCACCAAAATTTCATTGTTCTTCTTAAAAATAAAGCCCCAAAAAAGAGGTCAAAAAAGACCAGCAAAAGCTACTTTTTGCAGCACACTTTTTGCCTACCTGCTGGTTTTTCAAAATCCCTCGCTTTTTTCAAATTTTTTTCACTTTAATCAAAAATTTTCACCGCAAAAAAGAAATCCGACCCAACACAAAGCCGGATCGGACTCTTTCAAAAGCGCAAAAATAGCGAACGTAACTCTGAACAGCTTAAGCAATCGGCTTTTGGTTGGCTTTTTTCCAGTCTTCCATGAAGCTCACCAGACCCTTTTCGGTCAGAGGATGCTGATAAAGTGCTGTCAGAACCTTCATAGGACAGGTCACGACATCCGCACCAGCAAGCGCAGATTGAATCACGTGCTGTGGATGACGAATGCTCGCAGCGAGAATTTCGGTTTTGTAGCCATAGTTGTTGTAGATAGTGCGAATCTCACGGATAAGCGCCATCCCATCCTGGCTGATGTCATCAAGACGACCGATGAACGGTGAAATATAAGTTGCACCGCACTTGGCAGCGAGCAAAGCCTGCCCCGCCTGGAAACACAAGGTCACATTGGTCTTGATGCCACGTGCCGAAAGCGATTTACACGCCTTGAGTCCCTCGGGGTTGAGAGGAAGCTTGATAACAATATTCGGATGAATCTTGGAGAGTACCTCAGCCTCTGAGAGCATCTCGGAGGCTGTCATACCCACAACCTCAGCCGAAATTGGACCTGGAATGAGGCGCACGATCTCATTGAGGAGGGCTTTAAAATCCATTCCCGACTTAGCCACGAGAGAGGGATTGGTTGTTACACCATCACAGATACCTAGTTCGGCCATCTGGCGAATTTCATTTAAATCCGCGCTATCTAAAAAAAACTTCACTTGAAAAGCCCTCCAGCTTGTAAATTAGAACCATCAAAATTGAATTGTTGAAGTTGGTTAGTTCCAAATGAACCACCCAACACGACAGACCCATTCACAGCAAAGGCTGCCATGCCCAACAACGGGGAGCTGAATTTAGCCTGCTCGCTGCCCACAGCAGCCGTCATCATTTGGAATTGGCTACGCTCTTCGCCAAGAATGCTACGGCCGCGCTCGACTCGTAACCACAGGAGCGTGCACAGATTTGAGGAGCGAACCAATTGGAGCGCAGGAATGAGAGTGTCTGTTTCAGACGAACCCGTTATGGCTGGGGTCATGTACAGGGGCTGTGGCTGCAGGAGATTGCCGAGTACGGGCTGCTTTTGGCCTTGATCTAGCCGCAAACGCAACTCTGAAGCCACCGTATTAAATCCGCCGAGTGCGACCAAATCGGCTACTCGATTATTCAGCGTAACAACAGCTGTATTAGCGGCGAGAGCTGTCGCCGGCGCATTTGGCTGACACATCGATCCGGAAGCATCAATGGCCATTGCCGACTGATAGGACGTCCTAAAATCCAGAGTTTTGTTTTCTGTGGCTTCCGGATTTTGTGGTTGACCAGCTTTACCATCGGCATTGAATGCAAGTGGTGCAAAACCCAAACTTGACTGAGCAGCTTGGCCTGCATTGACTCGATTGAGATCGACAACCAAGGAAGACACAATTCTCAAATCAGCTGCGGAATTTGGAGAATCCGACTTACCCGTGACCCAGTCCAGCGCAGATGGCCGCACACCGAGATAACCCAAGGTGCCGTAGGGAAAAGCCACCATCAGGCCAAGGCTTTCAAAGACAATCGGAGAACCCCAAGCCATGGTGTATGCACCAAGAGGATTCTCGCGTGAAGGTGTATAGAAATCCTCGGGGACACTCAGAAGCTTCTGGAAGCCTCCGCCAGATGAATATCTATAAACAAAAATCTTCGCTTCAAAACTGCGATCCGCTTGAGATACAACCACAAGCCAATCTTGCTGACCTGCAAGCTGAGTGAGTTTTACGCTCCCAATTCGACCCGTAGGCAACACCAGACGATCGGAGGAAAGTTTAGACGGTGATGCAACACCCTGTGCGTCAATCGAGAAAACCCGAAGCTCGGAAACAGTTCCCGAGAATCCGGCGATGAGAAAACCACCGGTTTTGGCCACAGCAATCGAGGTTCCAAGACGGGGTGTTTCACTGGTTCCGAGAAGACGGATTGAACCACCCGACGCTACTTCCAGCGATTGAATAGATCCTGTTTCGAACTCGCCACCAAGAACTGCGTTCAAAACATACGATACAGGCAGACTCGGATGACTGGCCATTGCGATCGGTGAATCGACATTGGTTCCGATAGAATTGCGTGTCGCTTTTGAACAACCCGCAACAGCAATGGCGACGAATGAAAAACAGAAGGCCAGGAGAACGAAACGACAGCGCGCAGAGAACAAGGGGCAGTTCACTCTCCCGAGCTTCATCATTCAATCTCCTCAGCAGCCTCAAGCTGTGTCACAGGTGTATCATCGAACTCGCTTGGTTTGGATACGGATACGACTCTTTCTCCGTCGAGAATGCGCATCAGGCAGACACCTTGGGTCAAGCGACCAATCACCTTCACGCTCTTTGTATGGATACGAAGAACGCGGCCAGTATTTGTCGTGAGCATCAGGTCTGCGGCATCGGGAACCGACAACAGAGCAACGACCTTGCCATTGCGTTCGGTTACTCGGATAGCGTTGACACCTTTGCCGGCGCGACCTGTGAGTCGATATTCTTCGAGCTCACTGCGCTTGCCATAGCCAAATTCGGTAACGACCAGCAATTTCTCGCTTGCACCTGAATCGACAGCCTCAGCTGCCACAACCGTGTCACCATCCTCAAGGTTGATGCCGGTCACACCGCGCGCGGTGCGGCCCATGGATCGAACTTCATCTTCTGTGAAGCGAATGGCCTTGCCATTGGCACTTGTGAGGATCATTTGGTTCTTGCCGTTGGTAATGCGCACTGAAACAAGAGCATCGCCCTCGTCGAGTGTCACTGCACGCAGACCGGTCGCTCGGATATTGGCAAATGCGGAGAGCTCGGTCTTCTTCACTGTGCCTTGAGAGGTGCACATGAACACATACATATTTTCCGAGAACTCATTTACCGGCAACATTGTGGTGATCTGCTCTCCAGATTGGAGGGTCAGGATCTGCGCGATCGATTTACCGCGACCATTTGCAGGAGCCTCAGGCAGCTCATACACCTTGAAGCAATAGACCTTGCCGAAATTAGAGAACATCAAAACGTGATCATGCGTGTGAGCTCGGAAGGTGACTTTGACGAAGTCGGAATCCTTCAGTGCTGCACCGGTTTTACCTTTACCAGCGCGGTGCTGCGAACGGAACTCATCCTGCAGAACGCGCTTAATGTATCCACCCTGTGAGAAGGTCACGAACACATCTGCTGGTGGAACAAGTGATTCGAGGTCAACATCACCAGCATCAGTTGTGATCTCTGTGCGACGGTTGTCGCCATGTGACTCCCGCAGTGCAACGAATTCTTCTCGCGCAATCGCTGCAACGCGTGCTGGCTTAGCAAGAATATCCTTCAGGTCGGCAATAGTGACCAAGATTTCAGCGTGCTCTGCGATAATCTTGTCGCGCTCAAGACCCGTTATGCGTGACAAGCGCATTTCGAGAATTGCTGTAGCCTGACGCTCACTCAAAGAGAATCGAGCAATAAGCTTTTCTTTTGCTTCATCTGGGCTTGGAGCCTTGCGGATGAGGTCGATTGTTTCGTCGAGATTGTCGACGGCAATCTTCAAGCCTTCCAAGATGTGTAGACGTTCTTCTGCCTTTCTGAGGCGGAAGCTTGTGCGGCGTGTGATGACTTCATAGCGGTGATCAACAAAGTGAGACAGCGCTTCCTTGAGGTTCACAAGCTTCGGAATACCGCGCACGATGCAGACCATGTTCACGCCGAACGAATCCTGCAAACGCGTGCGCTTGTAAAGATGATTGAGAAGGATTTCGCCGTTCTCGCCCTTCTTTACTTCAATAACAATGCGGATGCCTTCCTTGTTGGACTCATCGCGAATGTCGGAAATTCCGCTGATTTCTTCTTCTTTGACAAGCTCGGCGATACGCTCGATGAGTGTCGCCTTATTCACCTGATAGGGCAATTCGGTGATGATAATCTGCTCGCGACCACCCTTGACCTGCTCCACGCTTGCACGACCACGCACGGTAATCGAACCACGCCCTGTGCGGTACGCATCATGGATACCCTTCAATCCACGGATAACTCCGGCGGTCGGAAAATCGGGGCCCTTAACAAAACCCATAAGCTGATCGATCGAAGCATTTTCATTATCGATGAGGTGAATAAGCGCGTCGATAACTTCCGTGAGGTTGTGAGGAGGAATGTTGGTGGCCATGCCCACCGCAATTCCTGACTGACCATTCACCAGCAACTGCGGAAAGAGCGTCGGAAGTACACGAGGTTCGCGTTCACTGTTGTCGTAGTTTGGGCCGAAGTCGACAGTATCTTCATCAAGAGACTGCATCAGTGCTTCTGAAATTTTTGCCAGACGAACTTCTGTGTAACGCATAGCAGCAGGGCTATCGCCGTCGATACTTCCGAAGTTTCCCTGTCCATCGATGAGTGGATAACGCATCGAAAAGTCTTGTGCCATACGCACAAGTGCATCATAAATAGCCGAGTCGCCATGTGGGTGATACTTACCCATGACGTCTCCGACAATACGAGCAGATTTTTTGTATGGCTTATTATAGACGTTGTTGTGCTCATACATCGCGTAAAGGACGCGACGGTGAACTGGCTTCATGCCGTCGCGGACATCTGGAAGCGCACGGCTAACGATAACGCTCATGGCGTAATCGAGATACGCGTTCTTCATTTCTTCATTGATATTGATGCCTACGACGCCTTGGCTTTGAATCTGTGACATATTTCTTTACCCAGCCTTTTTTTTCAGAAGTCCAAGTTGCGAACATTGAGTGCGTTGGTTTCGATGAATTCCTTGCGGGGTGGAACCTCATCGCCCATCAGCATTGAGAACAGGTCATCTGCTGCGATTGCATCTTCAATTTCAACACGCAGCAACTGACGAAACTCTGGATTCATCGTTGTTTCCCAAAGTTGTTCGGCATTCATTTCACCGAGGCCTTTATAGCGCTGGATGTAGGCACCATGACGACCTTCAACGAGCAAGTACTGCTGCAGAGCGATCCAGTTGGGAAGTTCTTTGGTCTTCTTCTCAACCACATATTTAAGCGGAAGCGCTTGGCCCTCTTCGAGTTGCTCGTGAAGTCGGCGCAGCTCGGAAAATTCGTTGGATTCAACAAACTCTGTATCGAGACGGAAGCGCACAGGTTTTCCAGCAATCTGAAGGGCAACTAGCGCGAAGTAGCGGTTGTGTTCATTGTCGAACTCAATGTTGGTCTGAATGTGACCCATCTTCGAAACGAAATCCGTCAGGTCAGTCACGACCTGTGCAAGCTTAGCGCGGTCGAAGAAGCAGCTCGCGTTCAACCCCTTGTACGATGCAAAGAAATCGACAACAGGCGCTGTTCGGCGACGCGACAGAATGTTGAAGATACGGTTGTAGCGTTCAACGCACGTTAGCATGTTGCGAACGTGGGTTTTTTCAATCTGGCTACCTGATGAATCAACAATCTGGGCTTCAGAGAGAGAGTTTTCTAGGAGAAATGCCTCAAGCTCTGATTCATCTTTGATATATTTTTCAGTTTTGCTCTTCTTGTACTTATAGAGCGGAGGTTGAGCGATATAGAGGTAACCGCGTTCAATGATTTCACGCATCTGACGGTAGAAGAACGTCAGCAGAAGGGTTCGAATGTGTGCACCATCAACATCCGCATCCGTCATGATGACGATCTTGTGATAGCGAATTTTTGAAATGTCGAAATCGTTGCGACCAATACCAGTTCCGAGTGCCTGCACCAGCATACGAATTTCCTGGTTTGCGACCATCTTATCTGCGGACGCTTTTTCGACGTTGAGAATCTTTCCTTTGAGCGGCAACACGGCCTGCAATTTACGATCGCGGCCTTGTTTCGCTGAGCCACCTGCGGAGTCACCCTCAACGATGAAGAGTTCGCACAGAGCGGGATCTTTTTCCTGACAGTCGGCAATCTTTCCAGGCAGGCCGGAGAAGTCGAGTGCGCCTTTACGACGGGTCAGTTCACGAGCCTTACGTGCAGCAATACGTGCCCTGGCTGCGTCTACAATCTTGGAAACAATACGCTTTGCGACGTCAGGATTTTCGTGAAAGTACTCCGTTAGTTTTTCATTAAGAATACTTTCAACAACCGTTCTGACACGCGAATTGCCAAGCTTGCTCTTGGTCTGGCCCTCGAATTGAGGATCTGGGATTTTCACAGACAAAACCGCTGTGAGCCCTTCACGGATGTCGTCTGCGGAAAGACCTTCTTTGAGGCTTTGAGCGCCCTTATCATCTGTTGCCAATGAGTTCACGACGCGTGTCAGCGCAGAACGGAAACCTGTAAGGTGTGTGCCGCCTTCAACCGTGTTGATGTTGTTCGTGTAGGAAAATACCGATTCCGAATAGCCATCGTTCCACTGCAATGCCACTTCGACGGCGCAATTGTCCTTCTCAGTTTGAACATAGAGAGGCTTTGGATGGATTGCTGTTTTGGAGCGGTTCAAAAATTCGACGAAGGAAAGAAGACCGCCCTCGGCTTTGAACTCGGCCGATTTGTCGGTGACTTCATCGATGAGTTTAATGCAGATCCCTTTGTTCAGGAAAGACAACTCGCGCAGACGTCCCTGAAGGTGATCGAAACTCATGTCTGTTGTTTCAAAGATTGTACCGTCGGGCTTGAAAGTGGTGCGTGTGCCCGTTTGATCGGTGGTGCCAATCACCTGAACTGGGCCCTGTGGTACACCGCAGCGGTACTCCTGTACATGAACCTTGCCATGCTTGCGTACTTCGACTCGGCAGTATGAGGACAACGCGTTCACAACCGATGCGCCCACACCATGCAAACCGCCAGAGACTTTATAAACACTGTTGTCGAACTTACCGCCAGCATGGAGAACAGTCATCACGACTTCAAGAGCGGTGCGGCCTTCGGAGTGGATATCCACTGGAATACCACGAGCGTTGTCTGCAACTGTAACGCTTCCATCAACGTGAAGAGTTATTTCAATGGTATTCCCGTGTCCTGCGAGATACTCGTCGATACAGTTGTCAACAAGCTCATAGACAAGGTGATGTAGTCCATTGACCGAAGTGTCGCCGATGTACATGCCAGGGCGTTTACGGACAGCTTCGAGCCCTTCGAGAATCTGAATTTGGCCCGCTCCATACTGTGCTGGATCCTGGGAAGCGGTTACGTGGCATGGTTTTGAGAGGAAGAACATATTCGCAAAATCCCCTGTCTTCCGGCTTTCGGAAGTTCGTGTGAAAGGTCTGTGGAAAGTGCGTTTCAAAACGCAAAACATACGTCAAATTGAACCAACCGCCAATTGGTTCAATTGAACTGATTAAAAACGAGTCGGGACGAGCAAATAAAAGACGTCGAGTCCTTTTTCCGCTTCTCCAGTAATCATCACGGGACGATTCACGTTCTCCCAGGAGAATTTCAAACTCGCTCCCGACAAAACATTCAAAATGCCGGTCAAGAGAGTTCCGTTGTAGTTGACAACAAACGGTTGCTCGACCGGAGCGGCGAGTTCAACCACCTCTTCGCCTTCTTTAAGCCCAGGCGTGAAACTCTGAACATCAAGCACCGGACCATCGAAGCCGAGTTTGATGATTCGGTTTTTGTCGGCGAACAGAAGCACGCGCTTTACGCTTTCGAGAAGCGGCGAAAGACCGATGTTCACAACAAAGTTGACCTTTTGTGGAATCGCTGAAGTGTAAGGAGGATACTTTCCGGGAATACACTTCGAAACCATCAAATAGTTTTCGGTTTCTACGGCAAAGAACAGACGATCTGAATGCCAGCGCAAGCGATAGTCCATCTCTGGATTTGCTGCGCACAGACGACGCAACTCGTCGAGTGCCTTTTTCGGAACGAGCACAGCGCTGTCTTCAACGTGCTCTGCACGTAATCCATCTTTGAGCTGCGCCTTTGCAAGTCGGTAGGCATCCGATGCAACTGCCTGAAGATTTAATCCTTGTGCTGTATCCGCCCAAATCAATGCACCGTTAGCGTAGAAACGAGTGTCATCTGTGGATACGAAATCGCGGAATGAGTTGACCCAGCGTTCAAGATAATCACCTTTGACGACAATCGAGGTTCCTTCCTGGGGAACCACGACGTCAGTTTGGGTTTGATCCTGAACAAGTTGCAGCTTTGCCGAGGAGCGACCACATTTGACCACAAGCCGTTGTGGAAGTTCCGCAGTGAGTGTGATTTTTTCAGGTGGCAGCTGCCGAACGTACTCATTCAACTGCTTGCCAGAAACTTTTAATACCCCTTCGCCCTCATAATCGGCGGCAAAGCTGTAGCGAATTGAAAGATTGTGACTCAAAGCGCTGACCACGACCTGACCACTGCCAGCGAATTGAAACTGAACCCAACCGACATCGCCATCTGCTTGCGCCGCTGTGACGGCCGCAAGCGCACCTGCCAGCTTGTCGCGATCTATGACAGCACGAATGGATGACACTCGATCATTGGAAACATCATTTCCATGACTGTAAGTGCGCATGCAGTTGTAGAGCATGGCTCAACTCCTTTGGTGGCTTTTCTTTTGCTGCTCTGGTCTACATGAGTCAAAGCGCAGGTACAAGCCTTCAGGTTGATTCATCCACAGGCTCTTCTTCTCCTCTAATTCAGAATAAATTGAATGAGTTTCTTTAGTTGAAGTAGTAGGGGAGGCGTTTTTCTGTTGAAAAGTCTCAATTGCCGATTTAATAATCTGTAATCATTGGATTTTTATCGATAACGCGGTGTGGATAACCTGTGGATGCTTAGGTGGATATTCTGTTCATGAGAGCCAAAGCGTGTGCACAACTTTTTGCATAAAATTTAGGCTTCGAGAGTTGTCCACTTCTCTTCAACAGGTCATCCACAGGTTCTCCACATGCATCTCTTTCACTTATTTATGCTCAATGGAAAGGCAGGATTTTTTTAAGCGATAGGCTTTGTGTGGATAAAATGTGTACAAGGTTCTGAACGTATTGCAACTAACTGAAAATAATCGATTTATTTGAATCCGTCGAATTTTTCGCAAAAGTGGATAACTTGACCAAGAGACACAGAAGACGCGCTGTTGTGCCATGTTTTTCTGTTGACAGCTTGTGGATAACCTGTGGATACAGCGGAGTCTTTGCCACGGAGGGGCGCGTGACCCAGATTCTCAAAGAGACGTCCGATTCAATGCTCAAAAAAATTGCTGCGCGCCTGCATGCGGGAGACTTGGTCGCGTTTCCGACTGAGACCGTCTACGGGCTGGGTGCACATGCGGGGCTCCAGCATTCTGTCTCCCGCATCTTCGAGGTCAAAGGTCGTCCAGCGCAGGATCCACTGATTGTGCATTGTGCGCACATGACGCAAACCAAGAAATACCTCTCTCCTGGGCTAACCGACTGGCAACATGCAGCTCACGAGGCCCTTGGGCGTGCTTTTTGGCCGGGCCCCCTGACCTTGATTATGCCCTGTGATCAAAAGTTGATTGTCCCCGCTGTTTCGGCGGGAACAGGCTGGGTGGGATTGCGTTGTCCGGCTCATCCCGTTGCCCAACGCCTGCTTGAATTATGCGATTGTCCTGTGGCTGCGCCAAGCGCGAATCTTTTCGGACACGTGAGCCCAACAACTGCTGAGCATGTTTTTGATGATTTTCCCTCTGTGGATAACTTGTGGATTGTTGATGGCGGCGCATGTGGCGTCGGGATTGAATCAACAGTCGTCAGGCTCAACGCTTTAGATAGCGTCGAAATTCTGCGTCGCGGTGGGGTTGGCCGTGATCAAATTGTGAGCTGTTTGCGGAATGCTGGTCTCATTTCGAGCGAAGAGCAGGGTAGGGAACGTGTGCGCGTAGTCGAGCGGTATGTGAAGTCTCAAACCGAGACTCTTGAGCTTGCGTCGCCAGGGCAATTGCTAGTTCACTACGCACCAAACCTTTTTACCACCTTGGTGACCTTGCAGCCTGAGCTTCCTGCGCATGGAGCAGAGGTCATTCAAAAAGAACAATTGAGCAGAACGGTCGTCATCGACTTTAATCAGCAGCTCCAGGCTCTAGCTCCGCTTGTTGGGGCCTATCGCGATCTTTCAAGTGCGGGTGACCCGAATGTTTTGGCTCATGAATTGTTTGCAGCGTTGCGGTGGGCTGAAAGTTTCGCAACGGATAAATCAGATTGGCAGGCGTGGCTATTTAATCCGAATATGTTGAAAGAATTTTTGCTGGATGAAGTTTTTCTGGCTGTTTCAGACAGAATTTATCGTGCCGCGTCGGGCAGGAATATAAATATCAAACTCAAACCAAATTCTGATCGAGTTTTCTTTTGAGTTCATTCACAATTGCGCGTGTTGATGCGTCTTTTTCGATAAGTTCTTTAACCTTCTCAACTGCGTGCATCACTGTTGTGTGATTTTTGCGTCCGAAGGCCTCTGCAATTTCTGTTGTTGCCGAGCCAAGCAGCTCGCGGCTCAGGTACATGGCGATGTGGCGTGGAATGACGAGTCGCTGCGACCTGTCTTGTGCGAGGAGTTCAGTTAATTTGATGCCAAAATGCGCTGCGACCGCTTTTTGAATGGCATTAAGGTCGAGTGATTGAGTTGGAATCCGGATCATGCGGCGCAAATGCGAGTTGGTGGATTCGATTGTTGGTGGTGCGCCGGTCATGGACTGTGTCATGGCCAAATTGTTGAGAATCCCCTGAATCTCGCGGACGTTTGATTTGACGTGTGTGGCTATGTGCAAAATGACGTCGCGGGTCAGCTTGAGATTGAGTGCCTTGGCCTTAGTTTCAATGATGGCAACGCGGTCTTCAAACCCGGGTGGTTCGATGTCAGCAATAAGACCCTGAAGAAATCGGCTTTTGAGTCGCTCTTCGATGTTGGGGATGTCCTTCGGATATTTATCACTCGTGATGACGATTTGTTTTCTTTTCTGGAAGAGATCGTTGAACGTGTGGAAGAATTCAAGCTGTGTGGAGTCTTTGCTTTCCAGAAATTGAATGTCGTCCACGAGAAGGACATCAACATGATTGTACTTGTTGCGGAACGCTTCCTGTTTGTAGAAGCGAATCGCTTGAATCAACTCATTCATGTAATCAACGCTGGTCACATATTTGATGTTCCAGGTTGGATTTTGTTTTAAAATCTCATTGCCCACCGAGTGCAGCAGGTGAGTTTTGCCGAGTCCGGTGGCTCCATAAATAAACACCGGGTTGGTCAGGTTTCCCGGGTTTTTAGCGATAGATTCACACGCTGAGTATGCAATTAAGTTACTTTGTCCGCGCACGAAATTTGCAAAGGTCAACTCTGGATTAAGTGAGCGCGATGTGTCGAGCGGTGTATGGCTCTTGCCTTCGATGTCGTCCACCAATGTGATGGGCGTGATGTTCATCTGAGTTGAAATCTGGTTAATGTTTTTGGTTGCCTGAAGAGTTGAGATTTTAGGCTTCGGCGTGACAACAGTGCTCTCTGATGTTTCTTGTTTCCTGTCTGTCATTTCCGCAAGGGAAATAGTCTGTTGCTCTGATTTCTTATCGTTTTTCTTAGATTGCGTAGTTTGAGCCTTCTTACTTGGTTCATCGCCCGTGTCGAACAATGACATGGAGCTAGCAGACTTCACCGACTTTGCTTTCCGTGGCTGCTGCACAGGCGTATCTGGTTCAGAGCGGACGTAGAATTCGATGTTCGGACCCCAGACATCTTTTGCAACTTCGATGATCTCGTTCATTTTTGCGCTGATGATGAGGTTTCCGTGGAATTGGCTTTTGCAGTCTGCAATGATCGTTTGTCCGTCGAATTTCACGGGAACGACCTGATTCGCAATTGAATGGGCGACACTGTCTCCGAGTCCGAGCGACTTGAGTCTTGATTTGAGCTTCTCAAAGAAGACTTCCGATTTTTCGATTGTCGCCATAGTGTACTCGTACTCGACTGTCTGACTCTGTTCTGGGCTGTGAGGGCCGGATTGTGCAGAGGGTCCGCTTGGAGGTCAAGTCCAAATGGGAAAACTTCTTATCTGGTTTGGAATTTTGTACAGCAACCTTGTTGCAATGGTGGGATTGGCTGTTGTTATTGTCTGGTGGACCAAGCAGACGGAAGGGCAACAGTTTTGTCAGAGCTTTGGAATGGAACTGACGGGTTGTCGCGGCGTTCTGCTCGTGCTCGATGTGGTGATTATGGGAACGGCTACTTTTACAAGTTTTCGAAACTTATCTCGGGCACGGAAGTCGGTAGAACGTGATTCCGGCAATCGCAACCAAGGCGGAAGTCACTGATGGCTCTATGGGTTTTGTTGGCCACTTGTGTTGTTTCGGGATTGACAGTCGCCTGGGGCCTGTTTCGCCATACCGCAGCGGTCGTCAAACAGAAGCCAAATCTCCAAGGAATTTTGTTTAAATTTCTTGGTATTGGGATTTTTCTATGGGCAATTTCGGAAGGACGCCAGAATTTGGTGTCTTTGATCCTCACTTTTTTCATATCTCTCGGTGTTTTCCTTGTTTTGCTCACCCTTGCACGTGACAAACTTCTGCGTTAGGAACCCAACGCTGTTTTGAGACCGTATTCAACCTCCGCTTCAAGGGAGATGTCATGAGTCGCTTCGTTCGCACGTGGCTCAAATCTTTGGTTGCTTTTTCTGTCCTCGCATTGAGTCTGCCAGCTTTGGCTGGAGGCGGCGGTGGTCTGCAGATTATTTCTTGGTACGCAGTTATTGCTGAGCATCTGCGCGAAATGTTCGGAATCAGCCTTGAAGTGGCTGTATTGAAGGAAGTTGTATCTTCTGCGGGTGCCTTCATTGTTGTCACCGTAGTTGGTTTGGCCGCAGGATTTTATCGTCTCAAGCCAGCCGCTATGAGCGATGAGGAACTGCTCTCCCCAAAGTCTTTTGGAATCAAGGCTTTTGTTGAGTTGTGCTGGGCTGTTATCAGCAGCACTCTCGAGAAAATCGTGGGTGACAAGGCTTGGACGCACTATGCAACCCTGCTCGGTGGAACATTCTTTTTCATTATCTGTGCGAACCTTTCGGGGCTCATTCCTGGATTTCCGCCCGCAACCGAGTACATCAGCCAGAATGCGGCAATGGCGCTCATCATCTTCTTGGCCTTCAACTATGTTGGTCTGAAACATGGCGGCTGGAATTACATCAAACATCTTTGCGGCCCTGTGTTGTTCCTCGCACCTCTCATGTTCAGTATCGAGCTGATTGCATTGCTCGCACGCCCTGTTTCGTTGAGCCTGCGTCTCTATGGAAACGTTTCGGGTGACCACATGGTGTTCAATGTGTTCTCCACGTTGATGCGTGATTTTCATGTTCCGTTCTTGCCTGTTCCAGGTGCGTTGCTGACCTTTGGTCTCTTGGTTGCGTGCTTGCAGGCGTTCATCTTCATGACACTGAGTTCGGTTTATGTGCGTCTCTCTCTCGATACGGCCCATCACGATCACTGAGAGAGCGCTCTGAACCGTTTTGTGTTTTTGCGCGCAGCTTCCGCCAGTCTATCGGCCCTCGTCGGTTGGCCAGAGTTGCACAAAGCGCGTTGGTTTTGCTTCGAGTGAAGCAAACGAGGAACAGAAGCCTCTCTCGTTGAGTGCGTCTGTTATCACCCAGGTTCTAAAGATTAGAACTAGCCGGTGATGGGTGAGGGTTGGGACCGTTTTTTTATAGGTGATGTTATGAAATTTTCACGTTTTGCTTTGATCGCTGCAAGCCTTCTCGCTTCTGCTCCTGCTTTCGCTCAGGACGCTGCTGCTACTCCTGGTGCATGGGGCGGTGAAATCCGCGCTATTGCCGCCGCTCTCGCGATCGGTCTGGCTGTTATCGGTGGTGCAAGCGCTCAGGGCCGCGCTGCTGCTGCTGCAAACGAAGGAATTGGCCGCAATCCCCAGTCGGCTGAGAAGCTCTTCACCCCCTTGATTCTCGGCCTCGCCCTGATCGAGTTCCAGACGATCATGGCCTTCATTATCGCTATCCTTTTGGCAACGAAGTAACAAAAGAAATGTGATGGGCATTTCTCTTGACTTTTTAGGGTGCGCTGGATAATCCAGCTCCCGAGTGGAGGGTTAGCTCAGTTGGTAGAGCAAGAGACTCTTAATCTCTTGGTCCGGGGTTCGAGCCCCCGACCCTTCACCATCCTCAAAAAGCCGCCGCAAGGCGGTTTTTTTTTGCTCTGATGGGGCTTTGAATGGAACGCGGTCGCTTCGCCCCGACACCCTCCGGTTTATTACACATGGGCTCTCTGGTAGCAGCCCTGGCGAGTTTTTTGGATGTCCGCAAGCGGGGTGGCGAATGGCTGCTACGCATTGAAGATGTGGATACAGTTCGGTCACGCCCAGAATTCGAGTCGGCCCTTCTTCGAGAACTGGTTCGGCATGGGTTGCATTGGGATGGCCAGGTTGTGCGTCAGAGTCAGCGTTCGGAGCACTATTTGAATGCGCTGCAGCAGCTTGAGATTCTGAATAGGTCTTACCCCTGCACCTGTTCGCGCCAATTTTTGAAAAGACGTGGATGTCTGTCGAACGCCCAGGGAGAGCTTGTTTATCCTGGCTTTTGTAGACCCGCACGTGCCCAAACGGAAATGCATAGTTTATCTCATCGAGCGGCGGCTTGGCGTTTTCTCATTGTCGACGACGCCTATGACTTTGAGGATCTGCTTGCGGGAAGGCAATCGGGCCGAGTTCTTTTCGATGTTGGTGATTTTGTTCTACGTCGTGCTGATGGCTGCTTTGCGTATCATCTTGCCGTGGTTGTGGACGACTTCCTACAAGGAGTCACTCGGGTCATTCGAGGCGCAGATATTCTGCCTCTGACCGGGCGGCACATTCTTCTACAGAGAGCTTTGGGTTACGGGTCACCCGTTTACGGACACATTCCCCTGGTTTTAGATGGATCCGGGGAGAAGTTGAGTAAAAGCGCATCTGCACGTGCTCTGGCTGAGAGTCCTGCCACCGATAACCTCGTCCAGGCATTGGCTTTTCTTGGAGTGCAAATCGAAAGTCGGGATTTTTCCTCCCCCGAAGAGATTCTGGATCATGCTCTTCGGCACTACACACTCACCTAGATGACGTGCTTTGCTTCGATTTCCGCCACATGCTCATGCACATTTGGGTGCGCGGGTGCCATGCGTAAGCACTCCTTGAAATTCACAAGTGCTAGCTCGAGATTGCCCATTTTTTTATAGGCGAGGCCGAGGTTGTAAAAGATTGAGGCCTTGAGCTCATTTTCTTGAAGGTGTTGCAGTGCGTAACCGTAGATCCGGATGGCATCGGGGTAATGCCTCGAGTTAACGGCCGCAATGGCCGCTTTGTTGAGCAGGGCTGCTCTGTCTTTTTCTGACATGATGCCGCGCATGATGTGGACAGCTGCCTCAACCTCTGAGGCGTCGAGGGGAATCTGAATCAAACCTTCGCGCGCCTGTTGTGTTGGCGGATAGACATCGAGCGCCTCGAGATATGCCTTTTTTGCTGCCGAGAGATTGCCTTTTTTGACGTGTACGTCACCCATCAAAGTGAGGCGCTCTGGATTGCTCGGGCAGAGTTTGTTCGCTACCTCGAGGATCTTCAGGGAGCCATCGAGGTCTCCCGCTTTGAACTGTACCCGCGCGAGCAGACTCATGGCACGCACGTTATGCGATTCAACCTGGAGCAGGCGTTTTGCCAATAGTCCTGCGTCGTTTGTTTCACCAATATGCAATCGGGTGATTGCATATTCGAGTCGTATAATCGGGTCGTGTGGGTAGGCCTGATAGGCTTCCTGTACGGCAACAATATATTCTTTACTTGGATTTTGGGATTGAAAAATCCGCTGTGTGTGAACGACTTTTTGCGCCTCGCTGCGCGTGTTGTCGGTTTGTTTGAGGACGTTGAGTTGTTCGCCCAGGTTGCCGCTGAGTGCTGCTGAGAGGTTGAAGGCCTGTCGTATGGCACAATCGGCGACCAGAGCGAGCGCGGGGGTGTTAATTTCCGGCGCAATAATAAAGCGGGCAACAGAGGCTAGATTCTGATTTCGCGCAAGTCTCTGCTGCAGCACATAATTCTGGCGGGTATCGAAGGCACGGAGGTTATGAACTAATCCCCAGGGCTGCTTAGCCAGCGCCTCGGAAAGCTCTTTGTTGTTATTCACGCAGACCACACCAAAACCAGCGCGAGTTGTGCCTTTGGCCAGCGATGCTTGGTCGGCTTGTCCGGACAGAATGACAACCGTGGGTTGGCTATTGATATCTTGAGTCATGTCGCACTCTCCTGAATATTGCATCGTCTGCGACCGCACTGAGTTAAATTAATTTTACAGCAACCAATAAAGATCCGTGATTTTATTGTCTTGAAATTTGGCGGTAGGGCGGGATTTGTCAGGGCTTGATTCAAGTTGTTGTTTCAGAAGAAAAGAAAAAGCCCGGGGTAAACCCGGGCCTTTAAGATGCATGGCGGAGAGAGAGGGATTCGAACCCCCGGTAGGATTGCTCCTACAACGGTTTTCAAGACCGCCGCCTTAAGCCACTCGGCCATCTCTCCTTATGCAAACCAACAGAAATCAAAGAACTTATTGTGCAGATTTCTTCGTGCTGGTTTTGGTGGCTTTAGCAGCAGGAGCTGCGGCCTTCTTGGTTGCTGTAGTCGCTGCTGCGCCGCTCTTGATTCTGCGTGCACGGGCAGCCTTTTTCTTCGCCTGTCCTCTTTTACGAAGCATTTTGCGAGTGCGGCGGTTGTCTTTCTTTCCCATGATGTGCGTCTCCTCGTTTGGACCTCAGTCCAGGGTCATAGCCAGTTAGCAGACAACTTTCCAGCCTGCAATAGCCAGCTTGAGTCTCAAAACAGACAGTCGATCCGGTCGCGCATTTCCTGACGGCTCAGGGCCACTTGGCCCTGTTCGATGGAGTCGAAGAGAGCTTTGAAATTGCCGTCTCCAAAGCCCGGGTCTCCAGCGCGCTGGATAATCTCGTAGAAGAAGGGCCCGCCGTGGTTGTCCCCGAACTGTTCGCACATTTCTTTCATGAAGAGCTGCAGTAAGTATTTGTTGTCGCGGCCATCCACTAGGATGCCCTCCTTGCGGATCTGCTCCATAGGCTCTTTGATTGTGCCGATCTTATTTTCAGCGATGCGGGCGGGTAACTGCTCATAGTACTTGCCCGGAGCATCGAGAAAGCGGCAACCGTCCTTGCGGAGGTCACGCACCACAGGGATGATTTCCGGTACCGAGAGTGCGAAGTGTTGAATGCCGCCCCCACCGTTGTCTTCGATATAGATTTGGATTTGCGAATTGTTGAAATAAGGAGCGAGTGGTTGGTTAGTGGCAAATTTGATGCCGCTGTGCGGATCCCACATCACGATGCTCTCGAGTCCCGATCCAGTTCCGCCGGTTGGGTTGTGGTGAACCGTATGAAAGTCGATACCCCAATAGCGTTCGAAACCCAGACAATGACGATAGAACTCGGTGAGACCAATCATGGCACGCATGTTGCAAGTTACGTGATCGATGTCCGTGAATTGATATTTGTTTCCGCCGACAGAGTTCCAGTCTGCAGTCCATTCAAAGCCAGGAGCGAATGACTTGTAATTTGATTTTTCGATGAAGCGGAAGCCAGCATCCGAAAGTGGAGTGGCAATTGCGGTTTCGCGCCAGAACCCACCCTCGGCGTTGTCGTGTTGAATGTCATAAAGGAAAGGTGCCTTCCGCTCAGCCAAAAATTCGGCCGTCTGAGCGATGCTCTTCACTTCGAAGTTCAGAAACCCGACTCCTTCGGGGTGGGATTTCAAATACTTTCCAGCCGTCGAAGCACTCTCAATGGGTTGAGTGAAGATCCAGCCGATTTGTCCCGCGCCGCGCAACACAATGCTCCGCATGCCGTGACGTTTTTCAGATTCCTTTGTTGAGCGCGCAACTTCGCGAAAATCAAATTTTTCTTTGTGCCAGTGAACAGCCCGTTCGAGATCTTTCACAAAAAACTGGATCGAATGGTAACCAACAAGGCCGAGATGTGATGCCATTTTTGACTCCGCTTCAGCAACTAAGGGTTGGACAAAACCTGTTCCTGCAAGGCCTTGTATCAAACGGGAAGCTTGCCTGCAAAGTGGCAAGAGACCAGGTGCGGCGCATCATTTGTGCCGAGATTTCGTAGCTCAGGTTCCTCGGTACGGCAGCGCTCTTGGGCATGGGGGCAGCGCGTATGGAAGCGGCATCCGCTGGGAGGATTGAGTGGGCTTGGAACGTCTCCCTGCAGTACCTTGCGCTCCTTTTTCGAACCGATTTTTGGTTCGGGGATACTCGAAATGAGGGCCTGCGTGTAGGGATGTAGAGGGCGGCTATAGAGCTCCGCTGACGCTGTATGCTCGACAATTTTTCCAAGATACATCACCGCGATTTCATCGGAAATATGCTCAATGACCGCGAGGTCATGCGCGATAAAAATATAGCTAAGGCCATATTTGTCGCGCAGATCCATCATCAAATTCAGAATTTGGCTTTGGATGGAAACGTCCAGCGCGCTCACGGGTTCATCTGCAACGATGAGTTTTGGCTTGAGGGCAAGTGCGCGCGCAATGCCGATGCGTTGCCGTTGGCCACCCGAAAATTCATGGGGATACCGTTCAGCGGCCTCTGGATTGAGGCCAACTTCGTTAAGTAGTTCAATGACCTTGGCTCGTCGTTCAACCGGATTCTTGAACATTCCATGGACTTCAAAGGGTTCTGAGAGGATTTCGCGGATAGACATGCGAGGGTTTAGGCTGGCGAACGGATCCTGGAAAATAATCTGGAGTTCTTTTCGCAGCGCACGCATTTCGTTTGCTGAAAGTTTGGTGATGTCCCGACCCTCGTAAACAACTTCTCCGCCAGAAGGTTCCGTGAGCCGCAACAGTGTTCGACCGAGAGTTGATTTTCCGCAGCCCGATTCACCCACAAGTCCAAGGGTTTTGCCGCGCTGTACGGAGAAGGAAACGGTGTCGACCGCATGAACTTTGCCCACGATGCGGCCAAGCATTCCACCCTGCACAGGGAAGTATTTTTGAAGGTTCTTAACCTCAAGAAGAATTTCCGTCGAACTCATTTTTAATTTCCTTTGCCGGCCATGCCGGAGTCTGATGAGTGGAAGCAGGCCACTTCAGTTCCATCGGAAAGGCGACGCAGCTGGGGCTCTGTTGTTCTGCATTCAGAAGTTACGAACGGACAGCGATCCTGGAAACGACAACCAGGTGGGAATTTACCAAGGCTTGGAACAATCCCTGGAATAGTTTTGAGGCGGTTTTTACGCTCGCCCAGGCGTGGAATCGACTCAAGAAGCCCCAGGGTGTAGGGGTGTTTGGGGCGCGTGAATAACAGTTCGGCCGTTGCTCGTTCAACGATTCTGCCTCCATACATGACCACGACATCGTCACAGGTCTCTGCGACAACTCCGAGGTCATGGGTAATCAGAATGGTCGACATATCTTGTTCTTTTTGGAGATCATTCATGAGCGCAAGAATCTGTGCCTGAATTGTGACGTCGAGAGCTGTGGTTGGTTCGTCGGCAATCAGAAGCTTTGGTTTGCAGGCTAGCGCGATGGCGATCATGACACGCTGGCGCATACCGCCGGAAAGTTGGTGTGGGTATTCGTCGATACGCACTTCAGGCGATGGAATGCGCACCTTTCTCAGCATTTCTATCGAAAGTTCTCGAGCTTCTTTTTTTGATTTGTTCTGGTGAACTCGGAATACCTCTGAGATTTGGTCGCCGATAGTAAATACAGGATTCAGGCTGGTCATGGGTTCTTGAAAGATCATAGAGATCTTGTTGCCGCGCATTTTGCGCATTTCTTCTTCGTTGAGCTCCAGAAGATTTTTGCCTTCGAAATTGATTTGACCTGATTTGATCTTCCCCGGGGGGGATGGGATCAGGCGCATGATGGATAGGCTCGTGACAGATTTGCCACAGCCAGATTCGCCCACAATTCCCAACGTCTTTCCGCGGCGAACTGCGAAAGAACACGAGTCTACGGCGTTGAATTCGCGGTCTCCGATTTTGAAACTCGTAACAAGATCTTTGACCTCGAGTAGGATTTTGTTGTCATCGGTTGAGGCGTTTTGGTTCATTGTGGTTGTTTCACCTGTGCGAGTTGGCTGGGGGTTGGTCATTTTGTTTTGATTCCCGTTATTTGTTGACCAGGCCAATTTCCCGGAGCCTCTGGTGCAGGAACTCATCGGCAATAATAGGGGAATATCGGGTTGGCATCTGCGGGGTCACGCAGGTCTGGAGAACCTCGAGAGGGCATAGTGAATGTGGATGCACGAAGAACGGCATCGAGTACCGCGCAACATTCTTACTATTAGGCGGATTCACGACACGGTGTGTGGTAGAGGGGATGATGTCATTGCAAATGCGACTGAGCATGTCTCCGGAGTCAACAACCATTTGTCCTGGGCCCGACTCCACGGCCAGCCATTTTCCATCATGCGTAAGCAGTTCGAGTCCTGACTCTGTCGCCTCACACAGTATTGTGATGAAGTTGATGTCTTCATGCGCGGCAGCCCGCACTGCACCGCTCTTGAATTGCTCAGCAGCGAGTGGTGGGTAGTGCAGGGCGCGGATGATACTGTTGCCATCGACGATCATGTTTGAAAGTGTATTGCGTGGGAGCTGTAGGTAGAGCGCAGTGGCTTGAAGAAGCGTTGTCGCCATTGCTTCAAGTCCGCTGTAGAGCCCGGTGAAGTTGTTTCGGAATTCGGGGACGTGTGAGTCTGGCCAGACGTTTTTAGGATAGCGTTCCGCATTTTCCTTGTGAGTGAATGTTTCACGGCCAACGTGCCAGAATTCTTTTATGTCTGGATGTTTGCTGTCTTTGGCGTGTTCTTGTCCTATCGATGTGTAGCCACGCTGTCCGCCACCACCCGCAATATTGTAGGTTTGCTTCGTGGCCGCTGGGAGCTGGAAGAATGTTTTTGCTTTATCGTAACATGATTGAATGAGTTCGGTTGAGATTCCATGTCCTTCAATGATGACAAAGCCGTATTCCCGCAAACCGGTGCCTAGCTCTCTCACAAAGTGGCTTTGGTCGATTGCATTGCCCTCGGTGAAGGCACGGATATCGAGAGTGGAAACTTTTTGTGGCTTTGTGAATCGCATTGTCTTCAGCCTCCGCAGCGGGTCAAATGATCGAGGAACTTCTCTACTGAACTTCTGAACT
The DNA here is from genome assembly GCA_044376695.1 of Silvanigrellaceae bacterium. GTDB lineage: Bacteria > Bdellovibrionota_B > Oligoflexia > Silvanigrellales > Silvanigrellaceae > RFOM01. The sequence goes on from JBILKM010000003.1 coordinate 73,786, forward strand.
TGCGTGCGCGCGGCCCCACCAATACCACGGTTTGGCGGGGATGTGTGAGGATTTTCTTGGCGGTCTGCTGCACCGTTTCGGGAGTAATTGACCGGACAATTTCTGCTTCCCGTTGGAGCGGCAGCTGTATATTCAGGAACATCTGAGTCACCTCTCGGGTGATCAGTCGACTTGGGTTTTCGCCCATGACCTCGAGGTCAAAGAGGTATCTGAATTTAAGTCGTTCGAGTTCATCGGGCCGAGGCGGTTCTTGGCAGACTCGCACCAGTTCAATCAACAAAGCATCAAGGAGCCTTTGCATGCTGTGCTGCGATATGGTTGCGTCGATGCTGAAGGTTCCCACGTCAACATAGGATTGCGCATCTGCGCTGATGTCGTAAACGAGGCCGTGTTTTTCACGGATGGTTGCAGGAAGACGCGATGAGATTCCATCGTCGAGGAGTCTTTCCACTATTATGTCATGGACAACTTTTTCATTCAGTCCGCCCGCACCGGGAAGCATAAGTTTGAACACATATTGGTTGTCGGAGTTGTTTTGCAGAACAAGCGTGCGCTTGGGTTTCGCCAGGCTGTAGTAATCCACGGGTAAGACATCGCGACGTTGCGTGGTGTTTCGTGCATGCGCCCATGGTTTACCAAAAGTTGCCTCGGCAAATTGGGTGACCTGTTCTGTGGAGAGCGGTGAAACAAGCGTTAGAATACAGTTCTCGGGTGTGTAATATTCGCCGTGTTTCTGTTGCAGTTCAGCGAGTGTCAGACGCTGAATGCTCTCTTCCGTGCCAATGATAGGCAAGCCGAGCGGATGACCGGGGAACATGCTGCCCATGGCGAGAGTTTCACAGTCGATGTTGTCGCCAGCTTCATTGTAGTCGTTGGCAAGTTCTTGAAGAATAATATCGCGTTCAGTTTCAAGATCCGCAAAATTCGGCCGTAAGAAAAACTCCGAAAATATATCAAAAGCCTCTTCCAGGCGTCGGGTTGAGCCTTTGAGCCAATAAACAGTGCTTTCTACTGAAGTCATTGCATTGGCCTCGCCACCAAAAGATTCCATGGCCGCAGCGAGGGTGACCGAGTTGGGTAGGCGTTCAGAGCCACGAAACATCATGTGTTCGAGAAAGTGGGAGACACCATTGGTGTTTGCAGTTTCATCTCGGGAGCCTGTATCGATGTGAACCGAGAGCTCGAAGCTCGCCATTTCACTGCTTTTGGCGTGGATGAAACGGAGGCCGTTGGCGAGCGTGACCACGTCGAGTTTTGCGCTTGAATTCATGTTTAGTGACTCCTGTGCAGAAGCGATTCAGGCAAAGCCAGGAGCAGTTCGAGTGTCGCTTGGGTTTCAGTCGTTTTGTTGGGCAAGAGCTCAACGGCTTTCTTCAATGCGCTTTGCGCGGCAGCAATGCGTTGCTTACCGTGTTCGATAGCGCTTGTTATTCCGCCCGTTGAGTGAACCAGAGCAATGATTTTTTCGAGGGAGGTGTCGGTGAACTCACCGCTGTGTAGTGCGGCGGAGATGAGTTGTGAAAGGTTTGTTTCCCCGCGCGTGCGCTCATTTTGGAGCGCACACAGCACTGGCAGGGTGATTTTTCCTGCGCGAAGGTCTGCAGCAACCGATTTGCCAACCTGCTCAGCAGCGCCTGTGTAGTCGAGGATGTCGTCGGCGAATTGAAAGACAAATCCGAGGTGATGCCCATAATCTCCCAAAGACTTGCAAACATCTTCAGGGAGCTCAGCCAGAAAGGCCGGTGTCTTGCAACTTGCTTCGAACAGGATTGCAGTCTTGCCATTCACAACACGTTCGTATTGCTGTTGGGTCAGATCACTTTTCCAGAGTAATTCAAGCTGGAAAAGCTCGCTTTCGCTCATGAAGCGTATGCATTCGGCAAATGTATCAATGAGATCGAGGCTGCGTGTTTTGACCATCAGACGGCAAGCAGCTGAATAAATGAGGTCACCTGCAAGTACGGCCGTTTCATCGCCCCAGATGGAATTCGCGGTGGGTTTACCGCGCCTCAGGGTGGAGTTATCAATGACGTCGTCGTGCAACAGGCTGGCGGTGTGAATATATTCACACACAGCTGCAATAGGCAGCTTGTGTATGCCGCTGTAGCCAATGAGTTTCGACACGAGTAAAAAAAGACCAGGGCGGACGCGTTTGCCACCAGCCTGAAAGATGTGTCTCAGCACATCGTTGGTCGGCTCGTTCGGAGTCAGCAGATACTCGACCAGCAAAGGCTCAAGGGTGGTGAGTTCTGATTTCGTCGCCGTGATGAATTCATGCATGAACGTTTTTTCACTTTGCTGGTGATGCAGGTTCTTTGCTTTATGCTGGCGGCGTTGCGGCCGCTTGGCGCAGTGCTTGAACTGCGTCAGTCGTGTTGCCACCGTTGAAGACCGCACCACCCGCGACCAAGATAGTTGCTCCCATTTGCGCGAGAGTTCCAGCATTCCCGAGGTTGACACCGCCATCAACGCAGATGTCTATCGCATAGTTCTGGGCGCGGCAAAAGTTGGCAAACTCACGTATTTTGGCGTGCATACTCGTGAGGTGCTGCTGCCTTGAGTAGCCGGGGTTCACGGTCATAATTGTGACCTGGTCGAGCTCGGGGAGCAAAAACTCTATGTTCTGCCAGTGGGTTGCGGGGTTAAGCGCAATGCCCGCGCGGCGACCCGCCTGTTTAATCCGCGTGCACAAGCGGTGGGCATGTCTCGCAGCCTCAATATGAAAACTCAAGGTATCAGCGCCGGCCTTGAGATAGTCATCTAGGACGTCGTCTGGGTTGGTTACCATGATGTGGACGTCGAGGTGTAGTGCTGTGGCCTCACGGATTTGCTCCAAAAACGGCACGCCGATCGTAAGCAGAGGAACAAAATGGCCATCCATGACGTCGAAGTGGATGGCGTCCACTCTCGCCTCCTCGAGCCTTTTGAGTTCATCGCCCAAATGGAGCAGACGACCTGCGGCAATCGACGGTGCGATCTTGATGGCTTGGTGGGTTTCCTTGGCTGTCACGCTGTCATCTCCCTATTTCAACGAATCCACTTCACTCGGGTTGCACAAAGGTATGTAGCAATTTCTTGACTCCGACGACAGGAAATCGAATTTCGAGACGAAAGCCATCGAGACTTTTCTCAACGCGTTGCACAATTCCGGTGCCAAAGAGTTTGTGCTTAACTCGCTGTCCCTCAAACCACTCGATCATTTCTTTGCTGGGTGTATCTGCTTCGTTTTCTCCACTTTTACGGTTTGTAAGAGTGTCTGCCGACTTCATGAATGAAAAAACATCTTTCCGGATTTTATTAAGCGATTCATCTTGTGCACGTGGCGTTGTTCGCGTTTGGAAACCGCCGTATGTGTCGTTGTCGGAAAATCCAGAGGTGGCATTATTTGTCACCCAACCCTCGGGTCGGGTGCGACGGCGTTCATATTGCACTCCATCGGTTGGAAGTTCAGCCAAAAAGCGACTTGCTTCTGCTGGAAGGTCGGGTCTGAATCGATTGCGGCGGATGTTGGTGAGGGTCAGTGATTCTCGCGCTCGTGTCATCGCTACGTAGAGGAGTCTGCGTTCCTCCTCAATTGCGGGCTCGCTGTCGAGGCTGTTGTTGTGAGGAAGAATTCCTTCTTCCAGTCCACAAATGTACACCGCTGGAAATTCGAGCCCCTTCGAGGAGTGTATTGTCATGAGTGTGATTGCATCTGATTGTCCAGCCTGGACACTTTGAACCGTCGGTTCAACGGTCAGAAGGGCTTGTTCGAGAAAGCGGCTCAAGACCTTAACGCCAGGACTGTCGGCATCGCTTCCCGTGAAAATGTCAGTTGGCTTTCTAAGAGCCTGTTCGAGTTCTTCGAGGGTTTCGTCGGCGGGACGATTTTCGGCTTCGACCAGAGCATTTTGGAGTTCGACGACGTTGAGCCAGCGGTCGTCAAAGTCCTCAGGGTACGCACTACGTAGAAAATCTTCAAATTGAATTTCGCTGAGCAGGTCGCGCAACACGGCAGAGGGTCTTCCGGTGAGGTCGAGTGAGCTGCGAGCCTTTGTGTACAGGCGTTCGAAGGACTTTAAGGCTGATAGCCCGCGGCCGATGTCTGCTGTGAATTCGTTGCGTGCTAGAGCGCATGCGACACGAAGCAAGGATTGGTTTTTCTCTGCAGCAACTTCTCTCAGTTTTTCGAGAGCTTTGTCTCCAAAGCCCCGTCGAGGTGTGCCAATGGCACGCGAAAATGCGCTGTTGTCGTCGGGGTTCACAATCAACCGAAGGTATGACAGCAGCGTCTTGATTTCAGCCCGCTCGTAAAATCGCACCGATCCATAAATTATATAGGGCAGCATCCGTCGCCGCAGCTCGTCTTCGAGAACGCGGCTCTGTGCATTTGTGCGGTAGAGAATAGCGAAGTCAGCAAATCGTTTTCTTTGTTCATATTTTTTGAGCAGTTCACCACAAATGAACTGAGCTTCTTCGTAGGGATCGGTTGCGCTACGGCAGGTTACGTCGTCGCCCGCTTGTGCATCTGTCCAGAGTGTTTTTGGGGCTCGGCGGAGATTGTGGGCTATCAAATGTGTTGCCGCTTTCACAATGTTTCCCGAGCTGCGGTAGTTTTGTTCGAGTTTGATGATTTGAGCTTGGGGATAGTATTTCTGAAAATCCAGGATGAAAGATGGTTCAGCGCCACGCCACGAATAAATGGACTGGTCGTCATCTCCCACGATGCACAGGTTTTCGGTGTGTGATGAGAGAAGCTGAATCAGTCGGAACTGAATTGGGTTCGTGTCCTGAAATTCATCGACCAAAAAATATTGAAATCGATTTTGGAGTTGCTGCAGAACGCTTTTGTTGGATTGGAGTAGGTTCACCATGACCAGGAGAAGGTCGTTGAAATCCATTGCATTCTGTGACTTTAGGCGAAATTGATAGAGAGCATAACATTTTTGGATGAGCTCTGCGTTTTCATCTTCACCGTACCTGCGCAGGCGTTCGCGCGCGGCATGCAGCGCGTCGATAGCGTGTTCGCGGATTTGTTTTGCATAGTCATCTGGTGAAATGCCAGCGTTTTTGAGTCGGTCGATTTTGTTCTTTATGGTTGCAACACTCAGAAGTTTATCGGGCACATTGAGCGATTGAGAAACTTCTTTGATGAGTGCTTTTTGGTCGTCGTCATCGAGGATGCTGAAGGATTCGCTGTATCCGGCTTCGCGTGCGAAGATCCTGAGGAAACGGGCGCATGCCGAGTGGAACGTGGAAACAACCATGCTGCGCGCTCGTCCGCCAACGATGTGCTCAACACGTTCACGCATTTCTTTTGCTGCTTTGTTTGTGAAGGTCACTGCGAGAATTGAGCTTGGTGGGACACCGCGGTCAATGAGGGCTGCGATCCGATGGCAGATAACACGAGTTTTGCCACTTCCGGCGCCAGCATAAACGACCAATGGGCCCGCAAGGGTCTCCACCGCCGTTTGTTGTGCTGGATTCAGTCGGGCGGTGGAGTCGATGCGGGCGTGAGTCATGGCTTAAACTTTTCCTGATTTTTTCTTTTTCTTTTTTCGCTTTTTCAGCTTTTTCTTTTTCAATCGCTTCTTTTCATCAACACCCATGCTGCTCAGTCGCGCAGGAACTTCCTTGCGTTTCTTCTTCTTCATGCGCTCGGCTGTCTGTGCGGCGGCACGGGATTTTTTCAGAAGAGGAGCGTAATGAGGGTTGTGCTCCAAATTGCTGCTCAGGTAAAGGTGGGGCTTGGTGTCTGCAAATCCCTTTTTGGTGAAAAATCGAACAGCGCGATGATTGTCTGGGTCGGTGTCGGCCATGATGATGCGGATTCCATCTTCTTCGACCATGATCTCCACCAGTTTGTCGACAAGCTTGCCGGCAACACCCTCCCGTGCCCAGTCGTCGTGCGAGCAAAGCCAAAGTACATACCCATAACTCCATGCGGAGCCTGGCTTTGAGATCACTGTTCCGAGCACAAAACCAACGATTCTTTGGTCTTTTGAGCCAGGTGTCCAGTCGTCGTTCTCTGCAACCAGGCAGTAGTCGCCGTCGGTGTTGAATAGGGTTGTGACTTCGTATTCATCCCAGCTGCGGTAGAGCATGGGCCAGAGGTCGGCTTTGAAATTCATCGCACCGAGTTGGTAGACCTCAGCGAGATCTTCGATTTCCATTGTTCTGACACTGAATGAACGGCGCTGTGCACTCATTTGAAAGGAATTGTTGTCGCGTTTGTCATGAGCCATAAACGAAGGAGCTCTCCCGCAGCAGCTAAATCCTGGCCCAGCCTGTCGACCAGAGTTCGTGGAATTAAAACAGTGTCTCCAATCGTGGGGGTGCAAAGACCTGCGCGTCAATCCCCCTGCGTGTCAGATGGTGGACACAGGTTTGCGCTCCCTCCCCGCAGACAAGGACATGCCGTGGCTGAGATTCACGCACCAGATCCTCAATTTCGCTGAGATCTGGTGCAAATTGTATAGCAAATTGCTCGGCAAACGTCAGATGTGCCAGCCAGGCGCATTGGTTGATGAGATGAACGTCGAGTCCTGTCCAGACCCAAATGCCCTGCGGTAGGGTTCTTTGCCGGCGGGCGAGAAGATGGTCTTTGGATAGGAGCAGCACCGCTGGTTGGAAGGACTGCGGGTCGACCCATTGAGTGCGAGCGCCTTGGTTCCAACGGCTTGTTGTTGTCTGATTGTTGTTGCCCACCTGGATTGCAGCGATTCCCGGTTGTAATTCGGATTCGGTTTCCATGAGAGTTTGGAGATGTTTGTCGAGGGCCACGGGCAATCTAAGCTCAGTGAGCAGACCGACGATGTGGTGTGCTGTGCTGGCTGAGTCCGCAACGACAATGACTCGCTCACCGGCACGCAATAATTTTCCGCAAAATTCCCCGAGGCGTTCCAGCTCTCTGCGCACTGATGTAGCAAAAAGTGCAGATGGATCTTTGTGGAGTTTCAGGAGCAAGGTGTTTGCTGGCCGAAATGCCGCACGACGCAGCATGGTTGTCGGGCGGTTTGACCAGTGTGAAGCATAAAGGAGTGAATCGCTCTTTTTCTCGATGCGCAAAAAACTTGAGCCGGGGCTCTGGCCGCTGGGCAGCAATTCGACTTGGAGATGACCGAGGCTTATCGGCCTGAAATAGGTGCAGGGTAAAAATGCAGATTTGGGCATTTTTCCGCCAAGAATTCTGTGTGCTTCATGGCTGACCAGGAGCTGTTTGCCTCCGGCCTTGCCGGAGTTGAACGTTGGCAGAGCGCTGGAGAGAAAATTAATGTGCCCAGCGTTTTGTGCATCGAGCGACAAAATCCCATGTTCGACGGTTATGTCGCCGTCGTCGTGATTGAGGAGGATTTCATCGAACGCACCAACCATGCCGAATCCTGCTTCATGGGGCCTTTGAATTCAAAGCACGTTGCCATAGGGAGAGCAGAAAACAAAGCGCGGTCCCAAGCAAATATGAATGGGCTCTCGCGTTGGGGCAATAAGGTCACCATCGAGTGAATATTCAATTTCGGTTGATGGGTGCAGGATCGCGTCTTCGAAAATGTGCCTTTGAATAACCGCGCTGCTGCCGCGCCCTCCAGTCAGGAGGGTGCGCAGAACTTCAAACGGGAGCGCTTTTTCGCTGGCCGAGATGGCCAGGAGTTCTGCCTCCTCATGGTGTGTGTTGAGCGCCTTGAATAACCGAATTCCAAAGGGCATTTTGGGAATTGTGGACGCGACCAGCATGACCGGTTCAATGGGATTGGCATGCGGCCAGGGCCGCGGCTGGCATTCGATTTGAACTTTTTCACGAAGATACAAATTCCGGTAAGCACCGCCGAGGCGACCACCCGCTGCACCATCTGCAAGCACTTTTCCGAGAAAGAGCCCCGCTCCAACAGTTGAGGACTTGTTTTTATAAAATTCACTGAGGAAGCGGGCTGCAACACCATCAGCGAAGATAAAGCCAAGCCGTCCGTTCACTTTAAGCGTTTGGAGGGACATTTGCGCAAGTCCGTTGGGTGTGTGGTAGGCCTCTAGAGCATCCGCAAACACATCTTTCGGGCTGCCAAAAATCCCAAGGTTGGAGGCTAAAACATTGACCGTGCCACCACGCAGGACGAGAATCCGAGGAAGTTTGTCGGGTGGATAGGCCTGTGCGAGCGCTGAGAGGGTGAGGCTGATTGTGCCATCGCCTCCGACCACTCCCACGGTGTCTAGACCCCGCGCACAGAATTCTTCGCATACACGTGAAAGATCCTGGAGTGAGTTGGTCACTTCGAATTGGCCACGATTGCCAAGAATGTACCACATCAGGGTATTGTGCTCTGGATCGCGCTTATTTATCTTCGCGAATGGGTTGGAAATGATTCCTAATCCTGGCATGCGAGAGTGTTCCGTTTGGGGTGAAGGACATGGGTCGTCGCGGTGAGAGTTTGCCACCAAGCAAGGCGAAAGCAAGCGATCCGGAGGAGCGCGAACAAAAGAAAAAGTCTTTTGTTCGGATTGCACGCTCCAAAAGCAAAAGCGCACAAAAAAATCCGACGACTGTTGAAGCACATGAACCCGAAGTGCTTGATGCCGAAGTTGTCGATGATGATGACGATACCGGGCGCTCCGTTGAAGTTCTCGATTCCGATCCCCTTGACCGCGAGTGGGCCGACGCTGAGCCCTCTCAGGCCCTCACTCCTTATGGCGTGTCAGATGCCGAGCCCGAGGAAGATTACGATGCAGACGCGCTCGAACTCGACTCGTCGACCAGCCTCGTGCCCTCGTCTGCACTGTCGCGTTATCTTGCCGAGTTGCGGCGTTATCCTTTGCTCACCATTGAAGAGGAGCGTCGCCTTGCTACCGAGGCGTATGAGAAGAACAGCGTAGAGGCGCGTCAGCGTCTTGTGACCGCCAATCTTCGCCTGGTTGTGAAGATTGCTATGGAATATAGGCGCGCTTATGCACAGATGCTTGATCTCATCCAAGAAGGGAACGCTGGTTTGGTTCAGGCTGTAAACCGGTTCAATCCCTACAGAGGTGTGAAATTGTCCACCTACAGCGCTTGGTGGATTCGTGCTTACATTCTCAAGTTTCTTATGGACAACAAGAGTTTAGTTCGCATTGGCACAACCGATGCACAGCGTAAGCTATTTTTCCGCCTACGTGCAGAAGCTGAGAAGATGTATGCATTAACACAGCGTTTCGATGCGCGTCTTTTGGCGGAAAAGATTGGGGTTAAGGAGTCGGAAGTTGTTGAGATGAATCAGCGGCTTTCAAAGGGTGATGTGTCACTCGACACGCCCGTATATGAAGATCAAGCGGGTACTCGACAGGTCGACTTGCTAGAGGATGAAGATCTTGGTGTTGATGAGCGAATGGCTCATGAACAACTTTTGGCTCTTCTCAGGGAGCAGGCTGAGCTGATTGAAAAGGAATTGAATGAGCGTGATCTGTTTATCTTTAGAAATAGAATTTTGGCAGAGGATCCTGTGACGCTTCAGGATGTTGGTGATAAATTTGGAATAACCCGCGAACGCGCGCGTCAGCTCGAGGCAAAAGTGATTCGTAAAATCCGCGAGCGCCTCGAGGAAGCGGGAATTGATGAAGACTGAGCGTTTGGTTTTCTCATTTTTGCGATTATCTTTCATTACGCTTTGCTGTGTTTTGGCTCCCGCATTTTCGTTTGCAAAGCCGCACAATCCCGAAGAGCGTCGCATTGTCAGCCTCGCTCCCAGCACAACCGAATGGATTGTTGCATTAGGCCTTGAAGAGCGTCTGCAGGGGATTACTGATCAGTGTGATTTCCCTCCACAGATCCGCAATAAGCCAAAAATGGGTTCTTATTTGCGTGCGAGTGTCGAACGCATTTTTGCGGCGCGTGCAACAGATGTAGTTGTGGCGGATGCTCTGCCAGAAGTTATGAGGCGTCGATTTGAGAAGTCAGGCGTCCGAGTGCATGTTTTTGCACCGCAGCGATTGGATGATTTTCCAATGCGTATACGTGAGCTCGGGAACGCTCTGGGTGCCCCGCATGCTGCAGAGCAATGGAGCGGAAAGTTTCGGCTGGCAATTGAAGGAGCTCGAAGGGATTTTGCAAATCCGAAGCGAGCATCGCGACGAGCTCTGATGTTTGTCAGTGTCGACCCAGTCTTTGTTGTTGGACATACACAGTGGTTGAGCGATGTGTTTCGCTTGTCCGGTTTTGAGAATGCTTTCAGCGATCCTCGTGTCACTGATGCTTTTCCACGCCTTTCATTTGAGGTGCTTGCCAAACTAAATGCAGATATTTGGTTCGGTTTCGGGTCGGGTGAGAATTTAGGTGGCAGCCAACAGGCAAAACTTGCAGAAATGGGGCGGAGAATTTCGCGGAGTGTGAAGCCCGAGATTCGCATTCTGTCCGCTGACCTTTTTCAGCGTCCCGGTCCACGTTTGCTGGACGCGATGGCTCAGCTGAAGGGCGATTCATTGTGAGGCTGCTTTTTGTTTTTTCTGGGCTGTTGGTGGTGCTTTGTGGATTGTCGCTGTTGTCGGGCCCTGCCACAACATGGGTCGACATTCTGCGTATATTGAGTGGTGATCTTTCGTTAGTGGAGTATTGGTCTCAGAACTCATCCGTGTTTGAGTTGCGCCTTGTGCATGTTGTTCTCGCAGCCGCAGTGGGTTTTGCTCTTTCGAGCGGTGGGCGTGCAATGCAGCTTTATTTGCAGAATCCACTAGCTGATCCGCACGTCACCGGGCTTTCTGCAGGAAGCACTTCAGCTGTTCTTTTGTGTTTTTTGTTTTTACCAGATTTCGCCAATTCTTATTTGTTTGACTTCATTCCGGCGGTTTGGGTTTGTGCATTTCTTGGAGCAGCGGTTGCCTTGGTTGCACTCCACTTTCTCTATCGCACAACTCTGCGTCGTTGGGGAATCGCATCACTTGCGCTCGTCGGGTTGCTCATCAATGCCATTTGCGCCGCGGCTCTCATGGTCATCTTTGCTCGATTGAGTCCTGCTGCTTTGAGTCAGGTGCAGGCCTGGACACTGGGAGCCATCCAAAGCCACAGCCTCGCGGCGGTCGCTTTACTCGTCCCTTTGATGGCCATGGCTGGTTTGCTGCTGATTCGCCTGGATGGGAAGCTGCGTCTTCTCTCTTTCGGAGCTGAATTTGCCACCGCTGAGCGTGTGGATGTTGCTCACGTGCGTCGGGTCATGTTGTTCTGTCTCATGACTCTCAGCGCAACAACAGTGTGTGCTGCTGGTTCTGTGGGCTTCGTCGGTCTTCTTGTGCCTCACTTTACGCGGCGCTTTTTCAGTGCCGATGCTTGTTCAGGGGTAAGGCCTTGGTTGAATGCGATTGCTGGGGCGATTCTCGTAGTTCTTGCGGATCTGGCGTCTCGTACACTGACATCCCCGCTCGAGCTTCCCGTTGGTGTTTATACGGCTTTGATTGCGTCTCCCTTTCTTTTGCTGGTGATGTTTCGGCAAGGAGTCGCAAAGTGAGCCACAACAACAATCATAGCATTCATATTTCTATGCAAAATTTTTCGCTCTGGGGTGGCTCGGGGTGGGTGTTGCAGAATGTTTCACTCGAGGTGGCACCGGGCTCATTCTGTGTTTTGCTTGGCCCAAACGGTGCTGGAAAGTCGTCGTTGTTAAAGTCTATTGGGGGCGTGCTTCAGCCTCCTTGGGAGCAGTTTGGGCGATTGCGTTTTGACTGCCCTCTTGGGAAGGGCCGCGATGTTCAAGGTGGGCGGCCTGTTGTGAGCTGGCTGTCCCAGAGTTTGAGCTTTTCTGAGGATCTGAGCGTTCGTGAGTTTCTTAACCTGAGTGCGTTGGCGCAGCTGGAGGGCTTCGAGCATAATGGAGCCCTGCTGTCGGCTGTCATGACCTTTGGGGTGAATGCACTTCTCGAACATCGTTTGTCTGCGTTGAGCGGCGGGCAGTGGCAGCGCGTTCGCCTGGCGCGGGCCCTTGGTCAGGATGCGTCGGTCTTTCTTTTGGACGAGCCAGATGCGGCTCTGGATAGGGCGTGGCGGCGGGTTCTGTGGAGGGCACTCGTCCATCGGCAGAGCCGGGGCGCCACTGTGATCGTTGCGCTTCATCGTTTCAGCGAGGTTCGTGATTTTGTGGGTTTCTGGTTTGGTCTGGAGCAGGGGCGTCTGGTTTTTACCGAGGGGCGGCCTGAAACATTCCCACAGATCTTTGTCGATAGGCTTTTTTTGGAAAAGGGCTTGACTCGCTAGAATGGCTAGGCTAGTCCACGTTTCACCAAATCCAAGGTCAACCTTGCGGTCTGGGTGTGCGCGGTTAGCTCAGCTGGATAGAGCACCAGACTACGAATCTGGCGGTCAGGCGTTCGAATCGCTTACCGCGCGCCACTTTTTTTCTGCTGAATATTCGGTAAGCTGTTTCAAGCCGCGCTGGAGCGATGGGTGAGTGGCTGAAACCACATCCTTGCTAAGGATGCGTAGGGGTAACTCTACCGAGGGTTCGAATCCCTCTCGCTCCGCCACCATTGCGGAGTCACTCGCGAGAGGGCTCCGCAATTTTTTTTGCTTTTTTCGGCGGTTCAAAAATCCAATGAGCTCAAATTTGTTCTCTCCCGACGACGAACGTTGGATGTCAAAAGCGATTGAGGCTGCTCAACAGGCCGAGCTTGAAGGTGATGTCCCTGTTGGTTGCGTCGTGATTCACCCTGAGTTGGGTCTTGTGGCCTCGGCCTATAACAAACGTGAAGCAGACCAGGATCCTACGGCGCATGCTGAAGTTCTTGCTTTGCGGCAGGCCGCGCAAAATCTTCGTCGTTGGCGACTCTCTGATTGTACAATTTATGTGACCCTGGAGCCCTGTTTCATGTGCGCTGGCGCACTTGTGAATGCACGCGTTAAGCGTGTGGTTTACGCAGCCATCGATTCTAAGGCAGGGGCATGCGAGAGTTTGGCAAACGTGTTGAGCGATGAGCGTCTAAATCACCGATGCGAATGGTCGCGCGGAGTTCTTGAAGAACCCGCGCGTGAACAGCTCAAGAATTTTTTCAGAGCGCGGCGAAAAAAAACGCCTCAGGAGTAAATAACTCCGCGATGGGCCGGTCGGCAGTCGAGGACTTCGCCGCCGGCAGCCCGCAGAGCGGCTTCAACAGCTGATTTTTGCGACGGGTTGTCCACCATCATAACAAGCACTCCGCCACCACCAGCGCCGCAGACTTTGCCGCCCGTTGCGCCTGCCTTGAGGGCTGTTGCGTAAAGCGATTCCAACATCGGTGTGACGATGCCTGGAGCGAGGGTGCGGCGGATATCCCACTCGGCGCTGAGCAGCCGGGAAACCCCTTGCCAGTTCTTGTTTTGAAGTTCCTTTTTCATGTCAGGCACGATTTTGGCAATTGCTGCACATCGCTCCAGCACGGCGGTGTCAGAGGTGAGTACCTTTTCCAGCACCAGCCAATTGTTGAAGGCACTGAAGTGTTGTTGTCCGCTATGTGCAAGAACAAGATGTTCGGCCAGAGCATCGAGATCGCTCGTAACTTGAGATGTTGTGCTGCCGAATGCTGTGTGGTGGACGCTTTGCAGTCCGCCAAAGAAGGCAGCGAAGTGATCTTGGTTGCCTGCGAGGTTACCTAGAATTCCGGCTTCGAGCGTTTGAGCTGTGCGGCATAATTCTGTCCCGTCAACTTGTTTGCCGAGAAGTTTGTTGAAAGCTGAAAGAAGGGCGATCACGAGCGAACTCGAACCGCCAAGACCCGATCCGCGAGGAGCCTTGGCATTGGTTTCGACTGTGACGTGTCCATAACCTTTGGTCAGCAGTTCATTTTTGTACAGGCGAGTGACCGCACGGTGCAGCACAAAATCGGCAGCATCGCTTTGGAGGAGGCTGGTGCCTGCGGTGCTCCGCCCCAGAGATTTGTCTTCAAATTCCCAGGAGAAACTCTGCGCTGGACGGAGGGTGACTTTTGCTTCCGCGCGCAGTTCAATCGCCAGGTTGACGGTTTCAATGGGAGCGTTCCACAGGTCGAATTTTTCCTGTAGAATTGCAGCTAAAGGCCAAATGTCTAGGGTGCCCCCGGCCATATCTATGCGGGTGGGTGCCTGGACGGTGCAGCTGGCCATTGGGGCCGCAACTGAGGACGTTCCTGCCATGGTTTGTCCTTTCGGATAGATGTACTGCTCATTACGTTTTCGACATACTACAGAGGTTATGAGTGTCAGAGAAGCACATGAAAAAGCAAGATGTGGTTGGGATAATTTTAGCAGCAGGGCAGGGCAAGCGGATGAAGACAACCCGCCCCAAGGTTGCACACAGTCTCCTCGGGCGTCCGTTAATTGAGTGGTCGATGAGCCATTTTGTTGAAGCGGGAGTTGCTGATCTCAGTGTGGTGGTTTCACCCTCACAGCCGGACGTACATGCCATAGTCGAGCAGTTTGCTCAAAAAGTCGCCAACCGTTGTCGTGTTCGACACGTCTTCCAGGATGTTGCACTGGGCACTGGCCACGCCGCTCTATGCGGTGTGCGCGCCTTGGAAACGCAGGGTGTAAGAACCGGTACAGCGTTGATCGGACTTGGTGACGTCCCGGGCGTATTACCCGAGATTCTCAACGGCTTGCTCACTCGCCTTGAAACCGATCGCGGAGCTCTGACAGTCCTCGCTTTTGATGCTGAGAATCCTACGGGCTATGGACGAGTTTTGAAGACCATGGATGGTCAGGTGTACCGGATTCAGGAGGAGAAGGATTGTTCTGCTGAACAGCGTCTGATTCGTTCGTGCAATAGTGGTTTTTTCGCAGCAGATTTTCAAACTCTATGCGACTTTCTCCCGCAAATAAAACCGGAAAACGCAGCGCGTGAATATTATCTCACGGATCTGCCCGTGTTGTTAACTGGAGCGGGCCGCCGGGTCACCGCGTTCGAGGGAGTTCCTGAAGAGACTGTTTTGGGTATCAACTCACAGCACCAGCTCGCAGATGTGGCCGCTCGTATGCAACGCAGAATCGTGCAGCAACTTATGGCGGCCGGGGTTCAGATTTTGAATCCAGAACATGTTTATATTGAGGACTCGGTCGTTTTTGGGCAGAACGTAATCGTCGAGCCTTTCGTTTCTCTTTCGGGTCATCTGCAGATTCCCGACGAGGCTAGGGTTCCGGCCTTTTCGCGTTGGACCAAACAATCTGACGTTCGTTTGTAAAGGAAAAAAATATGTGCGGTGTCATTGGTTATGTTGGTGCGGGTGCGACTCCTTCGTTTTTTCTCAATGCACTGCGTCGGCTAGAATACCGCGGCTACGATTCCGCCGGGATTGCCATGCTCACAGCCGATGGAATTGCGATTCAGCGGGCTGAGGGCAAGCTTTCCCAGCTTGAACGCAAGCTTGATCAGCTTCCAGCAAAGGCAAAGGTGGGGATCGGGCATACACGGTGGGCAACACACGGAAAGCCTACCGAGAATAATGCTCATCCACACCGCTCTGGTCCAATTGTCCTTCTCCACAATGGCATCATTGAAAACTATCGTCAGCTGAAGGAAAAGTTGGTTGCGCAGGGCTATCAATTCCTGAGTGAGACGGACACTGAAGTTGCTGCGCATCTACTGCACGATGAGTACAAGAAGTTGAACAGCGGAACTCCTGAACAACGCATGCGCGCCGCACTGCGTTCTGTGGTGGGTCAACTCAAAGGTGCTTTTGCTTTTGGTATCCTCTGTCTCGATACTCCCGAAGTTCTTTACTCAGCGAAATTGGGTAGCCCTTTGGTTGTCGGCCAGGCAGAAGGCGAGACGTTCTTGGCCTCTGGAATCACTGCTCTCGTAGAACACACGCGGCAGTTTCTCGTCCTCGAGGATCACGAGATTGTTGTTCTAAAACCA
This sequence comes from Silvanigrellaceae bacterium, assembly GCA_044376695.1. Classification (GTDB taxonomy): domain Bacteria; phylum Bdellovibrionota_B; class Oligoflexia; order Silvanigrellales; family Silvanigrellaceae; genus RFOM01. The sequence continues at coordinate 89,577 of JBILKM010000003.1, forward strand.
AACAGCGTGGAGATTGAGACTTTCGAGGGCCAGCCGGTTTCGAGACCTTTTCAAAGGGTAGAATGGTCTGTAGCAATGATGGAGAAGGGCGGTTATCGCCATTTCATGCTCAAGGAAATCCATGAGCATCCAATTGCTATCGCTCAGACACTCAATGGCCGGGTTCAGCGTGACTCCGGAACGATCAACCTCGTAGATCTCGGTGTGGCGAAACTCCCTCTCAATAACCTCCGCCGACTTCAAATTGTGGCCTGTGGGACTAGTTATTATGCGGCTTGTCTAAGTAAATATTTTATCGAAGCTACTGCACGCATTCCGGTTGAAGTCGATCTTGCGAGTGAGTACCGCTACCGTGTCTCGACCGTGGATCCACAGACTCTGGTGGTCGCGGTTTCTCAGAGTGGAGAGACGGCCGACACACTTCAGGCGATCAAAGCCGCGCGTGCGAGTGGCGCCCAGACCATGGCTGTGGTGAACGTACCCGGCAGCACAATAGCGCATGCATGCCACGCAGAATCCCTGACCAAAGCTGGACCCGAAATCGGTGTGGCCAGCACTAAGGCGTTTGCGGCACAGCTGACTGCGCTTTATTTGCTGGGTCTTGCATTGGCTCAGGAGCGCCAGAGCCTGAGCAGTGAACAGCTGCGTGTTTATGTGGATGAGTTGGTGAAGATTCCGAGCCTTGTGGAGAAATCGCTAGGTCTGTCAGATTCAATCGAACGACTGGCGAACCGTTATCATCACCTGACGAGTTTGCTTTTTATTGGGCGCGGCCCGCAGTGGCCGATTGCTCTTGAGGGATCGCTCAAGTTGAAGGAATTGTCTTATATTCACGCGGAGGCATACGCGGCTGGCGAGCTCAAGCACGGACCTATCGCCTTGATCGACGAAAACATGCACGTTGTGTGCCTCGCTCCGCGTGATGCCTACTATGAAAAGACACTTTCCAACATCGAGGAGATCAAGGCGCGTGGTGGCAGAATTCTTGCACTTGGACAGGAAAATGATGCTCAGCTTCAGGATCTAGCGGACGATTTCATTGGTATTCCCGAGTGTTCTGAAACTATCCTTCCGTTTGTGACTGCAGTGCCGCTGCACCTGTTGGCCTACTGGATTGCTGTGCGCAAAGGAACGGATGTCGACCAGCCCCGTAACCTTGCCAAGAGCGTTACTGTCGAGTGATGTTCTCTGATTGTCCCGGGTAAGTCTTGCCCACGAGCCCGCCCTATTGTCGGTTGCTGGGGCAGCCCCTCTGTTAGTCTTCCTCTGGGGGATATAACGCTTGGGGCGCCTGCAGATCCTAAAAAATTTGTATGTCTTTTGGCAGCACAACAGAAGATCTCTAGTGTGCCTCGCTGCATTCGCATTATCTATCGCACCAACCTCGACCGAATTTTCAAAGAACATCTGGCTGCTGGGCTTGAATCCTCAGCGCGATTTTTCAGACGGCTACATGAATGTTCCAGTTGAGGAAATCTTCGCGGGTTTGCAGACAGACTCTGAGGCAGATGTGGTTCGACATGCACTCAGAATCATTGAGCAGCATTATGTGCAGAAGGAAAAGTTGCGCATAGGAAAAATGCTCGAGGCTGGAATTCGAGCTGTTGCTCGGGATTTTGGTGGCGATCTTCAAGTGGTATTTCTGCAGAACGAGATCGCGCCTGCGCAGTCTCTTTTGGCGCGGCGCACCGTCAGGCTTTGTCCTGCAACGCAACATCCTCTGGCAGAGTTGTGTTCCGACCCTGCATTGTTGGCCACCGTAACCCGTCAGGACACGACCAGCACGATGGCGTTTGTTCGCGTAGGCCTCAGGGTCTTTTCTGTGCCGTTGTCGAGCGACGGTAGTTTGAGGTCACTCGATCTTGTCGGCCGATTTGTTCTTGCCGAATATGCGCGCCTAAAACGCCAGTCATCTGTTCAAATCGTCCATAGTTACATCAACGGTCTGCTCGATGAACTCGATCCGCATAGCTCCTATATGACCCAAGAGGAATATCGTGAGCTGCGCAGTGGAACCCGTGGTCAGTTTGGTGGCGTCGGCATTGTGATTGATGAATCACAGGAGCTTCCGGTAATTCGTGAAGTCGTGCCCAACAGCCCTGCACACATGGCCGGGGTTCGGCCTGGTGATGTTCTTCTCAAAGTGGGCCAGCGGCTTTGTGCATTTCATCCGTTAGATAACGTCTTGCGGACGATCCGTGAGCTTTCGGTGGATGCTGCGACGCCGGTGTGGTTTTACCGACCGATGAGTCGAAGAGTTTACCGAGCCTTCCTTGCGCGCGAGGAGATCCCAACCCGCAGCGCTGAAGTGCGCACCGTTTCCGGTCGGCCGGACGTGCTTCATGTTCGGGTCACTGGTTTTTCAAATCATACTGCAGAAGATGTGTACGCTTTGTATGAGAATGCCCAGCTTCTTGCGCGTGGTCAGCTCCGGCTTTTCGTTCTAGATTTGCGCGGCAATCCTGGAGGTCTACTCGATCAGGCTATTCAGTTGAGTGACTTGTTTTTGAAGAATGGTCAGATTGTTTCAACGCGCTCGCGGTATGAGGAACAAATAGAGCAAGCCACACGCGGCGTGAAGATCGATCTTCCCGTTGTGGTTCTTATGAATTCTTCGTCTGCGAGTGCCAGTGAGATCGTGGCGGGTGCGCTGAAGGATCATGGACGTGCATTGCTTGTCGGTGAGCGAACGTTTGGCAAGGGGAGCGTGCAGAGCCTCTTTGAGCTTTCAACTGGTACGGCTTTAAAGCTGACTGTGGCGCATTACTTCACACCGCGAGGCCGCAGCTTGCAAGGCATTGGTGTCGAGCCTCATGTAAATATTAAGCTCGTTCAGCCACGAGAAGAATATCTCTGGATGTCGGGGAGCAGTGAGATCGATCGTGAAGAACATCTGACCTCGCACCTCCTGAATCCGACCAAGGGAAAGATGAGTTTGCTCGATGCTTTCAGTCATCTATCGACAACCCTGTGGGCATACTTGCGGCCCGAAGGAAACGTGATTGATTCCCTTCGACCAATCCATTTTGCTTATCCGCTCGGGGACAATACCCAGACCATTCTTCGTCTTGAAGATGATCCGGTTGCGCGTGTCGGTATCAATTTGGCAACACTGCTCTATGGGAACAGAACTTCTTCGTTTGTTTTTAGTGAGCGGCAACTGAAAGATGCCCACAGGCGTGTTGCAGATGATGAGGTACAGCAGATCCGTAAGGCCTATGACAGCTTCGAAAAAACTCCGGGTCTGGCTGTTTTTAAGTCGTTCTTTGATCCTCAGGTAGGAGATGAAAAGACGACTCCTGCATTGGCACGCAATCGGATGAGCCTCTCATTGTCCAATTCGAATGTTTCTGTTGGAAGACGCGAGGATTTACCAACGATGGGTGGCCTCCGAGATTTCCTCAGCTGGTTTGGGATTGTGAATCCGTCCCAGAGCACGAATCCGCAATCTGCGTTGGGCCGTCTTTCGATGTCGGCGAAGTCGATTTTTTCTTGGCCGTCAGATGTGCAGCTTGTGCTTTCTATCGCAGCCAATGATTTAAAGGCCTCTGGCAAAACCATCATTCCCTCGGCACTCATGGGGCTGAGACTCGATGATCTCCACGATGGACCCACGGTCTGGTTGCCAGCACAATTTATAAAGGCAAACGATGGTCTTTTTGTGGCCTCTGTTGGGCTGCCGAAAGCCGTGCGCACCTACCTCTCCGGGGTGGGTAACATGGGCTATCAGCCAAGCGTAGTCGGGCAGGTGAAGTGGCGTCTGCGCGATGAAGGGCTGAATCTGGGCACGCTGCAGATTCCCCCACTTGAGAGGCGCCATGGCAAGCTCGAGGGTCATCTGATTACCCGCGCGGGCCAAAGCTTCTTGCAGATCCAGTTTTCTCGGGCGGCCGATGTTCTTGCAGAGGAGCAGGGTGCCTCTGCTGCTAAAGCGGGGGGACGCGGCTTTGAAGTATTAGTAGCGCCGCTCATGGATTCGAGGTTGAAGGTTGTCTCAGAAGTTGTGCCTCTGCAACGTCTTTCTGAGGGGCAGTATATCGGCGAAACTGAGCTCAAGTTGAACCCAGTGACGCAGTCTGGTCTTGGTTTTGCAGGCATTGTGGGAGGCGTGGTGCGTACGACTTCCGGTGATGTTCTAGCCTCGGCACCTTTGTTGTGGGTCAACGATGAGGGGGTTTTTCCGATTCGTACACAGGACGAATTGCGCGACATTCCCCTGGTTCCCTGGTGAATGCGCGCTGTCCTGATGTGTTTGGCTCAGAGATTTGGTTCGAGTGTATAAACTGCGACCTTATTTGCGTCGTAGGCGGGCATGAAAATCTCAACACGACCATCTCCGTCGATGTCTGCCACTGCGCTTTGTCCGACGGTGGAACTTGGATTCCAAAGCACATGCTCGCGATAGGTCCAGTTGAGGGTATCGCTGGGTTCGACAGGCACAAGCACATGCGCTCGTTGGGAACCGTCGCCTGAGACAAGTATCCAAGGCTTGTTCGGTTTGATTCCATTCACTGTGGTTGGAAAGAAGGTCATCACAGGCCCAGGCGAAGCGGATTTGATGGCCTTTTGGCGCGTCTCAATTCCGGTCAAAAGAGTGTGCCTGTGCTTTATTTGCAGGCTACTGGGGTCGAACTCATATGCGAAAACAGATGCTTTGGCATCCGCCTCGTGATTTGTGACAAGTAGATCCAAATTCCCATCGCGGTTCAGATCGTCGAGCTGAACGTCAAATGCAGAGCCCAGAATGTCGTCGAGCACCGTATAGTCGAACTCGCCGTGCTCATTGATGCGGTATGCACTGAGTTTCTTTGCTGAGAATTCGGTTGAGATGATGGTCAGTGGATACAGGGTGCTGCTGGGCAGAACACGGAAGTGTACGTCTGGTCCGCGGCCGATGATGTGTTCTTTCCATGGTGTCTTTTCATGCTGAGCTTCACCAGGATTTTCGAGCCAGAGGAGTTCACCTTCATGGCGCCCCATCATCGGTTTGTAGGCACGTGCAGTGATGATGTCGAGATGTCCATCGCCATTCACATCCCACTCTTCGGTGCGGTGGTAGAACCATCCCTTGCGAGGTGTCGTGAGTTCATGTGGCTGGTCAGGTTGTTTCCAGGGCACGAATGTGACTGCTCCCGTGGATTTTCCAGGAACAAGGAAGCCACCCGATACAAGCAATCCATCCTCATTGAGGAGTTCTCTTGAGACACTTCGAGCTTCGTTGGGCCATGTGATGCTGTCGGTCAGCTGTGTTGTGTCGAGATGGTCTGGAGTGTGGATTCCCATTTGCCAATTGGATATGGCGATCAGACTGTCTCCGCCGAACATCTTAAAACTCGAAACCAGCAGTTGATCGACCCCGGTGTTGGGATTGCGCGCTACGTTGAGATAGCCCGGCTTGGGCACGTTTAGAATCATTCGTTCTTTTGCGGTGAAGTCGTTATTGTAAACGTCTTGAGCTAATGCAAGTGAAGGGCTCTGGACAACGGCAAACGCAACAAACAAAGTTACGGGAAGTTGCCTTCCCGCGCACAGCTTCTTCATAACAATTCTCCCAGGTTTTAAAATTAAATACCCTGAGAACGTAAAAAGACCAAGCTCTCCCAAGTGGTGTGTGCCGTGTAGTTGAAACGAGTCTTGAGATTCTCGTAGGTTTGCTCACATGCCTTGTGCATGTCCACAGGGAGTTTGGAATAGTCTTCTGTGCCAAAGGTGACCATGGCCGCCTTTATTTTTTCTATCGTCTCGCGCTTGCTGTCGTATATGCGTTGCTCGACGATTTCGAGCTCTGTCTTGAAGACTCGCTTGATGTTCAATTCCTCTCCTGGGTTCTCGACCTTCCAAGATGCTATTTTTGCAACAAGAGATTCGCGAATTTCACGTTTTTCACCTGAGAGGCCGAGCAAGTTTTCCATCTCGTCCATGATCGTTTCGCTTGGCGACTCGAGTTTCTGGGTGATGTCGTTTTGTACGTTTTCCTTCTTTATGAAGGCGACCACATGTTTCAAGTAAATTTGGAAAGCACGATCGTACTGATTTTCATCGAAAAGATTGAGAGAAATGAGGAATTCGCGCTGAAACTGCTGCGCATAAGTGACCCGAATATACTTATGGAACTCGCGGAAGTCATGATATCCGTTGCGGGGCTCAAATTGCAGATAATCATAGACCGATCTGTCCCGCATCAGGTTCTCTATTTCTTCAAAGATTGCGAGCGCGCTGACCTGATCACGCGAGGGATGCTGCGAAGCGAAGTAGAGAAGCATCTTCATTTCTCGCGGAGATGCTCCGAAGCGGCCTTCATAGAAATGTGATGACTGCGATTCGCGGCGAATTTCGGGTACCAGTTTTTTGAGCTGACTTTTCTCTGCATCAGAGAAGTGGAGTGCAGGCTCAAGTCCGTCGTAGAGCGCCAGTTTTTCAAATGGGTCAATTCGCGCGATAAGGCTGCGGCAATTGAAATCAAAGAACTCCGGATCTGGGGGGCGCAGGCGCGTCAGGACGGCCCACTTAGCGAGCATGTCGAGTGCGTGCGGCCCAATTGCTCGGTTGCGCGAAATGGTCTTCACGTCCTCTTCGTAGATCCTAGCCTCCTGCTGCGAGGAGAGAAGATACGGAACTCGGACGAGTTCAAAGCGACCCTTGAATGAGGGCCAATCGGGTGAGGCTTTGAAGGCATCGAGGTGTTTTTCGTTTGCACTGGCCATCATGATGAGATCGAGGTCGGCAACACCTGATGAAAGATTGATACTCATCTTTTCAACGGTGGTTAAGAGATACTTGAAGGCTTCGAGTGGGCGCTTGAGCAAGTCAGCAAATTCAATGAATCCCCGGCTTGCATCGACAAGGTCTCCAGAGGGCTCAAAGAAACGGATATTCTGCAGCACAGGAGGGATATTCTGCATGTGGCGTTCCATCGTAATCTGCTTGTCCTGTGCGTCGATGGTCATTTGTGGTTCAACTGTTGCAATACCTGAGCGGTAGCGTGAGCTGAAAAAGAAGCGCTCGACCTGAACATGTCTCAATACTTTTTCCAGGTCGCCGTGATAGGCTATCAGGAGTGCTTCAAATATTTTTCGATTTTTTGTGCTCAGGTCGCTCTCGGTAAGAAATGAGGGGAGTTCATTTTCTTGGGTTTTGAGAAAATCTTTGACAATCGCATTACGTTTTACAGGTGGAAGTAGGAAGACCGGATTTTCTTTCAGCTCACTGACAATTTTGCAAAGCAGTTCATCGTCGGTAAGATGTGCAAAACTACCTTTTGAGTTTCGTTGACCTTGGTAATCACCAAAACCGATTTTTTTTGCAGCGTCTGTGTTGCTGAGGCCTTCGTGTCCAATTTTATCATTGGGGAAAACCCAATTAAAACGGTAGATAGCTCCATCATCGCTGCGCGAATACTCCTCAAGTGCCTGCGCGAGTGCTTCAGCGGTGGAGGACTTTGAGGATCCATTTGGTCCATGCAGGAGTATGAGTTTATCTACTCGTCCCTGTCGCACAAATTGTTCGAGGATGCGGTAAATTTGTTCGTGCGCCTCGTGTTGACCTACGATCGGTGGGCGGTGTTTACCTCGCGCCCGTTCAAAGAGCTTGAAGTGTCTGCGTTTTCCTTCGTGTCCGATTTCCAGCTCTTCGATACCGAAAGAGTCAATCATGTCTTTCATGTACTGAGCAGCCGAGCGTAGCATTTTCTCTGGCTTCTGCTGAACCAAGTCGAGATACTCTTCGAAAGAGAGGAGATAGTTTTTCTCCTTGAAGTCTCGTTTCGATTCGTTGGTCATCGTTTCGAGGAGTTCTCTCGAGGAGGTTGTTTTTGCCATGGTTGAGTCCTAGCTGTGAAAGTCTTGCGTCGCTCTCTTGTTCTCTCGGGATGATAGTTTATTATCCTTGGCAAGGTAAGCGCATAGTGCCAAACGAGCTGATACGAGGTGTTGGAATTTGAAAAAGAAGTTTGTGCTCGACACCAACGTTTTGTTGTCTAATCCGAATGCTATTTTCTCATTCGAGGACAACGATGTTTACATTCCCATATCCGTGATCGAGGAGCTCGATACCTTTAAGAAGGGGTTGAGTGAGACGGGCAGAAACGCAAGGCATCTTTCAAGGATTATGGATGATTTGCGTTCGCGTGGCTCTCTGAGCACCGGAATTCCGCTTTTTCCTGATCGTGCAGACAGTGGGCATGTTTTTGTCACGCTCGATTCAGACATGGCTCTGTTGCCATCCTATTTTGAGCGAAAAGCAGACAATCTGATTTTGTCAGTGGCCTTGATGTTGAAGTCGAAGTCGACCCTGCCAGTCGTTCTCATTACGAAGGACTCCAACCTTCGAATCAAGGCCGATGCTTTGGGAGTAGCGGTCGAGGATTTTGAGGCGGACAAGGTCAACATCGACGAGCTTTATACTGGTATCGCCGAGTTTGAGGTCGATGGACGGTTGTTGCGCGATTTTCTCGCCACCGGATCTGTGTCGCTTGATGGCTATGAGCTGATGCCAAATCAGTATGTGATTTTGCGTGATGCAGAACAGTCAGCGCAGTTTGTGTATGGGAAATTCGATCATGTGACAGGCAGCTTGCGTCCGCTGAACTTTGGCGGAAAAGATTACGTTTGGGGTATTTATCCGCGTAACCTCGAGCAGAGTTTTGCTCTCGATCTTCTTCTCGATGATGACATCAAGATGGTGACACTGGTTGGTACGGCTGGTACGGGCAAGACTCTTCTCGCTATTGCAGCTGGTCTTGAGAAGACGACCGACGAAGCGCGCTACCAGAAGTTGCTGGTCAGCAGACCCATTTTTCCTCTGGGTCGTGACGTTGGATTTTTGCCAGGGACTCTCGAGGAGAAGCTCAACCCATGGATGCAGCCTATCTTCGATAACCTTGAATTGCTTCTCGGCGGTCATGGACAAGGCCGCGGCAAGAGGTTGTCGCAGAGCTACCATGAGCTGATTTCTCAGGGGATTCTTGAGGTGGAGCCCCTGACGTACATTCGTGGTCGTTCGATCCCGAATCAGTATTTCATTGTGGATGAGGCTCAGAACCTCACTCCCCACGAAATCAAAACAATTCTCACGCGTGCAGGCGATAACACCAAGGTCATTCTGACGGGAGATCCCTACCAGATCGATAATCCCTATGTAGATGCCTCCTCAAACGGTTTGACCTATGTGGTCGAGCGTTTCCGTCGTGAGGCCATTGGTGGCCATGTGACGCTGGTTAAGGGTGAGCGTTCGGCATTGGCAACCATCGCGGCAAATCTTTTGTGAGAACTGTTTCCCGATTTCTGGAGCGTTGAGCCATGGAATTTTTGGATTCAATTTTGCTCTCTGTTGTAGAGGGCGTGACTGAATTTTTGCCTGTGAGTTCCACGGGCCATATGATTCTTGCTCAACACTTTCTGGGCATTGAGGATAGTGAGGCGGTCAAAGCATTCCTTGTTATTGTTCAGGCTGGTGCGATTCTAGCAGTTCTGACCGTATTCTGGCCGACCTTTTTTCGGTGGGCGAGGGCTTGGTACGCATTTTTGATGCCAGGTCAGCGTGAAGGGAGCCATGCGTCTCTCATTGCCGACAGGTCGCAATCGTTGTTTTTTGCCTTTTCTGTCGTTCCCTTTGCCCTTGTTGGTTATTTCAACCGCGAGTTTATCAAGTCGCTTTTTAATGTGCGGGTTGTTGCGTACGCACTGCTTGTGGGTGGCTTGCTCATTCTCGTCGATGAATGGTTTTTGTCTCGGCGTCGGGCGGGTAAAGAGCGCTCTCTTGAGTCGTTTGGTTTCGTCGATGCAGTGGTGGTGGGCCTTGGTCAATGTTGTGCGCTGTGGCCCGGATTCAGCCGTTCAGCAGCGACCATTATCTTTGGTCGTTGGCGTGGGTTCTCGAGAACGGCTGCGGCTGAGGTGAGTTTTCTCGTTGGGCTGCCAACGCTGTGTGGCACAGCCCTCTACGAAACTAAGCAGTCCTGGGAGCTCATCGATGCTCAGCTGCGTAATCAGCTAGCTGTGGGTATCGTCGTTTCCTGGTTCACGGCCTACATCTGTGTGAAGTCGTTTTTGATTTTTTTGCGACGTTTTCCTCTGACGGTTTTCGCTTACTACCGAATTATTGTTGCGGCGTTGTTGCTGTATTTTGTGAATTGAAACCAGATTCTCAGAGTGTGGCTGGCTGATTGCTGGTGGCTGCAACCAAGCTCAGGCTGGGCATCTCACGACGCACGTTCATGTGTCCGTGGATTTGTGCACCCTCATGGCTGATGAGGGAGGGCGACGTGACTGATCCTTCGATGGTTCCTGTCGCCAGGATTTCCGTACAATGTTTCGTGGCGATGTCACCGATAACTCTGCCTCCAACTATGGCAAAGCCTACGCGGATGTTGCCTTCGATCACAGCAGTTTCGCCGACAATGAGGGTGTCTTCTGAATCAATGTCTCCGTTAAAGCGTCCATTGAGGCGCACGACACCCGAGAAATTCAGTTTTCCATCGAATTCGCATCCCTCTTCGAGGAAGGCTCTGATCTCTCGGTCGTTGTAGCTCGGCTCGGCTTTTTTCATTGACGTCTGCCTCTACTCATCTCGCCTGCATCGGTCACAGAGAGTTTTTTTCAACCCACCGGTCGTCTTGGGTTGAGCCCCTTCGACAACATGAGTTCTGCAATTCTCTCCAAATCCTCAAATGTGTAGTAGGAGATCTCAATTTTGCCGCGATCGGAGTCGCCCGAAATGCGCACTTTGGTTCCCAGATGCCCTTTGAACTGGTCACAGAGGTAACGCAGGTCAGGGGAGAGTTGCGATTTCGCGGGAGCCTCGATTGCATCGCGATCCTTTTTGAGTTCCTTCACCACATCTTCAGTTTGCCGGACAGAAAGTTTCTTTGAAACAATCATGTCGCGAACTTTGAGCTGCAATTTTTTCTCATCCAGAGAACAAAGAGCTCTTGCGTGTCCAGCAGTCAGTGCTTTTGATTGAATGTCGGCGAGAATCTCGGGGGGTAGGCTGAGCAATCGGAGGCTGTTGGCGATGGTTGCGCGGTCTTTTCCCACCTTCGAGGCAAGCGTATCCTGTGTGTAGGAATGTTCGTCGAGGAGACGCGAGAAGGCGCGTGCTTCGTCGAGAGCACTGAGTTCCTCGCGTTGAATATTTTCAATCAAAGCCAGTTCAAGTGTGCTGTGCTCGCGTGGCTGGCGCAATACGCAGGGCACTGTTTCGAGTCCCGCGATTTGTGCAGCTCTCCAGCGGCGTTCTCCGGCAATAATAGTGTAAGCGCCATCCGCTTCGGTTTGAGTCACCACCAGCGGCTGAAGAATGCCATAACTCTTTATGCTGACGGCTAGTTCATCGAGTGTACTGCTGTAAAACTCAGTGCGCGGCTGGTCGCGTAAGGGGCGAAGCGTTTGTACATTGAGGTTCAGTACCTTTTGTTCAGCCTTGTCTTCGTGTGTGACGAGATCCTGAGTTTTGAGCGTTTCGATTGTTGTTGCTGGTGCTGGTTGGCTTAACGCTGGAGCTCGCGACTCCAGCGGGCGTTGGGTATTGTTTGGTTTGGCGATTGTGGGTCTCGCTAATGCATCCTCTTGTTTTGGGCTCTGATCTCTAAGCGCTGCAGCGTGAAGTGCGGCGGGTTGGGTGTTGAGGAGCTCAGGATTGAGAAGTGCTCCTAGTCCGCGTCCGAGTCCATTCGGTTTCTTTTGCATACATCACCTCCCTGGTTATGGATGTGCTTCGATTGTTGGCTTCGTTGTAGGTTTGTTTGTTTGCTTGGTCGGGTTTTTGAGCTGTGTGCGCGCGAGTAATTCTTGCGCGGCCTCCATGTAGGCGAGGGCGCCAGGACTCGAAATGTCGTACAGAATGATGGGTTTGCCGTGTGATGGCGCCTCTCCGAGTTTTACATTCCGTGGAATTCGCGTGCTCAAAACCAGTTCTTTGAAGTGTTCGCGAACGTCGGTCTCAACCTGATGTGAAAGGTTGTTGCGGCGGTCGAACATGGTGAGCAGAATTCCTTCGATCTCGAGGCTTGGATTGAGAAATTTCTTCACCAAGTCTACGGTTTTCATGAGTTGCGAGAGTCCCTCCAGTGCGAAGTATTCACACTGAAGCGGAACCAGCACGCCCTGTGCTGCAACCAGGGCGTTTACAGTCAGCAACCCAAGCGCGGGCGGACAGTCAATAAGGATGTAGTCGTAGTCCTTTTTTACAAGGTTCAGCGCATCTTTCAGCCTATGTTCGCGTCCCAATGCTGAGACAAGCTCAATCTCTGCTCCAATCAGTTCTTGATTAGCTGGGATGAGGTTTAGGTAGCTCAGTTCAGTCTTGACTATGCAATCGGTTGGCTGAGCTTCCTGGATAAGCATCTCATAGCTACTCGGCTTCTTCTCGCGCGCCTCAATACCCAGGGCGCTCGAGGCATTTCCTTGGGGGTCAAAATCGACGAGAAGAACGCGGTATTCGGCTGCGGCCAGAGAGGCGGCGATGTTGACCGCCGAGGTGGTTTTGCCCACTCCGCCCTTCTGATTTGAGAAAGCTATAATGCGTGATTCTGCCATGTGGTGGTCTCCCTGTCGCCCGCTTGGCATTTGGCATCGTTGAGTGTGGAATCTTGTCAGACTACTTGGCCCTTCTTACATCGGAGGTCATGCCGGCCGCAAGAGGGGAATCGCCTGTTGGTCTTTTTTATGGGTTGTCCGCCTCAGACAAAAGGTTGACATTGTTTCACGTGAAACGCTCGCTCATTAAGCAGAAAGTGTTTCACGTGAAACATTCTTCTCTTCAACCGCACATCCAGAATTCAAAATGTCCCTCGAAATCCCGAATCGCAATACTTACCTTTGTAACAAAGGAGAAGTCATATGCTTGAAAAACGCCGCGCCATCTTAGGTCATCTTTTGAAACGCCGGTTCGATTTGGAAATTCAATCTTGGAGGAACGCCCTCAAACAAAATTTCGACATCATGATCCTATGTCCAAGCTCCGAGCTTCAAGGCCTTGTGGCAGACTACCTTACATCTCAGAGCAACCTACTGGCGCGGATTCAGCTCATCTTGCCACCGAACGACTGTCCGTCTGAATCCTTATTGCCTCTCCGCCCCAATGCCTGTCCCCAGGGCTACGAGCGGGAGGCCACCCCTCAGGTAGAAAGAGTCATCTACGTGTCTGCTCACCAGACACCGCGAGGCTGCGCAGCAGTCGTCTTTCCGCTACAGTCACTCGAGAAACTCCTCCCGGGTGCAGCCACCATGATAACCATGCTTCTTGAATCGGTCGGCCTCGATCGCTTTATCGATGCGTTCGATTCCCAAAAACTGGTTCAGCTCAAACGCATCATCGAGAGAAGGGGGATTGATGACTTTTTTGATTCCGTCATTCAGGTCGCTTATATCGTGGGTTTTCGTGGCGACGAGAAACATGCCACAGAATACCTAGAGAGTGTAATTACGAAAGCCTCGGACGTGGCCCGCCAGCCGACCGAACTGAGAGAAAGCACACCGACATCCTTAGATAAACTATTTGAGCAACTGATTGAATTACCAGACCCGCATGACACGCTGAAAGCGGCCCTGGCTCACTACGTCTTTCACCGCCGCCGAGTGAGCCAAGCAGAGGCCAGTCGGATCCTTAAGGTCTCCCGCTCAACCTTGCAGTCACACCTCCAGCTTGCGGAACGTCTCAAAGTTGCTACCTATTTTGGAGCGCATCGGGTTCATGCATGACATGGCCCACAAACTGGCCGACCGTCCATAAAAAATAAGGCAAATTATTCAATTCATCACGCCCCGCGCACACTTGCGCCAGCCAAAACTTAACAGTAAGTAAAGCCCGCGTTGGCCCTCCGGCTACAGGATCCGCGGCGGGCATATGCCATTCAGATAGGAAATTATCATGGCGGAATTAAAGCTAAAACCCGAACTACTTCCGATGGTTATTCAAGGGGGCTTCTATCTTGCTGCGCTGGCGAGCTCGCACTTTCTTTTGATTAAACCGCTGCTTGGCTTGACTGCCGAGCGACGCAAGCGAACTTCTGGCGCTGTCGATTCTGCGAAGGGCATCGAAGCAAAGGTTGTAGAGCTCGAAAAATCTTACGCATTATCGATGACTGCCGCTGTTAATGAGGCCCGAGATCTGCGCAACGCCGAAATTCTCGCGGGACAAGCCGAGGCGCAGGGAATACTCAATACTGCCAATGAGAACGCAAAGAATAAGCTCAATGAGATGCGTGAAAATTTAACGCAACAAATCGCAACTGACCGCGCAAAAATTCCATCCCTCGCGGCCGAACTCTCGGACGCCGTTGTTGCCAAGCTTATTCGCGCTGGCGTTGTTGGTCTAATTGCAGCTGGATCAATCGCAGCTTCCAACGCACACGCTGCAGGTGGCGCAGTCGATCCCATGTACGGAATCGTTTGGCCTTATTTTCAGTTCATTGTTTTTGCCGCTGCGCTTACTTTTTTTGCACGCAAGCCAATTACAAAAATGCTCGACGCACGCCGCGATGCACTTCGCACTCGCCTTTCAGAAGCGCGAGAAGCGACTCTTCTCGCCCAACGCCGCGCTGAAGAATATGAAGCGAAGTTGAAAAACCTTCAGTCTGAGCTCGATGCCTTGCGCCAGGAATATGCGCAAGATGGTGTTGCGCAGCGTGACAAACTCATCAACGAGGCGAAGACCGCCGCATCACAGATCATGCGCGACAGTGAGCGTATTGGGCAACAACTCATCCTTGAGAGCCGGGCAGAATTCAAACGTGAGATCTTCGAGCAAGTTCTCGCAGCACTCGATACAAAGCTTCAAGGCGATGCTCTGCACAAAGTTGACGATGCTCTGAAAAAGAACGCATTCGCTGCTCTGAAAACGGCAACTCAGCAAACCCAGGCGCACTGACCCCAGAGAAAGAGGAATCTATGAAAGTCAGTACAGGACAGTTGGCTCGGCGTTATGCCACTGCACTTTTCGAAAGTGCAGTTGAAGCCAAGGCTACAGAGACCCTTGGTCGCGAAGCTGAGGCTCTCCTCAATGTCGTTACACCTGAATTGGAACAGTTTTTCGCGAGTCAGGCTCGTTCGGCTGCAGAGAAGGAGCAAGTCCTTGCGATCTTGATTGAAAAGCTCAAGCTCTCTGATCAGACCGCGCGAGCACTTCGATTGATTGCCGAGAACAATCGCCTTCAGCACCTCAAGGTTATTTTCAAAAAGGTTCTCGCACTTTCCGATGAACACAAAAAAGTGTTGCGCGCTCAAGTGAAGACCGCGACGGCACTCAATCCAGCCGAGCTTGCAGAGCTGGAGAAAGTCCTCTCTCAGACAACGGGTCAGTCCGTTGTCGTTGAATGTGAAACCGAACCGCAATTGCGTGCCGGCATGGTCGTAAAAATTGGGACTCGCCAAATCGACTCGAGTCTTAAAACACGTCTTTCAAACCTCAAAGAATTCTTGAGTCAGGGAGTTTAAACATGGAACAGATCCGCATTGATGAGATCAGCCAGCTGCTCAAACAAAAAATCCAGGCACTGGGGCAGTCTGCAGAAGTTTCTGAAACTGGAACGGTTGTCTCGGTTGCCGATGGTATCGCCCGTGTTTACGGCCTTGATAAAGCCATGACTTCTGAGACGGTTGTTTTCGAAAACGGAACCAGAGGATTGGTTCTTAACCTCGAAGAAGACAACGTGGGTGTGGCGATCTTTGGTGAAGCTGACAAAATCCGTGAAGGAATGACAGTCAAGCGCACCAGCGAGATTAACCGCGTTCCTGTTGGTCGTGGCCTGCTTGGCCGCGTTGTGAACGCTATGGGCGAAGCAATCGACGGCCTTGGCCCAATCCAAGCCGAAACGACTTCTGTTGTTGAAGTGAAGGCCCCAGGCATCATGGCTCGTAAAAGCGTTCATGAGCCACTCCAAACCGGTCTGAAATCAATCGACGCCATGATTCCAATTGGGCGTGGTCAGCGTGAGCTCATCATTGGCGACCGTCAGACTGGTAAAACCGCGGTAGCCATCGACACGATTATCAACCAAAAGGGCAATGGCGTTGTTTGTATTTACGTCGCCATTGGACAAAAGGCCTCAACTGTTGCGCAGGTCGTTGAGAAGCTGCGCAAGTCGGGCGCTCTCGAGTACACGATCGTTGTCGTTGCTGGCGCGTCTGACCCTGCACCACTGCAGTTCCTTGCTCCGTATTCGGGCTGCACCATGGGTGAGTACTTCCGCGACAATGGTCAGCATGCAGTTATTTTCTATGATGACTTGACCAAACACGCACAAGCCTATCGTGAGCTTTCACTCCTCTTGCGCCGTCCACCAGGTCGCGAGGCATATCCTGGTGACGTGTTTTATCTCCACAGCCGCTTGCTTGAGCGTGCGTGCAAGCTCAATGATGAGCTCGGTGCCGGCAGCTTGACCGCATTCCCTATCATCGAAACACAGGCGGGTGACGTTTCTGCGTACATTCCTACCAACGTGATTTCGATTACGGATGGCCAGATCTACCTCGAAGCCGATCTCTTCAACTCCGGTCTTCGTCCTGCCGTGAATGCCGGTTTGTCGGTATCTCGTGTGGGTGGCTCGGCACAGATCGGTGCAATGAAGCAGGTTGCGGGTAGCCTTCGCCTTGAGCTTGCCCAGTACCGTGAGCTTGCTGCGTTTGCGCAGTTCGGCTCTGATCTTGATGCGGTTACGAAGCGCCAGCTCAATCGTGGACAGCGATTGATGGAGTTGCTCAAGCAGCCTCAGTACAATCCAATGCCCGTTGAGAAGCAGATTCTTATCATCTTCGCTGCGACCAGCGGTTTCATGGATGACGTTGAAGTTCGCAACGTGGGCAAATTCGAAGCGCAAATGCTTGAGTATTTCCAGAAGAACCACCGCGCAGAACTCGATGAAATCGGCAATGGCAAGAAGATGAGTAACGACCTTCAAGCCAAGATTAAGGCCGGTCTTGAAACCTTTGCGAAGAGGTTCGATCCAAATGCCGGCTAACCTCAAAGACCTCCGGACACGCATTAAAAGTGTCAAGAACACGCAGCAGATTACGAAAGCGATGAAGCTTGTCTCCGCTGCCAAGTTCGGTCGAGCGCAGAACAACGTTCTGCAGGCACGCCCCTATGCGCGTGCACTTGAGAAGCTTGTCTTGAACTTGGTGAACACGCGCCGAGACTCCGATGCGCACGCGTTGCTTCAGGGCAAGGAAAGCGACACTGCCCTGTTGCTTGTGATTTCGTCGGAGCGCGGACTCTGCGGTGGCTATAATTCAAACACAATCAAAGCTGCTCTGCGCGCGGTCGATGAACTTGTTGCCGCTGGCAAGAAGCCCGTTGTGCTGTGCGTAGGCAAGAAGGCATTCCAGGTTCTTTCGCGCCGGCCTCTGGCGGGCGGTGTTAAGGGCAACAAGCAGGTTTCACTTCAGGAGTTTCTCAACGACCCAGCGAAATTTGTGAGCGAAAATGCCAACTCTGTTGCTCACCTCGGCGTTGTCTTTGACCGTCCTAATTTCGACTTCGCGCAATCTATGGCGAGCGCAATTGAAAGTGCATTTGCACAGGGAGCGGTTGGTGAAGTTCATTGCGTATACAATCAGTTTCAGTCTGCGATGACTCAAATTCCGGTGTTTGAGAAACTCCTTCCTCTTGCTTCTGAAACAGAAGAGCAGGCAGCGGCTTCCGACATCATTCTTGAGCCTTCTTGGTCTGAGCTCGCCAATGCAATGCTTCCTCGCTATCTGGCAACGAGATTCTATCAACTGACGCTTGAGGCGATCGCGAGTGAGCATGGCGCGCGCATGACGGCCATGGACAACGCGACACGCAATGCCAAAGACATGGAGCGCCGCTTGCAGATCACGTATCAACGTGCTCGTCAGGCTGCAATTACACGTGAACTTATTGAGATCATCAGCGGCGCCGAAGCTCTTTGAGAGCTGCCGAAATAGGAGTGTGACGATATGAAAATGGGACGCATTGTTCAGGTTATGGGACCAGTTGTGGACGTTGAGTTCGAAAAGGGTCATCTGCCGGCCATCTTCAACGGTCTCAAGACCACGAACGTTCAGATCAACAAAGACAAGAACAACCTCGTTCTCGAAGTTGCGCAGCACCTCGGTGAGAATGTTGTTCGCGCAATTGCAATGGACTCCACAGACGGCCTCGCTCGCGGTGAAGCTGTGGTCGACACGGGCGAACAGATCACTGTGCCAGTTGGCAACAACGTGCTCGGTCGCATTCTCAACGTGACGGGTGATCCCGTCGACGGTGAAGCTGCGGTTCAAGCAGAGAAGCGTTATCCAATTCACCGCTCTGCGCCTGAATTTACGCGCCAGAGCACCAAGGTTGAAATGCTGGAAACCGGCATCAAGGTCGTCGACCTTCTCGCTCCTTACCAGAAGGGTGGAAAGATTGGTCTGTTCGGCGGCGCCGGCGTGGGCAAGACGGTCTTGATTATGGAGCTCATCAACAACATTGCTAAAAAGCACGGTGGTTATTCTGTGTTTGCAGGCGTGGGTGAGCGTACCCGTGAGGGCAACGACCTTTATCATGAAATGAAAGACTCAGGCGTGTTGAACAAGGTGGCCCTGGTCTATGGCCAGATGAACGAGCCACCAGGAGCGCGCTCGCGTGTTGCTCTCACTGGTCTGTCGGTTGCGGAATATTTCCGTGATGAGCAGAACCAGGACGTGTTGTTCTTTGTTGACAACATTTTCCGCTTTACTCAGGCGGGTGCGGAAGTGTCAGCACTTCTTGGCCGTATTCCCTCTGCCGTGGGTTATCAGCCCAACCTGGCAACGGAAATGGGCGAGCTTCAGGAGCGCATTACATCAACAAACACTGGGTCAATTACCTCCGTGCAGGCCGTTTATGTTCCTGCCGACGACTACACCGACCCCGCGCCGGCGACAGCGTTTGCACACCTTGATGCGACGACGAACCTCGATCGTTCGATTTCTGAGAAAGGGATTTATCCCGCGGTGCATCCTCTCAACTCGACAAGCCGTATTCTTGACCCATTGATTGTGGGACAGGATCACTACACCGTTGCGCGCCGCGTTCAGCAGATCCTTCAGCGCTACCGCGAGCTTCAGGACATTATTGCCATCCTGGGCATGGACGAGCTGAGCGAAGAGGACAAACTCACGGTGGCACGCGCGCGCCGTATCGAGCGCTTCCTGTCGCAGCCGTTCCACGTTGCGGAGCAGTTCACAGGTAACGTTGGCCGCTACGTCCAGATCGAAGACACAATCAAGGGCTTCAAAGAGATCTGTGAAGGCAAATGGGATCATCTCCCTGAGGCTGCGTTCCACATGGTGGGCACGATCGAGGAAGCCGTTGAGAAGGCGAAACGCTTGCAGGCTTCTAACTGAAATCGCTTGTTGGAAAAGGATTAGTTCATGCAGACGACAAACCAACAACCTTTGCGGCTCACCGTTCTGACACCGACACGGCGTCTGATTGATGGTGTTGGATGCAAGGCTGTTCATTTTCCGAGCACCCGCGGCATTCTCGGGATTCTGCCCGAGCATGCTGACCTCGTCTGTGCCCTGGGAACAGGCATTGTGTATTTTGACACCGAGAACTCCACAACCTTCTTGACCATCTCAGGTGGTGTTGCTCAGGTCACCGGTAAATCGGTGACTTTGTTGGCTGACGTTGCCGAGGATGCCGCGAGCATTGATGTGGCCCGCGCGCAGCGTGCACTTGTGCTCGCTCGCGAACGTCTGGTCGGCAAGGGAGAGGTTCAGTCGCACGATGACGTTCATGAGGCTATGGCGGCCGAGGGCCGTGCATTGGCGCGAATTGAGGCATCTACATTGCATTCGGCTGGGCGCTGACAGTCCAACGGTCGAATTTCGATTCTTTGTGCTAAACTAGGGGGGAATGAAATCCCCCCTTTTTTTGTTGGGAGTGAGTGATTATGGCGAGCTCCGAAGTTCGTCCTTTTTGGTTGGTTATTGACGTCCGTTCTGCGGCAGCGGATCGGTATTCGGGTCTGGCACGGTTTGTCATCGGATTGTCTCAGGCGTTAGGCGAAGCGCTTTCCGCGCGCCGTTCTCAAAATGATCCTAACACGGAGAATGTTAAGGTTTTGCTTGTCGCAAAATCGGAGCCGCCTAAATGGGCGGTTGAACTCATCCAGGAATATCCGTCATTGATCTCTTTCTGGAGCGGTGGGCCTGGAGCGCTCCATCAGGCGTGGGATAAGCCTCAATATCTGTGGTCGAGTCGAGTGCTGCGCTGGATTATGCGTTGGTCTGGAGGCCGATTTTTCTGGATTGCACCGGGCAATTTCGACCGTCCGGTGATGAGCAGCTTTCTTCTGCCAAGAGCGTTGCGCTCTAACATCGTTCAAGTCATTCACGACACTATTCCTCTCGATCACTCACGTTCGATGGGCTTTTTCTTCAGGCTACAGTTCTCTGTTTTAGTGCGCCGGACTCTCGCACGGCTTCCTTTTGTTTTTACTGTTTCTGAAGACTCTGCGGAACG
Source organism: Silvanigrellaceae bacterium (assembly GCA_044376695.1). Lineage (GTDB taxonomy): Bacteria > Bdellovibrionota_B > Oligoflexia > Silvanigrellales > Silvanigrellaceae > RFOM01. The sequence goes on from JBILKM010000003.1 coordinate 110,028, forward strand.
TTTGTCTAAGCTCGCTCCACGCAGAACACTTCCGATTCACATCCTGCCAAGTGGTATTGAATCGATTTTCGGTGCTCTTCCGCGCTGTCGCTCGGTGGCTGAATTGGCTTCAGCGAGAAAGGTTTTCCTCGATAGACTTCGATCCAATGCAATGTCTGAGAGTGAAGGTGGATTGGCGCAAATGAATGCTGATCAGATGGATGCATTTATCCGTAGGCGTTGGGTTGTGGGAGTAGGGCGCTCGCAGAAGTACAAGGGTTGGGAAGTGGCTGATGAAGCCGTCCAGCAGCTCAATAGCGATCTTTCAGAGGGCGTGGTTTTCATCCGTATTGGTGGGGATCAGGACGGTCAGTCGACAGCTTCGCAATCGACGCAGCGGTCGCGAGAAACGTCAAGTCATTTGGGTGGATCGGCACATCAGTTGTCGGTGCGTTTGAATAATTCTGGTTCTATGAATATCGAATCGTTGCCGGACGATCTTCTCGCTCAATTGTATCGTTGTTCCGATGTTCTCGTTCATCCGAGTCAGGCAGAGGGGTTTGGTTTCCCCCCTGTTGAGGCCGCGCTCTCTGGTTTGCCAGTTGTTTTCCGCGCAGGAACTGCGGTTGACGGGCATTTCAAGGGTCATTCTTTTCATCCACAATTTTGGCAAAGAATGGAATCGGATTCGCCCTCCGAATGGCGTACAGCACTGCTCGGCGTTCTGCGCAACCGCTCTGGTCTGGACGGATTTTTCGATGAGATGCATCTCTCCGTGCACCCGCGCGCTTTCATCTGTCAGCGAGGCGGTGGTCAGGATTTTCGTTGGGGTAGGGCAGCAGAGAGCCTTCTGAATACATTGTTTCGTCCCAAACAGGAGGAAGCAGTTGCAGCAGGGGAAGCTCAGCCATGAGAGTTATTTTCTGGGGCAGAATGCTCCCCAAAGTTGTTGAATCAGTTGTCAACGAACTGAGCAACGGGACGCGAAAGCTGCAAATCTGCATTCAGGTCGATCCGGCGGTGAAGGCATCCGAATTCAGTTCTCCATATCTTGATGAAGTCATCCGCGAAAATGCATTCAGCTTTGATGCGCTTGAGAGGAAGTTGGTTGAGCGACGAGAACCAGCGTTGCTGGTTCTCGACTTGTGGGGTTTTCTGTTTGTCGAGAATGTACTTAAGTTGATGCAGGATCTGCGTCCTGCGTTCAACCTTGCGCGTCGAACCTTGATCTTGATGCCGAAAACCTGGCTTGGTCAGTGGGAGGATTCATCAACCTCGCAAGGATTATCTCGCTCGCTGCGCCAGGAGATGAATCAGTTCTCCAAACGTCTTGTGGGTGCCTTCGAGGTGCTCTGGAACACCGATGGTCCAGAGATTTACTGCGTACAGTCTTCACCCACGTTTGAGTTGCTCGAGCTGGTCACCGGACAAGTTGGTCTGGCTCCACGAAAGGTTCTAGGGATCCACCTTCTTCCCAAGGAATGTCGGAATCAGGCCGCTCGTTTTACGAGTGTAGCCAAATTGACACATGAGGTTCTGAGCTTTCTAAATTTACCTATCCCTGCGCCAGGAGAGAAGGTCGAACGCGATGGTGTAGCACCCTGGGTTTGTCCTGTTGACGCCGATATCCTTTATGGACCAGTTCAGCCTAAGGGCGAAGGACGGAGTTCGTTTGCGCGTCTCTCCCCCGAGCTTATTGCTGCAGGCGTTCAGAGCCGGACGCCTTCGCTTGAACAGGGACTCTTGACCATGTCCTGTAGGTGGGATCGCTACGTGCGTGTGGAGGCTGGAAAGCGCCCTTTTTGGGCTATTCCTCCTGCTGCTGTGGGTCGCACCGGTGTCATGAATTTTCCTTCTCCTGAGGCGGCAGCTTGGCTTCACATGCTTGGCATCCTTGAGCAGAGTGCCCCGCAAGGCCTTTCAAAGAGAGGTTCGTCTGTCGACGGACAATCGACCTTCCCCTCCATTTATCAGCCTTTGAGTCATGACAACCTCGATGAAACAGTCATGAGCTGAGAGGAGCGTCTGATATCGCCACCCAGCAAAAGAAAGAGGGGTGCAGTTTTTCTGCGCCCCTCTTTTTTGTGTTTTCAGACCGAACCTGATGGTTATGCTGCTCACATCAGGTGGCTAGATGTTTCATCCTTACGACGCAGGAATGCTGGAGTTTCAAAGTCGCCTTCATCAGGAGTGATGTCGGCCAATTCGCGTGCGAGTCGGAGTGCCTTCTCGTTTTCAGACTCCTCAGCTGCGAGGCTAGAAATATTCAGGCCGCCGAGTGTGGTGTTGAGATCTGTTGTGTCAACGCGCTCGTTTGCTTGCTCCGTGCCACCATTGTTCGACTGACGTGACAGTTCGAGCGTCCATTGTGTCAGCTCTTCGAATTCGTTCTTGGAGCTCAGTCCCTGAGCACGGATCTGGTTTTCTAGGGCCGTGTCAGTGACATGTTGAGCCGCCGCGACCGCGGGGGTGTTCATCATGGTGTTGGATGCTGGGCGTGTGTTGTTGAAGTTGCCGTGGCTCGCCTGCGCTACGTTGTGAGCGCCGGCAAAACCGGAGTGGCCATGGTTGTTTGGATTGTTGGTTTGCATATTACGCAGGTGAGTTTGCGCTGCAGGCTCGCCAAAACTCGACTCCACACGGCGGTGGTTGTTGATGGGCTGACCCACTTCGTGTGAGGGCCGCAGAGAGAGCCCCGCAGCAACTGGGGCCTGTGCCGCTTGCGTGTTTACGCCGCGGTTCATTCCCATATCCTGACGCATGTGCTGATTGTGTCCGCCGTTGTTGACGTTACGGTTGTCCTGTCCGGCTTGTCCATAACCAAAGTTGTTTGGAGCATTGCGCTGGTTCATGGTCGGATTGCCGTGTCCATAACCAGGATTGTTGCCCGTGTTCATGTTCGACGGAGCCTGATATCCGTAACCATTGCCCGCGGTGGGATACATTTTGCTGTGAGAGTCGGGCAGAGACACTCGCGCGTGGTCGAAACCTGTCGCAATCACTGTGACTCGCAGATTGTCTCCCATAGTTTCATCGACAACCGAACCGAAGATGATGTTTGCATCTTCGTGTACCGCTTCTTGGATGAGCGTCGACGCTTCGCTGATTTCATGAAGTGTCATCTCACTGCTTCCAGTGATGTTGATGAGAATTCCGGTTGCACCCTCAATGTCCACATCTTCGAGCAAAGGCGAATTGATTGCAGCCCGAGCCGCTTCGACGGCGCGGTTTTGTCCTGCTGCGGTGCCGATACCCATGAGTGCCATGCCCATTTCCGACATGATCGTGCGCACATCTGCGAAGTCAACGTTGACGCGACCAGGAATGTTGATGATGTCCGAAATACCTTTCACTGCGTTGAGCAGCACTTCATCAGCCAGCTTGAATCCATCGAGCATCGACATTTGCGGGGGAGCGATGCTGAGGAGGCGTTGATTTGGAATGGTTATGAGCGTGTCGACGCTCGCCTTAAGCGACTGAATTCCCTGCTCAGAGTGGATCTTGCGGCGCTTGCCTTCAAACGAAAACGGCTTGGTGACAACGCCGACCGTGAGAGCTCCCAGTTCGCGTGCAACCTGGGCGATGATCGGCGCAGCACCCGTGCCTGTTCCACCGCCTGTTCCCGCGGTGACAAACACCATGTCAGCTCCGGAGAGGACTTCCTGAATTATTGCTTTATCTTCCAGAGCTGCATCGCGACCCACCTCGGGGTTTGCACCAGCGCCCAGGCCCTTTGTCAGTTCGCGGCCGAGTTGAATCTTTACGGGTGCCAGGTTCGAGTGGAGTGCCTGCACGTCGGTGTTAGCTGCGATGAATTCAACACCCGACAATCCTTGCTCGATCATCGTGTTGATTGCGTTGCCCCCGGCTCCGCCGACACCAATGACTTTGATGACTGCATTTGACGAGAATTTCTCACGTTCAACCATGGTGGTTCGCTCCCTTGTGCCGCGAAGGCGTGAAGTCTGTTTCAGCGGAATGAATTGAAGTATAGAAGGGCCTGAATTGGTGTGTAAAGTTTGCCTCTGTAAACCTTGGCAAAGAGGTGTGAAATTTGACTCCGTCAAGTTTCTGGCGAAAAAAAAGTCGAGCTAAAACAATAGCCCGACCCGATTCCGGAGAGACGCCCTCTTATCGGCGCTCTCTAAAAAAAGCTTAAATCTCTCAGATTTCGTTGGGTTCCTTGAGCCGATCCCAGACCGATCGTGCCCAGGCCACAAGTCCACCCTGCGGCATTCTCCATGAGGAAGAATCCTGATCCTCAGGGCTGTCGAAAAGAGGAGAGAGGAGTCCGACGGTTGTCGTGCAGAGAGGCGACCTCAGCCCTTCGGTCACGCCAGTCAGGTTGAGCGGATAACCCACCCGGGCGCTGGTTCCGAAGACGTCTTCGGCAACCCAACACAATCCCGGCATGAGTGAACCTCCACCAGTGAGAACAACTCCCTTGGTAATGAATTGGGTTACCTTGAGACGCTTGAGTTCGCTGTGGATGAATCCGAAAATCTCGCGCACACGCGGCTCCACAATATGCATGAGTTGTCCACGGGTGAACTGTCTCTGTCCACCTAAATGTTCTGCGGTTTGAACTGCGAACGACTCATGTGCATCCTGCGCGTTGAAGTATGCCTGAGCAAAATCGCGCTTTATCTTTTCGGCTTCCGTCTGGGTTGTGCGCAAACCGATCGCAATATCCTTAGTGATATGATGCGCTCCAAAGGGAAAATCCTTGCTAAAAATTGGGGTGCCGGAGGAATAAACAACAACATGGGTGAGATATGTACCGAAATTGATACACACAGATCCCATTTCTCTCTCATCAAAATCAAGAACAGACTCTGCTGCTGCAAGGCTCTCGAAGCCTACAGTCTCGACCCGCAGTCCTGCATGATTCACGGCACGAATGACGTTCTGCAGTTCTGCTTCTGGAGCTGAAATTCGATGAAATAATGCACCGAGAGAGTTTCCGTACATTCCAATGGGGTTCAATATTCCTGGCCGTCCATCGACGATGTAGTGTCCAGTGAGCGTTGCGAGTTGTTCGAGGCCTGCCTGCAGTGTGTGCCCTTTTGCTAGAGCTAAAAGCTTGTCCCGGTCAACACTGCGAATCTCGGTCGACTTCAGTGCAATGGATTCAGTAAAATTCTCTGAAAGCGCATTGATGCTTGAGAAACTGACACGTGCCGAATTGAGTTCAAGACCCGATTGCCGTTCGACTTCATCAACGGCCTCTTGGATTGATTGAGAAATGGATTCGAGGTCGACAATTGTGCCGCGGCGAACACCGTTGTGAGGAGTCTGGGCGGCTGCAAGAATATGAAATGAGCGGTTTGAATGGTGTCCCGCTGCAGGGTCTTCCTCGTCGGCGAAGGCATAGCCACCATGCTGTGAGAACCCTGTCAGAATGTCGCTCTTGTCGAGGTTTGCATGCCCGACCACGATGCGTGTTTGCGAACCACCAATGTTTAAACCAACTGTAAATTTTGGTGGTTCGTTCTGATCGTTCATTGCAAACCTCCTCTTTTAGCATCTGTAAATTGTTCGCTCATACGGATGATAGCCTTGTCCGAAAAGGCAAGATCTATCTGATCCACAGGCGATCTCTTTAGGCGGAGATCTTGTATGACCTGCTGGAGTCGTGCGAACTTTTCTTGAAACTGATTTTCACCAAGAACAATTGTGAATTTGTGGGCTGCGGGTGCAACAGCAATATTCATTGCATCAACGGCTTGGCGATTTCCAACCGGAACTGGTTCTGCAATGAGCTGTCCAGGAGCTTCGCGGTGGCGTACCAATGCGGAAAACCCAGTGCCGTTACGATATACAATTTTCTCAACATCCACTGGAATCTTTTCGCAATCAAACAACATCCTGACTTTAATCGCTTGTTGGCTGAGCCAGCGAACATTGGCACCTGAGAATGAATTGGCTTTTACAAAAAGACCGATTTGGGTCTTTTTCTTCTCGCGTGAAGCTCGAACGTTCAGATTTAAATCGGGGGCCTCAACTTGGGGAAGCTGAGCATAGTCGTCTGTTCCAAGACCACGCGCGATAATTTTGAATTTACTTCCAATTAAGATGCGTTCATTTCCCTTGCCCTCAAGGACGAGAAGCGGTGCTTGTGCCACAACGTTGATTCGCATTTTTCGATCGATTCCTGCACGTACAGAAACCTCATCCACACCGTCGACCATTGAGATACGCGAGAGAAGTTTGTCCGTCAGAGCGGTTCGCGACCATTGTTCACGGCGCGCAGTCTCGAGTGTATCGGAGGCCAAAGATGATATTGTTGCCTGGAGATCTGGCCGAGGACTGTTGACTTCGAGTCTATCGGGCAAGGTGCTCGTGAGTGCGTCCATGGCCCGGTAAATCCCATAACCGACAGCACCAGTTGCAGTGACGCACAAGGAAACCATGATTGTCGCCTTTGGCCATCGCTTAAGCGAGGCACGAAAGGGAAGGGACATCCAATGGAACGTGGTTCTGCTGGCCCGCAAACTCGCTATCCACAGCGAGCCACCTTTCGGCTTCGCCGTCGAGGAGCTCGAGACAGCCTTGCGTCGCACAGGTTTACGTCCAACGACTTCCTGTTTTTTGAGCTGGGACATAACTCCCCTTATGGCTTTTGTAATGCGTCCAAAAGACGAGCCCCGACACGCTGAACATCCCCTGCTCCGAGGGTAACGACCAGGACGCCGGTGCAGCCTTTTTCATCTCCATCATGTTTGCATGCGAACGCTTTGGCGAGGGATACGGCCTGTTCGAGGTTTTGACAGGTCAGAATTGCGGCAGTGTCAGGGTTCGGTTGACGGCTCTTGATGAGTGAAGCCAAGCTCTCGTGATCACAGCCTTCGATAGGAGCCTCTCCCGCGGAATAAACTGGCGTCACGATGACACAGTCCGCAGCGGTGAATGATTCGGAAAACTCCTCTGCCAAATGCTTGACGCGACTGTAACGGTGGGGTTGGAAGACCGCGCAGACCTTGTGGTTTGGCCAGCTCTCTCGAATTCCGGAGAGCACGGTGCTGATTTTTTTGGGGTTATGGGCGTAGTCATCGACAACTGTAATTCTGTTGACTGAACCAAGCGCGGTGAAGCGATGTAGGACTCCCTGAAACGCTGAAATTGCTGCGGCAACACGATGCTCTTGCAACTCCAATACGACACCCACAGCAACACTCGCGAGTGCATTTTGGACATTGTATCGTCCGGGCATTTTCAGGGTTATGGGAGTCCCACGCTTGCCATAGATGACCGGCGTGAATCGTGTTGTCGGTCCGTTTGGTTGAATGTCCGTAGCAGAAACATCAGCTTCTTCTGAGAGTCCAAAGGTGACGCAGCGGCGCCGAATTTGGGGGAGCACCTGGCGTACTCCAGGGTCGTCAATGCAGGCACATACAGCTCCATAAAACGGAACCTTATCGAGAAATGAGCGGAACGCCGCAAGAATCTCTTCATAGCTTGCGTAGTGATCCATGTGGTCTTTGTCGATGTTGGTCACAACTGCAACAGTTGGACTCAGCCGCAAGAAGCTTCCATCGCTTTCATCGGCCTCAGCCAAAAACCATTCGCCTCTTCCAAGTTGTGCATTCGAGTCTGTTGAGTTGAGGATTCCCCCAATGACCACGGTTGGGTCGAGCTCTGCATCGTGAAGAACATGAGCCAGGATACTGGTAGTGGTGGTCTTGCCATGGGTTCCCGCCACAATAACGCCATATTTGAGGCGCATAAGCTCAGCCAACATCTCAGAGCGGTGGATGATGGGGATGCGAGCAGATTGAGCGGCTTTAATCTCGGGATTCTGGGTGTGGATTGCGCTGCTGACAACGACAACCTGCACTCCAGTAATATTTTGTGCTTCGTGAGTTGGATAGATTTTGGCACCGAGCTTCTCAAGGCGTTCGATGGTCGGGGAGCGTTTTATGTCGCTGCCGCTCACTTTGTAGCCTAGATTAAGCAACACCTCCGCAAGACCGGACATTCCGCTCCCGCCAATTCCAATAAAGTGAATACCGTCAATTGCTTTGAACATGTCCCGCCACGCCTCCTGTTTGGCGGATGTAAGCTTTGGCGTGGATTTGTGCCAGCAATCCCATCGCAAAAAGATTGGCGACAAGTGAGGATCCGCCGGACGAGATAAAGGGCAGGGTAAGCCCCTTTGTCGGAAGCATTCCCGCACAAACTCCCATATTGACCAGAGTTGAAGCGGCCAGCATGGAGAGGAGTCCTGCTGTCAGCATCCTGTGAAAGGGTTCTGTCACTGCCACCAGAAGCTGCATGAGAGAGTAAAAGAGCATCGTATAGATGAGGAAAATAATCAGAATTCCAACGAAGCCCATCTCTTCACCGATCACGGAAAAAATGAAATCGGTGTGTGCTTCGGGAAGAAAGAACAGCTTCTGTTGGCTTCCCCCCAATCCTTTGCCAAAAAACCCGCCACTGGCGATTGCAACAAAAGATTGGATGACCTGGAAACCAGAACCTAGCGGATCCGCAAACGGATCAAGGAAGGTCACAATCCGCTTCAATCTGTAGGGAGCCGCAACTGCCAGAATACCCAACAGAGGAATCACAGCTGCCAGGCCACCGAAGAAATATCTCTTGGGAATGCCATGAAAAAATAAAACCGTTGCAAGGCCGACCGTGAGAATCACAGCCGTTCCGAAATCTGGTTGTCGCAACAGAACTGCAAATCCGAGAACTACGGGCAGAATCTTTTTCCACTGCGCCTTCTTTTCGGCCAGAGAAGCCGAGAGATGGATTACAGCGGCAATCTTGAGAAATTCACTCGGTTGAAGTTGTAACCCGTGCACAGATATCCAGCGTGCGGCACCCAGAATTCGCTTTCCAAAAACAGGTGTCAACGTCAGTGCCGTGAGGCCCACCGCACCAAACAGAAGCCAAAACGACCAACGCTGAATCTTATCAAGGGGAATCCTTGCACCTGCAATTGCAGCTAGAGCTCCTGGAAGGATGTAAAGCAATTGTTTCTTGGCAAAGAGAAATTCATCACCATATTTTTGTCCCGCATAGACACTCGATGCGCTGTAGACAAAAAGCAGCCCGAAAGAGAGGAGTGCTACAACAGGAAACCACAGTGTTTGACCACCGTAAGCATCAAAACTACTGATTGATGCCGTTGAATTCGATCTCTGATCGCCTGTCATCCCTGACTCCTGCGTCTTTTGTCTTCAACATTATTGATTTAGATGCTGACCACTCTCTGCAGCGCCCAGTTGCGAAACGAATCACCCCGATGCTCAAAATTTTTAAATTCATCAAAACTGGCACAAGCTGGGCTCAACAACACGACATCGCCATTGTTGCATTCATCGAGCGCAGACTGCGCAGCATCGAGCATGGATTTTGAGGGCGCGCCAAGCGCATCGCCAAGGCCTGCAAGCTGTTGGCAGATGAGCGGTGCGGCTTTGCCGAAGGGATAGACCTTGATGATGTTCTTACCGATGTAGGGGGCGAGCGCCGTGTAGGAGTCCCCCTTGGGCTCACCACCTAAGAGTAGCCTCAGACCTTGGGTGAAGCTCCGTACTGCAACCAGTGTGCTCTCTACGTTGGTGGCTTTCGAGTCGTTGATCACCCGAACCTGTATCTCACGTCCCGATGTGTCTTTGAGGAACTGATTTCTGGCAACGTCTTCGAGTCGATGTGCTAGATGCCGGTAGACACTGCTCTTGCTTTGCCATTGTGCGCGTATGATGTTCGGATGCATACCTTGGTGAAGTGCAGCCAGCGATGCCGCAAGGATATTTTGCTGGTTGTGGTCTCCAGGCAGAACCGGATCTTTAATGGTGAAGGACATTTCCTTGAGGGAACCCTCGCCACCAAGAATGTGGACGTCGAAACCTCTTTCATCGCTACCCCGAGTGCACCAGACGTGAGTCAATGGGTGTTCTGCCAGAACAGAGAGTGCAAGATTCGACAACCCACCATAACTCACGGTCGGAAGGTTTCGGCTCTTGCCCATCCCCCACTTTTTTCTCTTTGTTGCCGTGGCTTTGTGGGTGTCCATAACCATTGTTGCTTCGCTCTTGCTCAGAAACCCATAACTCACAACGACGTGGCATTCTGGCATAGCCAGACCGAGGCGGAGGGCATGTAAGAAGACGCCGCTGTCTATGATTGCTAGACCACTTTTCTCGGTCAGAAGAACCAGTCGCCATTTGGCTTTGAGGTATTCATCAAGCGTGCCATAGCGAGCCAGGTGATCGTTCTGTAGGTTTAAAAAGATGGAGACTTGAGGACGAAAGGTTCGAGTAGTCTCAAGCTGATAGCTGCTCACTTCGACCGCATAGGCGTTGAACTTCGCAGGATCCAGAAGTGTATCGCAGAAGGCCCTGCCGTAGTTCCCACAGGGGACAGCATTAAGCTGACCGAGAGTCAGAAGTTGCGCAGCATAATGCGTTGTCGTGCTCTTGCCATTCGTGCCAGTGATGCCGACAACAAACGCAGACTCTGGAAGAAACCAACTCGCAACCTCAATTTCACTGACTACTGGTATGCCCGCTTGGCGTGCCGCCATGGGGAGTGGTTTGTCGAGGGGTATGCTCGGGGAAAGCACGACCATCTCAGCTTCTGCGAGCAGTTTTTCAATTGAGTGTCCACGCTCTTCGAACGTGATTTGCATATTTTCGAGCAGTACCTTTAAGCTCGATTCGATATCATTGGCATCTGTGACAAACAAATGAGCACCCTGCGCATGCAGCAGCTGTGCCGCAGCAATTCCGCTCTTTGCTGCCCCAACAATCCAGATTTTCTTTCCTTTGACGTCCATAATTTTATCTCAATTTAAGGCTCAGAATACTCAAAAGTGCGAGCATGAAGCTGATGATCCAAGCTCGGACTGTGATCTTTTGCTCGGGCCATCCACCCTTCTCAAAATGGTGATGAAGGGGTGCCATACGGAAGACGCGCTTTTGACGCATCTTGAAAGAGCCCACTTGGATGATCACCGAGAGTGCCTCGACAACAAAGACCCCGCCCATGATCACAAGGAGGATCTCGTGCCCAGTGATCATGGCCACAGCTCCCAGAATTCCTCCGAGCGGCAGCGCCCCAGAGTCGCCCATGAAAACCTGTGCAGGCCAGGCATTGAACCAGAGGAAACCAATTGAGCTACCAATCAATGCGGCCAGAAAAACCGTGATTTCACCAGAGCCCGGCACGGTGTGGTAGTAGAGATATTTAGCTACGACAACATTTCCTGTGACGTAGCTCAGCACCAAAAGCGCTATTGAGCAGGTGATAACTGGGCCTATAACAAGGCCATCGAGGCCATCTGTTAGGTTTACCGCATTGCTCGAACCGACAAGCACAAAGTAAGCAAACACAATGTACAACCAGCCAAGGTCTAGCGCAGCGCCCTTCAAAAAAGGAATATGTACAGTGGTCAAAGAGGAACTGATCAGATTTTCTGAGTTAGAGATGCCCGTCTGACTGAGATGCCAACCCAGCGCGATAAAGGCACCAATCGATAGACCAATATACTTGTATCGACTTGCGAGGCCCTTGGGATTCTTCTTCGAGATCTTCAAATAATCATCGAGAAACCCGACACATCCAAAGGTGAGCGTCACGAGAGTCAGTGTCCATAGGTGATGGTTATTGAGATCCATCCAGAGGAAAGCACTGAGCAAGGTTGCGAAAATGATGACAACACCACCCATGGTTGGTGTGCCTTTTTTTTCAAAGTGAGTCTCTGGACCAAGCTCGCGGATAGGTTGTCCGAGTTTGAGAGCACGGAGCCGCCGGATGAGAGGTGGATAAAGAAACAACGAAATCAAAATGGACGTAATCAGTGCCAGAATGGCCCGACTGGACAGGTAAGTCAGCGCATTCAGTTTCGACTCGAACTGTGTCAGGCGTTGGATCAGAAGCAAAAGCATGTGACGCTGGTCCTCTTTTTTAGTCTCATTTTCTATTTTTTGTTGTCAGAGCTTGTCGAGCAACCTCGGAGTCAGAGAACGGATACTTGGTTGTTCCCACAATCTGGTAATCCTCGTGTCCTTTTCCTGCAATGAGGACAACGTCCTGAGGTGATGCTGCCTGGATGGCATCCCGGATGGCCTGTGCGCGATCGACCTGAATGTGGCAAATAGAGCGGCGGCCGGTCGAAACACCGCTTTCGATATCGCGCAATATTTTTTCTGGCTCCTCAGTGCGTGGATTGTCAGAAGTAATCCAGACAATATCTGCAAGCGTTGCTGCAAGTTGTCCCATTTTTGGGCGTTTACTTGAGTCTCGGTCTCCTCCACATCCGAAGATGCAGATGAGTTTACCGGCATTGGGCAGCAGTGCTCTACAAGTCTTCAGGGTCTTCTCAAGCGCATCTGGGGAGTGTGCGTAGTCGACAAGAACACAAGGGAGGTCAGTTCCTATGCCTGCTGATTCAACTGGATCGAGTCGCCCGGAGATCGAGCGCACACTTCCTGTAACCTGTGAGACCTGGTTCAGTGGATATCCGAGAGCAATCATCATCGCGGCTGCGGCTGCCAGATTCTCATGTTGGACATCACCGAGCAGTCGGACATGATATTGGCACTCACCCGAGTGGTTGGTGGGATCAATCCAAAGTGTCCACTGGCCTGAAATTCCCGCAGTTGTGCTGCGTCGGTGGCTCATTTCGAGATATCTGCTGCCCGCAAAAGTTGTGCGGGCCTCTTTGAAGAAGTTTTCTTTTTCAGCCGCACTTCCAAATCCGATACAGAATCGGTTTTTGCCCCTTGCTGCTGCGACCGCCTGTTGCCAGTAGGAATCCATGCAATTGACAATCGCTTGGCCGTCATGACTCAGACAACGCCTGAAGAGGTTGAGCTTGGATTCAAGGTAGCGTTCCATTGTACCGTGATAGTCGAGATGATCCTGACTCAAATTCAGAAATGCGGCGCATTGCACCGGCCAATCACCAAGCCGATTTTCGTCGAGGCCAATGCTTGTTGCCTCCATCACAACTTGTCTGCATTCGAAGTCGTTTTGAGCAGCTCTTAGAGCTGCCAGAAGGCCTGGGTAATCGGGCATCGTAGGAAATGGATTGTCCCACATATGAGCGCCTACCTGGATACCAAGAGTTCCGAGACGAAGCACGGGCTGACGGCTCAATTCTTCAAGAAGTGCGGCAGTCATTTGCGTTGTGCTTGTTTTTCCATTGGTTCCGGTGATCGCAATGGTTGTCCATTGCTCCGTCTTTAGAGTGCTGCAATCCTTCACGAGAATATCGCGTGCACGCTCAGTGGATGTGCAGAGGATTAAATTGGGATGTTGTCTGATTTCATTAAACCAGTCTGCATTCTGGCGATGCTCATCTTTTGCCGTGTCTTTGAGAGGGCCTTCTTCAGCAATGACAATATGGCCCGCACTTAAAAGCTTCTCGACCAAATTATGTGTGTCATGCCGAGTTGTCTTTCGTGCTACAAAGATGATTGGCTCATTTTCAGTCGGAATTTTTCTGCTGTCCCAAATCACTTGTCTCACCTGAATGCCACTGCTTCTGCGTAGCTGTGAAGATTCTGGTGGACTCTCCGCGAGCACATTCTCCGCTTCCAGGAGAAGCAACGCCTTGCCCGGCTGGATATAGAATTTCTGATCGAGTTCAGTGCCTATCATTTGCCTTCTCTCCAGTTCCGGTGCGCTTCGCCATCGGCAAAATTGGTGGAGGTATTTGGGCAGAATCAAGTTGAATGAGGCCTCGTGAATTAAGATAGTTGATCGCCTTTTGACCAATCTCCGAAAAAACTGGCCCAGCGAGAACGCCTCCATATGCAGGCCTGACCTGAGGCTCGTCGATGACGACCGTGATTGCGAGTCTCGGCTTCTCGGCGGGCACAACACCCGTGAAGGCTGCAATACGTTCGCTGTAGGAGCGAGTTTTCGGGTCGTATTTTTGTGCTGTTCCTGTTTTCCCGGCAACAGTTAAACCGGAAATTGAGGCCAGGCGACCTGTTCCGCCTTCCTCTTCAACCACACCACGCATCATGTCAGTGACCATGCGGCTGGTTTCTTCTGAAATGACACGCAGTGGCGGAAGTTCTGGCTGCAGGGAATCGCGCTCTTCACCGAGCGCCAGAATCCGGATGCCAGGATCTGTTCCATTGCCCGTGAGGATAGCCATAGCACGAGTCATTTGTAGCGTGCTTATGGCGATCCCTTGACCAAAGGACATGTTTGCAAACCGCATTTCCTTCCAGCTTTCCGGTTTTGCCACACGACCCGCCCATTCACCTGGAAGTCCTGTTCCGGGTGGCCGAATTAGACCAAATGCACCGAGGGCGTCATAGAGTCCGACACGACCCAATTTTTGCGCAATCTTGTAGGTACAGATGTTGCTGCTGACTTTGATAATTTCTGAAGGGCCCATAGTTCCATGCGGATGCGTATCGCGGATTTTTCCTCCAGGCACTGCCATCGCGCCATTTTCGCAATAAAACTTCTCATTAGCACCGATCTTTTTCTTATCGATGGCTCGCGCAATGAAAAGAGGTTTGACGACAGATCCAAGTTCAAGTGCATCCATGAGTGGGCGAAAGCGCCTTGCCTCGGGCTGGTTTGCAGGTGGTGCGTTGAGGTCGTAAGTTGGGTAACTTGCGATCGCCAACAACTCTCCAGTCTGCACGTCCATCACAACCGCAGATCCAGCACGTGCCTTCGATTTGAGAATCCCATCCCTCAGGGCCGATTCAGCCGTGGCCTGAATAGAGAGGTCTATTGAGAGTTGCAGTGGCGCACTTTCATGTTCTGGCTGAACTGCACCGTTTGGCGTGATGAGCGTGATATGCCCACGCGCATCACGCGTGACTTTTGCCACTTGTGGTGTGCCGTTGAGCACTGAATTGAAGAGCGATTCGACTCCTTCAAGTCCGACATTGTCCCGACCTACAAACCCGATCAAATGAGCAGCGGCTTCTTTTTCCGGGTAAATACGCTTGGGCTCTTCGGCAACACCGATAAACTCTCGCCATTGTTGCAGGTCGCCCATGTGCGTAAATTCGTTAGGCGGAATGTGTCTGCGCAGCCATGCAAATCCTCGTCTTGTTTTGCGCAGATCGAGGAGCACCTGCTTTGGAATTTTGAGTGTCTTCGCAATTTTTTCAAGAGTAGCAGGATCGCTCGGAAGGCGTTTGGGAATAGCGAAAATACTTGGATGTAGGACGCTCACGGCCAAGGTGCGGCCGCTGCGATCGACAATCTTGGCGCGTGGGGGAAGCAGCTTGACCTCGGATTCGAACTGTCGGCTGGCCTGGCTGCGCAATTTTTCATTGAGCTCGGTCGGGAGCACAGCGAGTTGCGCATAACGCATGATCATGATCGTTCCCGCAACGGCGATAGCGCCAGCAAAAATATTTATTCGCAGGCGGATATCGTTCTGGGGCCTCAAGGAGAACCATCCATGGTTCTTTTTTGACTTAAGGATTTTTTTCAACGCCAGGGCTCTCCAGTTCGTTGGAAACATTTTGCGGACGTAGCACATTCGTTTTGGCTGGGAGTTTGAGTTGCACTTCGCCTTCGCTGTTTGTGTTTTTCAATTTTGCATCTCGCACTGAGCGCTGAACTGACGCCAACTGCCCCTGCAATTCTGTGTTTTTCTGACGCAACAGACGCTCTTCCGATTTTAGTCTGCCGAGTTCATATCCAATGGCATAAGTCTTTGTTCTTAACGCAGCCACAGGGATTGCAGCGAGCACTACGAGAGCGAAGCAAAGCAAACTCGCATCAATTCTTTTCAAATTCATTTGCTGCACACCTCTCTATTCGTAACGCATGATAGTCAGTTGCATCAGCTCTTATTCATCGGGCGACCGTGAAAGTGGAATCCGCGCAGACGCGCCGAGCGCGAGCGGGGATTACGCCGGATTTCGTCCTCGGTCGCGGTTGTTCCGCCGCGCGGATCTTCCTGTCCCAGAGAGGCGTCTGTGTTGGAGGAGTCGCCCATAAGTCCCATCTGGATTTCAAGCCACTTTTGCTTTTCACTTGCTCTTTTTTGGTCTGGGTTCATGTTTCCCGACTCCCAAGCTCTAAAGTAGCGCTTCACCAGACGGTCTTCCAGAGAATGGAAGCTGATGACTGCGGCCCAGCTATCCTCATCCATTATTTCAGGCAGTCCTTGCAGAAGCTCTTCGATCGCTCCGAGTTCTTCGTTGACTGCAATGCGGAGCGCCTGAAAAACTCTTGTGGCTGGATGGACTCGACTCTGATGATAGCCCAGGACACGCGCCGCGTATTGCGCAAATGCCATTGTATTTGACAGTGGCAGCGTTTGATTTTGGCGATCTTTGACAATCGCTTTTGCCAGTACCCGCGCACGAGGCTCTTCGCCATACTCCTGGAAAATGTTGGTAAGCTCTTTTTCAGTTAAATTGACCAACAGGTCGCGTGCGGTGACCCCGTAATTCTGGTTCATTCGCATGTCGAGTGGACCTTCGCGCAGGAAAGAGAAGCCTCTGTCGGCTTCGTCCAGCTGTGGTGAGCTCACACCTAAGTCTGCCATCAGGCCTGTGAGCCGTACTTGAGGTCTTTGTGTCTTTAGCCAGGAGGGTAGCTCGCGAAAATTCATGGGGAGAAAGGTCAACTGGCAATGACGTTCTGTGTTTTGATGCTGCAACATCCATGAATTTAATCGCTCCTGCGCGACTCCAAGGGCAACAGGATCTTGATCGCAGCAGAGCATTTCAATTTTGACCCCGGATTCGCCAGACCGGCTCAAGTGCGCGGCAAGGACATCGAGGAGCCGAAGCGAGTGGCCCGCGCCGCCCAGGGTGCAGTCGGCAAAAGTGAACCGAGTGGCACTTGGATGACGCGTCATTCCGCGGAGGGCGAGTTCCACTGTTTCATCAAGCAGCACAGTGGTGTGATCAAAGGTCGTCATTCATTTACCCTCGAGGCAGCTGTCATCCTTTTGACGCAGATGCAAATTGATGTGCCAAAAAATTATGCAAGCCGTTTAAAGCTTTTGAGAGCAAGTCCGATGCAACGTTTGTGAACTGAGATTCAGGTCTCAAATTGGATTTCCTGCACGAGGGTCTCCAGCAATGATGCGTAATCGTTCGCTCTCCATCTTGAGAAGTTATCTGCTTCCCGCAGTTGCGGCAATCGTCCTCGCTGCAGGACCCATTGCTTGCAGTTCGACAGGCGAGGGTGAGCCTACGCCTGCACTCGATGGTGCTGCATCAGGTGAAGCATCCGAGAACGGCAACGCGGCAAACAACGCTGCCAACAGCAACGCTGCTGCAGGTGAAAGCGCCAATGCCAACGCAAACACCGAGGCCGCAAATACGGCCAAGCCCGAGGGTGAAGCGTCTTCGAGTAACAATCCGATCGGCAATGAGCTGAACAATGCCATTGGCGGAGAGGGTGCCAATGCCACTGGAACTCAGGCTGCGGCTGCTAACAACGCAGAAGCGCCTGCTCCAGAAAATGGTGGAGCTGCTGAGGGCGCCGCTCTTAATGGCGAGGGTTCCGGCAATGCGCTGAATGCTCTTGCTGCTGATGCGGGTGGCGCAGCGCCCGCTCCGAATTCTGATGCAGCACCCGTGGCGGGCTCTGCCGACGCCAACACGACCAACCCATTCGCTGCAGCAGGAACGAATGTAGCGCCTGCTCCAGATGCCGGAGCTGCTCCAGCCATGGGCGCTTCTGAGGCTCCGTCGACTAATGCTGCTCCTGCTCCCGCTGCAGAAACTGCGGAGAACTCTACTTCAGAGGGTGGCGACGAAGGAGATACTTCGTCCGTGTCAGTGAGCGGTCCAACTTCTCTTCCAGAAATGGGATCCAAGTTGGCTTACTACGTCATGCGTGGTGACACTCTTGGTGGAATTGCACAAAAGATTTACGGCTCACGCGGACGCTGGAAGAGCCTTCAGGCAGAAAATGGCCTGGCAGACGCGAACAAAATCTACCCTGGTGATGTGATTTACTACACCCTGAGCGAAGCATCGAAGGCATTTGCCGAGAAATACGAGAAGGGTGACCGTCAGGCGTACACTGTTGGCAAAGGCGACACGCTTTCTGGAATTGCAGCGAAATTCTACGGTACACAAGGCGCGTGGCGTGTGCTTTGGAAAGAGAATCCCCAGGTTCTCAACCCAGATCGCATTCGTGTTGGAATGATTCTGACCTATCGCGCTGCGAACAAGGTGGCACTTAAGGATGACGAAGACACCGAGCTTGAAGTGTCTGGTGATGAATCGGCGGACAATGACCAAAGCGAAGAGTCTGTCGAAGTGCTTACTGCCTCGGTGGAGTGATGAGCAGCCAAAAGGGTTCCCCTGGCTGACTGGGTGGAGCGTCGGTTGGGCCAAGAAGAAGGCTCAGTGGAATGAGGAAGGGGCGCTTGCAATGAGGATGGGCGCCGAGGTGAGCGGGCAGAGGCACATCAATGAAGCCTCTCAGGTCTTGAGGATAGGGAGTTTGCGGTGCGGCACTTCCCGATTGAGGCTCCAGCCGCTGAATAAGAAAGTCGCCAGGATGTGTTGCGAAGAAAAGGTCCGAAGTCTCCCCGACTCGGCCGTTGTTTTTTTTCAGATTTGAAATCATCTCTTCGAATGGCTGAATCAATGTTTCAGGAAAGCTGTGGAGATGACCCAGCCAGTGCCATTGTCTCGCCACCAGTGCGCTCAAGCTATCCTGCACAAGACTCTGCTTGCTGAAACTTGATTGGTCATGATTAGGCGCTCCTAGCCCAACGTGATCAACAAGCTGCGGTGGCCTCTCCGCCCATGTGCAGATCTGAATGCTTGATCGTGACCACTCTGCGCACCCTGCACTTTTCAGATTCAACTTGCCTACGCAATCGAAATAGGAATCCGGTGTTCCGATATCAAACCAGACGCTCGCATCATCAAGCGAGAGGTGTAGAATCTTTTCTCCCAATTTAAGAGCTCGCCTATAGAAAATATCTATGCTTGAGCGCTTTTCTACAGTTGCACGCTCGAGAACACGTCCGGCAAGAATCTGGTGATTGGAGAAGACCCGAGCGTGCCAGCCCAACGCGGCGGCTGCTTCGGGGGTCGAGTCCGCACCGAATCCCACAACCCGTTTCATGGCTGAGTCGACCCATGTGACATCCTTACGGGGTGTCTTGAGCGCTAGGCTGGCCATCAGAGCCGCGTCCTCCGGGCTACGCCCGGCCCATGTGTTCAGCATTTTCTCCAAAGGGATGTCGGCAACGATATCCCCCGAAACCACCAACGTGTCCCAGAACTGCCGATGTCCCCGCTCGGCGCTGAAGTCCCTCACAATTCTCGCAATACCCCCGCCGGTTTCGAGGATGTCTGGCTCATTCCAGAAGCGGATCTTCTCACCCGGCCAGCCACGCGAAAGAGCCGCCAATTGCATTTGCCTCTCGAGCTCTTCAGAGAGGTAGTGGGTGTTACAATGAACTTGCTCAAATCCTGCATTCAGAAGCTGCTCGACATTGCGGAGCGCAGCTGGGAGTGCGCCGACAGGCACAGCTGGCTTGGGGATAACGTTGGTGAGGGGACGCAGTCTGGTTCCAAAACCTGCACAAAGTACCAGGCCATGCATTTTTTGGGTCAACACGTTGAAAGCCTTCACAGTAGGGTTGAATCGAGAGCAGCCGAGCCGAAGCTTGCCTAATCAAGACTACGAGAGTCTTGCTGGACAGTACAGAATGTGCATGATTAAACCTGTCAGAGATCAATGCATTGAATCGAACGTCGCTCGGCGAGAAGAGAAAAAATGTCATCATCCACGTCACATCCACTTCTGGCCGAGTATCTCGAGGGTGTGGCGCGTTTTCTGGCTAGTTTTCGTGCGCGTGAAGGCCTCACCCAAAATGAAATGGCTATCCGCTTGGGTTTGTCATTGAATCGCTATCGCGAGTACGAACAAAATACGACTGACAACTCTAAGGGTGTTGCTCTCGATCTTCTTTTGAAAATTGCTGACCTCGAGAATCTCGATTTGCCAGGCTTTCTCAACAAAATCCGCAGCGGCGTTCCCTCAGAGCTCGGTACCGGGCTTGAACCCTGGCAGGAAAAGGTGCTGACACACTTCGCCGAGCTCTCCCTCGACGAGCGTGAACTTTTTCTCCAAGTCCTTGAAAACCCAACGCTTCCAGATGAACGAGCACGGCAGCTGAGCGGGCGTCGCACCGACGAAACCCAAGAGCCGCTCATGCCCCGAAGGGTTCGGTGGTGGGTGCGCCTAGGGGCACTTCTGTGTCAGTTGCCCTACGATTCGCGACTGCGTTTCGAACGGCAGGTGCTTGAGGATTATATCGACTTCAAAAAGCTCAAGGGCGAGGATCCGCAGTCGCACCAAATCATCGAACGATTGCGTGAGCTGCTCAAACACTACTTCACACACTTCGATCTCATGCGTCGCTGAAATTCTGTTCAAAACTTTGGGTGCAAAACTTGCGGGGCCAAATTGTACGTGTTACATGTTTGGTCGACCGGCCAATTAATTGCCTGGATGTATGGGGGGACGCGTGACAACCATCTTGCCAAGAATGCTTGTGAATGAGCAAGCGCAACCGCAATTGTATCGCTTCTTGCGCCACCATCCTGAGCTTATCGAAGTCTTTCACAATATCGCCGCCGATCGCCCGCTTCACACTGGTGTTTTGCTGGCTCAGTCCGGTGAACCTGAGATCGTGCAGCTTTACATTGAGAATCTGCATCTGCCACTTCTGCTGCAGCATGAGGCAGTCAAGGCCTCGCAAAAATCAAAATGTGGCTACGAGGCTCTTTATTCTGGACTCGAGTTTTCCGGGCACGATTCGGTTTCAGCCGCACAGGTTGCCGCAGATCGCGCTCTAGCGTTGTCGAAAGTCGCGTCACTCAAGGATAATTCACAAAACAGCCTATACTGCTACTACCATGGATTGGGTGAAAGCGTCCGTGCATCTGAATCGTTGCTTGAGGCGATTCGTGAACTGATCTTGAAGCATGCAGAAACCCCGGGAGCGGCGGAGCCGGGCCAAGAAAACACCGCATTTGATCTCGTTATTTCTGGGAGGATCACGCGTCATGACAAAGCATAAATTTTTGCCCCGCGTCGTGTTGCTCAGCCTCATGGTTCTGCAGGGAGGCTTCTCTCTTCCTGCGGTCGCTGGAAGCATCGTGATCAATAATCCGCCGCAGCCTCAGCCCAAAAAGTTGAGTATCGTGGAAGATGGCCAGGTGTTTGAAACCGAATTAACTGAAACTGATCTTCAAATCAGTGCACGGGTGAAGCTTTGGCTTGATTCCCGATATGGTGCTGAGCGTGCCGACTTTCCGTATATGGTAGACCGGCTTTCAGGAACGGTTTCGATTCTGGTTGATAGGGCTACAGGCCGCTACGAGACAGTCTCCCTGCAGCAACTCAGCCCTTAATTCGGGCTGATTCGGCCAACTCAAAAAATATCCAGCACTCCAAAGGCACGGAATCTGGATGTCAATTTGTCTTGTCCTTCACCATGAAGAAGGTCTTGCAGGAAGCCGATTGTTGCAGGGAATGCGTCTGCAATTCTCATTCCAGATTCGCGTGAAAAATCATCCGCAAGAATGGTTTCAATCGTATGACGCACGTATTTTAAGTATCCGGTCTTTTGTTTCTGCGTTGCCAAGTATCCGAAACTTCCTAGAGCTTTGATGTTGCGCTGCAAACCCATCAATGAAGCCTCATGGAAAAGGGCCTCATTGCTCAATGGAGTTTTACCCTCACGCTTTCTGACTTCGTTCAATTTCGTCCCGTAATACTTAAGTAAAGAATCTCTCGTACCAGGAGTGATGCGAATGTAGCTGTCCCTCAACAGGCTAACCACATCGTATGTGTGCGGTCCCATGCGTGCATCCTGAAAATCAATCCAGCGCACATTGCCGCCAACCACCATCACATTGCGCACATGGTAGTCTCGGTGACAAAGCACACGCTCACACCCATGCAGTAGAGTGCAGAGCGACTCTAGTTCGCGGACGATCTCTTGTGTGTTTTTGTCTTCACTTGCAAATGGCAATCCAAGCCAGCCTTTGATGAAGTGCGTGACAAAAAAGTTCATTTCAAAAAAGAGCTTCTCAAAATCAAATGCTCTGTCTTGAGCTGGGTGGTTGAGCAGGTGCGACCGTGGATATTGCACTTGCACCAGAAGCTCGAGAGCATCTCTGTAGAGATTCAGCGTTGTTTTGCACTCTGGATCAGTTTCATCGAGCGTGCGGTTGCCTAGCCGAAAATTAAGAAAGTTGTCGCCAAAATCTTCTGTCCAAATGCATGAATTTTTTTCATCAACGAAGAGGATGCGCGGAACGGGAATTCCGATACCAACGAGCGCCGACTGCATGCCCAGCCAGCTCATCGGGTCACCACCGTAGCCTCCTTCCCACTTTGGGAATTTCATGCAAATGGCGTTGAGCTTCGGGGACTCAAGACGAAAAAACTTACGATCGCTGGCATCACCGGCAATCAGCGAAAGCGTGCCTTCGGTTGACGGCACGCCGCTTTCATAAGCCTGTATGATCGCCTGAAAGTTGATTTGAGAGTTCACATCGGGACTCACCATGCCAGATTCTTTGTTCATCATACCAAACATCCGCTTAGAGTTGACCCGCTTGCGTCGCAAGTCAACGATTCATGCCGAAATCGTCGCAAAAGACCATTCAATCGTACCCGAGTCTGGTATAGTGCGCATCGCGTCAAAGTTCACACTCAAAAGGAATAGGGCAAAATGCAGACGATCGAGGTAAAAGGTGCACACGAGCACAATTTGCAGTCTGTGGATGTCGACATCCCGAAGAACAAACTTGTGGCATTTACGGGCGTGAGTGGCTCGGGCAAATCGAGTTTGATCTTCGATACGCTTTATGTTGAGGCGTTTCGTCGTTTTGCTGATGCGAGTCACGCGCCAGTTCAGCTCATGGGGCATTCTTTCTGGTCGAGAACGTCCAGACCCAAATTTCAGGCGATCCGGGGATTGCCCCCTGCTCTAGGGTTGTCCCAAAGGCAAGGGGTGGCAGGCAAGCTCTCAACGGTCGGAACCATTTCGGGTGTAAGTGACCTCCTGCGCGTTTACTTTGCCGCATTTGGAGATGTGCATTGTCGCAATTGCGATATTCCTCTGCGTGCAACACCTTTTCGAGAACTCATTGAACAAATCGAAAACTCCTATGCGGGTCAGAAAATCACTATCGTCGCGCCTATCGTCGAAAAACGAAAAGGCGGCTTCAAGGATGAAATCGAAAAATTTCGTCAACTGGGTTTTTCCAAAATCCGAGTCAATGGCGACTCCTATTCCCTGCAGGACGAAAACGAAAAGATTGTCATAGATGCCAAGAAGCTCAACACGATCGAGGTGCTCGTTGATGTTGTTCAGATTCAACCTGAGCGTCGAGCAAGGCTTGAGCGTGCTCTTGGTCAGGCGATGGAATATGGACAGGGTGTTGTCAAAATTGAAGAAAAGAATGGGCAGCAGAAATTCAATACAAAGTCGGCTTGTCCGCAGTGCGGTGAGAGCGCACCGCGCCTCGATCCCCGTTACTTCAGCCACTCTTCTCTGGCGCAGTGCACTCATTGTGGTGGAACCGGTTCTGAGGATGAAGAACTGCCCTCTGACCTCTACCCGTGCAAGAAGTGTGCAGGAACACGCCTCACCACTAACCGTCCGATTGTACGCGTGCAGTCATTGACCTTCGAGACTCTACATCGAGTCACTCTATCCGAACTTTTGCATCATCTACAAACCAGTTTTGTACCCGATGCGGGTCAATTGCGGGCACGTACACAGGTTTTGTCCGAGGCACTGCGCCTCGTTGAAACAATGTGCAAACTCGGGCTGGAGCATCTGAATCTCAACCGTTCGGGTGCGAGTTTAGCACCGGGGGATTTGCAGCGGATCCGCTTGGCGTCAATGATTTCCAATCAATTGCGTGGCGCTCTGTACATTATGGATGAACCCTGCCAAGGGCTCACAGGGTCTGAAGTCAGACGACTCGTTGGTGTGTTGCGCGATCTCGTTCAGCGTGGATCTTCGGTGGTTGTGGTTGAGCATCACCCAGAATTTCTGAGAGAATGTGACGACGTTTTTCTCATGGGGCCAGGTGCCGGCCGACTCGGAGGAAAGGTCGTTGAGCAGTTTGTGGGAAGCGATCAAATCGTCCCAATGCTTCTCGCTAAAGAAGCCGCCATGCTTGAAAAACAGACACCACCGGAGCAACGCATTTCCGGATTACCTGTCGCGGACAGGCTCCCCCGGCGACGTAAGAACGTTCGGGAAGATGATAAAATTGAGGGAGTCAAAACCAGCGGTGCACTTATCTTTGAAGATATCAAAGTTAGGAATCTTAAAATCCCCACGCTGCGCATACCGCAGGCGAGTCTGACCATCCTGCGTGGCAACGCAGGACACGGAAAGGGTTCATTCATAGAGTTGTGCATCTGGCCCGCCTTGGAATCATTTATCGAGGAAGAGCGCATTGCGATAAAGAGTTTTCCTTTCTGTCGTGTGCGTCCAGAGGGAAGTGTGGAGGTCAATTCTCTGCACGATGTTCGCCCAGGAAGTCTCGTGCGAACATCTCGCCGAACTGTGGCTGCCGCACTCGATATTTTGGTTCCTATTCGGGAGATTTTTGCCCAGCTGCCACAGAGCCAAATCATGGGGCTCACCCCGTCGCATTTTTCTTGGAATTCAAAACAGGGGCGCTGTCCAAGTTGTGAGGGCCGAGGATATATCGAAATTCCGCAGCGCTTCGGTCCACCGGTTGAGGTGAGCTGCGAGGAGTGTCTCGGAACCAAACTCTCTCAACGAAGCTTGGTCCCAAGATTTAAGGGTTTAAATCTTGCAGAGATTATGAACCTCTCTCTTGATGAGGCCCACCGGTTTTTTGCACACGTTCGCCTGATAGAGACTCGCTTATCCTCGGCCTTGGAATTTGGTCTCGGCTACATCACTTTGGGGCAGGGAATGGACTCGTTGAGCGGTGGCGAACTGCAGAGGCTCACTCTAACGCTCGAGCTCCGACGCTCGCAACTGCAAGGAGCATGGTTCTTGTTAATGCACCCAGGCACAGGATTGCATACCCCTGACATTGCAACGCTAGGTCGTTTGTTGCGGATGATGGTTTCGCGGGGTGCAAGCTTTGTCCTGCTCGAGAACCGGGAAGAGTTCCTTCGCTTTGCAGATCATGTTGTTGAGTTTTAATCGAAACATTTTGCCGACACCGATTTTCCGCCCGCACCAGGCTTTGACGTGAGCCCCCTCAGTGAAGTTTTGTCTCTCACCGATACCCCGAACGGTTGTTATTTTGAAATTGCAGCCGGAAGGAGTTGTGAACATGGGTGAGCGTCGCGGCAATAGATTTTATCCTCATGCAAACCTGAGTGACTCAGGAACTTTCAATCCTGAGATACTGCAGCTGCGTGAGACGACCGAGCAGGGCATCGCGAGAGGCAATCTTACCGCCGCAGAGATGAAAGCAGCGCTGAGATGTTGTGAGCTCTTGTATTGGAAGGGCGAGTGGGCGCAAATCGAGGATCTTGCCTCACAGGTCATTGCCGTTGGTTGCGGCTACCGTGCAACATTCAGGCTCTATCGGTTCTGGATGGAAGCGCTCCGCTCAGAATACAACTTCACTGGGCTGAAGTGGCTTGCTAGACACTTGCTCTCTCTCCGGCATTCTTCCGCCCAGTTTCTTCCATTGGCTGCCATGGCGCTCGCCTACACCGGTGAACGACGCTTCAGCGCTCGCATTTTGAAGGTTCTTAATGCGAAGAGCGATCGCAAAACTCTCTCTCATGTTGAAGCTTTTGCAGTCTTCAACGCTGAATCTCCCCGCCGCGATAAGCGCGAAAAGGGCTTGCAGTATCTCCAGGCATTGAATGTAAAAAACAAAAGCAATTATTTTCTGGCCCGAAACTACCTCGTTTACGCCCTCGAGAACGATTATCTCGAGGAGGCATCACGAGCCTTTGAGCTTATCCACGATCGCTTTCCCAGATGTCCTGAACCCTATTGGGGGGCTGCACGCCTTGCGGTTGCACAGGGGCATTGGAGTGAGGCTGTGCGTGTGCTGCAAGAGCTTGTTGCCGATCATCCTGACAACACCGATGCCCTCATTGCTTTAGCCAGCTGCCTCGAAAAGACTGGCGATCTTCTCGCGGCGCGCGATATTCTGACATCGTCACGCGCACTATTCGAAGTAAATGATTACGACTACAGCGCAACACTGGGAAGTCTGAACAAGCGTCTGTTTGATCGATATGGCATGGAAGAGTACCGCGAGGAGGCTATCAAATCCTTTGCTCAAGCCGTTTCTTCAGCGCAAAAACTGGGCCTTTCGGAAGCGCCCTTGCATGTTGCCTTGGGTGAATTGGGTGCGCAGAAGTATTTTTCTGAGAAACGCGCAGTTAAGGCACGTGACCTTGCGCGAGCAGATCAAGCTCCCCAAAATCCAAGTCCACGTGCTTGGATTCTATCGCTCGATGATAACGATGTTGGTCATCTCAAGAAACATTCAACACTCTTGATGCGCAGTCCGGGCTCGGTTCACAAAGGCGATTTGGTTCTTGTGGCCCGGCGCTTTGGAAGCAACGACTGGCGTGTTGGTCAGCAACAGATTGTTGGAGTCATGGGAGCACTGAGTGATGTGACGCCTGATTCCCGTTACGGCTATGCTGTTTGTGTTGGCCGATTCCAAGAGCTGGAGACTCCGCTCGATTTGCACTTGGGGCTTGAAACCACAGCACTTCTCGATTTTTTTGGATGTGAGAATTTTTCAGCTCAATCCCCTGTGTTCTTTCTCGATGCTGATCCCAAGACCAGTGAAGAGGTCGTCCGAGCAGTGGAACGCTCGTTGAGGTTGGTGCGACCATTCGAGGCCATGCAGCATGCAGTTTAAGACCGCCGCGTCAAAGACAGCGTTGAATCTGCTCAGTCTTCTGTTTTTCATGAGCTTGTTTTTGACGACGGCCCATGCACAAAGTTCCTCTGCTCGCAGCAGCACATCTGAAACTCCTGGTCAGCTCAATTATAGTGAATCAGGATTTGAGTTTTCGATGCAGGTTCCTCCCCTCTGGGTTGTAGAAAAGGGTGCAGCAGGCTACGCGGCGGTGCTTAAACCTTCGCCTAAAGCACCGCGTTTGAAATTGCCTCGCGGTGTTGTAGCGGATCCAACCATCACGATTGCTGCCTCTAAAAAGCCAATCGAATTTACAAACGAGAGCCTGGAAAAAAACGCAGCAGAGATCGAAGACAGGTTTGTGAAGGCAAATGGCCAGGGAACGGATTTTCAAATTTTTCAGAAGAATATTGTTGAAGATCTCGCGAGCGGTCGTAAGGGGCTTCTCTACTACATTTCCTTTAAAACTGATGCCGCTGAGGTGGCGCAGGCAGTTCTCATGACTGGACACCAGGGCGTGCGCTACCGCATCACCCTCTCCGATCACAAGGCAAACTTCGATCGCAATCTTGAGCAGTACTATCCATACATGGTCTCGATTTCATTCCAGACGCCCCCAACCAAATCGTATGTTCCAGGTCTGGCCAATGATTTGCTTCTTTGGGGTGTAGGTGTTGTCGTGGCCGGTGCATTTGTTGGGCTTTTCGCGCGATTGCGTCGTTCCCAGCGGCAGGAGTTTCCTTCTGCTCGGCGCAGGAGAGTTCCTGCATCGCAGCTCAGTTCTGCGCCTTTAAGTCAGTCTGAAGTATCGACAAGCTTGAACGAGCCAGATGAATCTGCGCATCCCAGAACCGAGTTCTCACAAATTTTGTTTGATGCCCAGAAATCGCAAAACGGTGCCGCCGCTGTATCAGAGTTCGTCGAGCCGGCGTTCTCGGAGAGTGATCTTTCCTCTCCTCCACAGAGTATTCCCCTGAGTCAGGTCGTTGATGAGAGTTCTGCGCCGCCTGCGTTGAAAAAACAGTGGAAGATGTTGTCGAAAACCGATGATGATGGCGAAGACTCTGACCATTCCCTCGAGGATAAGTCACGCAGCTGACGAGAGCTCAGTCTGGAATCAGCGGGAAAGGCTGAAGCTGCGGCGGTTGACTTTGAATTTGAGACGCTCATTCTTCAGATATTCATCCAGGCGCTCTTTGAACTTGAGGTCGAGCAATTCTGCTTCATAGCGTTGCCTTTCCTTTTCGTATTGTTTCTGGTCACCCATTTCTGTGCCGAGATACTCAAAAAAGAAAAAGGTCAGTCCGATTTCAAGAGGGCCAACAACGAGCGGCGGCGTCTTTCCATTGAGCAATGCTCGCAATTTCTCTGGCAGTTCATTCAAGGGTCGGGGTGACAGTAGGCCCTCGGTTTTGATTGCATCCTTGGCGTCCGAATACATGCGCACAAGTTCGACAAAAGGCCGACCTGCATCGAGCTCCTTGCGCACCGTTTCGATGTTACGTTTTTTGGCTTGACGCTCTTCATTTGAAAGCCCTGCCGGGATCTCAATCATCAGGCTACGCAGTTTGACGAGCATCGTCTTGCTCTTGTCTGCATTTCTTTGAAGATAATATCCGCGTACCTGATCTTCCGTCACTGACACGAGTGGACGAATAATGCGACCTATGAAACGTTGAGTTTCAATTCGTTTACGGAACTCCTCACGGAACGCGTCCTCCGTTCTGCCTTCTGCTCTGAGAAGCTCTTGAAAACGGGACTCTGATATACCTTCACCTTGAAGGTATGCCTTCACTTCACCGTCGAGCTCGTCGTCGGCAACATTCAGCCCGAGTTCACGGATGCGAATGGAAAGTATTTTTTGATTGATGAGTTGTTCAAGGATGATCTCGGCCTCGTCGATGTTCATGTCGCCACCGATGAGTTTACCCTGAGGTGTTACTTGAGTGAGCTTGCGCTTGACGCGCAGGGATTCGCTCGCCACTGCGCTCTGCAGTTCGCTCAGGAGCAAAGGTTCGTCGGCTACCGTGACGATGATGCCGTCGAGTGTATTTGCATTCATTCCCTGAACTGGTTTGGAGTTGATATCCTTTGTCAGCGCACTGGATTGTGCTGAGGTTTTTGCAAGAATGGTTTCAGCATATCCCGCTTGAAATCCGCCCAGAGAGACAAGCAGAGCAATCCAGATCTGCAAGCACGCAAGTTTTGAGGATTTGATTTTTTGCATGGGTGATCCTTTCAACCCGCAGAATGGTCGTGACCGTGGTTCTGAATGGTGTGCGGCAGTTTATTCTGAGACTTGCGGGTTGTACAGCGGCTCGAGTGTTGCGAAGTCTACCCAGTCTCCCTCGCCCTTGCGGCGACTGATCCAGTATGAAAACAACTCAAGATCGTTGCACACGTCTTCGGTGAATTCGATGCACTGATCATCGTTCTTCAATTCGGCGTGATAGGGAGCCATGAGGCGGGTAAAGAATCGACTAGAGCGAAGCTTGTCAGCGTCTTCCACGGGCAGCTTGAGTTGCTGACGGATTCTTCCGTGTACGACCACGGCAACGTCGAGCTCTTTCGTGTCGGTATTTGTGACAACCGCCAGGCCCGTCTTTGGTAGATTCTGTTGAGGTACGGAATACTGCTCCGAGCGTAGTGCCTTGAGCAGCTCAATTTTTTGGTTGATTTTGTGGCGCACGATTGGATTGAAAATGTTCTTAACCGCGTTTTTCTGCTGCACCAGCCGCTGAATTTCTTCGTCGAATCTTCCCAACAACACTGCCATAAAGTGCGCAAGAAGATCGGCTCGCTGCTCGAGCGGCAAAGACTGGTCATGGAAAGGCCACAGTGTGCTGAGGTCATCCAGCTTGCGTTTGGTGAGTTTGGGTTGCTCTACCGGACCAAGGAACCAGCCGGTTCCAGCAATGAGATGCCCCATATGGATGCAAGATTTCTTTGCTTCGGAAAAACGGTTGAGTTTGTATTTCGGGCTCTTAACCGCATTGACCAGCCGTTTGGTCTTGCGGATGGGAACTTTTAGGGTTTCGCTCGGCTGATTTTGCAGATGAGCGTAAACATATTGGTTTCTCTCGTGCTCTGGCAGACGCTTTTTATCGGCTGAGGATTCAGATTCGGTGTCCTGTGCTGCAGGAAGCAAAAAACCCTGATCCACAACCTTTTGGGTCTGATGAGGGAGAGCAAATGGCAGCGCCGATGGGTTGTTTTCCCAGAATTCGAGCAGGTCTTCGGGGATGAGAATTTGAATTGTGTTGTCCGCACGACCCTCAAATTTTCTCGGATCAACTGCCAATTCGAGTTTCTTGAGTTCCTTCTTTTCCTGCAAAAGTGCGCCCAGAAAATGCGCAGTTCGTTCGAATTTATAGTCGGTGACATCAACCAGTAGCCGATTGAAATCCCGTTCATCGCTCAATTCGGTTACGTTCATGAGTGACTTTCGCATATTCGGCGTCGCCGACATGTAGGTCACCTCACGCGAGGAGTTGAACAAATAAAGGAGGCCTGGAGTGCTGGGTGCCTTCTCGACATGATGTGACAAGAGGCCAGGACCGAGCCGATTGAGCGTCTGGTTGTCGGCCTGAATCTTGAGAAGATCCTCAACGGATTTGAAGCCATTCTTCTCGCAAACGTTATTGATCTCCCAGAAAACGTCGCGGGTCATCTCGGCATCGGCCATGGCACGGTGGGCATTGCCTACGGGAAGCCCGAAATAGTTGGCGACACCCGAAAGACTCTTGACCGGTACGTTGGGCAAGTAGTTTGAAACGAGGAGGTGCGTGCAGATGAAAAAATTGGGAAGCTCTTTTGCTCTTAATTGGCGCGCATAATGCGCAATGAAAGAAAAGTCGTTGAGAACGCCATGCGAGACGAGCACGCTGTCGCCGATGAAATTGAGAAGATCATCAATGACATCTTCTATCACAGGGGCATCGCGCACCATGGATTGGTCGATTCCGGTGATTTCACGGACAGGGCGAGGTATGTGCCGGCGTGGGTTAACAAGCGTTTGGTAGCGGCCAATTTCCTGACCATCGCGCTCTTTTATAGCTGCAATTTCTATCACTTCACTGTTGCTCGGATTTCCGCCTGTCGTTTCCAGGTCAAAAAATACGAATTGTACGTTTTTGGGGGCTCGGCTGAGCCATGCAGGTCGAAGTGAAAGAGGTGTTGGCGAATTTATCGGTCTGCGTTCCGCTGGACGAACACCCTGTTGGCGCCGCTGTTGTTCCAGTGATTTGGGGCGATGCCGTTCGTGGTCAATGGTCAATGCGCAAAATCCTCATCACGAAAGTGGTCAGACCATCGTGACGCTTCCCATAATCTAACGGCAGGGTCAACCGCTGATTTTCCTGCGTTTGCTGAGAAGAGTTCTGCGGATTGGACTGCCTCCGCCAACGACCATCGGCAACTGTTCCTCGGGCATCTGGCTCGCCAGGCTGATAGTCTGACCTTCCTTGCAGAGAAAAGAGGAGGGGAAGTGAGCCAGCGCCTCAGGAAGGAGTTTGCTTTGCAAAATAGCATCTGTGGAATCAGGGTCGTGGTGGAAAAGACCAAAGGCCTTAACCTCGGCCATAGCAGCAATTTCCGCGCCACTTCGGGCAGTTGCGTGTCCCCAGTTTTTCTTGCCCGCTTCATAGATCTCGTCCGTGTAGGTCGTATCGAAGAGGAGCAGGTTCGCATTTCGGGAAAATGCAGCGAGCGAGAGGTCGGAATCGGTTCCGTGCTCATGATCGGTGGCATACACAACGCTGGTCGATAAATCATGATCCCAAACTCGATAGGCGATGGCCTGTTGGGGATGATTCAGTTCGTGGGCAACAATAATCAGCGAACCGACTTCGAATGGAGACCCAGGCACAACAGTGTGAAAATTCATGTTGTTCCGGCTTGGCAAGTGCCTGTATTCCACTGGAAAAAATGGATACGAGAAAATCCTCTCGATCACCTGATGCAGTTCCAGCCCGCCCTTCGCTTGGCCGTAGAAGTGCAGTTGCACGTCGGGCCGAAACATGGGCGTGAACCGGGTTAGGCCGATAATGTGGTCATAATGAAAGTGGCTTAGGAGAATATGGAAAGTCTTTTGATTACGGAGCAGTGCAGCTTCACCGTACGCGACAAGTCCAGTGCCGGCATCGAGAACGAGTGAGGTACCCGAACTCTCCGAGTTCGCGGGGGTTGAGACTTCTACACATGAAGTGTTGCCACCGTATTCAACGAATTCGCGCCCGGGCGAGGGAAGGGTTCCTCGGACGCCCCAAAAGGTCACCTGCAGCTGACCAGCCTTAGACTGATCGCCTGCCTGCTTTTCTGCCAACGATTTCCGGGAAATCGGCTGAGCCACCCGAAGCACCCCCAAACGGTTTTCTTGGTATCGGAACGGGTACGCATTTCTTGCGCTCTTTTTTGCTCACCCGCCCAAAAACCTGTTGCGCTGGGGGAATTTTGACGGGTATGCCACACTCGGGTCGAGCTGCAGTGACCCGAAAGAAGAGGAAAAATTGACAACGCATTCATCTTTCGAAAATCCGGTTGGACAGACCTCCGAGAGCGTGACCAAAGATTCTAGCGTCGTTCAAAAATGGCAACGTGAACTGGATGCTGTCGATGCTCTGGGATTGAAAAATCAGCCTTGGAAGATCTCAGATATGAACGACACCGTCGTTCTACCACATCTCGATGTCGATTGGCTGATTGCGCAACCGTTGCTTCCCTATCTGGTGCAAATTTTGCCCACTCAGCTCCTGCACCGCAGTTTGCAGGCGCACGGTCTTGAAGATTCTCTCGAGGTCATCGAAACCATTCGCGGCGATTCCCTCGTGCGTTTGATGGATTATGAACTGTGGACCCTTCCAGGAGTTGGCGATAAGTTCTTAAGCCCGGATGAAGATATTTCAGCGGAACGATTCATCCAGTGGGTCAAGCTCTGGAATGAAATTACACCAGACTTTGCAGCTGAGCGGCTGCTCGAGCTCGACGAAGGGGTGATTGTTGGTTGTCTTACTGCAGCCTGTGAAATTATTCCTGTCGGCCTCAATCGCAAGCAGGAAGAGCTCACTGACGACTACTGGATGACGCCAGACAACAAATTTGGTCTGAAGATCAAAACTTCAAATGAAGCAGACTTCGAAATTGTGCATGGACTTGTTCATTCTCTCTACAGGAAAGATGTTCATCTGGCACAAAAGGTTCTTGCGTATTCAGCAATGCTGATTCGCGATGAATCTGTCGAGGAGGCACGGCGTTGGCGTCAGGGGCGTCTTGAAGATCAGGGTTACGTTCCCTCCGATGAGGCTCGAGTTTTGCTCCTGCCAAAAACCAGGAAGGAACTTAAAGCACTGGTCAAGCTTGCCATGCATCGCGAACAGAGTGTGCATGAGCCGCTCAAGCCTGGAGCATCTGCATTGAATATTTCAACTGCAGCGCCGACAATTGACGATGAGACGATCGAGCGCCTGCGCCAGATGGTTACGGCCATGGACGCGGATCATCTGACCTACGAGATAAGAAATTTGTTACCCGAGGACGACCTCATCCGCTTGATAGGTACTGCTCAAATCGAACCCGAGATGTTTGTGCAGGACGAGAATGTCATCGAGTGCTTCGTCGACAAGCTGACCAACGATCTCGGGTCGCTGCTCCTCAGGCTTGAAGCGCACGGTGCTAAACAACTTAAACTCAAAATCTCCCGCCAAGGATTGCTTTTTGATCATGCCATGGCTGAGATGTCCGAACATGAACCAGCGCTTGCATTGCAGTGGAAGGCACGCCTTGCACGAACCACAAACGCTGTGTCCACTGCATTGGGCGCGGCCAACGACCCATCGGAGTTGGGCCGAATCCTGAGCGTAGTTCGGGGCAGTTTGAATATCGGTCTTGAACGCCTGTTATCGCAGCCGAAATCCTTTGAACTCGATTTTGATGCTGTGAATCTCGCAGTAGAGGAGACCGCAGAAAATATTCCATCAGCTGTAGCTCTGTTGCGCTCTGTAGGGCCGGAGGCACTCTTCCAGGTGGGCTGGCAATCACTCCAAGAGCTGGCAGCTCTTGCACTTGATTCGCTAATTCAACACTCCGGAAATAATGGCAAAAACAAGGCCGACGTGGCGAGTGAGTATACGGTCACCCTCTCCGACGGCGAGACTCTGAAGCTGCCTGTAATGAGTTTGTTGAAGGCTGGCCGGTATCTGGAAGTCAGGAAATGGCTTCGCAATACCCTGGCTGGGGATGCTGCGCTTGAGCATGTTCTGCTTTCTACTGTTAATCGTTTGCCCGTTTTTCCGATCATATTGGTGGAGGAAAACGGCGTGACCCGAGGAAAAACCGATGTGAAACCCTACGAGACTCTCCAAGAGACCGAAATAACAAAGGGTTTTCTTGCACAGCTCAGTTCTCTCGTCGGCAGCGCGGGTCAGGAGGAATAAATGGAAAAGCTTATCTTTCGGAGTTCGAAACAGGTTAAAAGCGTGTGGGATGCCACCGAAACGCGAAAAATTTCTGCGCTCATGAACCTCAAATACAAAACCTTACTCGACGACGAGCAATTTCAGGTTGAATCGGGCTTTAATGAACAGCAGGTTCAAATCAAGGTGACCCTCGAGCGCAACGACAAAAGCGTCTTTTATCCAATCGAACTCATCCACGTCATCGAAAATCAAGATGAGCAAAGTGCTCCCGGCATCGAAGAAATTGCATCGTTGATGCTCGATTACATCGATGTGTACTGGCAGGAATATCTGCATGAGGGCCGCGATGTGTTTGTTCCACTCGCGTGGAGCAAGCACGCTTGCGAGGGGGTTGAATTCTTCGTCCGCGGCTTCATCCGTAATCGCACCCTCGAAGAACAGGCTGATGAATTGTTCCGTAAGCACGGACACGGTGACCATGAAATCGAGCCTATTTCAGAAGACCTTTGAATATCCGGAATGAATAATACGATGAATCGCCGTAAAAGAATCCTTGTTGCCATGTCTGGGGGAGTCGACAGCAGTGTCGCGGCTGCTCTGTTGCAGGAGCAGGGCCATGACGTCATCGGTGTCACCATGCAACTCTGGGATTATTCGAAGAATGAAACCAGCTGTGATCCGAATGCTAAATTCGACACGTGTTGCAGCCATGACGACGTCGCCGATGCGCGCGCGGTTGCGCAAAAATTGGGTATTCCATTCTACGTGCTCGATTATCAGGATGACTTTCAAGAGAACGTTGTCGACTATTTCACATCCGAGTATCTCCGCGGACGTACACCCAATCCTTGCGTTGCTTGCAACACCTTCCTGAAGTTCGATCATCTGCTCGAGCGAGCCGTCCGCCTCGGATGTGATGCGGTTGCGACTGGGCATTACGCGCGAATCAATCACGACCAGGCAACGGGCCAATATCGACTTCTCAAAGGTGTAGATGCACAAAAAGACCAAAGTTATTTTCTTTACTCAATGAGTCAGGAAAGGTTGGCGAAAATTGTCTTCCCACTCGGTGAGATGACAAAGTCTGAAGTCCGTGCGCATGCAGAAAGATTCGGTCTGGTCAACGCTCGAAAAAAAGAGAGCATGGAAATTTGTTTTATCCCGAATAACGATTACGCGAAATTCATCGAAAGGCATGCAGATAGCTCAAAGATTATCCGCGGTGAAATTCGCCACGAGAACGGCGAACTTCTTGGCCAGCACGATGGTATCCACAAGTTTACTGTTGGGCAAAGACGCGGAATTGGAATTGCCCTTGAGAAGCCGGTTTACGTCACGCGCATTGTTCCAGAAACGGGAACTGTATTCGTGGGTGACGAATCACATCTCAAACACTCTGCTTTTATGTTTGAGAAATTTCATCTGATTCACGAAACAGATCTGACCCAAGATTTTGAAGTCAAAATTCGATATCGATCTCCGCCTGCTCTTGGAAAATTGGTCGATTTTGCAAGGGAAGAAAATGGCCCGCTTGTTCCTGGTGTGGTTTTTGGAGAGCCACAGCGTTCCATCACGCCTGGTCAGATTGCAGTGCTTTATCGTGGCGATGAGGTTTTGGGTGGCGGATTCATCGAGCGGATCGCCTGCACATGACCTTTAATCACTCAGCAAAGGCCATCCAAGACTGGTCTGCCAGGCTCGACGAAGTGCGTTTGCGGAAGTTTTTTCCTGACCTCGATTCACGGATTAGCGAGCTTGAGGCGCTTCAGAATCACAAATATGAAAATAGGAATTTAGCGGCGGTCTCGTTGGTGCACAGGAGTGCTCTGGTTTATTGGCCACACGATAAATCACAGATTTTTAGCAACGAGCGCCTTGAATTTTTAGGTGATTCTTATTTGAATTTTTTTGTCGGATGCCGGGCGATGTCCGAGTTCCCAGAAATGTCTGAGGGCCATCTCTCCAAGTTGCGCGCTGCGC
This sequence comes from Silvanigrellaceae bacterium, assembly GCA_044376695.1. Taxonomy (GTDB): domain Bacteria; phylum Bdellovibrionota_B; class Oligoflexia; order Silvanigrellales; family Silvanigrellaceae; genus RFOM01. The sequence continues at coordinate 146,236 of JBILKM010000003.1, forward strand.
TTGTGAGTACAGAGAATCTGGCTGAGAAGTCGAGGAAATTGCGCCTACAGAATCTGCTGATGTTTGGACGTGGCGAGATTGCCAAGGGCGGCTTTAGGGACGACAAGAGACAAAATATTCTCGCCGATGCTTTTGAGGCTGTAACAGCTGCTCTTTTGATTGACGCAGGTGAACAAAAGGCTTGGGATTGGCTGGAGTCTATGTTTGCAGTGGATCTGCTGACCGCGCAACAAACCCTCACCGACTTCGATGTCAAGACTCGTTTTCAGCAATGGACTCAGTCTATTTGTGGGAAGGCGCCGGTTTATAAATTGGTGAAGACCATATCCACTCCGCAGGATACTCAATTTGTGGTTGCGGGTTTCCTTGGACAAACTGAAATTGCGCGAGCGAGCGCGCCAAACAAAAGGGATGCGAGTAAAGCAGTGGCTGCCCGCATGCAAAAACTCGCAGACAGCGGTCAGCTCACAGAAGAACAAGTGCGTCTCTATTTCTCCGCGTCGGCGGAAAACTCAGAAGGTTGAATAAATGCAGGATAATAAATGTGGATATGTGGCGTTGTTGGGTCGTCCCAATGCAGGCAAGAGCACGCTGATGAACGCCTGTCTGGGAACCAAGTTGGCTGTCGTGAGTGCCAAGCCTCAGACCACCCGAAATCGCATTCTGGGAATTTGTCCCGTGGACAAAACTCAAGTGCTATTTCTTGATACTCCAGGGATCCACAAGACCAGCGGATTGCCGAAGCTCAATGTTAAGATGACCTCGACCGCCTGGTCTGTTGTCGCCGATGCCAATCTTGTTTGTTATCTCGTCGATGCTTCTGAGGGCTGGATCGACGAAGATGCTGTTTTCTTCAAGAAACTTTTGGCATTGTCTGCCGCTCCTGTTGTTGTCGTCGCAACTAAGTCCGACAAGCTTAAGGCAGAGATTATTGATTCGAATGTTCAGGCGATGACTCAGCAAGTCGAGCTATGCCGGGATGAGGTGAGCAAACAGCTCTCTACTGAATCAGCTGATGTCGCGCAGGCGCGAACTCCTTCGCTTCTGACCTCAGCTCCGCTTTTGATTTCCGCTAAGCGTCCACAAGAGGTTCAGAAATTCAGAGATTTTTTAGCATCTCAGATGCCGGCAGGGCCTTGGCTTTTCGATGCTGATGACCTGACTGATCGCCCGCAGCAGTTTGTTTGTGGCGAACTCATCCGCGAGCAGCTCTTCAGACAATTAGGGCAGGAGCTTCCCTATTCAGCAGCAGTCAAGGTTGAACGCTTTGAAAACCGCGGCCGCCTGGCAGTTATTCAGGCCAGCGTTATTGTGCACAAGGACAACCACAAGGCTATGGTGATAGGAGCCCGTGGGACACGTATCAAGGCTATCGGCCAGGCTGCGCGTCTTTCACTTGAAAAGCATCTTGATCGGCAAGTTCATCTTGAATTGTTTGTCAAGGTACAAGCGAATTGGATTGATTCTGACAGTCTTCTGGCGGAGTACGCCGGACTTGATAAAATGGAAGAATGATACGGCTTGAGTTTGCCGTCGCTCTGTGTCAGTCTCACAAGCAGAGAAAGAGTCCCTGGGGCAATTTTCCCTGATCTCCCCTTCTCAATTTGGATACTGACTTGCGCTATTAAGTCGCTCTCAGTTAAATTTCGTGTCTCTTTTGTATTTTTTATAATGCCCCACCGCAATGAACCCGGCTGTCGTGTCGGGGTCGTGGGAAGCATTCTTGGATTTCTCGGAGTTTTTCAACAGTGATATTTGAACCAATTGTTTTTATGGATGACAGCTCGTCTGCGGGTTCGTCGGCGCGCGGCAAAAAATCTGTGTCCAGGAAGAGCACTTCCGATGACGTTGAATCGAGACCGACACCGAAGCGTCGCAGCAGTAAGCAAGTTTCGGCAGTCGAAGCTTCTTCCCACGAGCCTCACGACTCGACATCCAACACCGAGCCTACACCTACAGCACAATCCTACTCCGAGACGAATTTTACAGCACAGGAGCCTGAGTCTATGAATCAAACCCATGATGAATCGCAGTGGCAGCAGCAGGCGCATCAGGACTACCAAGGAACCGACGGTACGTTTGTTCCCGAGGGATATGTGCAAGACGGCGAAGGCTACTACGAAGACGATGGGTATGCAGGCCAAGAGGCTGGTCAGTTCGGACAAAATCAGATTGTCTTGACCCTGAGCTATTCACTTATGAACCAAGTGCGTCAAACAGCACGTATGGAGGGTGTTCTTCCCGAAGACATCCTAATTGAACTCGTCGCCGAAGGTGTCGCACGACGCGTTTTTGAAGATGCTCAGAGGCCAGCTCCGAGTCATCTCATGACGCGTACGGGTTATGTTGCTCCCGACGCCAATGGGAACGTGCAGCAGCCTCAGTTGAGTCATCATGGAATGCAGGGCAACAATCGCGGCAACCACAATGGCAACAACAACAACAGACGTTTCAATCCGAACAATCGCGGTGGCAACCACTTTCAGGGTCGCAATCGGCAGAACAATCATTTCAAGAATAAGCAACGCAACGGCAAATGAGTCGTCATAGACATCCACTGAAGCGCATCGCGGTGACCGGTGGAATCGGCTCTGGGAAGTCGACTCTTGTGCATGCGCTGTCTCAATTCGGATACCCAGTTTTCGATGCCGATCGGTTGGCTGCTGAAGTTGTTCTGCAGCCCGAAATCAAATTGAAAATAGAAGAGCTATTTGGTGCTGGTGCATATGCTACTGACGAAACCGGTGAACTAATCTATCAGCGTGCCTGGGTTCGTGAGCAGGTTTTCTCCGACGAGGTCAAGCGCAAGAGTCTCGAGTCCATTATTCATCCTGCTCTGTCTAAAAACTTCGAAGATATTTGTCGGAAGCTCGAGTCTATCGCAGGTGGTGTTTGGGTTTTTTATGAGGCCGCCTTGATTTTCGAGTCCGGTCGGGAAGCAAATTTTGATGCGGTTGTGTCGGTTCTGACCCCTGAGACTGAACGCCGCATGCGTCTCAAAGCCTCACGCGGCCTCACCGACGAAGTGATATCGGCAATATTTGCAGCACAGGTCAGCGACCACGTGAGGCGTTCGCGCGCGAATTTCGTCTTTGAAAACGAGGGTTCTGAATCGGATGTTCCGCGCCGTGCCCTGGAGCTTGTCGAAGACCTCAGGCAGTTTTTTCATCCGAAAAGTCATTGACATAGTGGCCTGCAGCCATTGGCGTTAACCTAAAACAAGCTTCATTCCCGGTCGAGGTGTGTGGATGTTTCAGGTTTCGTGTGCGGCGTGTAATGCGTCTTTCGAATACAATATCGACGACTACATTCATCTCTGTCCCTACTGCTCCACGGGTTTCATTCTTGATCTCGAGGAAGGTGCCAAGGACATTATTGGCGATCATTTTATCGTTCCCAACCGGCTCGACCGCGAGCAGGTTGAGGGGATTTTTTATGAGTGGATAACTCAGCGTTACCACCGCCCCGATCGCGTCAAAAATGAATTTAAAATTCTGGGATCCTACGGCATCAGTTTGCCCTATTGGGTGATTTCTGTTGAGGCACACACGTTTTGGAGCGGTCATAGTCAGAAGGCCAATCAGTACAGCGGTCAATCAGCAGAATATGGTGCAAAATTTTTGAAAGAGGATGGCCGCTTTAGCCGCAGATATCGGTGGTCGATTTTAGCGCGCAAGTCGCCCAAAGAACACTGGGGACTCGAGCGACTTCATACTCCCAAAGAGTCTGTGATGGTCGACTGGGATGGCTATCCGTTGGATGAAACTCTAGGTGTGATTAAAGGTGGCAGCTCAGGCACAGTTTACGATGCGCGCCAAAACTTCAAATTTGATCATGCGAACGGGTTGACTATTTCTGGTGTGCAGATCAAGGAGAGTTCTGCGATTGCTCGTGCAAAAGATCAAATCCAGGAATACCATCGCCGCATTGCCAAGACCAAAGTGGGTACTTTGTACGAACACCGAACCGAGATAGAAATCGTTGGTATTCATCTTGTGCATTTGCCCTTCTGGGTTGTGCGCTATTCATTTGCCCCCAAAAGCCCGTTCCGATTTATGACGACTGCCCGTGAGCGCCGCCTTCTCATTCAGGGCCATACACTTGCGGTTCTTGATGCAGAATTGCCCTTGTCAAATACAGACAAGGTCATGACTAATCTTGTCGTGTGTGGCTCCATGGCGGTTGTCAGCTTGGCGCTTTCACTTTTCCTTCATCCACTCTTCTTTTTGATGGTGATGATTTTCTCCGCCGTGTGCGTTCTCTCGGCATGGAAGATCTTCTCCAAGGATAAACCAGACTCTGATTTGGGCAGTGGTGCCGATCTTCAGGAGCCAGCCCTCTAGGAGCCGCATGAAGATTCTTTTTAGCCTTCGATATGCACGTACTTTTCTGCCAGCAGTTTGTGCGCTGGGATTGCTGAGCATTGGCCTCTCTTGCGGCAAGTCCTCTGAAGAGAGCTCTGGGTCTGCTGCGACTCCCACGCCAACCCCAACCGCCACAGAGATCCCTGAGTCAGCGCCAGTTGCATTCTGGATGACCCGCGATTCAGGTGCAGGTCCAGTCGCGGTGCGTTTTGATTCAGCGGGACGTCAGAGTTTGCAGGTGGACTTGGTATCGTCTGGCGTCGACTACGGCCCTATCACGGCCCTGCATTTTCTTGATGCTTCAACACTTTTGTATTTCGTAAATCCGGGCTCCGACAAGGAGATGTTTGGCACTCTCGATATCAAGACGGGTCTTGTGAAGAACAGGGCATGGGGATCTGAGAGCAGTATTCGTGCGAAGTTCAAAGACGCTCCTGTGTCAACAATGTTCACAGGATTTCAAACTGGTGTTTTACACGCGCAGGTCGAGACAGGAATCAGAACTGTTCGTTTTAACCAAGAGGGTGGATTGAGCGGGCAGGATTTAACGCTGCCTCAAGGATGCCTGACGGGTAAACTCAGCGGTATTTACCTCGTACAGGCTGGCGGTCAAAATCAAATAATCGCATCGTCTTATGATGCGCAGTCGCAATTGCTCGTATTGTCGGTGAGTGCTGGGAGCATCTCTTGTAAGGCCTTCGATTACAGCTCGGGTGAGACGACAGCTGCCCACAAGCCTGTGAGCCTAGTACAGATGCCCGATGGGAAAATATTCGTTCTGTATCAGCACTCAATTCAGGGTGATGCGGCACCAAAAATTGTCAGATATGACTTCGATGGCTCAAGCCTAACGAATGCTAAAACAATCTTTTCGAGCAAAGATGTTCTTGGCCTGACGCCTTTTGGCATGATTGCACGAACCAACAAGAAATTGCTGGTCGCCAATCCGACACAAAATGCTCTGCTTGAAATTGCAATTAAGGGCGATACAGGTGCTCAGACCGACTTCTACGTGAAAACATCCTACGCAAAGGATCTCAAGGCATTGGTTGCAGAACCCCCATGAGTTCAGGGTTGTCCCTGTGCACCCGTCACCAGCACGCCTAGGCAATTCGCCACACGCCTTTCCAAGGGTTCATTCAGTGGTCGACCGTTAATGCGTCGGCCATTTAAAATGAGTCCGGAGCTGCCACCACCATCGAGGTTGAGTGCCCACTCAGCACCAAGTCGCTTGAAGATGCGTGTGGTGTCTGAAAGTGTCAGTCCTGTGAGCGAGCCCTGGCGTCCCTCTACCATCACCCACCACATGGTTTTTCGATCTTCGCTGAGTCCAACTGCTGATCGTGGATGGGGAACAGTGCAGAAGTCACCGCAGGAAGCGTCGTAGGCAGAAGTCCATTCGAAATTTGGGTCGAGCAGAATCTGCCAGCCACCTACGACCGTGCTCCAATCTTTCCGCCACGGTGTAACGCGATTGTGTTCTTCAATAATGCAGTCGTTATTGTCCGTGCAGGCAAGAAACGACCACTCTTTCGTATCAGCCGATTTTGGCCAGACCTCGCCCGCACCTGCCGCGAGGCCAATGGGCTGAAGTAAACCGTCGAAGAAGTCGCCATTGATAGCGGCTACAGCTCCGGTTTTTTTGCTGAACTCAGAGGGTGTCAGACCTTTCTCGGTAGAAGTTGAACCTCGGAGTTTGACACCGCGGTGAGTCAGGTCGATTTTAAGAACGTGGACACGTTTGTTGCTGAAGGTGTTGTCAAGGAAATAGGTGATACCCTCACTTCCATCGAGTGCTGGCCCGGGATAGGTGGTTGAGTTCCAGCTCGCGCAGGCGATAGATGATGGCAATGAGATGCTCATCATCCAGAAGAGGGCGCGAGCATTCAATTTCTTCATCAGCATGGGCGTACTCCACAAATAAGGATGACGGCGACATGGTTGCGCAAATTAAAGCACAGGTGCCTGGCTCCCTCAACGGAGCACGATTTGACGTTGCTGCATCCGCTCTCTTTGACGGGTTGTCGCGAAAAAAAGTGAAATCTGTTATCGACCGGGGCGGAGCTTATCTGAACAAACGCCGAGTGACTCTGGCCAAAAAGGAAGTACGAACGGGCGACCTAATCGAGCTTTTTTGGGATGAGGCCCGCTCTCTCTCCGAACGTTCTGTTAAGAAAATCCCCATTCAAATCCTCTTCCAAAATCAGGATTTTGTGGTCATCAACAAGCCTGCGGGAATACCTTCGCAAGCAACACTGACAACAAGTGATGAAACTGTTCTGCACGCCTTGAAGCTTCAGTATTCGGAACATTTTTCTGAAACCGAATTGTTGCTTGTTCATCGCCTCGACAAAGATACCTCGGGTGTGATGCTGATAGCGAAGTCCAAAACGGCTCAACAGCGGCTTGAAAAACTCTTTCTCGAGCGAAGCATGAAAAAGGTTTACCAGGCGTTGTGTTTCGGCGTGCCAAAGTCGGTGCAGGGTGTTCTCGACTGGCCTATCCGGAAGGATCCCTCGCGCCCCAATACTTATTTTGCCGTTGTTGGTGGCACCGGGCGCACTTCCCGCGGAGGACAGGAAGCAAAGACCGCACGAACCCTTTTTCAGGTTTTGAAAACATTTCCAAGGAGCCGAGCTAGTCTCATTGAATGTTATCCCGAGACCGGGCGGACACATCAAATCCGTGTTCATTTGCAGGCTTTGGGTGTGCCCCTCTTGGGCGACAAAACCTATGCCACAAATGTTGTAGGTCACCCCCTTGCGCAGGCCGCCACGCGCCATATGCTGCATGCCGTTCGTTTGTCGTGGTCTGAACAAGACGGGCAGACGTTTGAATTTGAGGCGCCATTTCCGGAGGATTTTGGCGCATGTTTACTTCTCCTTGAAAAGGAAGGGGCATCTCATGACCTATAAGTTGATCAGCGTTCCTACACAGGGTCAGAAAATTACCGCGGACAGCAAAGGACACCTGACTGTCCCTTCTGAGCCTATTATTCCCTTCATCCGTGGCGATGGTACTGGTCCTGACATCTGGGCTGCGAGCCAGATGGTCTTCGATGCTGCGGTAGCAAAGGCCTACGGTGGCAAGCGTAAAATACACTGGATGGAAGTGCCTGCGGGCGAGGCTTCATTTCAGAAACACAATGACTGGCTCCCTCAGGAAACTGTGGATGCTTTGCGGGACTTCCGTGTCTCCATCAAGGGTCCGCTGACAACTCCGGTTGGAGGAGGGATCCGCAGTCTGAACGTGACTCTGCGGCAAACACTCGATCTTTATCAATGCGTTCGCCCGGTGAAGTGGTATCCGAATGTTCCTGCGCCCGTGCGCGAACCCAACAAAGTCGATATGGTCATCTTCCGCGAGAATACTGAAGACATCTATGCCGGCATCGAATTCAAATCCGGCTCACCTGAGGCTCTCAAGCTCAGAGATTTCCTGAAGACCGCCTTCAACAAAACTGTGCGCGAAGATTCTGGCCTGGGCATCAAGCCGATCAGCGAATTTGGTTCCAAGCGCCTCGTCCGCGCAGCAATCCAGTATGCCATCGAGAATAAACGCAAGAGTGTGACTCTCGTGCACAAGGGCAACATCATGAAATTCACCGAAGGTGCATTCCGCGACTGGGGCTACGCTGTTGCCAAAGAAGAGTTCCGTGATTTTTGTGTCACTTGGGACGAGTGCCAAGGCCAGGTGCCAGCAGGCAAGATCCTCATCAAGGATGCCATTGCTGATAACATGTTCCAGCAGGCGCTTCTCCGCCCCGATGAGTATGAGGTTCTGGCAACAACAAACCTCAATGGTGACTACCTCTCAGACGCTCTTGCTGCGCAGGTCGGTGGCCTTGGCATCGCACCGGGTGCAAATATTGGCGATGGCTACGCGGTCTTTGAAGCGACTCACGGAACTGCTCCGAAGTATGCAGGACAAGACAAAGTCAACCCAGGAAGTGTCATCCTCAGCGGTGTGATGATGTTTGAATATTTGGGTTGGAAAGAGGTTTGCACCCTCATCGAGAAGGCTTTTGAAGCAACCCTCCAGGACAAAGTCGTGACCTACGATTTTGCCCGTCAGCTTGCAGGAGCCAAGGAAGTGAAGTGCAGCGAATTCGCTAAAGCAATTTGCGCCCACATGTGAGAACTCGCAAAGAAACAGGCCCACGG
>JBILKM010000044.1:0-21466 GCA_044376695.1 Silvanigrellaceae bacterium
ATAAACGAGTTTGCTCAGATACAATTCATATCTTACGTGTGAGTCCATCGAAGGTTCGATCGGGGACATGAGTTCTTCAACGATCTCCCGATAGAATTCGTAGGACAGCTCAGACGGTGCTTGGTGTGCTGATCCTTTGGCCATAATGTTGCCCTCCCGCTCAGGCACTGGGCGGTGTTACCTTCCCAGGCGTTCTCCTGATTCATCGGAATTAAGCGGATTTTATTGAGAAAGCTGCCGTCAAGGAGACAACTCTGGGCAAAGATTTTTCAAGAAAGAGATGCGGTGGAGGGGGGTTGGCCCAAGTCGGAAGAGCGCCTGGCGATGCGCTTCGGTGCCGTAACCGCGATTTTCATCGAAGCCAAATTCCGGAAAAGATTCGGAATAATTTTCCATCCAGCGGTCTCGCACGACCTTTGCAATTACGGAGCTTGCTGAAATGGATTTGAGATGGTCATCACCCTTTACGACGAGCAGCTGAGGGAGCCCACACCAAGGAGCCGGAAGGGAGAGAGGCCGGTTGCCATCAAAGAAAAGCAGGGTCGCATTCTCCCCACTCGGAAGGGCATCGAGGGCACGAGCGGCTGCGAGCCCCAACGCGGCAATGATTCCGAACCTGTCGATTTCCTGAGCGGATGCCTCACCGATACTGGCGGAAAGCATTTTGGCTGGCTTGTCGGTCGTTCCTTTCCGGGCTGCGATGGATCTCTGAACATCGACACCACTGAGCTTCATTACTGATTCTGGCACCCGGAGTGACAAATTGTCCCGCTCGGACATCGTACCGGAGGTTTTTCTGGAGTTGGTGTGATCTTGTGTCCGCCAGGGGGGTGGAGTGTTCCATTTGCTGGCGAGTCGATCATGTTGAATGAAATCGTTGAACAGTGCATCACGCTTCGCCGCGCTAAGCTTTTTGCTGTCGCGCAGCTGAGAATACCATTTTTGAAGGTGATCGCTGCTCGCGCAGAAACTCCAAAGAGTTGTGCACACCACCACAGGCCCTGCAAGACACCCGCGACCCACTTCGTCTACTGAAATAAAAGAAAACGTTTCGTCGATCTGGTCTTGGGCATTCGAATGAAACAAGGTCTGCGGCCGTGCAAGCGAGAGGAGCGCATTCTCAGCAGAGAAGATGCGCTCCCCAGTTTTTGTGCGGCTTGTTTTTTTAGTTTCAGCCATTGGCGACAGAATCAACCGCCTTCAGAATGGTTTGCTTCGGTTGGTTGCCAACGAGGTCGCCGACTTTCTGACCATTCTTAATGAAGGCCAGGAAGGGAATATTGCGGATGTTGAACTGAGCAGCGAGCTGTGGCTCTTCTTCAACATTGACTTTGCAGACCTTGATTTTGCCTTGACGTTCGCGTGCGACTTCCTCAAGTGTAGGAGCCAATGCGACACATGGCCCGCACCAGTCGGCCCAGAAATCGACAAGAACAGGGATGTTGCTTTCGAGGACTTCGGTTTGAAAATTCTTCTCGGTGACGTGCATAACAAATTCTGACATCAGGCTTACTCCTCAAAAGGGTCGAAGAGATTCTTCTCGTTTGGCACCCTAGCGCGTACACTCAAGAAGTTCAAATACGGGATTTGCCCTGCAAATGGAGAGATGCCTTGGAGACCCCGCAGCGGCAAGAAAAGTTCAGTTTTTTCCGACAATCCACGATTTTGTGCTTGCTTGTTGCATTTATTGGGATCAAGGGGCTCCAGCATTTTTTGAGGGAAGACATCCTTCGGCATTTGATGGTTGCCATCCTGCTCATGGCTACCCCAGTTGTATTTGGCGGTGCCTCGATCTTTGAGAGTTTTCGAGGCGCTCTCAAGGCCCGATTGCGCTGGGAAGATATTTTGGTTCTGGCATTTTTGCTGTTGCCAGTGGTTTGCAACATCCTCTTTCTACCCGCCAGTTGGCATGAAACTCGATTGAATTGGCAGAACTGGGTCTGGAGTGAACTGGGTCTTCTCTCGCTTCTGGCTGCGCCGATTGCGGAGGAGTACTTCTTTAGAAGCTGGTTGCTCCAGCGCCAGCTGAAGGCAGAGCTTGAGCAAACCACACAGAGCCTTTGGGGCATGGTTCGAATCTGTTATCTGAATGCACTTTTGTTCTGGATTATGCACATGCCCATAGATCTGAATCAGTGGATGCAGGCATTGAGAATCGGCGCTGTGCCTGCCTCGCCTGGGCCGTTCTTGCTTGGGCTTGTGACTTGCGGACTCACCATACGCACCGGAAATATCCGTGCTGCTATCTTCTTTCACGGTATTGCTAATGCTTCTGGCCCGCTTTGGTGGCCGCTGTTGGGGAGTGATTTCGTGCGGTCTTTTTTTTACAATTGATTCGAAATTAACTCGCGCGGTTCCGTGAGCCGGAACGGGTGAGCAGACGCCCATGGAGTTCATCGTAACGCTGTTTGAGTCGAAGTTGAATTTCTTCAGCGTCCCCGAGGCGGAGTAGGCCTTCGGCAAAACGCCTTGCTTCGTCTGCATCCGTCTTGCGAATAATCTCCTTGATGAGCGGAATGGCCGAAGTGCGACACGAGAGCTGCACACAGCCCAGACCAATCAAAAGTTCAGTAGCGATCGGGTCGGATGCCAATTCTCCGCACAGGCTGATACCCACATCGAGAAATTTTTGTTGTTCAAAGATACTATGGATGCAGCGCAGTAAAGCTGGGTGAAAGGCGTTATATAGATTCTGTGTGTTGGAATTGTCTCGCTCCACGCAGAGGTAATGTTGGGTGAGATCGTTACTTCCAATACTCATGAAATCACATTCTGAGGCCAGATGATCAGTCATCTGGACTGCCGCAGGTGTTTCGATCATTGCACCAAATTTTGGGTAATGAAGGGCGGTGCGTTCGTCTTCGGGAATGTCGAGCCAAAGTGAATGTGCAATGGCCTTGACTCGGCGCATTTCTGTGACGTCAGTGACATAGGGCACAAGGATGCGAACGTTGCCGGCAATGTTTGCTCGCAACAATGAGCGCAGCTGCAATTCAAGAATCTTTTGTTCCGCAAGTAAAAAACGGATCCCACGAAGACCAAATACACCTTCAGAAACATTTTGTTTTTCATTCATGCCAAGCGCATTGTCCGGAGGATAGGGCTTATCACCGCCACAATCGAGCAGCCGAAAAGTTGCCCAGCCCGGTGAGACATTTTCCGCAGTAAGCTGGAAGAAGACTTTGAGTTGTTCCTCTGCCCCGATGAATGCCGAAGGTTCTGATGAGTGTTCATTTAGGTGAAGAAACTCTGTACGCAGCAATCCGATTCCCTCTGCACCAGATGATTTAAACATGCGAGAATCTACGGGGCCGTTTGCGTTTGCGAAAATGATGACACGTTGACCATCGATCGTGCGCGCAATCGACTGGGCGCTCGATTTGAGTTTCTGTTGCATCATTAGCTCTACAGCACGTCGTGCTTCCGCCTTACGCTGCTCGCTTCGACTCGGATTGACAGTGACTTTTCCGTCGTGGGCATCGAGGATCACCATTTGACCATTGCTGCTTGTGCGCACTATACCTGCCGCACCGAACACAGTTGGAATGTTAAAGCTGCGTGCAAGAATAGCAGCATGACTGAGATGAGACCCAGCCTCTGCGATGATCCCTGCAACGCCTACCTGGTGGAAGCGGATGATGTCGTTCGGACTCGGATGTTGAACAACTACAACTCTGCCTCTGAGATGAGCCCAGTGGTGGCTTTGAATAGATTCTGCGTCACTCAGTGATGACAGAAGAATTTCTTCACAGGCATCGAGGTCGAGAACCTTCTCGCGGATGTGCTGGTCTTCCATAGCCTCGACTACCGCTCGAACATCCCGAAAAGCTTGGAGTACGGCTGATGTAGCATCGAGTGATTGGCCGAAGACAAGACCTCTTATTCGGTCGGTGAGAACTTCATCGGTCAGCAGCAAACTATAGCTGCTCATGACCTCGGGCATTGCATCTGCGGAGGAGTCGTCTTTTGCATGTTGGTTTGCAGACTGTCTCTTGTTTTTTTGAATCTCAATTGCATCCCTGCGCAACTCTTCGATCTGCTGCAGGGCTTTCTTTTGCGCCTCGTTGTATTTCTGCCATTCAGAATCGGAAGCGTGGATGATAAGCGGCGTGTGAGGATGCGAGGCCTGACGAGTGGTTTTCGCGATTCTACCGATCACCAGCCCGTTGGTAATGGGATGTCCTTGCAACGATTTCCTCGTTGTCGTTTTCATTCGCCCCCTCTGTGGACGCGAAGCCGGTCTCGAAGAGATGCTTCACGGCCTTCAGAAGTTCATCGGCACGCGGACCACGGGTTATGAGCTCAATTTCACTATCTCTGCCTGCGCCGAGACTGAGGATAGAGAGTAGCGAATGACCTAAGGCTTTGGAATTGGTAGATAAACAGCGGAGCTCGAGCTCTGTTGGCCGGTGCGCTTGGGCACAGCGAACAATGCTCACTCCAGGCCTCGCATGAAGACCCATGGGGTTCATGACCCGAACCCGGGTTTTGTACTCAATCACGGTTTACTCCCGATCAAAGTGCCTATGTTCAATTTTAAGAGTCGGAATCAGCGGACGTAATCTTTTGCCAAGAGCCTCAACAATAGCAACACTCCTGTGTTTTCCGCCCGTACAACCGATCCCTACGCCCAAATAGCGCTTGCCCTCTGCTTTATACAAAGGGACAAGGAAGTTTAGTAATTCTGACACCTTGTCCACAAATATGGCGACGTTCGGATCGCTTAATACAAATTCCGAGACTTTCGCATCGAGGCCGGTGAGAGGGCGCAGCGTGTCGTTGTAGTGGGGGTTTGGAAAGCAACGAACGTCAAACAGGGAATCAAGATCTGCCGGAGTGCCATGTTTGAAACCAAAGGAGACCAACAAAACGCCAAGTTCGAGGTGTTTGGTCGAGGGGGCGTAGTCATGGAAGATGATCTGCCTCAGCATTTGCGAGGACATCGTTGAGGAGTCAATCACTCGTGTTGCGCATTTGCGGACAGGCTCCAGGATTTCAGCGTCGAGCTCAATGGCACTCGAGAGCGTGTCGGCGGCTTGATTTTCTTCATCTCCCGAAATTGTGTTTGAGAGCGGATGGGAACGGCGGGTTTCACGGAAGCGATTTAATAGAACTTCGCTCCGAGCCTCGAGAAAAAGCATATCGACCTGGGCGATTTGGTTGAGCCTGTCCCAGCAGCTTAGCAAAGCTGTAGGCATTGAGCGGTCGCGTGCATCGAGCGCCAGCGCCACGTGTCGAGAATGCATTTCGCCAGCAGCACACGCCTCGAGGAACTGTGGAAGCAAAAGCGCGGGCAAATTATCGACGCAATGGAAGCCCAAGTCCTCAAGAGCTCTCAGGGCAACGCTTTTTCCTGAGCCTGCCATTCCAGTGACGACAACAATCCTTGTTTGGGAGAGAGCGTTTTGAATCATGGCGAGGTGTCCTAGGTGACTGATGAGGTCGGTGGCGCGGCGAGTTTGAGGTCTTCCTCTTTTTTCAGGGTCTCAAAAATTACAGCAGGTGTCTGGGCTTGTAGGAGTCGCTCTCGCAGACTCTGTGAGCGCATCAAGCGGCATATGCTTGAAATAAGCTGTAGATAGCTGGCCTGGTGTGGATTGACTTTTGCAGGGGCAAGCACGACGAAAAAAAGCCGTGAATCTTCATTATCGAGTGCAGCAAATGGCACACCCGCTTGCGATTTGCCGAACGCCACCATGAGCTCTGTGGACTCCTGGAGGGTGGCATGCGGTATGGCAACACCATGGTCGGCACCCGTGCTGGCCTTGAGCTCACGTTCCATGAGCTTAGTGTAGATTTCGCGGACGTCGAGATCGTGTCGGGTTGAGCCCACCAGGGTTGCAAATTCGAGCAACACGGAAGGCTTGTCCGTTGCTTTGAGAGTTGGGGCAATCCACTCAACTTTCATGTAGTCCGTGATACGGCAAGCCATCCGCACACCTCAGCCCGAGAGTGAAAATACAATGTAAGCCCTAAGTAGGTAGGGAATTTGCGTGTGGCTGTCAAATCTACGCTGATCAAAAACGCCGCTTTGTGCGATCAAAAACGCCGCACTCGTTTTGACGACGGTAGGATTCCGAGCGCCTCTCTGTATTTCGCGACCGTCCGACGTGCCACCTTGACGTTCTTGTGGCGCTGAATCCAATCAGCAATGTCCTGGTCTGAAAATGGCTTCTGTTCGGGTTCTTGTTTGATGCAATCCGCAACCCAAGCCTTCACAACTTCATTTGCCAGTTCGCCGCCGCTGTCGGTGCTCATGCCCGAGTTGAAGAAGTGCTTGAGCTCAAAAAGACCCTGCGGTGTATGCATGTACTTATTGTTGGTTGTGCGCGAAATGGTGCTTTCGTGCAAGCCAAGTTCTTCCGCAACCGCTTTGAGTGTCAGGGGCTTGAGGTGTTCTGGACCGTCCTCAAAAAATGCTTTTTGTTTCTCGAGAATGACCTCAGTCACGCGCAGAATGGTTTTGTTGCGATCGGCAAGTGCTTTCACAAAAGCCCGTGCGGTTCTGATGTTGTCATTCACAAATTCTTTGAGTGATTTGTCATTTTCGGGTTGGCTACCTTCGGCGCTGTTCTCCGTTTTCTTGCCTTCAAGAGCTGCCTTAATCATGTTTTCGTATTTTTGTGAGATCTTGAGGCGTGGCAGTCCATCTTCATTCAAGCTCACGACCCATTCAGCGTCTCTGCGGAAAATGAACACATCTGGGGAGATGACTTGATCCTGGCCTCCACCGAATTGCCTTGCAGGACGTGGGTCGAGTTCGCCGCGGATGAATACAAGAGCCTCTTTTACATCCTCTGGAGTGCGCACAAGAGAACGGATGATTTTTGCGTCATCGTTGGCCTCAAGCTCTTTCCAGAAGTCACGCAGGATTAATTCCTGAATGGAGATCTGGTTCTCCTTGGTTTTAGCCTTATCATTGTCCCTGAGGTGATTCAGTAATTGTTCTTGGAGAGTGCGTTCTGCATTCTCGTTGTTTTCGAATTTCGGAAGATGATGTTTGCGAATGGCGGACAAGGATTCCTTTATGGAATCAGGAGTTCTCGTCAGGTTGCGAACAATTTTGGTGATGTCCTGTTTTTCGAATTCTTCCCAGTGGTGCTTCAAGATTCGTTCAGCAAGCTTCGGTGCATTTTTCTTTTGCCGAAGCTGCAGGAGCAGACACTCCTGCATGCCTGAGGCTCCAACGCCTGCAGGCTCACACTTTTGTATAGCCTTCAATGCGTATCGCAGATCATCTGTGGGCAGACTCTGTTCTCGTGCGAGTTCTTCTAGGTCTGCTTTGATGAAACCATTGTCGTCGAGATACTGGAGCAGAAAAATAGCGCAATCGAGTTCATACTCAGTGAGATGCATAAGTCGGAGCTGATCTTCGAGGGAATCGTGCAGGTTCGATTCGGTGAGGTTGAGACGCTCATAGCTCGGAGCATCAAATTCAGCATCCGTGTTTTCGCGTTGCAGGCTTTCTTCGCCAGGCATTTCCCTAAAACGTGAAAGGAGCTCATCGATGTCTGGTAGAACTTCCTTTTCAGTACTTTCCTGTTGCGGGTTCTCCGAGTTGCCTTGGGTATCGAATTCAGAGGCTTCGGTGGGCTCTGGGGTGATTTCCCCTTCCTCAAGGCAAGGGTTTTGTCTGAGTTCCTCGGCGACCAATTCCTCCAATTCTTGTCGACCAAGGGTCAGAATCTTAATGGCTTGTTGAATTTGGGGAGAGAGAACGAGAGTTTGGCCAAGTTTCAGGCCTTGTTTCAGTTCAAAAGCCATAAAAACACCTCGGGTTCCGCAGAGACACTTCAAACAAATTAACAGAGCGGGATGCTTTCAGACATCCCGCTCTGTTACGTTATCCACGCAGCAGGGTCAATACCGACTCTGGCAGCTGGTTGGCCTGTGCCAACACCGAGGTGCTTGCTGCGGTGAGAATCTTTGACTGTGCCAGCCGAGCTGTCTCGGAAGCATAGTCAACATCTCTGATGCGTGAGGCCGCAGCACTCAGATTTTCGCTGCTCACATCAATGGAAGTGATAGTCGAATTCATGCGGCTCTGCATTGCACCAAGTGATGCTCGGAAGTCTGTCACCTTTTCCATTGCACCATCGATGGCAGAGAAGATGTCAGCTGTGTCGCCACCACCGAGAGACTGGCCCGATTCACCTTCGATGCTGGTAGGTAGATCCGCAATCGCCTGGTTGAGTTCGGATAGGTTGTCAAATTTGATGCGGACAACTCCGGATGTATCGTCCCCGTCGCGCGGTGCACTTGCACCGACTTGGATGGTGAGATCGGCTTCCTGTTCACCAGAGAGAATCTTCTTACCGTTGAATTCCGTACCATCTTTGATACGAGTGAGCTCTTCTCCCAGCTGCTCAAATTCTCTGTTCAAGAAGCTGCGCTCTTTTTCACCTACGGTGTCTGAAGCTGCTTGTGTGGTTAGCTCTCGCATGCGTGTAAGGATGTTGTTCAGTTCACCCAAACCACCCTCTGCCACCTGCAAGAACGAGACACCGTCGCTCGCGTTTCGTTTGGCCTGTGCCAGGCCCCGAATCCGGGCTCGCATGCTCTCGCTGATCGCCAAACCTGCTGCGTCATCCGCTGATTTATTGATCCGGACTCCAGATGACAACTTTTCCAAGCTGTCACTCATTTCCGCTCGGTTCTGACCGAGCTGTCGCTGTGCGACCAGACTCTCCACGTTACTTTTAATTCTTAAACCCATGATACATTCCTCCTTGTTGGACTCGCTGTTCAGACCCTGAACAGCGCATGCTTTTCAGATGAAATTCACGAACGGATCGTCCTCATCAGCGGAGGAGTGAGAGCGCCATTTCTGGACGGGTGTTGGCTTGTGACAACACGGCCAAGCCAGCCTGGCTAAGGATGCGGTTCTGAGTCATGCGTGCAGTTTCTTCAGCGAAGTCCACATCACGGATGCGGCTCGATGCGGCTGCCATGGTTTCTGTGCCTTGGCTGATGTTGTTGATCGCGGCACCCAAGCGAGACTGGAGTGAGCCGAGAACTGCGCGAGAGGAGGCAATGGTTTCGAGTCCCTTGTCGATAGCTTCAAGGTTCGAGGCGACCGTTTCGCGGTCAGATGAAACCAGGTTTGTTCCTCGCACACCGAGTGTTTCAGCATTGATACCGTCGGCGTTATCTCCGAATTTCAGTGTCAGCTGGTCACTCTCAGTTCCGTTGTAACCGACCTGAACTTTGATTCCATCGGGTTTGTCGTTGGAGCGGAGCAGCTGCAGACCGTTGAATTCTGTGGTTTCGGAAATACGATCGATTTCCTGGCTGAGCTGATCAAATTCCTTTTGAATGTATGATTTTTCGCGTTCACCCACCGTGTCTGAACCCGCTTGAAGCGTAAGTTCACGCATACGCACCATGATGTTGCCCATTTCACTGAGGCCTGATTCGGCCACCTGTACGAGCGACACACCATCGTTGGCGTTTCGTTTTGCCTGATTCAAACCGCGAACTTTCGCGCGTAGGTTTTCAGAAATTGCGAGACCGGCAGCGTCATCTGCTGAGCGGTTGATGCGGAGACCCGAGGACAACTTTTCAAAGCTGTTGCTGAGTTCTGCATTGCTGTTGGAGAGACCACGCTGAGCAACGAGTGATTCAACGTTTGTACGAATACGAAGTCCCATGACACACTCCTCCCTGAAGTTTTCAGCCGCGACTCAACCCTTGAGTCTCAGCCCACCCGGTAGCCTCTCCTTGAGACTTTCCGAATGTGTGAGTCATTACCCAGTCCGTCCGGGTTGTTCCGTGACTCACATTTGCTTTTTCGTAAGAAGGAGTTGGTACTTTAGAAAAAATTTAATTAAATTTAAAAACTAGTTATAAATTCAGTATTTATAACTAGTTTGTTTTGAGGTTGCTGATGAGGAGGGGGTTATCGAAGGCATTTGCAGGGGGGGCTGGGCGGCTCCCGGTAGGCACCCCTTTTGCGAGAAAATCTCAAGGAAATCTCGAGAAAAAGAAAAGCCCGGCACACAGGCCGGGCTTCTTGGGAGCAACTCGTTTGAGTGGAGTCTTATAGACTTGGCATCTGACGCAGGCGTGCGACGCGTTCTTCCAGTGGGGGATGTGTACTGAACAGTGCAAAGAGCCCGCCACGTTTGTTGGAGATACGCATCGCTGCCACAGATTGTGGTGCATTGTCGGCATCCATGTGTCCAAAGGAGCGACGCAGAGCTTCAAGTGCAGCAACCATTTTATCCCGGCCGGCAAGGCGTGCTCCGCCTTCGTCAGCACGGTACTCTCGGAAGCGCGAGAACCATGAAACCACGAGCATTCCGAGTATACCGAGCAGAATTTCGCAAACGATAACAACAATCATGTTGACCATTGCGCGGTTCTCTTCTTTTACAGATTGCGAAACCGCAAAGCCGATGATGCGCGCAATGAACATCACAAATGCATTCACAACACCTTGAACCAGGGTCATGGTCACCATGTCACCGTTGGCGATATGTGCTACTTCGTGCGCGAGAACACCCTCAACTTCGTTTCTATTCATGCGCTGCAGCAGACCGCTGCTAACCGCAACGAGTGAGCGGTTACGCGTTGGGCCGGTAGCAAAAGCATTCAGGTCAGGGCTCTCGTAAATGCCCACTTGCGGCATTTTAGAAAGACCAGCCTTCTGGGCAAGTTGATAAACAGTTTGAAGCAGCTCACGTTCGCCACCGGATGAATTCGCCGGATCGATAAGCTTTACGCCCATTGTCCATTTGGCGAGGACTCGGCTCAGTGCGAGCGAAATGAACGCACCTCCGAAGCCCCAGATGAGGCAAAATCCGGCCAGTGCCTGATAATTGATGCCATAGGCCGTCATGTATCTGTTGAGGCCGAGCAGGCTGGTGACGATGCTAATGGTCACTACGATAAGTATGTTGACTGCAAAGAACCAAAAGAATCTTTTGAAGAGTTGCATATGGATCCCTCCCGGCGGGAAAAGTTCGAATAACTTTCCCAATATTTCACAATCTGTATCTTCTTCGGAAAAAGTCAACGCTAGTTTTATGCGAACGACTGAATCCGATAAACCTTCTCGGGCAGAGCACCGACCGGACGTCCGGAGTGTTGCGAATCAACAACCACATGAACGGCCTGCGGTTCGCATTGCACCATGCCACGGATGTTGACGTATTCATTTTCGAAATTGCCGACGATATTGTGCTTCGAGGCAATGGCCCGGAATGCCTCTTCTTTAAATACGGCGTCGTCTGTAACGGTATTGATTTTCAAAATTAATTCAGAGTCTTCAAGCGGAAATCCGAACTTTTCGAGTTGTCGGCAGGTTCCTGAATACATGACTTTATGGCTACGACCAGTCAAGTAAACGATTTTCATTCCCAACTTTTTGCAAAACCAAACGAACTCGGATGCGCCGTTGTAAACCGCATCGAATTCGACCAGTGTCTCACCATCAAAGAATTTTTTCCGCCAAAAACGCTCTACCGTCACAAGTACTTCCATCACATCAGGATTACGCATGTCGAGACCTGCATTCTCGAATGCATGAGAAAGACTATACCCGATGTGGTTAAAACTTATCCCTTCGATTTTTTTGATGAGTGGCTTTGGAAAATGAGAACATTCGGGCGAGTTAATCCAGCGCTTGAGAATTCCCAGTGTGCGGTGCCCGACGTCGAACAGTGTTCCGTCGAGGTCGAAAACAATGGCTGATGTCTTGCCGTTGCTTATTGCGCCGAGTTCATTGCAGCGTGAAGCAATAAAGCTTTTCAAAGAATCTGAGCCCGTGTCCTCGATCCACCAGTCGAGCGGCTCACTGCGGTAAGTTCGGCTGCGCGGATGTGGGTGCGGTGGGTGCTCGTAAACTGCCCCAGCACTGATTTCTCGTGCAAGGTCAATGGACACCTTGTGCACAAGATTGAGTGCGTCCTCAAACCCCTGACGATAGTCAGCCGTACGAGCCCCAAGATTTGAATCGAGGTCACGAAGTGCATCACGGTGCTCGGTGAGTTTGTCTTCAAGCAGACCCAATAAATTTCTGTTGTTCATCATATCCTCATGAGACAGGCTTGATAACGTGCGTGCGGATAATGCGTGCACCCCAAGCGATACATTTCGTTTCCCAAAGTGCACTTTGCTGGTCACGCCAACGCATCTCTTCATCGTCGGATGAAAACTCTGGGAGTGAGTTTTCATTTTTAGCAAGCATTTTTAGGAAGCTTTTTCGGGAAAGGCCAACCAAAACAGGTGCGCCCAATAAGCTCAGTTTCTGAAGCCCAGCTGCACTCATCAGCTGGAGATTGTGTTCCAGCGTTTTGCCAAAACCAATTCCAGGATCCACCGCGATCCATTGCACCCCGCATGCGTTGGCAAACTGCATTCTCTCCTGAAGGAATGAGGTCACATCATCGAGACAGTTTGCATAGGCTGGGTTGTGTTGCATTGTTGATGGATTGCCTTGCATGTGCATTACGACAAGGCCAAGAGCAAATCGGGCCGCAACATGAGCAGTTGTAGGGGCGATGTCGGGGTTTCCAATTTTGGTTTGCTCTGAAGACATTGTTTTTCGTGCGGCAAAAACATCATTAATGATGTCGATGAGGTTTTCCTGCGCAGCAGCGCACGCAACCTCGGGTGCAGATGTGTCGAGGCTGAGTAAGACATCTTCAGGAAGCCGTTCGCGAAGAATTCTCAACACTGGCAGCACGCGCTGAAGCTCCACGTCGGGACCCACTTCTGTCGCCCCCGGGCGAGTGCTCACTCCTCCTATATCGATAATCTGAGCACCTTCCGCGACAAGCTTTTGGGCCTGAACCAGTGCATGCATCGGATCGTAGAATAGGCCACCATCGGAGAAACTGTCAGGAGTGACATTAACGATGCCCTGATGCACCGTTTGTGTTCGGTTCATCAGGGCATGACATCGATGCGCGCCACGGGCGTTGAGCGATACGTTCATGCGCTCGGAGCGGGGGTTGCGCCACCTGCTGTAAGTGTGGGTTCCGCTGCAGGTGTCTGGGTTGTGGTCGTGGCTGCAGGAGCACCTGCAGCTTCGTTGCTCACCTGGGCCGCTGCGGCCTTCTTCAGTTGCATATCCCGCACTTCTGCAAGAGTTGCTCCATTGATGACAGCCAGGAATTCATCGGAGTCGAGTGTTTCAGCCTCAACCAGAATCTGAGCACAGCGCTCAAATACATCCATGTGGTCAACAAGGGTTTGCTTAGCGAGTTCATACTGGGAGTTTATGAGCTTCGAAACTTCCTGGTCGATCTCGTGGGCCAGCGCGTCGGAGTAGTTTTTACTTTCCCCCCAATCACGGCCGAGGAATGGATTTTCACTCTTATGGCCGAAGTTGATTGGGCCAAGGCGGCTCATACCGTATTGGCATACCATCGCGCGGGCAAGATTGGTTGCCTGCTGGATGTCATTAGAGGCGCCTGTTGTGAGACGCCCAAATTTGATTTCTTCGGCTGCACGACCGCCCATGCCTTTGGCGATTTCGGTCATCAGATCTTCTTTAGAAGAACTGTAGATGTCTTCTTTGGGCAGAAACGCAGTGACACCCAGCGCAGGGCCGCGCGGAATAATGGTGACCTTGTGCACGTCCGAGCGGGATTTTAGGTAATAGGCTACCAGAGCATGGCCAGTTTCGTGGTAGGCAGTCATGACAAGGGTTTCCTTGTTCATAACCATGCTCTTGCGCTCAGGGCCCATCAGGATCTTGTCTTTTGCTTCTTCGAAGTGTGTTCCAGTGACGCGTTTGGCATTAGCGCGGGCAGCCATCAAAGCAGCCTCGTTCACCAGGTTTTCGAGATCAGCGCCAGAAAATCCAGGAGTGCCGAGTGCG
The DNA here is from genome assembly GCA_044376695.1 of Silvanigrellaceae bacterium. GTDB lineage: Bacteria > Bdellovibrionota_B > Oligoflexia > Silvanigrellales > Silvanigrellaceae > RFOM01. The sequence goes on from JBILKM010000044.1 coordinate 13,829, forward strand.
ATTTTTTCAATGTTAACGTCTTCGGTTGCTTTCACTCGCTTGATGTAGACGTTGAGAATCTCTCTGCGCCCACGGACATCGGGGAGGTTAACAATCACACGACGGTCGAATCGGCCCGGACGCAGCAACGCAGGATCCAGAACGTCAGGACGGTTGGTGGCAGCAATAACGATAATTGCGTCGTGAGCTTCGAAACCATCCATTTCTACGAGCAGCTGGTTGAGCGTTTGTTCGCGCTCGTCGTGCCCGCCGCCCACGCCCGCTCCACGGTGCCGGCCAACGGCGTCAATTTCGTCGATGAACACAATGCAGGGCGCATTCTTTTTGGCGTTCTCAAACAGGTCACGCACACGCGATGCACCTACACCAACGAACATTTCCACGAAGTCGGAGCCGCTGATGTGGAAGAAAGGCACGCCCGCTTCGCCAGCAATAGCGCGGGCGAGCAGAGTTTTGCCTGTTCCGGGGGAGCCCATCATCAATACGCCTTTGGGAATGCGTGCGCCGATCTCTTGAAAGCGTTTGTGGTCTTTCAGAAATGAGACGATTTCCGAGCATTCTTGTTTTGCTTCTTCCACGCCAGCGACGTCTTTGAAGGTCACTCGAGTCGCATTTTCAGGCATCATTTTCGCACGGCTTTTGCCAAAGGAGAGAGCTTTGCCTCCGGCGCCTTGCATGTTTCTCAAGAACAAGAACATGAGCGCGATGACGATCAAGAGTGGAACCCAGGTGCCGAGGATTCCCCACCAAGCTTGGCCATCGTCGCTGCGCTTGTAGTTGATTTTGACCTGGCGCCGTTCGAGTTTCTCACGCATTTCCTTGCGTAGAGTTTCATCGAAAGGAGCGAAAGTCGTTACCCGCGTTTTATTCGCGAGCGTTGCTGAGTATTCGTCACCGCGCAGAGGGTCGCCTTTGATTTCGACATCGCCGCTAATGGATTGCGGATCTGGAGGTTGTTTTTCCACAAACTCCATAAACTGTGAGTAACTGACAGATTCCTCAACCTGTCCACGGTTCACAAACTTGAAGGCAAAAATAACAAGCGCAAACACGCCTGCCCAAACGATTACTGCCTTCAGCCAACTTTCTTTCATCACAAACTCCTTAAGAGGCCTCCATGCAGGAAGCATCTCCGAACGTGAATTCCCAATGTCTATCTTAACGAGAGAAAGTCAACCATGCTTTGTCCCTGCGCTGCCCTATGTCAAAGCTCTTTTGCGCAGGGCTGGTGCATCCGTAAAATCTTATGGAGTTACCTTAATTTCCAGTTGCTTGCTGTTTATTGTTACAAAACACCGCTCCGACAGTGCAATTTTGTACCCGTGAGAGTGAGATGGGTTCGCTGTCAATTTGCGCACATGAGCCAGGATGTTGGTGAGCTTGTCGCGGGTCAATTGGCTGGCGAGCTCGGGAGCCGCACTCAGAAGGAACGACCTCACTTCTGCGATACCTTCGAGCTTGTCGAGCGAGACGCTTGCGCTGGCCGAAGTTGAGATTTGTGCGGGTATCGGATTGGTTTTGCTTGTGTCCGTGAGTGGGGCTGGGGTTACAGTGGGGAGATCTTGTGAAAGATTCCAGATGTGTTCAATTGCTTGCGGGTTGATCTTCTCGAGTTCTGTGATCACCACATTGCGCAGCCGATTGCGAGTGTAGTCGAGTTGCTGGTTCGAAGAATCTTCGCGATGAGGCAGCGACTTTTTGGTGATGTAGTCATCGAGCTGGTCGCTTTGCAACCAAAGCAGCGGTCGCAACAGTTGTTTTTCAGCATTCCATGGCAGCATGCTGCGGAGCCCGTCGGTTCCGCATCCGCGCACGATATTGTGTAGCAGTGTTTCTGCGTGGTCGCGGCGATGATGAGCGGTCACGACAACCCAACGGCTCTGATGCCCCTTATGAACTGAACGCTCAGCAAATTTACAGACGCTTTGATACCGCCAATCTCTGGCTACAGCCTGAAAATTGAATCCCCCTGAGAGTTTGTCCTCAAGTGTTGCACTCCACCTGTGGATGACGATCGGATAACCAAGTTTGCGAGCAAGATCGGTGCATAAGGCTTCGTCTTCATCCGATTCCACGCCGCGTCGCCTGTGGTTGAAATGATGCAAGGTCAGGTTGAGTTGGAGTCCGCTCCAGGGGGTCGGAAGGCGTTCAATGTGGTGGAGAATTTCGAGCAGCGCAACGCTGTCTTTGCCGCCCGAGAGCATAAGATGAGCATCGAGGGGGGGATCAGAGAAAAGCCGAGCCTCTCGCAGATGCTGGAGAATTTTGAATTCAGCTGGCTTGAGCCGCATTGCCTTTCCACCCTGCCTGAGCTAAAACCGCCCGACTCTTTCGTATGTTGTGACCACATCTCGGAGCGAAGAATGCCCATGCGCACAATCTCGACTTCACTCTCGCTTACAGCACTTACTGCTATTTTTTGCACCTTGGCAACTCGTCCGAGTAGTGCGTTTGCTCAGTCCAAAGGGGTTCTGATCTATGGCCGAGGCGGCGACTCCGTATCGCTCGACCCCGCAAAGGAAACCGACGGCGAGAGCCTCAATGTGTGCGACAACATTTTCGACACACTCGTGCAGTTCAAAGATGGCACAACCGAAATTGAGCCGGCATTGGCGCAGCGCTGGGAAGTGAGTGCCGATGGTCTCGTCTACACGTTCCACCTGCGTTCCAATGTAAAATTCCACGATGGCACTCCCATGAACGCAGACTCTGTTGTTTTCAGCATGCTGCGTCAGCACGATCCCAAGCATGAGGCGTACAAGTACGCTCAGATGTGGTCGTACTGGCAGGACATGGGAATGGATAAGCTTGTCGCTTCCATTGCAAAGCTCGACGACAAAACTGTCAAGATTGTTCTCAAGTCACCGAGCGCACCTTTTCTTGCAAACATGGCCATGAGCTTTGCCTCGATTGTCAGCCCCACTGCCGTGCGGAAGCATAAGCAGGAGTTTGCTCGCAATCCCGTGGGAACCGGGCCTTTCAAATACGTCAGCTGGACCAAAAACGAGAAAATCGTGCTCGATGCTTTCAATGGCTTCTGGGGAGGACAGCCCAAGCTCGGCCGCGTTATTTTCAGAAGTTATCCTGACTCCGCGACCCGTCTCAACGCCTTTTTGGCCAAAGAGATTCATATGATGAATCTCCCAACTCCCGACCAAGTCAATGTTATCCGGCAAAAGCGCCCGGATGCACAGGTCATCGAAGAGCCGGCGATGAACGTGGCTTATTTGGCGTTCAACACGACAAAAGGCCCGTTCGCAAACCCAAAGGTGCGTCAGGCACTCAATATGGCTGTCAACAAAGAGGCCATTATCAAAGGTGTTTATGCAGGGATGGGGATTCCCGCTGTAAATCCAATTCCACCTTCGCTGTGGGGCTACAATTCCAGTATCTCGCCTTACGCGTTTAATCAGGCCAAAGCTAAGCAGCTTCTTGCCGAGGCTGGGTTTCCAAAGGGTTTCGAATCTGAGCTCTTCTACTTGCCCGTTTCACGTCCTTACATGCCCGATGCAAAACGCGTCGCTGAGGCAATTCAGGCCGATTTTAAAGCCGTTGGTGTGAAGGTTCAGCTCACAACACACGAGTGGGCTGTGTATCTGGACAAAACCAAGAAGGGCGAACACCCTATGGCGCTGATGGGCTGGACGGGTGACAACGGCGATCCCGACAACTTTCTGAACGTGCTTTTGAGCGGTGACAACGCGAAGCCGCCGGCATCGAATATCGCCTTCTACGACAACCAGAAAGTGACTCAAATTTTGCGCGATGCGCAGAAAGTCACCATCCAGAAAAAACGCGCAGACCTTTATCGTCAGGCTCAGAAACTCATCCACCAGGATGCACCCTGGATTCCGATTGCGCACTCGCGCGTTGCCATGCCGATGGATCCAAAGGTTCAAGGTTTCACCCTTCAGCCAAATGGCTCGCGTCGTTTCTTCAGGGTCAGCATCAACAGCAAGTGAGACGGCATGTTCATTCGTCACGCGTTTTCCCGTTTTCTCGCGTCGATACCGGTGCTGCTCCTTCTCACACTCGTGCTTTTTGGGGCTCTGAAGCTCATTCCTGGTGATATCGCACTTGTCATGGCGGGCGAGCGTGCGACGCCTGAGCGTGTGGAATACATCCGCGAGTCGCTGCATCTGAATGATCCATGGTGGGTGCAGTATGGTCTTTATCTGAAGAGACTTGTCCTTGAGGCCGACCTTGGGCACAGCCTGTTCCACGATCAACCTATCAACACTCTTTTCGCTACCGCCATTCCTGCCACAGTAGAGCTGGCCCTGGCGGCATTGCTCATTGCCATTCCGGTTGGCTTGTTCCTTGGAGTTGTCTCCGCTGTGGCGAGGCGCACGTGGTGGGATCGGTTCGCCAGTCTCATTGCACTGACCGGCGTCAGTATGCCGATTTTTTGGTTGGCTCTTCTCTTGATGTGGTTTTTCAGTTTGAATTTGGGTTGGCTACCGACCTCGGGTCGCTTGTCCGACGAGGTGCTTTTCGATCCCGCCTCGCAGTCTCTCTTTAGAATGTACACACTCGATGGTCTGTACATGGGGTTGAGTGGTCAGGGTTGGGACGTGTTTCTCTCTGCGGTGCGTTATCTGGTTCTCCCAGCTGTGGCGTTGTCGACCATCCCGATGGCACACATCTGTCGCATGACTCGCTCTGCAATGCTCGATGTTCTGCAGCAGGATTATATCCGCACGGCACGTGCCAAGGGGCTCTCTGCATTCAAGGTGGTTCTTAAGCATGCGGCAAGAAATGCCGCTTTGCCGGTTGTGACAATCATGTTCCTTCAGGCGGGTGCTCTGTTTGGTGGTGCCGTGATCACTGAAACTATGTTTGCCTGGCCGGGTCTCGGAAAATTGCTCGTGGAGAGCATTGGAAGTCGCGATTTTCCAATGGTGCAGTCGGGCACTCTGTTTGTCGGTTGTATGTTCGTTCTGTTTAACCTGATGGGAGATATCGTTGTGGGTTGGTTGGATCCTCGTATCAAACAGACCTCATCTAGCCAGAAGGGCGCAGCCTGATGACATCCAAGCCGTCTGTTTGGTTTTTGCTGTGGATGGAAGTGAAGCGCAATCGCACTGCGCAGATGGCCTTGCTTATTCTCTTTGTCCTTTTGGTGTGTGCTGTTGCGGCCCCCTGGATTGCAAATCATGATCCTCTCATTCTTAATCTAGAGACTTCGCGTTTTTTGCCTCCATTTTTTATAGAAGGTGGTTCGCTACATCACCCTTTTGGAACAGATGCCTCTGGCCGCGACGTGTTTTCGCGCGTTCTCTACGGTGGTCGGATTTCTCTGGCACTTGGGTTTCTGCCTGTTTTCATTGGTGCCGGATTGGGGGTTCCGCTTGGGTTGCTTTCCGGTTATCTGGGAGGTCGTGTTGACCACATCCTTATGCGCATCAATGACTGCGTTCTTGCGTTTCCGTCTATTCTGATTGCCCTCATTCTTGTTGCATTTCTCGGGCAGGGAATCGTCAATCTGATGATTGCCGTGGGTATAGCCTACGCACCTACGTTCGCTCGTGTGGCCCGGGGTGCAGCCCTGGGAGAGCGGAACAAAGAGTATGTTCTCGGTGCCGTTGCTCATGGAGCATCGCTCCGCCGAATTCTGTTCAAACATGTTTTACCCAATACCCTCAATTCAATTGTCGTGGTTGCAACCATGAGCTTTGCGAGCGCTTTGCTTGAGTCTGCAGGTCTGAGCTTCCTTGGCCTCGGAGTTCGTCCTCCGAGCCCGGAATGGGGGGCTATGTTAGCAGAGGGTAAGGCTGATTTTTATCAGGCTTGGTGGACTTTGGTTTTCCCAGGGGCCGCAATTTTCCTTACGGTTTTGTCCTTGAATATGTTAGGCGACGTGCTTCGAGATGCGCTCGACCCTCGTTCTGAACGCCGAACCGCGTGAGGTATTCTATGAGCACAATGAAAATGGCTAAACGCTGGTCTTCATTTGGAACCAGTATCTTTACTGAGATGACGCAGCTCGCGCAGAAGCACGAGGCAGTCAACCTCGCGCAAGGCTTTCCTGATTTTCCCGGGCCAACTGAAGTTTTGGAGCAGGTCGCACACGAAACCCTTCATTGTCATAATCAGTACGCGCCGGCGGCGGGTGAAACAGCACTGCGTCAGGCTGTGAGCGCACTGGTGCGCGACAAAACCGGAGTCGAGTATTGTCCAAATGAAGAGGTGACCATCACGACTGGTGCAACTGAAGCCATTTATTCAGTGGTGAATGCATTCGTGAATCCAGGCGATCGTGTGGTCGTTTTTGAACCTTGCTACGACAGCTATGCACAGGCAATTGCTAACGCGGGTGGAATAATTGTTCCAGTTCGCTTGCATGCTCCCGATACACCCGTTGGTCTGGCGGCTCGGGGATGGTGTGTCGATTGGAACGAATTCTCAGCTGCTGTGTCCGGTGGCTTCAAATTAATGATTTTGAATTCACCGCATAACCCGACCGGCAAGATTTTCACTCGCTCCGAGATGGAAAAGCTCTGCGAGACAGTGCGGGATCACGATGCGGTGCTGATGTGTGATGAGGTTTACGAATATCTCGTCTACCAGAACCCCGAAGACGTTATTTCGCCCATACAAATTCAGGGCATGCGCGATTACGTTGTTCGGATCAGCTCCTGTGCCAAGACGTTTGGCTTCACTGGTTTCAAAGTTGGTTGGGTCACTGCCTCGGCGGAATTGACACGTGCGATCAGGCTTGTTCACCAGGCTGTTGTCTTTTGCACTAACCCAGCCACTCAACGGGGACTGGCCTCTATGATGTCCGATTTTTCTTGGACAAAGGCCTACCTGAGTACTCTCCCCGAAGTTTATGCGCGTAAGCAGGAATTCCTTGAGGAGAATCTGGTTCGAGCGGGTTTTACCGTTCAGCGGGCGCAGGGAAGTTATTTTTTGATGGCCTGCTACGATGCTCACGTCCAGGGAGGCATCATGCGAGATGTCGACTTCGCAAGGCTTCTTATTCAAGAGGCGCGTGTGGCCGCGATTCCACCCTCAGTCTTTTACTATGGCAGTGAGCCACCCAAGCGACTCAACTGGCTGCGTTTCGCATTCTGCAAAACTGATTTCACACTCGAGACAGCTGCAGAGCGGTTGTTGGGGTGGGCGCAGAGCAACGGGCCCAGAGTTTGAAGCTCGCGCGTGCCTGTTCTTCGAAAAGTAGGTCTCCGCGCACAACGTCCCATCCGAATGTGCTTGCCTTTTTGCTTGCACCGGTTTCCAAATAACTGATTTCAAAAAGATGTTTTGAGGCTGCGGGGGTGTTGTTGAGTCCTTCGAGTGCTGTGCAGGCTAGACGATCTGCGTCGGGATGAGTGCCCGAAGGCAAGGTGTTGATAACGACCAGTTGCGTTTGCGTGGTGTAGTGCAGAGGTTCACCCGCATTGCCACCCTCGAGTTGTGCCCGTGAAAGTTGGATTGTTCTCGTGCTGTGTTGATGGCCACAGATGTCAGCAATGGCCTGAGCGCAGGTTCCTGCCATTGCGCCGGTTCCAAGGATCACAAACAGTGGCTCAGTGTCGGCAGCGAGGGAGCCGCAATCCGGACTCAAGATTCGGGAGAGAGTTTCCGAACACCCAACGAGATCGGTGTTGGCCAAGCACCATACGCTCTGCTTTC
>JBILKM010000081.1:0-7686 GCA_044376695.1 Silvanigrellaceae bacterium
CCACAAGCACCACCACGGGCTCTGCTGTCACCCTCGCGACAGTGCGCGGCTACGATGGAACAACTTACTCCGCAAACGAAGCAACCCTGCAGGCAACATTCACTGCAACAGCGAACCAGATTCCGGTCATCACCTATGTGAAAGACTTCACTGGAGCTCAAAAGAACCCAGCAACGTTCTCGTTCACGTATGATAGCCTGCGTGGCGACCCAAGCCTTATGGCTCAAGGCACACAGCGCACAGATGCCTACGATGCTGAAGAGAACATTGCGAGCAAGTCACTCAAATTCCGAGTGAAGAGTATTACTGCAGGAAGTACGTTGGCACGGACTTCACCCTCTGCTTATACCTTCACTGGCGTTAGCGGCACAGAAACCATTGAGCCCGGACAATCGTTCACCTGGACTCCACCAAGTGGTAGCACAGGTCGTCAGGCTGCATTCTCCATCGTAGCTTACGATGACACCAACGAAGGCAGCAACTCGGCGGGAACGGCAGTTCAGGTGCATGTCTATGTGAATAAAGATCCGACATTCACAAACTCAACGAACTTGATTACAGGAATCAACGAGAATTCCCCATATACAATTACCTATGACAAACTCTTCACAACCTATCCTGGCTCAGATGATTCTACAGGTATTCTTGGCTATCAGATTTGGGATCTCACAGGTGCCGCGGGAACACTGCAGCGCTATGTGAATGGAGTGGCAACAAGTGTTACAACTCCATACACCATGTATCCGGGCGACCAGATAATGTGGACTCCCCCAAATCATCAAAATGTGACTGGTTACCCAACGCACCAGCTGTTCAAGTTGCGCCTGGTTGACGGAGAAAGTGCGACCTCATCCGCAATTGATGTGAAGGGTGTTGTCACAGCGCTGAATACTGCGCCGGTTTATCTGTCAGCAACGAGTTTGAGCAGTGTTGCCAAGAATGCTGTCAAGACCATCACCTACGATGATATCTTTGCTGCTATCGACTTCCGTGAGTATGACACGAACACGAGTGCCAAACCTGCTCTCGGCGACAATCATAACATCAGGTTCAGAATCGAAAGTGTGAATGCGGGAACCCTTTTGGGTTCGAATGGAACTGCGATTGCTCCGACGCCAGGAAGCGAAGCTTCTATGAAGTACCTCGTGAAGTCGGGTTCGCAAGATTTGAGCAGCTCGTGGAGCTCCCTCAGCTGGACTCCTCCAAACAATCTTACTGGCACATTCACAATTATGAAAGTTCGTTTGTACGATGGCGAGGATTTCTCAGATGGTGTTGCGAGCATTCAGATTAGTGTGACGGCAGGTAATGCAACTCCGACATTCACCACGAGCGCGTTCACATATAGCCCTGGAATATCTGAAAATGGAGCGTTGCTAGTCACCTACAACGATCTGCTCTCGTACACAGGTGCAGCTGATGCTGATGGCGACATTGTGCGATTCAAAGTGACAAGTTTGACAACGGGATCACTGACGATCAACGGAACGAACTACACAACTTCGGCTTCAGTTGCAGCCGCTGCGCAACAGATTGGTCCAGGACAGACCTTCGTCTGGAGGCCCGCGGCTGACGTAAACGGAGTCCAAGGGGCGTTTGGAATTAAGTTAACAGACACAGTTGCTGAGAGTGCTGAAGTCGCGGTATCGGTTACAGTATCCGCGCTCAATTCTGCTCCTACGATTGCAAACACAACGGCAACAATCTACGGCGCAGCGCGCTACACGACTTCTGCAAATCCGTTCGTCATTTCCTACAGCACATTGACTTCTGCACTTGGGGTGACGGATGTTGAGAATGACGCGCTCACCTTTACTGTAACTCAATGGTTGGGAGGTCAAAGCATCGGTTATTCTTCTGCTTCGAATTGCTCGAGCGTTACTGCCAACTTCCCAAGCACTGTTGCTACAAGCAGCGGTTCAACCTATCTCTGTTGGACACCTCCCGCAGCGACAGTCGGAACCATCTCCGCCTTCAGAGTGCAGGTGTCCGACGCAAGTGGAGCAATCAGTGGACAGACAGCTCTTGTATCGGTCAATATAACCGGCTCCGATTCTAACCCAAGTTATTTGAGTGGCTGCTATCAGTCGAGTGCTGCCACAACTGTGGCTTGTGGTACATCGGGAGCCTTCCAGGGCAATGGATCCTTCCTCCAAACCTTTGACGTCAACAGAGGCGGTTCGGGCTATGTGGAGTGGTCTTATGACAGAATAAAAGCGCTCACCGGTGCTCAGGACATTGATTCAAGACCAATTCAGTTCGTGATAACCTACATCAATAGTTCGATGCTGAATGCAAGCTCTACGTTGCAAAAGGTGGGATATGGTAACGTATCCTCCTACGGCAGTGGTACTGGCAGCCCAGCGCCGACTGCAGGTCAACTCATTGGTCCCGGAGAGACGCTGCGCTACCAAATTTCCTCAACTTTGGCTGTCAGCAATGACACAACGTATGATTTGGTGGGCTTTAAGATCTATGATGGTAATGCAAACTTGGGCAGTATTACTGAGCGCAGAATCAAGGTTACGCCAAGGAGTGGTGGAGGCCAAAACCCAACGCTTAACTTCTCTGCTCCAATCCCAGTTTACGCAGCGGTCAATGGCACTGTCGGCCCAATTCAAGGGTCTACTTGGTACCGTCTCACCTACGATGAGATCCGGCTTTATCTTGATGCCTATGACATTGATGATCCAGGTTGGAATCTGATGACACTGAGAATTACCGGTGGCGGAACAGGCACCCTTGCGACAAATGTAACTAACATGGGCAGAGACTTGTCGTCGAACTGTACCAATGTGCAAACAATAACAAATGGCTCGTCGGGTGGTGCAGGAACCTATTCCGACCTGAGTTCTGGTAATGCCATTTGTTTCCAGATTTCGGCAGCGGCCGCGACTACGTTAAATACAAGTGTTAGCGGTGTTTATTCCAATACTCTACCAATTATCAACATACTACCAGTCAACTATGGCAGTGGTACGACACAAAACGATTGGGTTCCAGTTCTGATCCGCCGCGGCGAATAGAACTTAAATTGCGATCTCAAGTTGACTTTCGAGCCCTCACCTCAAAATCCAAACCTCCTATCATAATGGCAAGTATAGCCGTCCGGATTTTTACTCAAATATTTCTGATGCTCGCCTTCTCCCACCACAAATCCGGAGAATTTCTCAAGCCGCGTGACCACTTTTCCGGGCCATTTTTTTGAGGCATCAACCAGTGCAATCACCTTCTCAGCACTTTTCCTTTGTTCCTCATTCTGAAAGAAAATCGCCGAGCGGTACTGCGTTCCAATATCGTTGCCTTGCTTGTTGACCGTGGTGGGGTCGTGAATGCTGAAAAAGATTTTCAGGATATTTTCATAAGAAACCTTTTTTGGGTCAAAGAGGACTTGCACTGTTTCTGCATGGCCTGTCTTCCCGGTTTTGACCTCATCATAGCCAGCCTTCAAATCAAGCCCACCGCTGTATCCGACTCGTGTTTCAACCACACCCGGGATCTCACCGAGAAGCTTCTCGAGCCCCCAAAAGCATCCTCCAGCAAGTGTTGCGACCTGCAAATTGAGCGTTTCTGCAAAGTCGACCAAATAGATGCCCAAGCCTTCCTTTTTGAGTGCCATGAGCGGCACAAAGCGCAGTGAAGCGGAATTGATGCAATAACGTTGGCGCGTTGGCCCTGGGCCGTCATCAAAGACGTGCCCTAGATGCGAATTGGCTCGTGTCGATCTGACCTCCGTTCTCTCCATCCCATGTGATGTGTCGCGCAGCATCCGCACTGCCGACTTGTTGAGTGGCTCAGTAAAACTCGGCCATCCTGTGCCGGAATCGAATTTGGCACGCGAGGAAAACAGTGGCTCTCCGCTCACAACATCCACATAAATGCCATCGTCTTTTTTGTTCCAATATTCATTGGCAAAGGGCTTTTCGGTGCCGTTCTCTTGAGTGCAGCGGTACTGCTCGGGTGTGAGCCTCGCTTTCAGGTCTGTTCTGAGTTGTGTTTTGGATTGTGTGTTGAGCGAAACCACCTCCAGCCAAATTTCATTGCGCCTGAAAAAAGGCAGCTGCCAGGGCGAATTGAAGCGTGCAAATGTTGGTTCTCCGGTGGTCACGATGCGCTCACGCGCCAATGCCGCTTTGAAAGCTGCGAGTTTCTCATTGAACCGACTCTCAGACCATGAGCCCGCGTACGCATAAACAGCAACTTTGCGTGCTGGGATTTCAACAATTTTAACCCTCGGATCGTTGGGCTGTGGGAGCGTTTCACGGGTGTAATTTGCAGGCATAGTGAATTGCACCACATAGCCTTTCGCCGCTTTGCTTTGGGTGACAGGAGCGGTCATAGCGATCTTCTCTGAGCCCGCAGGCTTTTGCACAACAGGTGCCGTCATGTCGATTTTCGTGCGCGTGGTGTTGTTTCCAAAAATGAAATCCGCAAGCACCCGAAAGGCCTTGTTGCCAGCGTCGTCGAAACTCTCATTCACTTCGGTTTGTGCGGCAAGAATGGCTGCGTATGAGCGAATTTCGAAATCCTGATAAACGATCTTGTCTGTGAATTTCGGTTCTTCAATCGCCATGGTTTCTGTCCTGTATAAAAGCGCCGCGAGGACAATCAAAAGATAGAGTTTCATGTGAAATCCTTTTCATCGAGATGCCGAGTTTGAAGCCCGCCATGGCTCAGTCTGCGTGTACAGATTTCGAGTTTACGCTCGTCTTCGTGGCTTTGCTCTTTAAACTCACCTCTCATGTTCAAATATCAAGAATTCTTGAAAAAAATTGTATTCAGCAGGTTTGTCTGGAGATGCCGCTTCCACGCTCGTTTGCCGCACTGCCGAGCAGCATTGCTCTCTGATGCCCTTCGGGGGTATGAATCCGCTTGAAGGCCAAGACCACAAAGGACAACTCTCGCATGAGTTTGAATAAAAATTCAGCTGACGTAAGCGTTCAGCCCCACTCGCCAGCGGCGCACCTTTATCCGAAAGATCCTTTGGGTGAGCGTATTCCAGGAATTCCCACCGGACGCGATGTCGATTGGCAACCGCTGGTCGATTACCGCCGCAACGGTGTGAGTGAAACCACTATTCATGGAGCAGTGGCCTGGGCGAGCGGTGGCAAACTTGTGCACAGCTTTGGCGGCAACGTGCTCTGCTATGGTCGCAGCATGATGAAGCCCTTCATGCTCAAGCCCTTGGCCAAGGCCCTCGCTGAAACCACGAGCTGGGAGCAAAAGGCCATCGCGGTTTCGAGTCACAACGGCAGCACCGAGCATGTGGCTGCCGCCATGAGCCTTCTCGATTCTTCCGACTGGGGTCTAATGCAAACTCCTTTGGATGTTCCGCTGGTGCAATTTGGGCGGCAGGTGCGTCGTCCGCGCCGTTGGTATCATCCTTGTTCGGGCGAGCATGCCGCCATCCTGAAAGGCTTCAAGCTGGTGGGCTGGGACAGGGTGGGCTACACGCTTCCACACCATCCTTTTTTTGCTGCCTATATTGAACAGCTGCGCAAAACCTTGGGCAACACCTGGCAGCCACTTCGCCTCGCGCGCGATGGGTGTGGTTTGCCGACAGTTTCAAACACGGTCACCGAACTCGCCATGCTTTATGCCGACCTTGCCAAGCGCCGGAATGATGATTGGGTTTGGGAGGCCATGACCCGTCATCCCGATCTCGTGGGTGGCTTCAATCGCTTGGATTCCACCATTCTGAAAGCTTGCGATGGCAAAGTGATCGCCAAAGAAGGTGCCGATGGTTTGCTCGGTCTCTCCATCCTGCACCCCGATTTTCCAGATGGATTGGGTGTCGTGATCAAAATTGCGCATGGTTGGAATCCGCAAGCCACTTGGTATGTGGCGCGCGGCGTGTTGGGCGTTTTGGGCTTCGATTTCCGAAATCCCTATGCCCTGCATCGGCAGAAGGCCTTCCTCGTGGAAGGAATTGTTCCACCGTCATTCGAAAGTAAACTCCGAGAGGTGAAAACCTGGGACGATTGGGATCCCAATCGCGATGTCTATGATTACGATTGGACCGCATTCGCTGATCACGAACCAAAGCCGAATCAGGGGAGTTCTCGATGAAAAACCAAAACAACGCAGCCTCAAAAGGGTCGATTGTTGCAGGTGTACTGGCTCCGCATCCACCGCACCTTGTATACGCTGAGAACCCCCCACAGAACGAGCCTCGAGCAGAAGGTGGCTGGGAGGAACTCCGCTGGGGTTACGAACGCCTGCGTAAGAGCCTGAGCAGCGAGGATTTCGATGTCATCATTGTTCATACGCCACATTGGCGAACGGTTGTGGGGCATCATTTGCTTGCAGTGCCGCACTTCAAAGATCTTTCGGTTGATCCGGTTTTTCCGCACCTGTTTCGCTACAACTACGATCTTAAGGTCGACGTTGAGCTTGCAGAGATGATTGCTGCTGAAGGGCAATCTGCTGGCCTGCAAACCTCCTTGATGCGCAATCCTAAGTTTCGGGTGGACTACGGCACAATCATCAGCTGCCATCTTTCGCACCCCACCTGGGACAAACCCATTGTCTCGATTTCTTCCAACGCTGCGGCCGATTACTTTAGTACCGATGTAGGCCAACAGGAGATGATTGCACTCGGCCACGCCACCCGTGCTGCTATCGAAAAATCCGGCAGGCGTGCTCTGCTTCTGGCATCGTGTTCTCTTTCGCACCGCCATTTCACAGAAGAGCCGCAGATTCCTGAAGACATGACTTATGAGCATATTTACAACCACAACCAATATCTTTGGGATATGCGCATGCTCAAGATGATGCGTGCAGGCGAAAGCCGCCGTGTGATTGCCGAGATGCCGGATTTCACCGATCAGGCAATCTCGGAAACGCGTGCAGGATGTCTGACCTGGCTTATTGCTGCCATGAATTTCCCGACCACACCGGCGACCGTGCATGCCTATGGCACTGTGATCGGGACCGGCAATGCTGTTGTTGAATGGAGAATGTGAGCGATGTCGACACCCAAGGAAAAACAACAACCGCAGATTGGTTTTGTTGCAGGCTTCATCGTTCCTGGTTTGCCGCAGCCTCTTCTGGCCCCCGAGCAATCGCCGGGCTGGGGGCGTGTGCGTCAGGCGTTTGATATTCTGAGAGAGCGTCTCGATGCGCTCAAACCCGACGTGCTGGTGATCTACTCAACCCAGTGGCCGAGCGTTTTGGGCCATCAAATTCAGGCCGATCCGCGCCCGCAGGGCGTGCATGTAGATCATGAATTTCATGATCTGGGCACCATGGAATACAACTTCCCGGTGCATGTGCCCTATGCCGATGCCTACATTGGCTGCGGCAAAGAGCGCGGATTGCACATGCGCCGTGTGTGCTTCAAGGGCTTTCCGATCGACACCGGCTCGTTGGTTGCCCTGGGGCTTTTGAATCCAGACAACCGTATCCCGTGCGCTCTCGTTTCGAGTAACATGTATTCCGATCGTGCCGAAACCATTGTTCTTGGAAAAGCCGCACGTGATGCCGCGCAGAAGCAAAAGTTACGTGCTGTGGCCATTGCTTCCACCGCTCTTTCTAATCGACTGTGGACAAAGCCGATGTCCCCCAAAAACGATGCTATCTCCTCGCAAAAAGACGACGAATGGAATCGCAAGCTGCTCGAGATCCTTGCGCAAGGTCGGCTCGAAGATGTGGCTCAGCTAGCAAGGCAATTTGCGCGCGAGGCGC
>JBILKM010000080.1:0-7686 GCA_044376695.1 Silvanigrellaceae bacterium
TGGATCATCAGATAAACAAACGCATTTATTCCGATGAGGATGAACGTCAAAAATGGAGGCCGATAAACAACCGCAGCATCGGCTGATGACGGTTCGCTGTTCATTTTTCCATCCTCCATTTTTTGCGGACAGAACGGAGAAACGACACGAGCGGTTCAAGCTCGGCAATCCGATGCGAAGCATTGAGATCTTCATCAATACTGTGCAAAAACCACTCCATGGTTGCAGTGTTGCCCTGAACTGCGGCGTAGCTCAGCGAATTGATATTTTCACCCGTGTCGGCCACCGTCGACAACAAAGTGGATTTGAGCTGTTTGGCGTTCACTCCGAGGTGCTCCCAAAGAATGGCAAATTGTTGTGCCTGAAGAGAAACGATGGAGTCTCCGAGCGCGTCTGACAATGTTTTGTTTTTGGCGAGTTGAGGTCCCACAGCCGCTGCAAGCATGAAGTTGGTGAAGAATTTGCTGCGTTCGGCGGCGAAGATATTTTGCTCACGCTGCCACAACATGAAACCTAGGGTTGCAACTTCAGCACTGGGTTCGTTCACTGGCGATCTCGTACCACCCTTGGCTTCGGTTTTAGGCTCAAGAAAATGCGGCAGCTGCTCCTGCCCCGCCGCTGTGCGCAACCAATTCCACGCGACACGTGTGCCTCCTGTCCAGCGCACGTGCGTTTGGTCTGGATACAGAGTGCGCATTGCTCCCACGAAGAAAAGCGCCCGCAAGAACGAAAAACGCGGATGGGCCGCTGACAGACGGCTCAACGTTGTAGCACTGAGGCATCCATTGTTGCAGAAGACAAAAAGAACCGGTTTGTCCTTATGGCCCAGAGATTCTAATGCACCAAGCCAAGAGTGTAGTACCTGTTCCGTAGCCTCGGGCGGAACACACAGAAAGAGAGTGTCTGGCTCGAATTTTTCTAAACAACTTTGCACAGAGCCACTGTGGCTTTCGGTCTGGATTGGCACGGCTGCCTGCTCACCCAGGTCAATTGAAATAGGCTCTGGAACTGTTGTTCTGTTGTGGGTGGCGATGCGCGTTGGTCTGCCGCTTACCGAGTGCGCGCTGAGCAGGGTGCGGTGCAACAAAAGCCCGAGTGCTCCTGCACCGACGATCAAGCAATTTCGGGGTGTTTTCGCGTGCTGCTTCATAAGTCTGACACCCATCTCCCGCCACCGCTCAGGCTTTTGCGAATCCGTCCGATAACTCCATTAGGGTATCATAAGTCTAGAGGAGCCGCTCATGAAACCCTTTAAATCTCGCACCAATTTGTTGCTTGTTGGCGACGACGAAGAGCGCATGCCGCTGATGTCTGCTGCACTGGAGCAGGTCTTCCCAGGCACACCCGTCGTTCGCTGTGGAACCCTGCGTATGGGAGCTCCGGAAGCATCACTCACCGATGCAGTGGTGGTGATTGTGCTCTGGGAGAGTAACCCCCAACAGGATTGGAGAAGCCTGCTAGAGCGAAAAAGTGCGACCAGCCGCAGCAGTGAAGGGCTCATTTGCGACATCGCATCCCAAGGGGGCGACCCATTGCTGCGCCGCACAGCCGTGTTGGCTAAATCGCTCTCTCGCGAGGAGGTCACCTTCCTCGGTGAATTTGGTGCAGGATGCGTGCAGCCCCTCAATCCCCTCAAAACCGAATGGGCGCAGGACTGCATTAAATTCGCGCGTCGCATAGAGAAACTGATTGCGGTTGAAAACGACAATGGCGGCAATCCCGCCGAGCGCAGTGTCCGACACTTCGAAAAGGTTCTGAAAAACTGGTCTACGATCGGTGACGACGAAAAGATTATTGCCAGCGACGAACTCCTCCGCCAGCTCGGTGATACGGCGCGCTACTGCGAGCTGATGTCGCGTCGCGCCATGCTTGAAAATGACCACAAGACGGCCGAACAGTGGTTGCGTCGCTCAATAGACAAGAATCCAAACTATCTTAGAGCGTTGCAGGGGCTTGCAGACCTCTTCATCGAACGCGGTCAACTTCAAGAAGCGCTGTCGATACTGGAAAAGCTACGGCTCAACAACCCGCGTCACCCCGGACGCCTCGCCAAGATTGCCGAGTGCCACATGGCATTAGGAAATATGGAAAAGGCCGACAGTGCCTTCTCGAAATCGCTGAGCCTCGACGAACACTCGATGCAGGCTCGGGAGGATCTGGCCCGGGTCAAACTGGCACTGGGAGACTTCGATGCTGCCAAGGTGCTGCTGGAGCACTGCGGCGATGTTACGAAAGTTGCAAGTTACTTGAATGCCTATGGGATTCAGCTCGTACGGGCGGGGCGCTACGAAGAATCGATTGAACATTACAAAAAAGCCCAACTGGTTTTGCCCACAAACACCAATCGCCATCAAATTCTCTTTAATATTGGTCTAGCTTATGCCAAGTGGGGGAGGTTCTCGGAAGCACGCCAGTACGCACAGCTCGCGTTGGCGCGCGAACCCAACTATGCAAAGGCCGCTCAACTCCTGAAAACGATGGAGGATCGGCTGACCCAGTGAGGCATCCATGACCCATCCGATCTGCTACGAGCTCCGTATCCACACCGACGACGCAAACAAAGATACCCTCATCGAAATCCTGCATGAATACGACGAGCACAATTTTGTAGAGGGTGCTCTCGATTGCGACGTCGAATTTGAATACGACTATGAGCACCTTACGCGTGATTATTACGGAGAACTCGTACGCCAGGTTCCTGTAATTCTCTACAGCGAGGATCTCCCCCATCTTCAGAATCTGCGCAGCAATCTGCTCACTGAAGCCGCTGCCGGACGCATTCCACTCAAAACTGAACAACTCGTGCTCCAGCCGATCGCCGACCAGAACTGGCGTGAGTCATGGAAAGCATCCTTCAAGCCCATCGACATTGCGGGGCAATTCGCAATTCTTCCTCCCTGGGAAAATCCAAAAGAATTCACACAACCGCATAAAATTGTGATTGACCCCGGCATGGCTTTTGGAACGGGGCAACATGAGACAACCAAACTATGTCTCGAGCTTTTGCTTGAAGCCAATCCAGTTCCAGCGCGCATTTTTGATGTCGGCACAGGCTCAGGAATTCTTGCTATTGCAGCAGCAATGCTCGGTAGCAGCGATATCCTCGGCTGCGATATCGATGAAAGTAGCGTTCATATTGCGCAGGTCAACGCGCACGACAATGGCATCAACAATGCTCGGTTCGTCGCAACGCCTATCGATGCCATTGAGGAAACCAACTTCGACCTAGTTTTTGCCAATATTCAACTTCGTCCTCTGACGAAAATTTTTGGCGACATCGTTGGACACACGCGTCCCGGTGGCACAATCATAGTCTCAGGAATTCTCAAGACGGAGATCGAAGACTTCTGCGCACTCGTGACCAGTCACAATGCAGTGGTCAAGAAAACCGTCACCTTGGGACACTGGTCGGGGATTGTGTGTGAGCGGCCTGTTACAGACAAAGACAAAATCTGACGTCACTGTGATTGGTGCGGGCCCTCTCGGTTGGGCCTGCGCGCAGCTTCTTTCAAAAAATAGAATTAAAACTCTCCTCATCGATCCTGGTTGTGCTGATGGTTCTGCAGACTGGATGCAACAAGGCCTCGGAGTTTTTTGGCCTTCGCTCAACGATCCCCCCACACGCGCTGTCGTTGCTCATGGACTCGAGATGGCGCAGTGGCTTCAGGATTTCTGTGCACGTGGTATCGGCGTTGCTGAAATGCTTCTGGGTAAACAACATCTCGAGCGCACGCCTGCCTTCCGCATTGCACTCGAGACTCATGAAATTTCTGAACTCAACTCAGCGTGTGCTTCGGGTCTGGGGCTCAATCCCTGCCATTTTTCAGCCCAAGGTCTCTATAGCGAAACGATTGATGCTGGTGTGCTTCAAAGCTTCAACGTTCCAAAAAAATGGTTACGTAAAGACTGCGAATCACTCTCACTTCTTGCGGCAAAAGTTCTAAAAATAGAAGAGACCAAAGACTCCTGCAGAGTTCATCTCAACAATGGCGTAGTTCTCGAGAGTGAAATGTTGATCCTCGCCAATGGTTACCACATTGCTGATTTGGAGCCTTGGCTCGCTCCCATGCTCGTTCCGATGAGTGATGTGCTCACTTTCTGGACGACGGAGATTCCAGCAAGGGAGGACTCACTTTCAGTCCCATTCCGCGCCTCAAGCGGCCATGTTGCTGGAATTTTTCAACCCAAACAAAACCAAAACGGACAATGGCTGTGGAACCTACGCCTAACCGGACCACGCTTTCTGTTGCCTCAGGCGGGTGCCGGAGTTGATCTTTCCCTGCAAGCGCCCGATGCATCGCTGCCTGTAAAAATCGAAGCCTGGATCCGCAAACAGCTGTTGACCCATGCAGCACCACTTTTGTCTCCAACGCTCACCGCCGAACATCTCTCCGCAATTGCAAGTTCACCGCTGCATTTACAGCGTTTTGGCCTTGGTGTGGATTGCTTGCCCTGTGATGAACTGCCGATGTTGGGTGACCTCGGACATCATGGACGCATTTTGGGCGCAACGGGTTGGCTTGGGTGTGGCTGGTCGGCAGGATTTCAAGCCGCGGCCATGCTGAATGAGATTGTTCAAACGGGAAAGGCTCAAAACTTGAGAGCTTTGTTGAGGCCATCGCGCTGGCGGAGTGGCCTGGATGATAGCTCGGGTGGCGTCACCGGCATGACTTGAACATGCGACCTGTTGTTTAGGAAACAACCGCTCTATCCAGCTGAGCTACGGCGACATCACCCTGGGCACAGGTTTAGCTCAAATGTTGCGCCTCATGCAACGTTTGTGCCGGAGAAGCTCGCTCAGTTCAGCTGCGTGAGGGGCCCAACAATGCGCGAGTGCCGCCCCCCTGGGTTGAGATTCCCTTGTGGATGACAATCCGCTCACCTTGTACCCGACCACTATCGTAGTGTTCACCCAGCACTCGCCCACCAGTACGCACCGAAGTGAGACGAGGGAATCTGGATTTAACAAACTTTTTCAGGCCAGGGTCGTTGAAGCGCACCAAAGATTTAGACTCAACATCCAGATCCTCGCGCGCGTGCTCAATTGCCGATGCCTGAGCGCTGGCCCCACGCCGAGCGCTCTTTTCCATCTGATCGAGTTTTCTCTTAAATCCGGCAACAACTCCCGTTTGGAAGGACATTTTGGGAGCCGCTCCTTTGAGCGCATTTTTCTGCCGGTACTGATCCCACAGTGATTCAGACTGCTGTCGCAAAAAACCGTAAACATATTCAGCCATGTAAACATTTTGCTCGGTGCCGAGAACTTCCATAGTTTTGTGCACGACATTTTGTTGCGGATCATAAAGATCTGAGAAAACAACATCTACAAAATAATAGCCTGTAAGCAGCCCGGCGATCATACGCTGCAACCTGTCGACCTTTTGCCTCCGGTGATTAATGAGCAGCGATACGTAGCGGTTCTTCTTGCGGTGCAGCACGCGCTCGAGATTATATTTATGAATGAGCTCCTGCACGCGTGCCATCGCAAGAAAGGCTTCATTTTCGTTGGTCGACTCCGCCATGGCCAGAAGCTTTTCGACCTTGCGCAGCACAACAGCATCTTCTTCCGGCACCTCGGACATTTCTTGCCATGTGCGCAAAGGTTCACCTAGGTCTAAACCTGCACCCCGGTATTCCTCCGGCACGCCGAGAATTTCACATGCACGGTGGAAATCGGCACCATGCGAAGCATCGCCCTGCAACACCTCACTCACAAACATGTGCGCAAGCTCGTGCTTTAAAACACCCAAAACATGCTGCCATCCATGCGCCTGAATGAGTGAACGGCTGATAGAAATTGTGCGGGTGAGAGGATCCCACTGTCCCCACTGCGACTTCATGTCACGAATTTCAAAAACCGGCTTACGCAGATTCAAGCGAAACTGAAAAGTGATGGACTCAAACTCAACATAGAGCTGCTTAAGCCAAGCATCTTCAAGAAATGCGAGGACTGGTTTGGTTTTAGACATGCCGACTTTCCCGAAAAACTTTATGCCTGCACATTAGCCCAGCAAAACAGATCGAGGCAAGCCTAAGAAAGGGATGTAAAAAATCAGGCGGATTTAGACACTTCCTGCTCAGGTGTATCCGAAGTTGACTTTAAAATACCAGCAGAACGCTGTGCTTCCTCTGATTCCGGCTCAGCCTTTTGCACGGTCGCTGTCGTGTTTCTGCGCACCATGACGAGAGTCATGTCATCCTTCAAGTCAGGGGCGTCTGCAAATCCGTGCTTATTGGTCTGGAGCTGCTTGACCAACATCAGCTCTGGCCGCTCCACACTTCCGGAGGTCACCTTCCGCTTGATTTGTGCAGCCCAGCTCGACACCGTGGCCCGCAGCGGCACAACGCCATCAGAATAAAGGACAAGAAGTTCATCTCCCGCAAGCGACTCTGTTTTTGCATTCCAGAGAAGATCGCCAAGAACTTCACCGCCCAGGCGCTCCCCTTGAGTGGTGAAATATCGAAATGATGTTTTACCAATAGAAAGGATACCGGGGTGGCCTGCCGAACAAAATGTAATTTCGTTGCGCACCGGGTCAAAGATTGCAAAAATTGCGGTGCAGTTTTCATTCTCCCGCAACGCTTTCAAACCAGAATGGATGGCATATGGTGCACGTCGGATAGCCTGGTGCTTTTCCTCTGACGTCTCAGGAAAACCTGATTCCATAAGCCGCGTGCACCAGAGCCCCCAGTGCGAGCAAATCACACTCGTTGCCAAGGAAGATCCCACACCATGCCCAGTCACATCAGCCACACATGCCACAAGCAAAGAGCGGCCGTCGGCAAAATTCAATTCACGGATATCAAACCAATCACCTGCGAGGGCCTCCGCAGGCAGATACATGGCTCGCCAGTGCCACGATGGCGTGGTCGCACGCAAATTGGGGAGCATACGCACCTGAACTTCACGACCCACTTGAAGTTCCTGCTCAATAAGCGCCTTGGTTGCCATATCGCGACCGAAGTTCAGCATCTTCTTTGCCGTTGAACCCACCTCAAGCAGTGCGGCCGTCATGAGCGCAGGCATGAGGATCATGGTCTTCCAATCGAGACGGCTTTTCAAATCAGAATCGGTGGAGTGGCCGATCAGATCCCTCACATTCGACCAACCATGCACGGCAAACGCGATGCAAACGATTGCCAATCGCGTGGCCACGAGAGCAACACTCACGCGGCTATAAGACTCAGGATTACTTGCTTTGGTCTCAGGACTGGGTGGATTTTTTATCCTGTCGTATGCAGCGTAGAAAATAACCAAGAAGCAGGAGAAGATTGCGAGAGAATCGCCCCACAAATCGCTAGTTGTGGAAAAGCTCGGATCAACATACTCACCCAAACCAAACAACGCGCCCATGATGCAAACAAACATCCATCGATGCGATAATTTGATGCGGCGAACATTCAAACCCACAATCACTGCGGTGAAAAGAACCAGAAATGCGAATCCAGTTCCTACCGAAATGAAATACAATTTCTTCTCGATATATTGTGGTACGGCGGCTTCCATACGGAAGCCAATGTAATCATGAATTGCACGTGATGCGGCATAGAGCGACAGATACGACATCACGGTACTGTGGTCGAGAATGATAGCAATCGCAGCCAATACCACCGGCAAACCCAACTCGAGCTGGCGGGTCAAGCTGGAGGCCTCTTTCTGCATACCAATAAGCGAAAGAAATTTTG
>JBILKM010000014.1:0-58589 GCA_044376695.1 Silvanigrellaceae bacterium
CAGTGATGCGACACGGTGGCTATTTTACCGCAGTGCAGGCCATCAAGAGCCTGGTTCAGACACGCTTTTCGTCGATGCTCAAGCACAGCATGGACGTCAATCCGGACGTGGATTTTGTCGTTTTTCGACCAACCGACGAAGTGATGGAGGCCATGGCTGGGAATCCTATGCGCTACAGAATTCGAAATGAATTGGCGGAGATGGGATACCGAGGCACGGTGCAGCAGATTTTGTCTCAATATGATTCTCTCGTTCACAAATTCGCAAAGCATGGGATCGTACTCAAACCGCGCTCAGCTATTGAACTCCTTCTCAGTAAGCAGTTTTCCTGAGGTCTTTATTTAAAAACAAAATAACCTTTTTGGGTCTTCAACTCCGGGCGCAGCTGAGCGCCTTGATGGGCGTTTATTTCCTGCCGTCAAACACTCAACGAACGGATTAAACTCGCCTCACCATCGTCCGATGAACCATGTGAAACGTAGTTTAACGGACGACTCACGCACCGAAGAGGTTCCAGGTCATGGCACGTAAAGACGATCAAAATAACAGCTCCCAGTTCGACACGGGTTTTGGCTCGGCCAACGGAACCTTTGGCGGATCCGCCGGTGGTGCTCCAAAATCACAAGCAGCACAGGGTGGTGGAGAGTTTTCGAGTGGATTTGGTGGTGGCACGAATGCGGTCAGCCAGATCTTCCGTGATGGTGGCATGGGTGGAGACGACAAACGCCGCAAGATCATGATGGGGCTTATCCTTGGCGTTGCGGCCACTATCGTTGTCTCGAGTGTTTATTTCTTTGTATTTGACGGTGCTGTCTCGACCGAAGCACCGACAATTGCAACCACTCCTGCGCCAGATGCAGCAGGTCAGATAGGTGAGAAGAAAGAACAGGACGCGGGCAAGATCGCCGGTGCAACCGATACCGAGCTCACCGATGTAGATGAAGAAGAAGGATTGGAAGAGGACGAAGAAGGTGAAGAGGCAGAACTGGTTCCAGCTTTCGCTCCATCCTCTTCGGGAACCTACACCTACAATGAAAAGGGAGGTGGGCCGATTGTGTCGGCATCCGCGGGAACAGCTGTCGAAGTGTCTCGCATGAAGGATTTTTCGGTTATGTATATGACCGGGACGACTAATGCTGCAGGCCAGTTGCGTATTCCAAATCCTCCTCCGGGCAAGGTCTACTGGCGTGTTGCCGGTAAGGCTGAGGTTACTGAAATTACCGTGCTGCCCGCTCCGAAAATCAACATCGGCTTGCAATTGGGTGCATCGATTGGTGCTGCAGACACCCTGCAATGGACTGCAGATGGTGAAGTGGCTCATTTCCGCCTCGAATTTGCAGGTGACCCAAGTTTCGGAAGTATTTCCAGTTCCTTTTCTACCAACAAGAAACAGTTGGCACTCAGTGGAGTGGCTCCCGGAAATTACTTTGTTCGTGTTGGTGGTCTGAATGTTGCGTCTGGTCGCTGGGAATTCACCCGGGGCAGTGCGGTTGAAGTGAAGTAAGCGAATACAGTGCTCTGACACCGCACAAAGCCTTGCAAATTGAAGCCTCTTCTGTTTGAAAGATCAGAGGAGGCTTTTGCTTTTTATGGTGTCACTCGAGGTTTTGCATACGCTTGAAGGTGTCCCTGCTGCCGAGTGGAATGCACTCACCTGTCCCGATTTTCCTTTCGCCGATTTTGAACATCTCCACGCTCTCGAGACAACCGGTTGTGCAGGCCCTGATATGGGCTGGTTGCCGGTTTATTTGCTCGTGCGTGATCCTGACCGAGTCCTGCAGGCAGCCACGTATTGTTACGTTAAATCGCATGGCTACGGTGAGTTTGTGTTCGACCATGCCTGGAATCAGGCCTATGCACGCGCTGGAAGGGATTACTACCCAAAATTGGTTGTTGCTGTGCCGTATACTCCAGCCACAGGCGCGAAAGTTCTGGTGCATCGCTCAGCCAACCGCGCCGCAATGGAAGCGCTTCTTTGTGAAGAGATGAAATCGATCGCCAACAGGCTCGGTTGCTCTTCGGTTCACGCACTTTTTCTTCCCAAAGCTCATCTCGATTCATATGAACAGAGAGGATTCTTGTTGCGGCATGGATTCCAATACCACTGGTTCAACGAACGATATGAGCGTTTTGAGGATTTCCTTGGACGCTTAAAATCAAAGCGTCGACGCCAAATTCAACTCGAAAGACGGCAGCTCATGGCCACGCCTGGATTGACAATTGAAACCCGCACAGGTGCTCAATTGAACGAAACTGATGCTGATCTGATGGCCCGGCTTTATCTCGACACAAATGAAAGGTGGGGATCTATTCCTTGCCTCAGTAAAGAATTTTTCCGCACCATCATCAAAACCATGGCAGACAGGATTGTTCTCTTTGTCGCTCAAATCGACGGTGAACAAGTTGCGGCAGCAATCAATTTCACCAAAGGTGATAAAATGTACGGGCGATACTGGGGATGTCTGCGTGAGGTTCGTTTTCTACATTTTGAACTGTGTTATTACCGCGCAATTGAATATTGCATCGACAACAGACTCAAGGTTTATGAGGCGGGTGCGCAGGGTGAGCACAAGATTCCGCGGGGCTTTGTTCCTCAGCTCACCTACAGCATGCACTTTCTTGCCGATGAGGATTTTGTGGCACCAGTGCGTCGGTTTCTGGAGCAAGAGAGGAGTCTGATTGACGACCAGTTCAGAGAATGGGAACCGCACCTCCCATACTCATGATAGTCTTGCGGAGTGCTCTTTTTTTTTGGTCAACAAGGAGAATTCAATGAACATCAAATTCAAAAAACAATTTACATGGGCAGCCGTATTGATGCTTTCGGGTGGGTTGCTTTGGGCCTGTGGCAACGACGACTCATCGGCAGGCTCTGGTTCAGGATCGGGAACAGGATCGGGAACAGGAACGGGAACAAACACGGGTGGAACCAACACCACTCCGACCTCAGAGTATACTTCTACGTACAAAGCTATTTTCAACACCAACTGCGTGGGCTGCCATAATGCCGGCGATACCACTGACCTTTCAACTCTCGAAAAAATTAAGGCTAACAAGGCTTCAGTGATATCGCGCATCGAATCTAAAACTCGTCCGATGCCGCCTTCGCCTACAGCGCAATGGACCAATACTGATAAAGCTCGAGTGCTTCAGTATCTGAAAACAAGCACAGAGGTTAATTGATCGAACTTTGCACAAGCTCTCCGCGTTCCAGCCTGATAAGGAAGTCACAATCCACCAGGGTGTTGGTTCGGTGTGCAATCACAAGCTGGGTGCACTCGGCAAACTCCTCGCGCAATGTTTGCTGGATCAGGGCGTCGGTGTGGACATCCACGTTTGCTGTGGCTTCATCGATAAGAAGGATACGGCACTTCGCCAGCAACGCCCTGGCCAGACACACCAACTGTCGCTCACCCACGCTTAAGTTTCGACCGTTTTCTTCAATCTTAAATTCTGCGGCAGCCCTTGCTGAAGCACACAGCTGAGTTAAGTGCGCCCTCTTAAGTGCAATGCCGATATCCTCGTCGGGATAGAGCGAAAAAGGATCGAGATTTTCCCGCAATGTTCCAGAAAAGAGAACAGGATCCTGAGGAATAATGGCAATCGCCCGTCGCAATTCTTTTAGAGGTACAGATGTAATGTCGACACCGTCGATGAAGATCATACCCTGTGCCAGAGGCATGATGCGTGTGATGGCCAGGAATAGGCTGCTTTTTCCGCTTCCGGTGCGGCCGACAATACCAACCTTCTTTCTAGGCGGGATGGTGGCCGTGATATTTCTGAGAACTGGACTGAGATTTTCAGCGTAGGAGCAAGTTAAGCTGTTGAATTGAATTTCGCCTTGCGCTGGCCAGGCAACAACGGTTTTGGAGGCCTGAATTTCACTTTCTGGTGCGAGATGTGCATATTCCACAACACGGTCGACCGAAACCAAACTGTTCTCGAGCATCCTCAAGCTCCGCGCAACTCCACCGAGTATTCCAATCATCTGTAGGCTGAATGTCAGCCCTACTGCGGTCAGCATGGGAGAGGTTTGTCCTGGGTTAACGGCTAGCATCAACACAAAGCCACCCACCAGTGCAACTCCAAGCATTTCAAGTCTGAAAGCGAACCAGAGATTTGTGGCGATCGTGTAAAAGCCGGTTGCGATGTGGCGATTGATGAGCTTTGCGTAGTGCGCGAGAAAGCGTGGCTGTGCCTGAAGTGATTGTACAACCGACAGACCGGGGAGCGTTTCTGCAGTGAGTGACATCCAAGGGCTGCGCACGACCTGCGAAAGTGCATTGAGGCGCAGTTGCGCTTTGCGCACCCACTGGAAAAGCCAAACATAGAGGAGCACAGCGGGGAGGAAGAGGATGAGCGTCGGAGGTTGGGTCCAGATCACGGGAAGAAGGGATGCAAAAATTCCAATGAGTGAAGTGAGGAATTGACCGAGCGAAGACGGCATGGAGTTGTCCACTGCGCTTGTGTCGGAGGTAAATCGGTTGAGGATTCTGCCCTGAGGTGAAGTATCGAAAAAACGCATGGGGGCATGCATGACTCCCCCGAGTAGATTTTCAAAGAGACGTGTTCCCGCTTTAACCCCACCATCGAACAGAACCACAGAACGAGTGCGTTCGGCAACGACAGTGACAAAGGTCAGTAGGGCAAAGACCACAACCGCAGTGGTGATGGCGACCTCGGAAGGGTGCGAAGTCCAGTGCCCTAGCCAAAGGTTAGAAGCGATGTCTGTTAGACGCGGAAGAAGAAAGATCAACCCAACACCGATAAGCCCGAGAGCCGGAGCGAGCGCCTTGAAATAGATCTTCAGCGCTTTTTTGTTAAAGACGGGAAGAGTGATTTGCTCCTCAGTGGTGAGTTTGCCTGAAGAAGTGCGTGGTTGGCCATCAGCCAAACGCGTGGTCTCTTCAGAATGGTCGTGGTGCTGGAGCTCCTCGCCGCGTGTTTTTCTGTGCAGGTTATGCAGACGCGCGAACGCACCGTTGACCAGCAGGAGCTTGTCAGGTTCACCTTGTTCAACAATTCGTCCGCTCTCCATGACTACAACCCAGTCGGCACGCAGTGCAAAGTCGATGCGGTGGGTGCAGAAAATTCTGGTTCGCGCAGATAATTCATTCTGCAAAAGAGATTGAAAAACCTGACTTGCAACTGATTCATCGAGGGCGCTGAACGGATCATCCCAGATCACGGTTTCAACACCTTGTTTCAGACTCGCATAGGCCGTGCGAGCCAGTGCGAGGCGCTGTTTCTGGCCTCCTGATAAATTGATTCCTCGCTCACCAACCTCGGTTTCGAGTCCGGCGGGCCAGTTCTCCAGATCATGTTCGAGAGCCGCACCGCGAACGACTCTCTGAAACAGCTCAACATCGAACGGGAGTTGAAAGACGATATTGTCTTTCACAGTGGCATTCTGATTCCAGGGAATCTGCGGTGCAAAACAGATCGGGTGTGGAAGCTGTGCATGTCCCGAGGTGAGAGTGAGCTCTCCTAAAAGTGCACCCAGGAGGGTCGACTTTCCAGAGCCGATGCCACCCACAATTGCAATGCACTTGCCTCGAGAGATCTCGAGATTAATATCATTCAAGGCAGGCTGTGGAATGGTCGAAAGTTCGCTGCCAGGCCGCGCAAAATTTGCGGAGCGTAACTCTACCACAGCAGACACTTCACTTTCGTTTTGTTCGAGATTTGCGCCGTTGCTGCCAGAGCTCAGAAATCGGCCGATGCGATCCAGGCTCACCCTTATTTCTGAACCGTTCTGGAGGAGATCTGGAATCTCACTGAAAAGACCGACAAGTGCGGTAATTACGCTGAATGAGGCAAAAACATCGGCAGTTGAAGGCACCCCTGAGAACCAGGAAACCAGAGTGACAACCGATGCTCCGGTGAGAATGGGGAGAAGTGCGGTTAGGGCGCTATGACGTGCAGCGACTCGAGCGCGTTCGCGCATCAATGCAACTTCTTTGCCGCGAACATCGAGAACTTTCTGAGAGAAGCGCTCCTCCCAGGCATGAAACTTGATGATGCGGATGCCCGTCAGGACTTCGCTCAAAATTCCAAGACGAATGCGCGATTGTTCTCTCACGCGTGATGCAAGGTCGCTCATGCGTCTTTCTAGGCGTCGTCCGAGCGGAACAACGGCGGCGAGCGCAACAACAGCGAGAAGTGCCCAGGGCCCCAGAAACGAAACGAGCATGATGCAGTATGCGGCGATGGTTACGGGGTAGAGGAGCGGCTCGAGAAGAAAAGGCAACATCGATGTGGAGTCGCAATCGCGGGTGGCTAGATTAACGTATTCACCCGAGGTGAGTTGGTTGCGCTGAGCAGACTTGAGGTGCAACAGCTTCTGATAAAGCTCATGCCGAAGAAGTCCTGGCATCGACCACGTGAGTTTAAAACAATGGCGCAGAAAGTGCGATCGGACAAAGCCAAGTAACACAAAGCAGCCAATGGCAAAGCCCGCCATTCCTAGGGGTGTTTGAATCCATGCAAAGAACCGCTGGGGGGCAGCACCCTCACTCGGACTGAAACGTTGAATGAGCTCACGCAGCAGCAGTGGTCGTAATAATCCCAATGCGGTGAGCAGCGACAACAGCGCGAAGATACGCAGAAAGCGGGTTCGAAATGCTGAAAGCAATGCTGGGAGCACCTTGCCACGGAATGCTGCACGAAAGAGGGGTGCCGTGGTTTCGAGTCGATCTTCCAAGGGAGGCAAGGGGTGGAGGTCGTTGAGCGTGATGGGACGTAAATGGCCCACTCGTAAGAGTGGGCCAATCCAGCTGTGAAAGATCAATTTGCTCCAGTGAGCCTGGTCTTCTCTGATTTGTCCCGTCATAGGGACAAAGGCTTACTTCCGCTTGGATTCATTTGCAAATCGGAAAGCATCGTCGAGGTTACGTTCGGCGGGTTGAACGATAATAACTTGGCCGCCTTCGTAGCGGGTGACAGCCGGGGTGCGCTCAGCTGGCAGACCGTTTTCAACACGTGCCTTGCGCATCCGCAGTTCACATTGCTCGCGATTGCCGGCAATGACCTTGGTCAGCCTGCGGTAGCTCTGTTCAGCGTTCTTTTCACTTTTGATGCGATCTTCAAACTTTTCCTGGCGCACAAACACGAGATTCCCCGACTCGTCGATACCCACAGTCTCTTTGTAGGAAGGGTCATCCTTGATTCCGTCGATTTCGGGCATGGGTGCCATTTCGCCGGTTCCACCGAGGCGAATATCAGCTAATTCGGTACGGCAGCGTTTGAGCTGCTGGTACTCGTGCTGAAGCTTTGCCTGCAGCGATTCATTGACGTGGGTTTGCGCCATAAGCTCATCGGTAGCAGAGGTTTTGTCCTGGATGAGCAGATTTCTTTCCTTATCAAACCCCATTTTCTCTGAGGTTTTTTTGTCCGAGGTTTCCAGCTTGGTCTGGATTTTCTCATCTCCATACTTCTTCGATGCGCATCCCAGCACAGCCAATGAGCCAGCAATCAGAACCAACGTTGTTTTCATGTGTCATCTCCTTCGCAGTGAGTTTTCCCTCAACACATGTTTTACTTGATCTGCAGTTCGAAGTTGGAGGGTATCATGGATTCGACGTCGTCTTTTGGTCAGAGGGGGGAAAAATCTTCCTCGGGTGCCGAACTGCGGCGCGACGCTCGCTTCAAGGTGAACATTCCGGAGGCATATAGGGTTACATTGACTCTTGGACACAAAACCCTTTTTGCTTTTTGTACGGATTACAGCCCTTTTGGTTTAGGTTTACGACTCGAGCTTAAGCCCGACCTTCCGCTCTTTTCCATCGGCGAATCTGTTGATCTGCAATGCGATTTTCAGGGTTCAAAATTTAGCGCCCGTGGGACGATTGCGAACACCCGTGTCGAACAAGCGCCATCGGGTGATTTCGTACGCTTAGGAATTGCCCTAAGTCGCTCGGCAGAAGTCGTGCGTCCGGCGCATGTAAAGCGACGGCTCTCGCGTATACAGATGAACGAAGCCGTGGCTCCTTTGGTCTATGTGGCTGATGAACTCCGTCTTGGCGAAACAGTTTTCGCGAAAATGACAGATGTGTCCCAGGGGGGCATGCGTCTCCTGATTGATCGCCATCCTCTCCCATTCATGGAAAAACAGCGCTATTGGTTCGATGTTGTTCTGCCGATTTTCGGTAATTGCAGGGCCTATGGTCGGATTGCTTATGTTCGACGTGAAGAGGGAACTCAGCGGTATATTGTCGGATGTGAATTCATTGATGGCGGAGAGGAGCAAGAGCTCAGACCACTTGCAGACTGGCTGTTTTATGCCCACACCTCGCTCTCGCGGAATGATATTACCGAGGCGGGCTTTGGGTTAACTCATCTCAGTTCTGCCGACGAGGAATATCGAATTCTTGTTAGCTGTGCAGAGACCTTTCATGCAGGAGAAGCTTCGAGAAGCACTCTTGAGCATTCAGCCCAAGCTCATGTTGATTCGCTTGAGTTTTCTTGTTCGCGTGGAACTGAAAACTACACCTTGTATGCCGATTTTCAGGGGCAGGATCAATCCATCCGGTTGAAGTCTATAAGTGCACTTCCTGACGCAGAAGCACTGCGTTTGTCTTTGTGGAAGTGTTTTCTGCTTTTTGCGCTCCACAACAGGATTAAGAAAATTGGCTTGGACGAAGGGGTGAGGCAATCCGATTTTCTTCAAAAAAGTTATGCGAGTGAAGTTGCCGTCACTGAGGTGTCACCAGAGCAGCTTCTAACAAGCAATCTTCTCAAATATAGTCTTTGGCGCAAGCTTTACGGCGAGTTGCGCAACCGCGAAGGATTCACCCTGCCAAGACCACGTTCATTCATACGCCGATGGGCGACGTTTTGAAGAACCAATCGCGCCAGAGGGTTCCTTGATGAGGTTCGAATAGCCCTGGATTTGGATTATGGTTTGTGAGCTCAGCAGATCCTCCTGCGGTGTTCAGATTGACCCAACCGCACCCTGCAAAATTGTTCATTTTCAATGCGAATTCCTCAGGCAGAACACCACACTGGAATGCGTCAACTACGACAGTGCCTGTTTCGCTGCATTGCAGCACATCGATATTCAGTGACTTTTCAGTTGCGAGTGCTTGCAGTTCTACAAGGTTGTGCTGGTGTGAAAAAAATTGCAAAGGCTCGACACCACATCTGCGTGCGTCCTCGAGATAGTTCTTCATTTCTTTGCGAAGAGCAGCAAACAATTCTGCAGCGAAGGTCTTCACCTTTGAATGTCCCCAAGACGGAGGTAGGCCAAGCTGGAGTGGGGTGAGGCATCCTCGGCCCATCCACAGTGCGCAGCTGTGGGCATATTCCTCTGGGTTGCTGGAATCATCGATTTTCATTGAGTTTTGAAAATGTCCGAGTGAAATGAGATGTGGTGGGTTTTTGAGGTTTGCAAGTTGTCGTGAAATTGTGCGCAATGTGTCGTCGCTTCCAAAGACAAGGATTCTCTTTGCGTGCTGTCCTGGATCGTCTGTTGCCGCAAACAGACGGTGATTGCGAACTTCGATGAAGTTTTCCTGGGTCAGAGTGTTAAAAGCATGGGCAAGCGAGCCGATCTGTCGGCGCACAAGTGCTGTCAGAGGATCATCTGGCCGGAGGGAGGGGAGATAGATCGTAACTTGAGCTGCCTCCATGATCCATGCGTGTAGAGCTGGAAAAAGCCACGCAACTGGAATATTTGCGGAGGATACAATAGCAATGTTCTCCCCTGTGAGTTTTTTTGAGCTCTTTGAGTTTGCTGTTTCTTTGTCAGCATCCCAGCTGAGTAAGCATCCGCGTAAATCCTTGCGTGTTGACGCAGGCCAGTCTGCCTCGCTCAGGTGGCTCAGCAGTGCATCTGCTCTGGGTAACGTGCGCCGGGCTGAAATTGAAATTCGTTTTTTAGATGTGAGAATTTTTTCAGATCCCAATGAATTTTCTGACCTGATTTCGAGATCGAATCGATAGGTGTCGCGGACATTGAGGCTGCAGCCTTTCAGTGTTGCATCGGGAGCTCTTCCGGAGAGCCTGAACTGAGATTCCTGATCTGCGATTGTCATGCCGAGATCTTCGCTAATTAAACATGGCCAAGAATCTACATTTGCAAAATCAATGAATCCAAGAAATCCTTTTTCCTCATGTGGTAAAATACAATCCAACTGGGGAGCAATGGCAACAGCCCGCAGCAGTGGGCTGCACTCAAATAGATCGGTATGCGGTGCTCGTGCAGCGTAGGCCTGTGAAGACAACTCGCACATGCCATATTCTGAGAGGAGCTCAACGTTGCAGTCCTCAGCAAACCAACTGCGAATCCCGGAATACAGTTCAGGCTGATTTGTTGATTGGGTACGCCCTTTGGTGCCTCCAGTATCGAAGCACCAAACTCGCGCAGCTTGCATGAACGGCTGGCCGTTGTGCATCTGTCTCTGCCATTGCAGTACTTGAAGATGGTGGAGTGAGGTTCCAAAAAGAATGAAGTTTTCGAGGCCACCAGGCCGGGCCTGAAGATTTTTGACAGATGTCTCGAGCGCGCCAGCACCTTGGTTGAGATCGATGAAGTGAACTGGGACTCCGGCTTCACTCCAAAAAGAAAGCATCATTGAGAGCGAACTGTCAGGTGAGTCTGCAGCGGAAGGAACAAGACTCAGAATGGGAGTTTGCGCCGGTATGCCGAGCTGAATGCATGCGTTCTGCCAACCGAGATTTGCGCTTGCGCGGTAGGCTTCGAGTCCCTCAGCTGACATACGATGCCTTGCCCGGAGGGAATTGGTGCTGCCACTGGATAGAAATTCGGCTTTCCACTCCATCTGCTGAGAACTGGTCGGCAACACAAACCTTGAAACATTCGTGAGCCGAAAGCAGCGGATCGGGAGAAAGGGCAGCGACACCCCAGGGCCAACGGTTATGTTTTTGACCCAGGGCATGAGCTGTGGCTGCACGCGCAGAGTTCGTTCGCAGATGCCTTTCAGTTTGGCGATTTCCTCGGGAGTCAGGCGAACGTTCCGGGATTCAATTGCCTTCTTGGGGGCAGTCATGCTTTCATACTCCTCGTCGTGGTCTCGCCTTTTTTAAAGGAAGCCGAATGGAATCAAAATTTCTGCCACAGCGTACCGGCCGTCTTATCATGTTCGGGTACATCTTGCTCTTCCTGACCATGGTGGGGCTCGATCAGACCACAAAATATCATGCTCAGCGTCAATTCATGACCTGGTCTCACGAAACCGACCTGCGCAGCTACAGGGGGGACTCGCATCGCGTCATGACCCTTGGCGTATCACCCTCGCTTGCGACCGAAAAGGGCATGGAGCGTACTGCAATCACCAACAACTGGGTCGATTTCCATCTGACCTACGTTCGTAACCCCGGCGCCGCATGGGGCTCGTTTGCAAACGCGCCCGAGAACATCCGCTTGTGGCTGTTTTATGCAGTGACCGTTTTTGTTTCGGGTATGATTCTTTACTTGTTCAAGAGTTCGCACCCGGGGCAGCGTCTTGCACGCACAGCCTTAGTTTTGGTGCTTTCCGGTGCGGCGGGCAACTTCATCGATCGGCTTCTCCTTAAGTACGTTATCGATTTCCTTCATTTCCACTGGAAGGTCTTCGGTTGGGAATATTCATTCCCTGTCTTCAACTGGGCCGACATTGCCATCAACGTTGGAATCGCGCTTATGCTCATCGATATGGTTCTTCAGGAAATATCGCTCCGCAAGGGCTTAAAGCAGCAACTCAGCCCGCAGTCCTCCGTTACCCCTTGACAACCGGTTGTTCCGTCTCAAGTTGATTCCCGCGTGTAGCACGGTCGTACCGAGGGGGAGTCATGCCACAGCATTTTTTGAAAAGCTCTACACATAAAGTAAACGAAGTTTTTCAGGCGGCGATCACTGAAGCGGTCAATGCCCAGTCGCGTTTACTCACACCGGAATTCATTCTTTTTGCGCTCGTGGAACAAAAGGATTCGGTAGTTCTGAAAACCGCACAGGAAATGCAACTCGATGAGGTTAAGGTCAAAACCGGCCTCGTCAATGGTCTTTATGAGCGCATCAACAAGCTGCAGCGCAGACCCGAGCCTGCACCAGGCACGAAGGCCGACAGCTTGAATCTCTACGGCACACAAGAAGTCAATTTCCTTTTTGAAAAGGCTGATGGAGAACGCAAGAACTTTGCCGATGCGTTCATCTCGACTGGTGCTCTGTTTCTTGCTTTCTTCGACCAGCGCCAGGGTGCCCTGCGCGAGCTACTGCAAGGCGTAGGATTTTCTTACGAAGAGAGTCGGCGCGCGTTGCTCAGTGTTCGTGGGAGTCAGACCATTGCCAACCGCGACGATGAATCAAGGCAAAGCGTTTTGAGCCAATTCACCAAAGACCTCACCGCAATGGCCAGGCGCGGTGAGCTCGATCCGGTTTCAGCGCGCGAAGATGAAATCGATCGGGTGATCCAAATTCTGTCACGCCGCAAAAAGAACAATCCTGTATTGATTGGCGAACCCGGTGTTGGCAAGACGGTCATCGTTGAGGGCCTTGTTCAGCGCATGTTGGCTCAAGAGGTTCCCGAGCATCTTCTCGGAAAAAGGGTTCTGACTCTCGAAATGGGTGAATTGGTCGCTGGGACCAAAATGCATGGAGAGTTTGAAGAGAGGCTGAAGCAAATCAAGGAAGAAATTATAGCCCTCGAAGGCGAGGTTATCCTCTTCATTGATGAAATTCACACCGTTGTGGGAGCTGGTCGGAGTTCTGGTGCTCTCGATGCGAGCAACATACTCAAAACAGCTCTTGCAAGAGGACAGCTGCAGTGCATCGGTGCCACTACATTCAAAGAATACAAGCAGTATATCGAAGCGGATCCCGCACTGGAGCGTCGCTTTCAATCAGTGCGTGTTGAAGAACCATCCTTGGAAAATGCCAAGTTGATGTTGCAAGCCATTTCCGCGCGCTACGAGCGGCATCACCACATAAAGTATGCGCCAGATGCACTCGCCGCTGCTGTTGAACTGTCGAACCGCTACATCACTGGCCGTAGTCTTCCAGATAAAGCAATCGATTTGATCGACGAGGCGGGTGCTCTCAAGCGTATTCGCGTTGTGAGTCTTCCTCCTGAAATCCAAAAGCTCGAGCAGGAAAAACAACAGAGGCAAGAAGAGCGAACCGAGGTCTTTAATCGTCAGGATTTTCAGCGCGTGGCTGAAATTCAAATGGAGGTTGTGAAACTCGAAAATCGCATCGCAGAACTGCGCAAGAATTGGGAGGCGACTATTCGGCCTGAGGATCGAATTGTTCATCCGGAGGACATCGCGGAGTTGGTTTCACGCAGCACCGGAATTCCCGTGCAGCGTTTGCAGGCCGAAGATCTCTCCAAACTGGCAAATATCGAGATTGAACTCGAGAGGCGAGTGATTGGTCAGCCACATGCCGTGCGCGCAGTTGCAAATGCGTTGCGGCGAAATCGTGTGGGATTGCGCGAGAGACGGGCTCCGATTGGCTCTTTTCTCTTTTTGGGGCCCACTGGCGTTGGAAAAACCGAACTTGCTAAGGCGCTTGCGGAATTTGTTGTCAACGACGAGCAGCGGCTTATTCGTTTCGATATGAGCGAATTCATGGAGCGTCATGAAACCTCAAAATTAATTGGCTCACCTCCGGGATATGTTGGCTACGGCGAGGGTGGTCAGCTGACCGAAAAGGTCAAGCGGCAGCCTTATTGCGTTTTGCTGTTCGACGAAATTGAGAAAGCCCATCCCGAGACCTTCAATCTATTTCTGCAGCTGCTCGATGATGGTCGACTCACCGATGCTGAAGGGCAGATCATCAACTTTGAAAACACCCTTATCATCTTTACGAGCAATATCGGTTCGGAACACATCGTTGCCAACAAAAGAGCGGTTGGATTGAACGCCGACTCTCGGGAATTGAGTAACGAGGAGGTTGAAAAGTTGGTCAAAGAGGAGCTCAAAAAATCGTTCAAACCAGAGTTTTTGAATCGACTTGATGAGGTCATCGTGTTTCAAAAATTCTCACGTGATTCGATTCACAGAATACTGGATATTCACCTCAAGAGTTTGGCTGTGCGCTTGGAAAAACAGGGGCTCTCGCTCGAGGTCTCGAATTCTGCTCGGGATTGGTTGTGTGAACATGGTTTCGATCCACTTTATGGAGCTCGTCCGCTGCGCAGGCTCCTTGAGCAGGAGGTGGAGAATCGGGTTGCGCAGGAGATCATCAGGGTCGGGCGCGACAAAGAGGGAAAGAAGGTCAATGGCAAGTTGTTGCAAGTCGGGCTCGAACAGGGAGCACGGTCACAAATGATGGTTAAAATTACTCATTAATTCGGCTGGTTGTCTAAATTACACTCAGGTTCTCCGGCCTTTCTCCGATTCCACGTATGGGAGCCGCAGAGGGAGTCCGGGATGAATCTCAAAGCGCCGCCGATCCGTGAGGAAACGCGCAATCGCTGTGTCGTCGTACCGCTGACCAACGAGCTGGCACAAAAGCTCGTGAATGTGAGCCTCGAGCAGTTTCATTTTCTGTTCGAGGTACAGAAGGTCGACTTCTCGTTGTTCGTTTCAATTGAGGGTTGGTTGGTTGAATTTATTAAACCGAAGGAATTCTCCAAAGAGCTGCTCGACGAGGTCTGGTCTGCTTGCCTAAAGCCAAAGGGCAGCTTTCGAGTCTGCATCTGGAGAAACGACCGTCCAAAATTTGAGGCGGTGATAAATCAAGTCCGCGGCAAAAAACTCAACCGCCTTCTCGCTTACGTGCCGCACATGGATAAAAAGACGCTCGATGTTTACGGTCAGCTCAGCAGCTCCAGCCAGATGGTTGTCAAAGGGGGAATCGATGAGGAGGTCGTTGCGCGTGTGCGTGCGAGTGCCTCTGCGATTGTTTCCTCCGTTCTTGATTCTCAAGCGTCACTTTACACCTTAAGTAAGATGATTGCGTGCGATCCGACTCTCTACGATCACAGTGCAACCGTTGCGATGTTGTGTGCGATTATATCGCAGGAGATGGTCGATAGACCCATGTCTGAAAAAGAAGTGATGCATGTGGCAGAGTGCGGGCTTTTCCATGACACTGGAAAAACCTGTGTGCCAAGTGAAATTCTCAACAAGCCAGGCAAGCTCACACCCGAGGAATTCGACGTTATCAAGCAGCACACGACGTTTGGTCGTGACGAATTGCTCGATTCCGTTAAGCAGGGAGCTCCTATTAGTGATTTGGCTATCCGGGTTGCTTATGAGCATCACGAGAAGTTCACTGGCCGGGGCTATCCTGAGGGGCGAAAGGGTCGCCTCGAAACCGACCCAAATGATGGAATTCATCTTTACAGCCGCATCTGCATGATTGCAGATGTGTATAGCGCACTGCTGATGAAGCGGGTCTACAAAGAGGCGTTCGAACCAGGCCAGGCTCTCAAGATTATGATCGAGTCCAACGACGATTATGACCCGCTGTTGTTCAAACCTTTTGTAGGTTTGGTCGTGGACAGCGTGAAGCAATTCCAAAACAAGCCCGCCACCCCAAACGTTTTGGCTTACGAGAAAGAATCGAAAGGCAAGATTATTCAGGTTGCGCCCGGGAAGACTGCAGCTGATTCATTGCGGACTGCGCAGCCGACTGAAGCTGAGAGAACGAAGGACGCAGTCTCCGCGTCGGGCGACTTGAATCGCCGTAAAGGGGCCTAAGAGATTGCGGCCGTTGAATCAGTATGCGCGGTCGCCGAATCCGCCGGGTGACGAGTGTCTGAGATGCCCACGCAACTGACGACGTATTTTTTCATCGTTCCACTCAGCATCAACTTGCAGTTTGAATTTTTTGAGGAGCTCTTTTGCAATTTTGGGCAGCTCCTCGAGCATTCCTTCGCACTGCCATTGGCTGGTGTCCTGAATCTCGAACAGGTCTTGAGAAAAGAGCTGGCTCACGCGCGATTCAAGTTGTCCATCGAACAGGTGTCTACCGAGCGAGGAGCGGCTGAGTTGGGCTGTGCCGGACAGTTTGAAGTTGAGCTTGGTTCCGAAGCCGCTTGGGGTTGCCTCGAGACAGGCGATCTCAAGCTGCCAAACCAGCTCCGTTTGAGTCGAAGTATACTCAGATTTTTCGAGAACCCACGGAAATTGTTGCAAGGGGAGGCCGCGGAGGGCGTCGCGAGCGGTTCCGCCGTGCTCGAACTGGGCATAACGTTGATTGCGCAGAACAGACATGGGGTTCTCCTTTCTTGTTGATTCTAGACCTCGGGCGGAGGGCACCGGGGTGAAAAATTGCCTCGTGACAGCCTCGCTTGACGGGGATTTTCCTTGACTCCGCGGGTGCTTGGGATAAGACGCGCGAGAATCCTCCGGCCTTGTCCGGGGTCGGCAAACAAGGAGAATCGCATGGCTATGACCCAGAACATCCAGGACGCGTTCCAGAAGTACGGCATTGATGGCTGGAGTTCAGGGTATTTTGGGGTTTCAAGCCGAGGCACGGTTCAGGTACATCCGTTCGGAAGTGAGGATGTGTCATTGGATCTGACTCGCATT
Source organism: Silvanigrellaceae bacterium (assembly GCA_044376695.1). Taxonomy (GTDB): domain Bacteria; phylum Bdellovibrionota_B; class Oligoflexia; order Silvanigrellales; family Silvanigrellaceae; genus RFOM01. The sequence continues at coordinate 16,477 of JBILKM010000014.1, forward strand.
CTCGAGCACGCTGCCGAGCGACGCATTCAAACCCCCCTGATTCTTCGTTTTCCTCAAATTCTCGACACGCAACTCGCGCGCCTGCACTCGGCCTTCCGAACCTCGATGGAAGAGTACAAGTATGCCGGCGACCTGCGCTGCGTTTTTCCATATAAGGTCAATCAAAGAAAAGAATTCATCGACGCACTGGTGCGCAGTGGACGCAAGCACGCTTACGGCCTCGAGGTCGGTACCAAAGCAGAACTCTTTGCTGCGCTCAGCTACGAACTGCATCCCGAAGCGTTGATGGTCTGCAACGGATTCAAAGATTCTCACTATATCGAGATGGCCTTCTCTGCGAAGCGCATGGGCAAGAACATCATCCTGGTGATTGAAGGAACCGACGAGCTCAAGTTCATTATTGAGTATGCAAAGCAGGTGGGCTTTTGTGTTGATATCGGCCTGCGCGCCAAGCTCTACTCCAAGGGGTCAGGACTCTGGGAAAAATCCTCCGGAACCGAGAGTAAATTCGGCTTGAGCTCGGTTGAGATGATGGAAGCTCTGTGGCTCATTGAAGAAGCAGGGCTCAAGAAATCTTTGGTGATGGTGCACTACCACATTGGCTCACAGATCACCGAAATCAAGCGCGTCAAAAACGCCATGAAAGAAGCGAGCCGGGTCTACTCCAAGATTTATAAGAACGGCTTCAACCTCCGTTATCTGAACATCGGCGGCGGTATCGGTGTCGACTACGACGGCTCGAAAACCAGTTTCTATGCGAGTGCCAACTACACACTCCAGGAGTTTGCCAACGACGTTGTTTACCTTGTTCAGGAGGTCTGCCAGTCCGAAAACTGCCCACCGCCTACAATCGTGAGCGAGAGTGGACGCGCTGTGGCTGCTTATCATGCAGTCCTCGTGACCGATGTTCGTGAAGTGGAAAAGATGGGTGGCGACATTCAGGAGGTGGTTCTCGACGACACCGACCATAAGTTACTGCGTGACCTCATGAACGTTCATGTTCAGATGAACAGTAAAAATTACGTTGAGTTCTACCACGACTCAATCGAGTATCGAGATGAGCTTTTCACACTTTTTGGTCTCGGATATTTGAGCCTCGAGGCGCGCGCCAAGGCAGAAGTCATTGTGAATGAGATTGCCAACAAGGCACTCCACTACCACGCACTTTCGGGCGTTCAGCTCGAAGAGTTCGAGGAACTTTCCAAGAGCAGGACAAGCAAGTACCTCGCGAATTTTTCCATCTTCCAGTCAATTCCTGATTCATGGAGTATCGAGCAGCTGTTTCCGGTCATGCCGCTCACGCGCCTGAACGAGCGCACGAGCAAAACGGGTGTGATTATGGACATCACCTGTGATTCCGATGGCTGCCTCGATAAGTTTGTCGACAAGCGCGACGTCAAGCCGTCATTGGAACTGCATGTTCCGCAGTCCGACACACCTTATCACATCGGCTTTTTCCTTGTGGGTGCCTATCAGGAAGCTCTCGGCAACAACCACAACCTGTTTGGTGCCGTGAATGAGCTCATCGTGCAGATTTCGCCTTCAGGCCAAATTGAAAATATTGAAGAGGTCAAAGGTGAAGATGTGGGTGAGTTGCTGCGCGTCATGAACTACACCGATGAGGGTATTCTGACGGGCTATTCCAATCAATTGAAGGCTCGGATCGAAGACGGTAAGCTCAACCCGACTGAAGCTGACCACATCATGACCCAGGTCAAGGGCTACTTTTCTGAGTATCCCTATCTTCTGGTGAAAAGCAGGCTCGAGATTATTGGTTGATCTTTTGCCCAATGCGCTTGTGGTGAGCTGACTTTTTATTTCTGCGAGATAAGGAAGTCTCCCATGAGATTGCGTCCGTTGGCCTCTGTTGCTTTGCTTGCGTTTGCGCTTTCTTCAGCCAGCTATGCTCAGGATGTCAAAGTCCTGCGGAGCCAGCTGAAAGACCAGACTGCGGTCTCGCTTACGGTTTATTCCAATGGCCGCTCCATGATCCGCGAGCGTCGCAAGATTAAATTCGATAAGGGCCGCTCTGCGCTTGAACTACAGGATGTGAGTTCGCAGATGATGAGCGAAACCGCTCAGCTGAGAAACGTAAAAACGCCTGAAGACCTGCTTGTTCTTGAGCAAAATCTTGAATTTGATCTTCTCTCACCCACAAAACTCCTTGAGAAGTATCTGGGCCGCAATGTTTCTGTAATCCGAACCCATCCGACCAACGGCTCTGATACCAGCGAAACAGCCGAGGTGCTTTCGACCCAAAATGGTGTCGTGCTGAAATTGAAAGACAGAATTGAAACAGGATTGCCGGGGCGAATCGCCTTTCCTGAGGTTCCCAAGAATCTGCGCTCCGAGCCCACACTGAGTTTGCTCGTGGAGAGCCGCAGGAGTGGCGAGCAGGAAGTCGAATTGAACTATTTGAGTGAAGGGATCAACTGGAAGGCGGATTATATTGCCGACCTCAATGAGAACGACGACAGTCTGAATCTGACTGGTTTCGTGACGCTGACCAACCAAAGCAGCACTGCTTTTCGCAATGCACAGCTGCAGTTGATGGCTGGCAACATCCAGACCGTCGAACAACCGCGGGGAAGAATTCGCGCGAAAATGAATTATGCGAATGCCATGATGGCAGAATCAGCGGCTAACGCGATGGCTGTTCCACAAATGCAGGGCGAATCCTTCTTCGAGTATCATCTTTATACATTGCCGCGGCAGACGACCATTCTCTCCAATCAAACCAAACAGCTTACGCTCCTGCAGGTGTCGGATGTTGCAGCTCGCAAGGAAATTATCTTCGAATCTTCGGGTCATTATTTTAGTGATGATTCCCTGGATGGAGAGGGCGAGGATGGCGGGGCTGGAGGAGCAGCCGATAGCGTTGAATTGGGATCACCCATCCCGGGTGGGGTTTTTGTGGCATTCGAGAACGATAAAAAATCCAGGTTGGGAATGGCTCTGCCTGCAGGAGTTGTCCGTGTGTACAAACGCGACAAGGCGGATCTCTCGCAGTTCATTGGTGAAGATAAAATCCGTCATGTTCCTGAGAACGAAAGAGTACGGGTGAGATTGGGCTCCTCTTTTGATGTCACGGCACGCAAGAAGCAACTGAGCTTGAAAAATCTCCCGCCGGTCAAGGTGCAAGGCAGGGACGTTCGAGTTGTGGAATTCACGAGCCGTGTGACATTCAGCAACGCCAAAGACCGTGAACAACTGATTATTTTTAGGGATTCCCTGCCATCCGATCCCAAGATTCTGAAATCGAACGTCGAATATAAAATGCTGAACAAAAACAGTGCGGAGTGGAGAGCGAGTGTCCCTGCCAAAGGTCAGAAGGTACTTGAATACACCGTGCGTGCTAAAATGTACTGAGATTTTTGCGATTTAGAATTCCTGAATTTTCGCCGATTTAACAAACAATCCCGATTACCGTGACTTGAGAGTTTTTCTTTGGTTGCCTTTCACCGGAGCCGATACGGAACAAAACGTCCGCTGAGCTCGGGTGGTTCATGACCATTGAGAAAAAGACTCGTTTGACCAGCCTTTGCGGTGTGCTTGCCACCGCATCCGTGGTTGCGGCATGCGCGCCGTCGTCGAGTAATTCTGTGGGCCCCGGCTTGCGCAAGGCCTCGGCTCAAGCGCCTTGCAAGTCAAAGACGAATAAGCAGAGACTGACCGGTTCTGAAAGTTACTTGAGTGAAGGTTCGCGTGAGGTCGCAAATCAGGCTGAGCCGAGCACTGGCGGTTACATTTCGATCCGCTTTTACGGCATTTCCACTCGGGAAAAGGCCTTCAAAAACCCAATTCAAACTGCCATCGGCAAGGATTTAGAATTCGGAAATCCTTTGGGCGTTGTTGATGTGTTGAATATTCCCTATTGCACTGCATCCACTCCGAGAATCACTGAGGCTCGCCTCAAAAGTTGTGTGAGCCGAAAGGCATGGGAAATTCTCGCGAGCAACCCTGAACTGAAGCAGAGGGTCGTTGGTTCAGAGTGGGCACCCAAACTTCAATTCAAGCGTTGCACGGCCAAGGTCACTCTCGACGAAGATGATGCGGAGCCCAAGAATGGAGTTCAGCGGGTGAGGTTTTGGACGGCCGAGCACTGCTACCAGCCGTCGTATGCAACAGAAGTCATCTTTCACATGTCGAGTCCGGAAAATACTGCAAAGGGGCTTGCAGACTTCCGCTATGTGACCCTTCCGCTGCCCCAGGTCGATGGAATTGAGTATGTGAAAAAGGTTGTAAACAAAGACGGCTCAGGCAATCAGTCGGATGCACTGTTACGGCAAAAACTTTTCATTTTGAGGTCGCTCGATGGTCGTTCTGCAGAGACCTACAACGTCGCTCTAAATGAAGGTTGTCTCAAAAACGGTTCATCGGTATTCCCGGCACAAAGCGCTAAAAAGATTCGCTACGTTGACTGTTTCACAACCGCTGATATCGCAACATTCAAGGCCTCCATTGCGACAAATCGCCTTGGCGAAACGGAACGAGAAAAACTTCTCCCCTCGGAACAAGGATTGAATGCAGATACGCTCCGCAATCTGCGACGTGATGCACTCAACCGTTTAGTTGAGCTGGACAGGAAGAGACCCGCTGTGGTCGAGAGCTTGCTCCGGCAATTGGGTATAAACGCGAATTTCGATTTCACGCGCTCGGTTCCTTTTGTGCGGCGTGTGTTTAGTATGAGCCAGATGGTAACCGCGCAACTCGACGGTATCCAGGCCTCGCGTCGCATTGAAGCAATGAATTATGAACAAAAGGAGCAGGAAAAGGCCGGACAGGAGATTTTCTCTTCGCATACCCAGTTGGGTGGAGTGCAGAACCACTTCAAACAAGTGGATTTCAAATTCGATGACAGCGATTTGGATTCTGCTCAGATACCGCAGAAACTTGTTTCACAGTTTCTTTGTCATCAGAGAATTTTTGATGCAGGAATTGCAAGTAGTTTGCTTTCGGGGTTTTTGTGTCCGTTCAAGATGGCCCCACCGGATACGGCTCAGCTGGAAGAGTTTGTGCTCGGGCGGAGCCCCAATCTCGAAAACTACATTGCTCAACGAGCTCAGGTTTTTTTTCTGATCAAACTCGGCAACGGCGCTTTGCCGGACAATCATCCATTTAAAATTCTCCGCACCGACAGCGATGCGCTCGCAAACATCAAAATGGGTGCAGCCTGGACTCGAACGATATTTGAAGCGGCTACCTTACGCGTGAATCCCTGGTCAGAGGTTCCGGCAGGAAGTTTCTGGCGCGAAACAACCGAAGTATTCAAATCTGTTTTCAAGGCCACCTGTCCGGCATCTGGGGTTCTCCTAAATAGTTTTTTTCCGACCTATTCAAACCTGAAAAGTGGCAAGTCGATGTTTTTTAGCGGTATTCCGTTTTCTGCCAGCGACGAAGCTGTCTTTATTTTTCCGTTCGGAAAAAATGGATTGGGTTCGGCCAATTTTGAGTCACCAGAGTGCAAAACACTCAAGAGAATGCTGCAACCGCCTGCGCTTCTCAGCAAGACAGACAAAACCATCAATGCAGAAGTCTCTATACCCGTATCTCCAGCCTTGGGTGTGGATGCAGACGACACTGTCATAAGCAATGCTCCTGATCGTGCTGCCTACGAGTATATGGCTCGGCGATTGATTTACCGGTTCGAGGGAATTGATGAGAAACGCGAGGTGGTGCCCACGGACAGTGGGACAACGTGGTCTTTGCTGGGATTACCCGCATTGACCCTATCGTCCCACAATGGTGAATTGGTCAACGGTGCCGTGTTCCCGGATATGCCGGATATCAATACTGCTGATCCAGATGCTGCTGCTCCGGTGGATGCTCAAGGCAGGCCTATCGTGGGATGCGACGGTCGTTGAGTGCAGAAGTTCTTTGTCGATCTCTCAGACACCTCAGACAGGGTGTCTATTTTTTTGACAAAGTCGCAAAAAAACGAAGTCAACAAAAATCTTTTGTTTCAGTGATTTTTATTTAATTCAGGGTTGGCCCGCAAATTGCTCGAGTGCCCTCGAACTCCACTGTGCGTGAGATTGAGGGAGAGTGTCATGATGAGCAAGTCGATGATTAAAAAGTTTCTTCCTGTCACTGTATCTGCGCTTCTTGCTGTGGCTGCCTGTGCAAAAAAGACTGAAACGCTAGATTCGGACGTTGCATGGCTCGCAAGTTCTTCACTCTCAACTGCGGATGTAAACAAAGCGCTGAGCGCGCGTATCGCCTTTCGAGTCAACCTGAAGACCAACCGCGCAACTCTGTACAAAAACGGTGTTGCTGTAGATCAGTGGAACATTGCTACTGCTGATGTGAGCGGTGCTTATCACAATGGGCAAATTCAATACACGCCTACAGGAATTTATGCCGTAGATGATCTGCAGATGTGTCCTGCCTGGTATCCGCGCAAGCCTATCAATCCTGCAACTGGGCGTGAGGTGCGCAGTGAGGCTGAGCGTGCCGCTGTCTTTGCAAACAATCCCTCTATCTATGGCCCATGTGGCTCCCGCAATCCTCTCGGACGCTATGTGCTCTGGTTCCAAGGAGCATATGGCCTCCATGGCAACGCCAACGAAAGCATTCTCGAGCTGCCGAGTGCGAGCGAGCGGCGTGTTTCTGGTGGATGTATTCGCAATCCAAATGCCAAAATCAAAGAAGTCTTTGGCTCGATTCTGAACACCTTCGAAGAACTATCCTCGTTTCGTGGCAGCGTCGCCGCTATGGAGTCGCGACCGATGAGCCAACGCTCGACTCTGACCAAATCGGTCTCTGCATTAAACATGCGTGTCGTGGTTGGCAATTGGCCGAGCGATCCTGCGCTAAACTCAAGTCTTGAGATCGCGCCAGCTCCAGTTTCCACTGCAAAGCCAGACGCAACAAAACAGCCTCAACTGCCTCCTGCACCGGCAGTAACAGCAGCACCAACAGCGGTACCAACGCTTCCGCCGCCATCCGTGCAGCCCCCGGTACTCTCCAACAATAAACAATCGTGTTATATCGGCTCTGTCGATCAAGAAAGCAGCATCGCTCCTGTGTATCTGAGCATTCCTAATCCGACTGCTCAGATCTCATCTTTCTACAGGTTAGGATGGCCAGTCACAGTTTGGGGTGATGTTGAAGGAGGTCAGTTTGTGAAAGTGAACAGAGGCTTCCTCGATAAAAAATACCTGGCTCGTTGCGCGCCGGCACCCGAACTCTGACCTGTTGCTGCAATCCATTTTCAATGGCAATCATATAGGGAGTCGTTCCCTTATGATTGCCATCGCTGTTTTTGGAGTGTCGGATGTCAGGACATCTTTTGCAGGTGCGTCGTATTGCTGGTTTGTTGAGTTTAACTGCTGTCAGTCTTTCCCTTGCTTCTGCTGCCCTTGCTCAAGACGAAGATTCACCATCAAACTTGGGCGAGCCATCCCCCAAGCAGCCTTCGATCTTTTTTCCTGATTGGAAACCGAGCAAAGCCAGCTTTGGATTGCGTCCTGTTTTGGGTTTTCAGTACAGCTCCGATTCTCTGACGCGGACTACAGTCGCCCAGGGTGAATTCGGGCTTTATGCTTTTGCGCGCGGCATAAGTGTTGTTCCAGGAAATCCGGGGATCCAGATTGAGCCGGGGTTTGGCTATGCCCTCGGCACGGCCAATGTTCAGCAACCCGGTGAGCGCGAGGAGTCGGGAAGCTATCGGCGCGTTTGGGGCGGACTCCAGACTCCTGTCTATTACCGTTTCGTGCGCCAGCTTTTCGGGGTGAATTATGGTGTTGTTTCTGGAGGCCCGATTGCGGTTTCACGTCGTTTCCAGTTTGTGAGCGACACCGGAGTTGCAATTGTTCCTCACGTCTCTGCACACTATACGCTGACCTACGATCGCTCCTTCGGAGAAGATGCGTCCTCGCCAGAGCTCAAATCGTATGATCACTGGTTGCATGGTCGTTTTTCCGCAAGCATGCTCAATTTTTTCGTTGATGCGGGTCCGGGATTTTCGACTTCAAATCTTGCTGTGTCTAGTTCGATTTCGAAAATTGATGCTTCGTCTTCTGAAACCTATCTCCTCGCGCGATCGGGCGCCGATCTTTTCACCGATAAAATTGGTCTGGATGCACAGGCTAAATACATCATTGCTGCGACAACAGAGGAATCCTATGTGAGCAGCTCGGCGCGCTCCCCCCTCGACGATCTCAGCGGTGATGCACGACGTGTGGGGCTCCCAGAGGATAGTTTTCACGCGAGTGCATTTTTCGGTTTCCGAAAGGTTTTTGCAGGCGTCGGAATTGGCTGGCGCTACACACTCGAGATTCTCAATATGAACGAGCGTAACAACACGAAACAACAGAAGACCGAGAGCAATGGACTGGGAATTTTTGCGTCGGTTAATTTCTGAGTATGTTGTAGATGAGTGTTGAATTCTTAGACACTCGTATTTTTTCATTTCTCTTATGAAATCGGTGTTTTGAGTGATGGTTTGAAATTTGCTTCTCGGAGAACAAATCCATCGTGCGGAGGTTCTCTATGAAGTCTTTTGTCGCTGCTTTTATGTTCGCTCTTGCTGCTGGTTGTGGAGCTCCTCAAAGCGGTGCAGAACCCGATTCCGAGGTTGCGTCGCTTTCGAGCGCCAATCTGCGCGTGGAGTGTTTCAAATCAATCGAGGCCCGTGACATCGTTCTGCGGGATCGGCTCACTTTGATCGTTCAAGGAAAGTCTGTAAAGCTCACTCGCGTCAGGACAGAGAATCGCGCAAACCAGAGTGTGTCCGCAACTGATACTTTTACCGGAACAAACAACACCATTTATGATGGTGCGGTAGTTAAAAAGACCCATGCGCGTATGCTTCTCACTCCGGCTGAGCATGCAAAGAAAAGCAGTGATCAGAGCAGCAGCACTCAATTGCGTCATGTTCTAATCGAGTATTCACAGGGCAAAGTCAGTGTCACTGGCCCGGATACAAAAGTCATTCTTCGTCATGACAATTGCCGCACAGCAGCGTTTTGAGCTAGCAGCTGGTTTGGTTTGACAGTCAATTCACTGACGCCCGAGAGTGCCTGACCAGCGCCTCGGGCTTTCGTACGATGATCCCACCCTGAGCACTCATGCGAGATGTGGTGGAGAGCGTGGCGATGGCAGTGAAGAGCAATGATATTTTGCAGCAGATCAAAAAATACCCGGGACAAAAGGTCAAGCTGGCCGTTGTCGATATCGATGGAATTCTCCGCGGTAAAGTTATTCACATGAAGAAATTCGAGTCCGTTGCGCAAGGCGGACTCGGTTTCTGCAATGTGGTTCTTGGCTGGGATTCCAACGATGTCTGTTACGACAACATTTCCTACACTGGCTGGCACAGCGGCTATCCGGATGCTCAGGTGTTTTTGGACTTAAATACATATCGCACTGTTCCTTGGGATCATGATGTCCCTTTTATTTTAGGTGACTTCTGGAAAGCGCCAGGCGAGCCTCTGCCTTTGTGTCCGCGAAATCTTCTCAAAAAAATTCGTTCTCAAGCTGAAAAGGCTGGTTTTGAGCCTTTCTTCAGTCAGGAGTTCGAATGGTTTAATTTCATGGAGAGCTCCGAGTCATTGCACGAGAAGGGTTTTCATGAGCCAGAGACCCTTTCTAAAGGAATGTTTGGTTATTCCTTGTTGCGTCCAATGCAGAACAATGGCTTCTTCAACGACCTTTTCGATTTGCTCAATAAGTACAACGTTCCACTCGAGGGTCTGCATACAGAGACAGGGCCTGGAGTTTACGAAGCAGCCATCCTTTACAGTGACATTCTTGAAGCTGCTGACAGGGCTGTTTTGTTCAAGGCTGCGGTCAAGGAGATTGGGAGTCTGCACGGGATCACGCCTACGTTCATGGCCAAATGGAATGCATCGCTTCCCGGAAGTTCAGGGCATGTGCACCAGAGTCTCTGGAAGAACGGCAAGAACATTTTCTTCGATGCAAAGTCTCCCGATCGCATGAGCCAGACCATGAAACACTACATGGCGGGTGTGCTTCACTGCATGCCACACCTGACACCCATGTATGCACCCACGGTCAATAGCTTTAAGCGTCTGGTTGAGGGGGCCTGGGCGCCTACCACGCTCACCTGGGGAATCGACAATCGTACAACCGCGCTGAGGGCTCTGCCAGGATCTGATAAATCTACACGTCTTGAGCTGCGTGTTGTGGGTGCAGATGCTAACCCATACCTGGCAATGGCTGCTGCCTTGGCTTCGGGACTCTATGGAATTAAGCACAAGCTTCCACTGCAGGTGAAGCAAACAATGGGCAATGGGTATGCAGATAAATCAAATGGAACTTTGCCCAAGAATTTGTTTGAAGCCGCCACAGCGATGCGCGATTCCAAACTCGCAAAGGAACTGCTTGGTTCTGAATTTGTTGAGCATTTCACTAAGACCAGACTCTGGGAATGGCGCGAATATTCAAAGGCTGTCACCAATTGGGAAATGAAACGTTATTTTGAAATCATTTGAGGAGAGCGGAATGAACTGGACAGGTCGCTACGGATATAATTTTCCAACGTCGATTCGTTTTGGTGTGGGTGTGATCGAGGAGCTTGCTCCCTATCTCCAAAGTCAGGCGCTCAAGCGTCCTCTTGTGGTTTCGGATAAGGCTCTTGTTCAGCTCGGATTTTTCAAGAAGGTTATCGCCGAGCTTGAAAAATCTGGCATTTCTCCCACTGTGTATTCTGGAATTTCAAAGAACCCGGTCGAGTCGGATGTTCTTTCGGGCGTTGAACACTTTCACAAAGAAAAATGCGATGCGGTGATAGGATTGGGCGGTGGAGCGAGCCTTGATGTTGCCCGCGCGATTGTTCTCAAGGCACATCATGCGCGCCCGTTGTTCGACTACGACGATGCCCTGGGCGGCGATAAATATGTGACAGAAAAAGTTCCACCTTTTGTGACTATTCCAACCACGAGCGGTACGGGTTCTGAGGTTGGACGTAGCACAGTGATTGCTGAAAACACGACCCATAAAAAGCGCATTTTGTTTTCGCCGCGTCTGATTGCGAATAAGGTCTTCGCTGACCCCGCGCTTTCGGTGGATCTGCCTGCACACGTGACTGCTGCAACAGGAATGGACGCACTGACCCACAACGTCGAGGCCTTCCTTTCCAAGGGTGTATCCCCGATGTGCGATGGTATTGCGGTCGAGGCGATTCGCCTGATTTCCGAGTCACTTGAAACCGCAACCAAGAAGCCTCATGATCTTGAGGCTCGTGCAAAAATGATGATTGCTTCGCTCATGGGAGCTACGGCCTTCCAAAAAGGTCTTGGAGTGATTCACTCAACGGCGCATCCGCTCTCAACGGTGTTTGATACCCACCATGGTCTGGCCAATGCCGTGATGATGCCCTACGGACTCGAATTCAATAAAGATGTTTCTGCAGAGAAGTATCAGTATCTGGAAAAAGTTCTCGGCACCTCAAATTTCATCGCGTGGGTTCGGGATCTGAACAATCGTCTTGGAATTCCAGCTTCTCTAAAGGCGATGAATCTGGATGCTAGTAAAATTCAGCAGCTGACTGATTTGGCTGTCGAGGACGCGTGTCATCAGTGCAACCCCAAAACGGTTACACGTGCAGATTTTGAGCGTCTTTTTAAGCAGGCTTTCCAAATTTAAAGCCTGTTTGTGATGACCGGAGAACGACGGAGATTTTTTGATGCTCAAAATTGGTCTGAGTGCGTGCTTCATGTATCCCGATCCCGTTCGGCTCGTCTTCGGTCATAAGAGCCTCACCTATATGGAGAACGACATGGCGCGCTATGTTGCGCGTGAGGGTGTCATGCCCGTTCTCATTCCCGATCTGCCCGCCGCTCAACTGCTCCCTATCTTGGAGCAGCTCGACGGGATTGTTTTTCAGGGTGGGGCCGATCTTTGTCCGGAGTCTTACAACGAGCCTTATCTCGACAAAACACGCTGGCCTGGCGACAGACATCGCGATCTCTATGAACTCGCTTTGGCCGATTTCTTTTTCAAAAAAGAAATTCCAATTCTAGGAATTTGTAGAGGCTTTCAGCTGCTCAACGTGTTTTTTGGGGGGACTCTGCATCAGGATATCGCGACAGAAGTTCAAACCTCAACTGAACACCGCAATGCTCAAACCTACGATCGTGTTCATCATGGAGTGACTCTCTGCAGCGGTGGTTGGTTGGAAGGTCTCTATAAAAAAAATCAGCTCGAGGTGAATTCGGTTCACCACCAGTGTGTGAAACAGTTGGGTCGGGATCTGGTTGTTGAGGCGCGCAGCAGCAGTGATGGCATCGTTGAGGCGTACACATATGCCGGATTGAAGAAAAATTTTGTTGCAGCTGTGCAATGGCATCCGGAGTTTTCGCCAACACTCGCTGGTCTCGTCGATGATCCAGATCCTATATTCTCAAGTTTTTTGAACGCGGTCATCAGCAGAAAAACAACGTGAATCGATTCTTTAAAACGGCATAGGAGTGCGACATGCAGATTTTGAATCCCGCAACAGGCGAATTGGTTGGCCGCGTTGATGCCGATGATGTGGCATCCATCTTTGAAAAATTTGCAGTCGTTCGTGAGGCTCAGCCCTCCTGGGCTGCTCGCCCATTGCCAGAGCGTGTTGCTCTCCTGAAGCGTTTTGGTGAGTTGCTCAAGCGGGATATTGAGACCATTGCCCGCGATATGAGTCTTGAGATGGGCAAGCCGTTGCAACAAGCTCGTAATGAGGTCAATGGCAGTCTCAATAAGATTCGCTTCTTCACCGAGGAAGTTGAAAAGACGCTTGCACCCGAGAAAATCCGGCAGGACGGAAACACTGAGGAAGTGTTGGCCTTCGATCCACTGGGTGTTGTTTTGAATATCTCTGCATGGAATTATCCCATTCTGGTTGGATTCAATGTCTTTCTACCTGCTCTTCTGTGTGGAAATACTGTCGTCTATAAGCCCTCAGAGTACTCAACTCTCACAGGGTTGCATCTGACACGCCTATTGCATGAAGCAGGTGTTCCTCAAAATGTGTTTGTTGCAGTCGTGGGTGAGGGGCATGTTGGTGCCGAACTTCTCAAACTTCCGTTCGATTGTGTTGGATTCACAGGCTCCTATGGAACCGGAAAGAAAATTTCTGAGGCTCTTGCGGGTCGCATGACACGCCTGATTATGGAACTCGGCGGTAAAGATCCGCTCTATGTCACTGATGAATGCGGCGATCTTGATGCTGTCGCGGATGCTGTTGCTGAGGGGGTTCTCTACAACAACGGACAAAGCTGTTGTGCTGTAGAGCGAGTCTATGTGCACGAGAAAATTCACGATGCATTCGTAGAGAAGTTGATGGCAAAGATGCAGTCCTGGAAAATGGGTGATCCCCTCGACCCAGCAACCCTCTGCGGTGCAATAACCCGACGCAGCCAGTTGGCGTTTCTGCAAGCACAGGTTGCTGATGCGTTGGCTAAGGGCGCAAAGCTGGTTCTGGGTGGAAAGCTGCAGGAGGGTAAAGGAAATTTCTTTCCTCCGACACTCCTACTGAATGCAAACCATAAAATGGATGTGATGCGCGAAGAATCGTTTGGTCCTGTTGTTGGTGTCATGAAGGTAACAGACGATACCGAAGCAGTGCAGCTTATGAATGACTCCGAGTATGGGCTGACCTCCTCTGTGTATTGCAGGAATCTTGAACGCGGCAAAAGGATTCTTGCACAGGTGAACACAGGGACGGGTTATTTGAACTGCTGCGACCGCGTCTCGGCATGGCTGCCGTGGTCTGGGCGTGGGTTCTCAGGAGTCGGCTCAACGCTTTCGAAGCTCGGGATCTATTCCTTTTGTCATGCGAAAGGGCTTCACATTCGCTCTTGAAGTGAAAAGGGTTGCTCATCTTTGCTGTAACCCAACACTTTGTTTTGTTTCTAAATATCGGCGTTGGTTAACTTTCGAGTAACAAGCTCCGATAAACCTCGTAGAGAAGAATAAACGAGGGGGAATGAATGAAGTCATTTTTGAGTCTGTCTCTTGCATTGATCGTTGTTCAGGGATGCGGCCAGGTTTCACTCTCCACTGAGAGTGAAGCGAATAGAATTTCCGCGGATACACGCGCACCTGCAAAGAATGAGATGGTCTCAGTTGACTCTCAATTGGACTTGAAAGCAGCAGGCGATGATAAGGCGGCTCAGGCCGTCGAGGCAGGAAGTGAAAAAGTTCCCGAAGCTGCTGCGAGTGCTGATGCTGCCAAAAAGCTTGCCGAACTCAAGGTGAGCAGCGCAACAGAAAAGCCATCTCTTGCCCGCGTTACTTTCCAGCTTTTGCCTGAGGAAGGTGGAATGGATAAGTCGCTCAGCGAAAAAATTGTTCTCGAAGAGAAATTTCCCGCAGATGTTGGCGCAGCAAGTATCCAATCCAAAGCTTCTTTGAAGTTGCGTCAGGAGCGTTCGTACAAAGTCACCGTTGAGCAACTAAAGGATGCAAAGGTTTTGCAGACAACGACACTGACCTTTGAATTCAAGAAAAAGTCTAGGCAAAAGCTTGAAATTGCGACGAGCCAATTGAGCGGAGTGATGCTGCGCTATGGTAAGTCTAGTTCCGAGGTGTTGCGCGAATGCCCTGCGGGACAGTTCATGAGTGGCATTGGCTTCAACGATATTCCAATTTGCCGCGTAGTTGAATCGACTGTTGTTCCGGCCAACACAGCTCAAAAGGTAGCCCCTGCTGTTATTGCACCAGATGCAAAAGAGAAGGCCGAGGAGAAACCTGCTGAGGAAAAGAAGGCTGCGCATTCGCTCCCGAGTTGCGATGCTCGCGGGATGGACTGCACCAAGTCTTGAGGACAAGTTGATTCAGGTTTGAATCATTCGTGCTCGGTAGCCTCGATGCTTTCTGTGTTTGGTAGGGCCCATTGCAGCCCTGCCTTTTTTCAGTGGTTGGATTCGGCGCTTGAATTCAGATCAGGGCTTTTGGCTTCCCATTGTGCGCGGGTTTGTCGGATGCGCTCAAAACGTTTTTCAAGTGCTCGCTGATTCGTTTCAATGGCCTTGCGCTTGCGCTCTTCAAGGCGGCGTGTTGTTTCCTCAGCGCAGTGGGGACAGAACTCATTTTCGCGGTAGAGGGGACTTTGCTTGTCTTCGGGTGACAGGGTCGCCCAGCAAACGTAGCACATGTCGTGCTCTGTTTTCCTGAGCCCGCTGTTAACGGCCACGCGATGGTCAAAAACGAAACAATCACCTTGATAGTGGTTGTCGCCCCGCATTTGTTTGGTTTGTTCGAAATACTTCAGGATTCCGCCCTGAATTTGATAGACTTCGTCAAAGCCAACTTGGCGCATATAGGCTGTTGCCTTTTCGCAGCGGATTCCACCGGTGCAGAACGTCACAACGCGTTTGTTCTTGTTTTGGAGGAAATTCTGCTCGACCCAGCTCGGAAAAGTTCGAAATGTACGGATATCGGGAACGACAGCGTTCTTGAACGTTCCGAGCTTGGTTTCGTAGTCGTTGCGGGTGTCGAGGAGAATGACCTCGTCACCGTTGTCCAGCCACTGCTTTAGAGTCTTGCCATCGACGTGCTTTCCAGTGAAGTGTTCTGGATCGATACCCGAACGCCCCATGGTCACGATTTCCCTCTTTTGCTTCACGAGCATGCGTGAGTAGGGGTTGAACTCGCTCGTGGAAAGCTTGAATTCAATATCGGCAAAGCGTTCATCGCTGCGGCAAAAGCTCATGAACTTTTCCGCAGACTCTGGAGTAGCAGCAACATAGCCATTCACACCCTCGGTCGCAAAAATCAGGGTTCCCTTCATTTCGAGAGCGCTCGTCAGGGTGCGGAATGCTTCGGCAGTGGCCGCCACATCAGCAATTCGGACGAACTTATAGAAAGCGAGGTTGTGAAAGGAAGTCATGGCTCTACTCTCAGTCTCTTTTAAGCGTTCATCTCAGCAAACAGTTTTTCAATCAGATCTTTGTCTTTGCGTTCCCACGCTTCAAATACGCGGCGCGCTTCGCGATTCACCAGCGCCTTGGTGCGGAAAAATTCGCTAAATTCATTCTTTTCCTTGAGCGTGCGCAGAACCTGGACGTTGGCAGCCTCGATCATGAGGATGCTCGCGCCGCGGCGCAGGATCATGTTGTTGAGTTTCCACTCAAGAGAAACTGCCATTGAATTGAAGGCCATGGGTGCACTCCTTGCCTGAAGGTTAACGTGAGGGGGTCATACTCCAGAGGGTCAAGTGCCGCAAGAGAAAGGATTTTTTGCCTTTTTTAGGTGATTTTCGGGGGTTGTGTTGGGTTCTGGAGTGCCTCCCGGAAAAGTGACGCAAGTGGTCAGGGTTGCCGGGTGCCAGGATTCTGGTCTGCGTATCCTGAGAGGAGCACGGCCGCGGCCCTTCAATTTGAGCGAAGGGTTCTTTTCAGGAGGGTTTCAGGGGTGGCGACCAAATACACGGGTCCTCAGAAAGCAGCCATTCTGCTTCTCGCCTTCGGTGAGGAAATCTCAGCTGAGATCTTCAAGCAGATGAACGAATTCGAGATTAAGCGCGTGGGTAGTGCCATGAGCCGTCTTGGACGTGTGGATGGCGAAACCATCGATGAAGTGATGGAAGAATTCTATCACGTTCTTCAAAGTAATAAGAAGTACTTCTTTGGTGGCAACGAGTTTACCAAAAAACTCCTCGAAACAGCGTTCCGCGACGGCCAGGCCAACAACTACATTGAAGATCTTGCGCTCGAGACTGCCGCTACACTGGAATCGCTTGAGCTCATCGATTCCAAGATGCTTTCCAACATTCTGCGCAACGAGCATCCACAAACTATTGCACTCGTGCTCGCGCATCTTGAACCGAAAAAATTTGGCGAAACTCTCAAGATGTTGCCCGACAGCCTTCACACTGAGCTGATTTTACGAATCTCTAGGCTTGAAGCGGTGTCTCCTGAATTGATTGATGAAATCGATGATGTTCTGCGTGGGGAAGTGCAGCGTATGGGTAACGTCACCCAGCAGCAAATTGGTGGTGTGACACCGATCGTCGAGATGCTCAACATGATGGACAAGGCGACTGAAGAAACCATCCTCGACCGCCTCGAAGAGCGCGATCCGGATCTCACCGAAGAAATTCGTAAGAAGATGTTCACCTTCGAAGATCTCATCAAGATTGATGACCGTGGTATTCAGGGCATCATGCGTGAAGTGAAGATGGAACAGCTCAAGCTTGCTATGAAGACAGCCTCTGAGGGCGTCAAAGAGCTTCTTTACAAGAACATGTCTTCCCGTGCTGCTGAGTCTCTGCGCGAAGAGGTTGCGAACGCTGGGCCTGCAAAAATCACCGATGTTGAGGCTGCACAGCAAGGCATTGTGCAGATTGCTCGTCGTCTGGCGGATGAAGGAAAGATTGTGATCGCCACAAGCGGTGAGAATGCTCTGGTATAACGACTGCCAATCCTGGAAGGATGATTGCGC
Source organism: Silvanigrellaceae bacterium (assembly GCA_044376695.1). Taxonomy (GTDB): domain Bacteria; phylum Bdellovibrionota_B; class Oligoflexia; order Silvanigrellales; family Silvanigrellaceae; genus RFOM01. The sequence continues at coordinate 33,865 of JBILKM010000014.1, forward strand.
ATGACACGTGGACGTCTGGTCAAGAAAGCGGAGCAGGAGAAGCTTGCAGGAATGCATGTCGATACATATCCGTGGAAGGATTTTTCATCGGAAAGTATTCTTTTGCCGGACAATCCACGCCGCTCTGTCGTTGTAGCTAAGAGTCATCCACAACAAGAGTTGAGTCAGAAGGTTCAGAATCCAGCCGAGTTCACGCGTACGTTCGGTGCCCCTGCAAAACCTCTTTTTCCCGAAGACATGACAGCCGAGTTTTTGGCAAGCCAGGAAGAATTGAGGCAGCGCAAACGGCGCATGCAAATGGATGAAGATGAGGCGGTTGCTCTTGAGCTTCTTGATATCACCGATGGTGAAGCTCAAGAGGGCGAGGTCGATGCTGCCACAGATGCACAGCATATGAGTCCTGGAGAGGCGAATGCGGACGCTGCGCTTTCTGTTTCAAAACCCGGTGCTCGGGCCGCGAGCGGCGCTGATATCAGCGACCTCAGCAAGCTTGCAGCGCAAAACAACCGAGGGTTCGGAGATGGTGCTCTTGCATTCGGAGCCAATCAATCGATTGTTCAAGAGGATGTTGAAGCACGGATTAAAGAGGCCTACGAGAGCGGCTTTGCGCAAGGGCGTTCCGAAGGCGAGAGCGCTGGATATGATGCAGCCATGAATGAGGTGGCCTCACGAGCCACTGAAACAGCTCCGGCTGCTGCAGCACCAGTTCACACCTTCGAAGAAGGTGTCGAACAAGGTTTGGCACAGGGGCGCGCGCAAGCGCTTCAGGAAGCCGAAGAAAAGTACAATCACTCGGTCTTGCTCTTCACGCGTGCATTGTCTGAACTTCAACATCTCAAAGGCGAGCTGCTTTCTACGGGCCGCGAGATCTTTGCTGAGATTGCGCAGATCTGTGCCGAGCGGGTTTTGCGGCAAAGTGTCAAGTTGAATGATGAAGCCCTGCGTAGTGTTTTTGAATCGGCGACAGGTCAGTTTCAACGGCAAGACGAACTCAAGATTGAAATGCATCCGGAGGATATTGCACGCATTGAGCCACAGCTCGATGCCGAACAGCGCAAGCGTCTCCGGCTGGTCGGAAACAGCACCTTGCAGCGTGGCGATCTTAAGATTGAGGCCAACAATGAGGTGGTGTCTCTCGATCTCCACAATACCGTTCAGCAGGTGATCGATTCTTTGAAAGATGAGCTCTTCGAGCCGGGTAAAAAAGACGACAGCACCGAAAAAGCAGGGTGACCAATGTTTTCAGCAAACGCGCTCCAGAAACTGCGCCAGGCTAGACCTGCACTCGCACGTGAACCCCTTATCCTCGACAAACTTGGGAAAGTGCTTGAGGTGGTGGGTACAGTGGTGGAGGCTGCGCTTCCCGGTGCACCACTGGGTGCACTCGTGCGTATTTTCGATCAACGCAAGAGCTATAGCATCGATGGCGAGGTCGTCGGCTTTAGGCGTGACAGGGCATTGATTATTCCATTCTCAGACCCCACAGGTGTCTGCGCAAATGCACTGGTGCAATGTGTTGAGCGTGAGCCCAAGATCCGGGTCGGCGCACATCTGATTGGCCGCATTGTTGATCCCTATCTGCGGCCCATGACGGGGGCTCCGATTCCACCCTTGGCGGGTGTACCCTGGTCGATTGTGCGCGAGCCTTTGAATCCTCTCCTGCGTCGACGCATCGATGCACCGCTTGATTTGGGAGTGCGTGCCATGAACACGTTGCTCACCTGTGGTGAAGGGCAGCGCGTCGGAATCATGGCTGGTTCTGGGGTAGGTAAGAGTGTGCTTCTGGGAATGATTGCACGATATACCCAGGCAGACCTTAACGTGATTGCTCTTATCGGTGAACGTGGTCGAGAGGTGCGTGAATTTTTGGAAGAGAACCTGGGTGAAGAAGGTCTTGCCCGCAGTATTGTCGTGGTATCAACCGGCGACCAAAGCCCACTGGCGCGCATTCGTGCCGCTCATGTTGCAACTGCGATTGCTGATTTCTTCCGCCAGGGTGGCAAAAAAGTATTGCTGATGATGGATTCACTCACACGTGTTGCAATGGCACAGCGCGAAATCGGTCTTGCGGTGGGCGAGCCACCCACGACAAAGGGATATACACCTTCGGTGTTCTCCATGCTCCCGCGTCTGCTCGAGCAGGCGGGCAACTCTGATAGCGATGGTTCCGTAACAGGTATCTACACGGTTCTTGTCGATGGCGACGATTTTAATGACCCAGTCACCGACGCTGCGCGCAGTATTCTTGATGGACATGTGAATTTGTCGAGACAACTTGCTGCACGCAACCATTTTCCCGCCATCGATATTCTTACAAGTGCAAGTCGTGTGATGGTGGATATCACCGATGAGCGCCATCGCAATGCAGCTGGGCAGATTCGGGAATGGCTTGCGACCTACCAGAAAAATGAGGATCTCATTTCGATTGGTGCATACAATCAAGGCGGAAATCCGAAGATCGATAAGGCCATTCAGATGCAAAGTCGGATCGAGTCTTTTCTGAGACAAGGAAGAAATGAGGTTTCGAACTACGCAGAATCTCAGGAACGCCTCTTCGAACTCACGGAGCTTGAATGAGTCGTTTCATATTCAGGCTACAGCGCGTTCTGGACATCCGACTGCAGGCGGTGGATGAGGCACAAGCCTACTTGGAGAATTGTCGTAAGGTGGTGTCCGAATTGCGTCGTCTTCTGCTAGAGGAGCGCGATTTGTACCTGTCAGAGCGTGACACTTTGAATGATGCCATTCGTATCGGTGAAACCTACAAATATAACATGTTCGAACAGAGCCTTGAGAAGCGCAAATTGAGGATGATGGAATTGCTTGAGGCTATTCGTGTTGCAGAATCGGACGTTGATATTGCTGAGCAGCATCTTCTTGCCTGCCGAAGAAATCTCAAGGTCATGGAAAATCTGCGCGATAAAAAGCAAGCCGAACACTTCGAACAACTTGAACGCAAGGAGCGCAAGTTTCTCGATGAGCAAGCAACTCTTCGACATCAGCGTTCTGTTTTTGATTCTTCAAGAGAATGAGGTCTCGGCATGAAGTCCCTTCATCTTATTTTTGCTGCAAAACTTGTTGCTCTCGCTGGGCTCGGCGGATTCATGTATGCGAATCATCAAGCAAGAGCGCAAGAATCAAAAGAGACGACTTCAGCTCCCGGAAAGGATTCTGATGCTCCTGGTAAACTGCCCGATATTCCTGAGAGCGGCCTTACACTCTCGCGTGCTGCTGAGATCCGAAATCAGCTGTTGTTGATGAGAAAAGATGTCGAGCAGAAAATCGAGAAGCTGACCTCGGCCCGACAGGGTTACGAGCGTTCCAAAAGTGACGTTGAAACCAAGCTGAAGAGAATTGAAGAAGAGCGCAAACTACTCGAGGAGACGCTACAGAAGGAACGCAAGGCAAAAGATGAGCGTCTCTCGGAAACACTTGAATTCATAGCAAAGATGGAGCCTAAAAAAGCAGCTCCACTCATTGAAACCATGGACAGAGATCTTGTGATGCAGTTGCTGCGCAAGTTGCCACCTCGCCAGGTGACCAAGCTCCTTGAGTCCGTGAATCCAAAGAAAGCGACTGAGATTCTCGAATACTACACTCGAATCCGCTCGGGCCGAGAGTATGAGCTGTTGCGTGAAATGGGTCTGTGTGCAACGGACACCGAGGAGGGATCAAATGACAAGCCGAAGACCGACAAATCCGGCCCCACGGGGCAAGCCCCGCTCACCGCGCCCATCCCCGTTGCAGCAGACGGCGGATCGACCGCAGCAAAGCCAAAGGAGCCAGGGGCCGACACCCCGCCCCCAGCCGAGACAGGAGCTGCCGCTGCGAAATCAAAGGAGCCTGGAAGCGAGCCCGCGTCCGACAGCAAGGAGGCCTCTGCAGCGGGAGCCGCAGCGACACCGGCCGCAGTTGTACGATAATCAGAACGCCACCTTTTTTGTCAGCACGGTTCATGGCCTCGAGCAGGAGCTTGCCGACGAAATTTCCGAGCTGGCCCAGGATCTCGGAATCCAATTGACCGAAAATCCAGTGGTCGCGAGTGCTGGGGTTTATGTGCGTGGTCCCTGGGGCCTTTGTCTTGCCATGAATTTGGGATTGCGGTGCGCTAGTCGTGTGTTGTGTGAGGTTCTTGAGGCCGATGTGCGTTCGCTTGAGGACGTTTACAATGCTGTGCTCAATCTTAAGTGGGAATCATTGTTTCCGCTCGAGATGACCTTTTCTGTTCAGTCGTCTTCGAGCGATGCCGCAATCAAGTCCAATGCTCTCAATCTAAAAATCAAAGATGCAGTCGCCGACTCCTTCAAACGCGAGTTCGGAAGAAGGCCTAGCGTCGACAAAGATTCTCCTCAGGTGAGGATTATGGCCCGCGTCCATCGTGGGTTGCTATCGGTCAGTTTGGATACCACGGGTGTACCGCTGGCTCTACGTGGTTACCGGACAGCGAACCATGACGCGCCATTGAGCGAGCTTCTTGGGGCAGCTCTCTTGCGTATGACCGGCTGGCACAAGCTTTGCCGTGAGCTGAGAAATGAAAATCCCGAGAAGGCTTACTTTTCTCGCGTGGAGCCTATCGCCAAACGCACCGAAGATTCCCCCGAGGCCGGTCATCTCTCTGCTTCAGGGGTGAAGCGACGTATCCCCGAGGCGATCGTGCTTTCACCTGATTTAATTGATCCCATGTGTGGAACGGGAACGTTTGCAATTGAGGCTGCTCTCCAGCTACTCAACCGCCGACCACAACTTGAGCGTGCCAGCTTTGCTTATGAGAACCTCAGCGTGATTCCTGCCGGTGTTCTTAAACAAGAGGATCGCATTCGCCGCAGCTTGCGTTCACAGGAGCTTTCTCTGCTTGATGCCTTTAGGAAAGTCGCTCAATACAAAAGGGAAGCATTGGGTCAGAAGGACGTGAGTGATGCTGTTTTGCCTTTTTTGATTTGCCGCGACACCGATTCTACGGCGCTCGCAGCAGCAAAAAAGAATGCTGAAAAAGCCGGAGTTTCAAAATTCATTCATTTTGAAAAAGGCAATGTCGTTGACCTTCAGGTCAACTCCACCTCGGGTGTCATTGTCATGAATCCACCTTATGGCGTTCGCCTCGGCGAAGAGGAACAACTCAAAGGTCTGTACAAAGACATTGGAGATGCGTTGAAGCAACGCTGCAAGGGGTGGCAAGCATGGATTCTGGCTGGCAGTACCGAACTCGGCGGCTCTGTTGGACTGAGGCCAACGCGCCGCAAGAAGGTTTATAACGGCGGGATTGAGTGCCTCTGGTTACAGTACGTCCTCTTTTGAAACGCGGTGCAGCTTGATGAGGTTGGTGGGCTGCATCGAAGCTAGAGGAATACCACCAGTGATAACCAGCAGGTCTCCTTCTTTCGCCATGCCCTTCTGGACAATCGACTTCGCAATTTCGTGAAGAGCGCCGTCGGTGTCAAAGAACATTGTGTTTTGCAAGCCACTCACACCACGCACCAAACTCAACTTACGCACCACATCGGGGCGGGGGCTGAGCGCAATCACGGGAACCTGGGGACGGTACTTTGCCACAGTGCGTGCAATGTTACCCGTCAGTGTCAGACAGACTATGGCTGCAGCCTTGCAGGCGTCTCCGAGCTCAGCTGCTGTGCGTGCAACCACTTCAGGGGTCTTATTTGAGGTGAAGAGACGTGCATTTTCCTCTCCTGGAAGCAACATTCCAGAATTCTCGACCCGTGCGAGAATGTCACGCATGGTGTTCACCACATGACTCGGATGCCGGCCCGAAGCGGTTTCACCTGAAAGCATCGTCGCGTCGGCAAGGTCAAAGACCGCGTTGGCAACATCAGAAATTTCCGCTTTGGTAGGGACATGGTTCTCAATCATCGAGTCGAGCATTTGCGTGGCAACGATGACCGGCTTGCCATGAGCCCGCGCGGAGCGGACGATTTGTTTCTGAAACGCGGAAACGTTTGCAAATCCGCATTCTACCCCGAGGTCTCCGCGGGCAACCATGACTGCATCGGTCACCGTGCAAATTTCGTCGATATTCTCAACCGCGCTGAGCATTTCGATTTTTGCAACAACCGGAATATCCGAGCCAAGTGCGCGCAGCATCTGTTTGAGTTTTTGAACATCGCCGGCCGTGCGCACAAACGAGAGAGCTACGTAGTCGACTCCCTGCGCAACACCAAAAAGAAGATCGCGCGTGTCCTTCTCGGTTGTCGAGGGGATGGAAAGAGCGCTATCGGGGAAATTCACGCCTTTACGTGATTTCAAAAGTCCACCGTGGACAACCTCACAATCCACAAGGCCATCGCGGATTCCCACGACTGTCATGCCCAGAAGACCATCGTCTAGGAGTATCTTTGCACCGACGTGCGTATCTGCAGCAAGTTCTCGGTAGTCGATGGGAATATTGTCGTCGGTTTGCTCAAGGCCAAAAACGAGCGTGATGTGCTGGCCACGAGTGAGCGTGGTTGAGCCACCGCGCAATTTGCCCACACGGATTTTTGGACCCTGAAGGTCTTGAAGAATAGCTACCGGTTTGTTCTTTTCGCGCGACAGTTCGCGAATGATGGCGATGTTCTGTGCATGCGTGCTGTGCTCACCGTGGGAGAAGTTGAGTCGTGCCACATTCATCCCCGCATCTATGAGTGCGGAGATGGTTTCACGATTGCTGCTTGAAGGGCCCAGTGTACAGACAATTTTTGTGCGCGTGGTATTGGTTGCGGACGTCATTGCTCGGAATCTCCTTCGCCTTTGGGGAGCAGCGGTTTCTGTTGAGTGTTGTGCCGCAGCGAAATGATGTTTTCAATCTGGGCTTCGGCCTCCGTAAGGCGACCTTTCAGGATGTCGACCGTTTCAAACCCCGACTTCAAAAGCAGCCCGATATCGTCGAGCGATGTGCTGTCCTGCTCGAGTGCCACAAGGATGTTTTGGAGTTCACCTTGAAGTTCTTTGTAGGATAATTCTTTTGAGGGGGTCATGTTTGGTTGTGATCCTTTGTGGGGGGCAATACCGGGTGCTCACCCGGATGTGAAGTTTTGGGGATTGAAAGTCGCTCGTGCACCGCTGCAATCTGCATTTCGATTGAAACTAGTGCGTTTTTTTGAGAGCTATGCATTTCCAAGTGAATGGTTCCCGAAAATCCAGATGTGAGAAAGTCATCTGCAGTGAGGGTCTTGCCACTCTGCGCGCGCATCACCGCGTAGCCAAGACGCAAGGGTTGGGCGGCTGTTCTTTGCACAAGCCGCAATGCACGCTCGTCTTCCAAGATTCTTCCCTTTTCCTTTTCCAGGCGCCGTCGAGTCGACTGCATCAACTGCAGATCTGCACGTTCCAAAGATTTTGTCTCACGTAGGAGGCGTGCCCGAACCGCACCAGAAGCACGCTCCAATCGCGCGAGCTGACGCTCAAACTGATGGGCAACGGCCTGCGCCAGAAAGCGAGCTGCTCCGGTCGGTGTTTTCTCAGCAATCGAAGCGACCTCATCTGCAATGCTGACGTCCTCAAAATGCCCAATAGCGGTCAACACAGGCAGCGGAAAATATGCAATGGCCTTTGCTATTTCGAGGTTATCGAACCAGCGCAGATCAAGCCGTGAGCCGCCTCCACGGGTGATGACCACACAGTCGAACGCATTGCAGTTGCGTGAAACCTCTGCGAGTGCGTTGCAAATGTCACCTTCAACATGTTCACCTTGCATGTGGCAGTCAAACAGAGTGATCCGAAATGAGAGATGAGGCATTTTCAATTCGTCGAGGAAGTCGGTCTGAGCGCGTGAGCCTGCTGCGGTGAGAAGCGCAATGCGCATGGGAAATTCGGGCCAACGCGTAACACTCCGCTGACGGTCGTAAAGGCCTCTCCGCTTCAATTCGCGGATGATGTTCTCTCTCTGCAGAGCAAGATCGCCCAGAGTGTAGTGTGGATCGATGTCATCTACGATCAGATTGAGGCGGGCCCCTTCTTTTCTGAAATCGCAATGAACTTTTATTTTGACTTTAATGCCTTCGCTGAGAGGAAAATTCGCAAACTTCTCCCCCAACTGGCGGATTTTGCCAGCCCATAAACAACAGGGCACGGAAGCTGCACGGCCGGTCTGTAGCGCACGTTCCTGCTCTGGTTCCACCAAATCAAAGTAGACGTGCGCGCTGGATGTTTTGAGTGATGATATCTCGCCCACGATCCAAAAATCGAACGAAAGATGGCGCTGAAAAATAGATTCAACACGTTGAGTAAATTGTGACACCGTAAGGGTGTCATCGTCATTCATTGGTGTTGATGATGCGGAAAAATTCTCCTGAGTACCTGATTCCGAGCCTTGGGGCAACGGTGCCGGGAGCACGAAACCCATGAATTCGAGCTTTTTAAGGGTTGTCTCACTGGAGCTCAAAAACCAACATTTCTGAGCTCCATCAAAACGAGCTCCAAGCTTTTTGAGCTCTTCTTTAATGGTGAAAGTATCACCACCGAGTTTAAGCAGATCGCCCTGTTGTGTCAGTGTTCGTCGTGCAGCCATGTTTTAGGAGTCAGTCCTTTTCACTGAGTCGTTCATCGGTATCGCTCTCAGGGCTTTCAGCAGGCGCGGGGGCTGCGTGCACTGTAGGCTCGAGAACGAAAGTAGCTCTGGGGTCGTCGAGACCAGCTGGGACTTTTTCACTCCACAGAACGACAGAGATGGATTTGCTCGCATCTGCGTCAGGTGCATCCAGCGCCACTGTTGCATCGAAAAGCTGGGCCCCGACCAACTCGATGGTATCGGGGGAGCGCCACAGGAAGCCACGAATGGGCAAAGCAAATTCGCTCAAACCAAGCTTTTCGCGTTCCACAGGTTGCCCGTTGAGTTTGAAACGTAATTTAAGAAAAGTTGAGCTTGTGACCCTGCCTTCGAACAGGCAGAAAACGTGCCACTGTGCCTGGGTTGGGCGTCGGCCGATGATTGTCATGGAGTTTTCACTGCCAGCGGCGGTTTCTTTAAGATACATTGATTTCAGCTGTGCATTCTCAGTCTGAGATTCACACCCAAGACCATTAAGTGAGGTTGAGAGCTCCGCCTCGATAATTTCGTCGCGCACGTTGTTGTTTGGTAATGTGAGATGCAGGCCGAATAACCTGCTCTTTTTTCTTGCAGCGTTCGCTCGTTCCTGCAGGTTCTGGATTTTTTCAGGTTCTGCGCGGAAAATGTGCTTGGTGTGGCTTTTGTCGTTTGAGTGTTTCGGATCCACAAGCCATCCGTCTCGTGTCAGAGTGACGTAGGTGAGGCTTTGGAGCTGTGAAATGGGCTCATCGCTTTGCTGATTCGATACTAGTAGAGAATCATCGCCGCTCTCGGCTGTGTTCGATTGAGCCCTTTTTTCAAACAGGCGCGCGATATTCTGCAGGGCAGTGGGGGCATCCACTGTGGTCAAATTTGTTTTATTGTCCTCGATATCAACTGCGTCGTGCAGGTGCAAAAAAACTTCGCCTCGAGTGAGCTGCTTTTGAGGTTTTGAGTCTGAAGATAGGCGAACGGGTGAGCCGTTATCATGAAGCACAAATGCAACGTTTGCACGATTTGGATTTGAGAGAAAAGATTCCACGAGTCCTGCGAGCCAAAGGTCGAGTTGTGCAATCTTCTCATCGTTCTTGAGGCCTAAATTTAGTTTTCCGATAGATTCCAATAGCCCCGCTGTTATCCAACGAGCAGTTGAGGCTTCGCTGAGGTGGATCGTTTCCCAATTGAGTCGAAGTTTTTCCTGCGGGATTTCTACATCAACAAAAAGTAGTCCAGGGTCGTTCAGAAAGTCATCGTTGCGGAGATACACTTGTGTGCTGGCAAATTCTTCGCGCCGAATGATTTTCATCTCTGACGTGAATGCGCTGTCGAGGGTTGAAGAGATGACATTATCTTTGCACTTCTCGTTGCAATTATCCTGGGCGGAAAGTTGGATTCTTCGCGCAGAGCCACCTTTGCTGAGCGTTTTTGCGATGAGCAAGTGCTGTGGAGAAAGCGTGTTGCGCAGCTTTTCGTTTTTCAAAGAAGCACCAAGCTCGACCGGCGTCCGGCCAGTGAGGACAGCCTCTCGTGCGAGGCTGTAGGAATCTGCTGTAGGAATCACATTGTTGAAGTAAAACTTGTTCTTCTTTTGAGGGGTAAGGCGGTTGATGGTTTCAAGTGTCTTTGTGAGGCGAGTGAGTGGTGCATTCATCTTGTCGATGTACACGACCAGATTCTTTGCTCCCTGTGCTCTTGATTCAGTATCAATCGTGCCAGGCTGAAATCCTTCAAGCACCAAAATTCCGGACGCAGATTTTGGCCACTCGATATTGTAGATCTTTTCGCCACGGCGGCTGAATTCGGTGAACGATGGAACATCGAGATCAGTGCTGCGGCCTTGTGGGTCGATCTCCAAAGGCGAGCTCGCCTCGCGCGGAAAACCGACCAATGCACTGAGTGGCGAATCGAGCCTGTCCTGGGTCACTGCAACAGTGCGAAGACGAAGTTTCCATTGTCTCGCTGCGGTCGAAATGGAATCGAAGCGAACACCGATCTTTTCGCCAGGCAAGAGCAGATGAACATCTTTGTGAATTGTTACGCGGCCATCTGTGTCAAGATATTCGGTCAGCAGAAACTTGTTTGGATGTTCTGTAGTTGCGCGCAGTATTGCTTTCGAGCGACCGAGTTTCAGAAGATTATCAATAGTTTGGATTCTCTCGGGGGTCGGCACTCTCTCGAGGGTAAACTGTGGCGGATTAAGGCGAGCTGGCCATTCAAAGTGGAATCCAGAATGAGCGCGCAAATCAGTTTTCAGAGTTGCCGTGGTCTGTGCTGCATCCTGTTCCCAATTCCGAAAAAATCGCGTGATTTTTTCGTATTGGCGATTCAGTGGGGAGAGTGCTGAGTGGACGGTTCTGGTTCCCAGAGAAAAGGCAATGAGAAGTGATATCGCGATTCCTACAGCTAGCGTAACCTTGGCCGCAATGATTTCATTTTGGCTGCTCTTTGACAGATGATGGCGATTTTTTCTTGTCTTTCTCATTGTTCGGCCTCCTCGCGGGCGGCCTCTGGAAGAGCCGATGTGGACTGATCGAAGAGTTCTTCAGTTTCAGAATTAGGTTCACTGTTGGTGGTTTGGGTCATGATCGACTTCACTGGCAATCCCATCAGGAGTGTTTTGAAGGCTGAACTGTCCCGCAGAGTGACGTCTTCAATAATACTTTTCATCAGTCTTTCACGGGCATTGGTGAGGCAATCCTCAAGTGTTACCGCGTCTTTTTGCGGCGGTAGATTTGTGTTTTGGAAATCCTCATACATGAGTTGGGGCAGCCGAGAGCTATCACTTCGGAGTGTAAGACTCACACGAACCTGCGTACGTTTTTCGCTTGGCGATTCAACATTCTGACAAATAACGTGTCGCCGCGTATTGACGATGCTTTTTCTCAGAAGAGTGTTGTTGATGATTAACTTTGTGTGCTTTGGTTTCTCAGTGCGTGTATCCACCAAATCGGGCCTCAAAGTGGAAATGCGTGTGTCTTTTGGGTCGAGATTGAACTCCGAATAGAAAAATGGCGAATCCTTCTCATCTTGCGATGATTGCCCACGCAACAGTTCTGCCACCGACGATTGGGAGCGCTGACCGGGCGATTCCAAGGTTAAATCGGTTAACTCTGATTTTGATTGGCCATCAAAGCGCACAAAGGCCGTCGAAAGTGCATCTGTGTCAGCCAATCCCAAAAAGAAGGTTTGGTGGTGGTTTTTAAGTCCACTCGAATCAAGGAAATCAAGATGGTTTCTAAGTACGGTGTGTGTCGTGAAGGTGGATTTCGACCAGGAGGCAAATGAGCTGATGTCAGCTTTCGTTTGAGCACCGGGGTTATGAAACGCAGGAGTCAACCAAATAAAAAAGGTCTTGGGGCCTGGTTGGTGAAGACGCGCAACGACCTGTTGATAGATCTGGAAGAGGTGCTGATCGATTGTCAGGAATCTGCTTGAGCAGACCAGCTCCGGATGCAGCCAACGATCGAATATGCGGGGGGTCAGGCTGTAGGGGATAACCGACGCTTGAAAGTGGCCGAGTCGTGCAATCAGATTTAAGTCTTGACCACACCTCTCACCTGGAACCTCAGCTTCGAGCAACGAAGCGAAAGGTGACGCGCCACCCACAGCGGTTGCAAAATAAACATTTTTCGCAGGGAAGACTTTCTTGGCGAAAGCTATCCGTGCATTGGAAATGATTTCTTCGTCCATGAAATCGTGCCGCAGTCCATGAGAAACCGGTTCAGAGCCTAATAAACTGGTTGCAAACTGACCGAGTAGGCTTGGAGTGCTTGGATGGATCTCTTGAAATGAAGAGAGTTGTTCTCTGAGGGTTGTGAGTTTTTTGTCAGCAAGAGCAAGCGGAACATCGGCTCGTTTGAGCCCTGGCAAGATGTAAATAAAAGTTGTGGAGGGTGGATTCTTCAGAAACGAGTCATGAACCGAACGTGAATTTTTTGAGTAGAGGTAGTCGGAAGTCAATGCGGCCAAAAAAAGTATGGCAACACTGGTCAATCTCATGCTGCGGTTGAACTTTGAAGTCGCGTTTTTTGCGAGAGCGTAGATAGCTGCCGCAGCCAAAGTCATCCACAGTAAGGCTCGTAAGCTTTCAAAAAAGTCTTCACCGAGCGGATTCAAAATCCGAATCAGCAAGTTGCCGGGGGTCCAGCCTGGATTATGCAGCGCGACGGTCATGAAGCTGCAAAAATAGTAGGTCAAAAGGTAACAGAGAGTGACTGTCCGTTGCACAGAGATTCTCAGCGAAGCCAGTGCCCAGCGCACTGCAATGCTTATGAGCAGGATGGGGATGCAAAGCCCAATCCAGGTTGCAAAAATGAGGTCGTAATTGAGGATTGATGTGCTGTTTTTTAGAGCTGAGGCCAGCTCTGACTTTGGAATTTGGTTCACGGCCTCTGGAAGAATTCCAACATGGCGATCGAGTTTGTAGAAGGTGAGTCCTGAGTGCGCAATAGAAAATAGTGCTGCGAGCGCAGCAGCGGTCGTGATAAATGGGAGATCAAAGAGGGCGCCGAGCGATCGTGAGGACTGTCCGGTGAATGAGCGCTTGTGTGAATACATTCTGCACTCGACCTCAGTTTTCGTTGTAAATATGGTGACTCGCATTCACTTCTTCAAATGCTTTTGCATCCGACTCAGACCACTGAAGCATTTGCACGAGTTCCGACTGCAATGTGTTGTTCCATTTTCGACCGCGGAATGCGTCGAAGAATTCTTGCCAGCGGCTGTTGCCGAGCACCAAGTGCACTGGAGGGTCAACCAGGTTGTACTCATAGCCGGGGCCTTTCCATTGGAATTCCTTGAATTCTGCTGAAGCCGCGGCCAGGAAAACGACACCCAGCGCGAAGGTATTGCAATCGTCAGGGCGCTCAACGTGGATCTGAAATCCCTTGCAGAGCGCGCCTTGGTGTTTGTTGAAAGTGGGTCTAAATTCGTGAGTACGGAATTTAAGGCCGGAAAAACGCAGGTGTTGCGGGGCACTGTCATTCCACTCTGCAAGGATGTTGAGCATTGTTTGTGCAGGGAGGTGAGGCGCACCCACAGTCTGAAAGGGTAGTGTGGTACCTCGGCCTTCGCTGATCATGGTTGTCTCAAGGGCAACAAAGGCAGGAAAGCAGAAGGCGGTTTCCCAAGTCGGGAGGTTCGGACTGGGAAGTGTCCAGCGTCTCTGAGAGAGCTCAGAGAGCGGTGTATTGCGTTTTAAGCCGCCGACCTCGATGACTTGGTAAGGGATGGTCATGTTTTCGGTCTTGTGAAAAAGCTTTCCAAGTTCCCCTAGAGTGAGGCCATGGCGCATCGGGATGGAGTACCAGCCGACAAAACTCTCCCAGCGCATATCCAGAGTGTTACCTTGTGTGAAGGCTCCAGGACTTCTGCGGCGGCTGAGGCCCAAAGGATTTGGTCGGTCGAGCACAACGACCCGTTTCTGTGCTTTCTCTGCAGCCCGCATGCAACCTGCCAAGGTCAGCATATATGTATAGACCCTGCAGCCGACATCCTGAAGGTCTACGACCAGTGTGTCTACGTCCTTGAGTTGTTCCGGGGTTGGAATGCGAGTTTTTGAGTAAAGGCTGTAAAGAGGGATTGTTTTGCCAGGTGGCACCAGCAGGGTGCTGTCGGGCGTCTCGATCATGTTGTCTTGCTCTGTTTGTCCATATCCGTGTTGTGGACCGAAAACAGCAGTGAGTGTTGAGCCGCGGGTTTTCTCCAGAGCGTTCACGACGACATCGACGGTCGGGATGAAATCCTGTGTTGTACAGGCCTGATTAGTGACAAGCCCGATCCGTCCCAATTGATTCAAAAGATTTGCATCGTTTCGCACTCTATCAATTGCTGAGATCACCATTTGCTCACCTTTTTATCTATTTCATGGGTGGTTGATTGTAAGACGTCTTCGAGATTTGAGCCACTGATAGGGCGAAATGCTTCGTGGGGATCTGAAGTGCTCTCGGTATAGGCAGTGAGCATCCCATCAGGTGCTTCCTGGATCTGGATGGAGAAGGACTGGCCCTCGATAACGTAAAGAAATTGACTCACCTTGAGAAGCTTCCCTTTGGGGCGACGGGTTTGCCCCGAGCTCTGCGGTGGGCGAGATGTCATTGAATCACTTGCTCCATCGTTGAACGGCAGAGGTTTGGCTTTGCGAGTAAAAAGCAATTCCGGATCGAACTGTCAGTCGTCCGACCCCCCCTGCAAATTGTATGCGTTGATGACAACGCCACATGATCCGATCCCATGTCCAGAAAGTCAATCAACCTTTCGCGCTTGTGGCACAGGATATTGCTGCAGACGCTTTGTACGTCGCAATAAAACGACGTGCAGATGTTCAGTTGATTGGATGTGGGGTTTTTTTATTTCATTGGGTCAGGATGACCCGGCGGTTCTGTGCACATTGGAAGTGCCGGCCGCGTGTCTAGGAGGAACACCGTATGGGTTTGCGGATTCAAACCAATATGCAGGCGATGTCTGCGCAGAGAAACTTGGTGAACTCGACTGAGTCAAACAATCAGTCGATGGAGCGATTGGCTTCGGGTTATCGGATCAACAAGGCTGCTGATGATGCAGCTGGTCTGGCCATCTCTGAAAAGTTGAAGGCCGACATCCGGGGACTGAACATGGCCAAACGCAACGCCAGTGATGGCGTTTCGCTGGTTCAAACTGCCGAAGGCGGCCTGAACGAAGTGGGAAATATTCTGAGCCGCTTGCGTGAACTCGCAGTTCAATCGAGCTCGGATACGATTGGTAATGTTGAGCGCGGATTTCTGAACAAGGAATACACCGCACTCAAGGACGAAATCGACCGTATTACCAATGCGACCGAGTACAATGGAACCCGTCTTCTCGTAGGTAACCAGGAATCCCTGGATGCTTCCCTGGTGAACCGGAGCAATCCGTATCCCTTGGAAATCCAGGTGGGCAAGGACTACTTCACGTCTGTTGATGAGAAGGGACAGTCGAATCCGGTCAACGTGATCAGAATCGACCTGCAGAACCTGAACACCAACACCGACTCGAATGGTCTGAACCTCGGCCGAAGCACAGAAGACGGCGGAACACGTGTCGACAGCAAGGAAAGCGCACAGCAGTCCATCGGGACTCTTGATGCCGCCATCCAGAAGGTCGCCGAATACCGCTCTTACTTGGGTGCGATCCAGAGCCGTCTCGGCTCGACGATCAATAACCTGTCTGTGCAGACAGAGAACTTTGCGGCTGCCAACAGTCGTATTCGTGATACCGACTTTGCGGATGAATCTGCGAAACTCACGCAGTCCAACATCCTCAAGCAGGCTGGTGTTGCGGTTCTCTCGCAGGCCAACCAGTCGCCTCAGGCGGCACTTCGCTTGCTCGGCTAAGCGAAGACACACCTGGCCCTCTGGGCTGGGTGGCTTCCAAGATTATCTCCTTCCACATGGGCGGACCGGCAGGATGCTGGTCCGCTTTTTTTTTGATGTCTGGGCACAACAGGGAGGAGCACACTCAGGTGGTTATTTGTTAATTTCTAAAATAAATGCAGTGATCGTATTTCAATCGATGATTTAACTACATACGATTAAGTGTTGCAGTGAATTGCTCGGAAGGATAACACTCTGGATTTATAGGTAATTATCCCTTGCACAACTTTAAGTTGAACTTGAAAGTCGTATTCTGACTGTCCACAGCTCCGACAAGTAAGATAGACTCGGGTGTGCTGAAGCTGCCGTTGCCGTTGATGTTGCCGCTGTTGTTGAACACCTTTTGTTGCCTGTTGCTGTTGCAGTAGCTCATGTTGTATCGGGTCTCGAATGACCGCAGTGCCATTTGTGTCTGCGGTCATTTTTTGTATTTAGAGCAAGTTAGCCCGGGCTATCGAACCCGTCCCTGTATCGACATGAGGCTTCGCAGAACAAGATGATCACTCTTTCCAATTTAACGATGCGCTTTGGCGCAAAAATTCTCTTTGAAAACATCAATGCGCGCTTCAATATGGGGTGTACCTACGGGATAATCGGCGCAAATGGTGCGGGCAAGTCAACACTTCTAAAGGTCATTGCCGGACTTCTTGAGCCTGATACGGGGGAGGTCACTCTTGGGAAAGACCTCCGGCTTGGCTTCTTGAAGCAGGATCAATTCGAATACGACGAGCAGACGATCATCAGCACAGTCATCATGGGTAACCGTCTGCTCTGGGATGCAATGAACGAAAAAGAGGAAATATATAATCGGGGAACCTTCACCGATGAGGAAAA
This sequence comes from Silvanigrellaceae bacterium, assembly GCA_044376695.1. GTDB lineage: Bacteria > Bdellovibrionota_B > Oligoflexia > Silvanigrellales > Silvanigrellaceae > RFOM01. The sequence goes on from JBILKM010000014.1 coordinate 50,605, forward strand.
CGAGCGGCTTGCCGATCTCGAAATGATTGTTGCCGAGAATGATGGTTACGATGCGGAGGTGCTTGCTGCCCAGCTTCTTGAAGGCCTTGGACTGCCAACCTCAAAGCACAATGATAAGATGAAAACTCTCGCTGGAGGCTATAAAGTTCGAGTTCTCCTCGCGCAATGCCTTTTTCCCAAGCCTGACATTCTTCTGCTCGACGAGCCGACCAACAATCTCGATGTGCACAGCATCCGTTGGCTCGAAAACACCATTAAGCAGCGTCAGGGCATTACCTTGATTGTTTCGCATGACCGCCACTTCCTGAATTCGACTGTTACGCATATTGCCGACATCGACCGCAATACTATTCAATTCTACACCGGCGATTACGAGTACTTCATGGCAGCGAGCCAACTTGCAGTTGAGCAAAAAGAGTTGTCGAACATGAAACTCGAGAAACGCAAAACGGAACTCGAGGCATTTGTTGCTCGTTTCAGTGCAAATGCGAGTAAAAGTAGCCAGGCCTCGAGTCGGCAAAAACTGCTTGAAAAATTAGAGAAGCAGGTCGAAGAAATTGTGCCTACGAAGCGTCTCTATCCGAAATTCATGTTCAAACCCAATAAGCAGCTGGGTAAGCAACTCCTTCAGGTTGAAGGTTTGAGCAAAACCTTCCCACCATCCGAAGGAGAAACTTCTCCAAAGACTCTTTACCGAGATCTGCATTTGTATCTGAATCCGGGCGATCGCCTCGCGATCATCGGGCCTAATGGAGTCGGAAAGACGACTCTTCTAAAGATGTTGGTGGGGCAATTGACCCCCGACACCGGAAAGGTTGCCTGGGGTGTTAGCGCGCAAATTGGATATTTTCCCCAAGACCATAAAGAGGCTTTGCCGTCGGCAACAACCCCATTTGAATGGCTCACAACCTTCGCTCCCAACGAACCTCACGAGTATGTTCGGGGCTTTTTGGGGAGGATGCTGTTTCGGGGGCCTGAGCAGGACAAAAAGACCGACGCTCTGAGCGGTGGCGAAAGGGCTCGCGTTTTGTTCTCAAAATTGATGATGGATGGCGCCAATGTGATGCTTCTCGATGAGCCGACAAACCATCTTGACCTTGAGAGCATCACAGCTCTGAATGAGTCGCTCAAAGATTTTCAAGGTTCATTAATTTTCGTGAGTCATGATATCGATTTCATCACATCACTCGCCAATCGAGTGCTCGAAATCGACAACCAGGGCGGGCACAGATTCATGGACATTGCCGAGTTCACACCCTGAGTCTTGATTCTGTTTGTTCCGATAGATTCAGGATTTGGTCTCTGGGCAAAGTTTTTATTTTTTCAATAAGCGGAGCAGTGCGTCTCGTGTTGCAAAGCGCTCTCCGCTGCACGATTCATTGGTGCACACGCGGCTGCGGCTACAAGATTCTTTGGAATCCCAAACAAAATCATTTTCTCCGCCGATCACAACTCCCTGTAGAGAGCCCGTCCGAGGGTCAAACAGCGGTGATCCTGATGAACCACCTGACACATCTGCCTTGCCCCAAAAATATGCGCCGAGAGCAACACCGGAGAGCCCTTCGAGGGGGGCAGATTTCAACGGGAGCCCCGATGGGTGGCCGAGTGTGACGAGGTTGTTTGGATTCTGATTCTCATTTGCATCTAAATTGAAATACTTGCTTAGCGGTGATTGCGTGACAGCTCGGTCGAGTTCAACGACGACCAAATCTCCGTCGTCTTTTGCGAGAGAGGAAACGATCCGGCGGCACGAGTAAATCTCAGAGCTGTGTAGGTTTGGTTGGGTCGATTTATATTGGTTAAAAACAAACGAACGCTGTTCACAATCGCTTTGGCTTGAGATGCAATGTCCAGCTGTCACAAGATGTGTGTCGTCCACGAGAAACCCGGTACAGTCGCCCAGGATTGGCTCTTCAAAAAAAGACTCGTTCCGACACAAACCAAAAAAATCACCAAACTTAGGTGCCGTGAGCTTGAACTTTTGATTTCCCAAGTCTTGTAGCCGGAAAGAGCGTGTCAGTAATGCAATTGATGGGCCGAAAACCGCAAGATTCGGGTTTGATTCGGTCATGGGTGTGCGGTTGTCTTGGTCGTAGATGGTCTGCATCTTTGCCAGAGTTGAACCGCAACCCGAAAGGCCAGGAACGGAAAACACAACGGTCAGTGCGACGGTCAGAACCCTGAAGTTCAACATGCTGCCCCCGTTGTGCGTGACCCGTTGCATTCTCAGAGAGGAAAATTGGGATCCACCAACAAAAAGAAGATGCCGATCATGAGCATACTCATGAGAGCAAAAGTCAACAAAACCATGAACACCTTGTCGCCACTGCGGTTGTTTTCAAGTTGTTTTGCAATCTCTTCCACCTTTGCTTCTGATGGATTGCTGCGCATCTCTTCAATCGAAGCAGCGATTTTCTCTTTGCTCATATTGAGAGACATTTTCTCGCTCAATGCACCGAGGAATTGCTCTTCGCTGACTCCGGAAGCACGCGCCTGTGAGACGATCTTCTTTGCATGACTGACGATCGATTCCGCATTCATCTGACCGTCGATGATTCCGTGGGCAAGTTGGTTGAATTCAGTATTGAGAGCATGCGTGTTTGCGCGCGCGTAGGATTGCGTTTGGAGAAAGAACAAAACCAGAAGTGCCGAAAAAAATCTTTTCACAGAGTGCCCCCTTTAGACCAGAAATGCTTCAAGAGGCTCTCAGTTATCCGCATTAAACGGGGGAGGCAACAGAAAATATGAGTCGATGAGGAAAGTCATCTGATTGAAATATAATTAAGAGTTGCGGTCACTTGGACGCTCCTCTCAAGCTCCAACTGACGAATGCCGATACTGCTTCCGGAGGACGTATGAAAAACACTCTGCTGGTTCTGTGCTTGTTTGTTGCTGTAGTTGTGGGTTGCAAGCCAGGGTCTTCATCCAATCTTTCTGAAACAAACACATTATCCTCGAGTGCGACGGTGATTGCTCTCGCTGGCAAAAACGGATCTCCAATCACGTTGAGTCAGCTCTCTCGACGCAATCTTCGCGACGGTATTATTTGTCGTTTTTCGGGGACCTCAGGCACCGATGAGCTGGAGATCGTCCCCTCGACACTCGCAAAAATTTCTTCTTCTAATGGCGTTGAATATTTCGTTCGGTTGAGAAATTCGATTCCTGCAAAAGATTGCCAGGGTGTGCAGGAAGGGGAAGAATTCGATTTCCGAAGTTTCTTTGTCTCCAAGGCAGAGGTCGAGGTTCTGACCTCCACAACAGCTACACCCGAACCAGGTCAGGTTCTGCTTCCTGATGCCGACGCAATAAAAAGCCGCCGGGCCGAGGCGCTTGCCCGAGACATCGAAACTCGGCGTTCGGGCGGTGGCAAGCCCTGTGGTCTCACTTCGTTTGGAAACCGAGGCTGTTGGGCTTGTGTGGGCTGGGCCATGACCAACACAAAAATATTCCCAGCTGGACTGGGTTCTGGTGCAGATGCTTCTCCCAATGGATTCCTTCGTGCAACCGCAGGTGCACGCATGCGCAAGGCAGCTGACGGCACCATTAACATCAATGGCGTTCGTTTTCTTTCTCTGAAACCTCAATACGGCATGAGGCCTTCTCTTGCTCCGCGGGGATCGATCCTGTTTTGCAATACTTCAGCCGAGGGGCACGCTGCGATTATCACAAATCCGGCCAATGAAATGCGCAGCGACGTGGTGGAGATCATTGGAGCTACCTGGCGTCAATCGCTGTGTTGGGAGCGGGTTGACGAGATCCTTTTTCCGCTTGATTAAAATCTGTATTGCAACTGAATTGACTGATTTTTATCTTGTTATTGCGCAACTGGATTGGTTATTCAGTGTGCAGGGACGGGGACTTGTGCAGCGCCTCTGCGGTTCATTCTTGCAACTTCATGCAATGCTAACTTGAAAAATCCCCGCGCTAGAGTCGCTTTATCCGTGAGTTCGACAGCCTCAACGGTCTCACTGTCCATACCATCGAGCTGCCTGACTGGTCCTTCATAAATGACATGATTTCGAATGTGGTTGAAAACGCGTTCACGGAGATTAGTCTTGTCAGAATCTACAGCGTAAATGATGTTCGCAGCCCGACTGCTGAGAGTCTTGCCAACAACATAGGACCAATATCGTGTTCTACGCAGTGTGTTTCCCGGCGAGAGACAAACTGCAGTGAGCTCAAGCACAGATGCATCAACGGGCATCGGCCCTGACTCCGGTATCTGTTCGAAAGAGCGGAACGGACCACGTTCGATGAGCGCAAATCCTCCCTGTGGTTCGAGACAAGAGTTAAAGCAAACGAACGCTCGACCCTGTTTTAAATATTCGATGGGGAGATTGATTCCATCTGCTTGTTTAAATTCGCGCTGCAGCATGCGCAGATCGCGATCGGTTTCAAGTTTTTTGAAATGCAATTTATTTTCGCCGAGAAAGAAATTGCTGAAATCTGAAAATGCAATCAATCCCTGACCTATCAGCGTGAACATTGAGAAACCTCCCACTCATTTAGAGTGTGATGCACAGTTATCCGTATTGCAAAGGGCGTTGTGTTCCTGAGACAGGATGGTGTCCTGATTTATTTCAAATTGAGAAATTGTCTCTTTTTTTGGAATTTCTCGCGCGATGTTGTTCAGGGGCAATCCAGAGATCTTTTCCAGAGTGCTGATAACTCCATCCAGGATCATGTCTGGCATCTGCACGGAAGACTGACACAATGCTGCATGCAGTCTGAGTGAAATCGACATCCGTCCCTGCCAGGTAATGATACCAACACCCACCGGAAAGCACGGCGTTCCTGCTGGAGGAGCGATCGAAATGTGTGAAGGCCAACAGCTCTCATCCCGGCGATCAGGAAATTCCCAACGCCCCAGATTGCTAAATGAGCCAATCCAAGAATTCTTTTCCCCGCGCAGACGAGCAAGCGCAAGAAGATGCTTTTCGCTCAATGCAGCAAGAAACTCAGTTAGCTTTTCCTGTCCCAGGGCATGCCATGGATTCAGAGCTCTCTTGTAGATTTCGAAAACTTCAACCAGTGACGTGGAACGTTCAAAATGCAGCCCAATCGAGCTTGTATGGTTTGCGGTGCTTTGTGTGTTGCCTTGGGCGCGCGTATTGACAGGAAGTAACCAGTGGCAATGCTCTTGTTCTGGATGCAGCAGCACCTCAGCAACAACCTTGTTTACGACCCAAAGGAGTAGTGCGTTGAGGTTGACTCCCTGTTTGCTCGCGCACGCGACAATGGCCTCTGTGGCATTCTGCGATAAAACTCTTCGTGCCAGATGCTCGGGAGTGTATGACGCAGCCATTTTGATGCTTTTCCATCGCGTTTGGTGTGGCTTCAAATCCGTCCAAAGACCACTCAAACCTCCCAAGACACTGCCTTTGCTCAATGGCATTTTGAAGGCTGGAAGTTCCAGAGGGGTAGGGTTCCACTCTCGTGAAAGTTTCAGCAACGCTCCCAGTCCATCGCAGTCCTCGTGATGGAATGTGTGAATCTGTACTTGGCCATCGGGGAACGTGGATATCACCTCAAAAACATCGCCCCGGCCCAGCTGCTTTTCGACCTTGAATATTTTTCCCAGGGCATTGCCTCTCATGACATGACCCATTCAAACGCACTTGAGTGGGCCGGGCGTAGAAATCCTGCATGGAAGTCATCGAGTTTTGTGTGTTCCTGGTGAAAGACGCGATAGAGTGCTCCGGAGATCGAGAATCGCAACCTCGCCCGCCAAGAGGGGGTACTCTGAAGCGAATTTTCCGTTTCTATAAAGCCGGTGAAATTTCCGGGAAGTCGATTCGAAAAACGAAGCGCCTTACTCATGAGCAGTCGCTCAAATGTGATGCGCTGTGCTGCTGAAAGGGAGCGCTTGACTCGCAATGCGGTGATGTATGTTCCGGAAGAATCAATTGACCAACCCAGAGGGGAGTACTGAGCGCAAATGCGGCGCTCTCTAGTGGTATCGACGAGGAGGCACGCGGCCTGTATTTCACCGTTCGTTTCAATCACGACCGGCACAGCGTGGCTCTGAAATCGCAAAATGTCTTCGATGGTGAGATCGAATGCCATTTTACCTAACTGCGACTCATAAAAATCCGTGATGAGCTTCCAATGGGTATCTTCATTGGTTCTGGCTTTGCTGAGGAATCCTGCAACGGAAGGAATCTTTGGCCAAATGTAGGCCTGATATTGCGACAGTCTTGTGTATTCAAGCGGGAAAGAAGGTCTTGAAAGTGCATTACGAGCGGCACTGTTGTCATTTAAAATAGCGGTCAGGAAGACAGCGCAATTCTCGAAATCAGGAAGGTTTGGGCAGATTCGTACAAACTCACAAAAGAGCCCATACAATGATTGTCTTGTTCGTGCAGAAGCGGCAGGAGCAAGTCGCAGGTCTTGGAGATATCCGATCGGCTTTATTTTGCCTCGTACGAATCCCTTGCGCATTGATACCGCTCCAACTCCCACGATCGAGTTGTTTTCTTCGCAAATGAGGGTTGCGGAGCGTTCAGATTGCAGATTTGGAAGGGCAAAGTAATCTTCGCCACGTGTAAAGGCGAAGTTGAATCCGTCGGCGTTCATTGCAGTGGAGTTGAAGAAGTTCGTCAATGCTCTCGAATCTTCAGGGCACGCCAAACGTGTTCCCGGAAAGCGTTCAAACAGTGTCTGAAAATCAGACGAGGCATTGGCCGGATGTATCAGCACACTTAACCTCAATATCCACGGAGTCTTGTCGGGCCATACCGAGAGATATCAGGGAACGCAATTCTTATTTGGCAGATTGCTCGCTATCCTATAAACTTCTGCAACTGTTGTGCGTTGAGGAGGGCTGTCTGTGTCTCCGCTTGTTTTTATGTCTGCGCGTAATTTAGCCCGAAACCGCAGGCGGACGTTACTCGCCATGGGTGCTGTTGTTGTCGGACTTCTTGCTCTTACGGTGCTCCGTGGATTTGTAAATTCTGTGCAGCAGGCCCAGCTCAACACAACCTTGTTGGGCACAACTGGAATGCTGCAGGTTCACCGCACTGGTTACATGAAGAATGTCCTCAGTAACCCCCTTGATCTCGCATTCGAGGACTCCACTGAACTCCGGGAGAATATCCTTACTACGGCGCACGTCAGTTCGCTTGCTCCACGCCTTCAATTCAGTGGCTCGATTTCTGTTTCGGAGCCAATGGGCACCGACCTTGCCTCTGCAGGCGAAGCGAAGACAACATTTCTCACTGCAAATGCTGTCGATCCCGAACTCGACAAAAAAACTCTCCCTCAGCAGTACGAATGGCTGATTGATGGCGAGATGTTTCCGCGTTCGGATGCGCTTGCTTTGGTTGTGCATCGCGATATCGCAGGGCCACTTGGCGTTGAAAATATACAAACAAATTTGAATCAGCCGAGGGAGCTCTGGCCGGTTTTGCTTGCACCCGATCGCGATGGTTCACTCTCGGGTGAAGCCTTTCAGATTTCGGGGCTGCTGGGCAGTGCGGTACCCACCGACAAGCGGCTTGCGCTTGCGCCACTCAAGAGCGTCCAGAAGCTTCTAAAAATGGAAAACCAAGTGACCGAGTACGTCGTTCGCCTCACAGATGTTGTTCATTCTGAAGCGGTGCAGCGCGAACTTCAGCGCCGGTTGGGTTCACAATTTGAAATTAGCAGGTGGGACGAAATAGTTCCTTTCATTAAAGATCTTTTGAGCAATCTGACCAATATTTTTGATATCATTTCGGGTGTTTTTCTTCTCGTTGTAATGCTTGGAATTATCAATTCTATGTTCATGAACGTGCTCGAGCGTGTTCGTGAAATTGGAACGATGATGGCTATTGGTGTCAAACAAAGAGCCATTCTGCTCCTATTTGTATTCGAGGGCGTGTTTCTTGGAGCTCTGGGTGCAGCGCTAGGGCTTCTTCTGGGAGCGGCAGTCGTTCAAGTCATGGCGCTTGTAGGCATTCCGATTTCAGCTCCGGGTTCGTCACTTAAGTTTATCTTGAGACCCT
>JBILKM010000082.1:0-7542 GCA_044376695.1 Silvanigrellaceae bacterium
CATCACTTCGTCGGTTGGTCGAAAAACGACAAAATCCACGTCCGGATTGACGTCCATGCTGTGCTTGAGCATCGACGAAAAGCGTGTCTGAACCAGGCTCTTGATGGCCTGCACTGCGGTAAAATACCCACCGTGCCGCATCACTGCTCCAGGAGAATTGCTGGTGTAGGCCACCATAGGGTCGATCATGAGAACGAGCCCTGCACCCTTGCGTATAGCAGTGTTGAAATCAGAAGAACTGGTCAACTGGCCGTCGGCAAACCAGTGGCCATTAACCCGCTCTGGCAAATAAAATGGCGGCAAGGCAGTGCTGGCACGGATGGCCTGACTGATTTTGATATCGCGCCAGGGCTCTTCGCCGAAGACAACGTGCTCACCGGTGTCTTGGTCGGTTGCACTGATATACAATTCCTTCTCAAGCGAACTAATGTTGTCAGGGATACCCAACCGCGAGAGCTGCCTTTCCAGGAATGCCTTCAAACGCTCGCCACGAAAGAAACCCACGGGCACAAGTCGCTGCAAGCGCACAACCACTTCGCCGGGATCGAGGGTCGAGAGCATCCGCAACACTCCCACGATGCGACTGACTATCTCACCTCCCGCCAAATCAAAAATGACATTGAGTGAGAGTGGGTCAAGTTTGCGATGTCGCTTGTAGAGCTGTTTAAGAATGTCATGCGAGTGAGTACCTGCCGCCAAAAAAGCAGCCAGGATGGCACCAGAAGATACTCCACAAAATATGTCGAACTGATTACAAGCACTCCCGTCCATTGCATCATCGAGAGCATTCGTGACACCAATCGAATAAATATACCCTTCAAGACCGCCACCAGAGATACACAAACTTTTCTTTTGCTGAGTCATTCGAAATTCATAAAGTTGACGAATGGCAAAGAGAAAGAGCTGCGCAGAACTTGCAGGATCAATAATCACTCCGCGCACGTTTGCGAGACCCAGGTTAAACGACCTGGTCTGGTTGTCTTCGTTGGTGGGCAAGACAACAAGAATGCGACGCATAGGATAATGGTAATCACGAGGTGCAAAACTCTTTAACGCGCTGCGAAAATCTTCGAATAGCGGAGGCTTGCTGATACTGCTCTGTTGTTCGTTTGCCTGCAAACTGTGAAGGACATCGTTCGCCTGAGAAACATCAGAACTGCCTTGGCTTTCTCCTGGCACTCCCACTTCTAACGCAGCTGAATGACGTTTTTTTGATGCTGGGCGTTGAGGTGGGTGTACGCGGGGCGGACACATGCGTTCGTCCAGAATAATGAGATCCGGTTCCAGCTGTGCGATATTGTGAGCCACTTGGAACAAATCTGTGCTGAAATAAATGGTCGCAGGAGCCTGCATCTCGTGATCTGAGATGAACGATGGCAAACGCCGAGCAAGCGCCTTGCTCAGCACGAAGGCTTCACCCTGCCCTTGAATTCCAGATTCAGGCTCAATCCCAACCCGACGAAAGTCAGCAGAGAGCTGAGCAAGAACGTCATGGGTTCCTAGATAAACAACCCGGAATCCCCTTGCACGTTGGTCGTTCTGCTCAGCAGTCATAGGTTCGCCCCCCGGTACTCAATTCAAACCGAGTCCAGAGTTTATGAATTTTCGTCTGCGGGCACAAATGTCAGATAATGTGGGTATTCTTTCCAAGCGGATGAAAAGGGAACTGGGGGCGCAGAGGCAAATATTCCCAGAGCAAGGCCACCGCCACCACCACCAGTCAGCTTGGCTCCCAAAGCTCCCGACTTCCGCAATTCGGTAACACAGGCATCGAGTTTTGGCGTGGAAACCTGCAAAGCTTGCAATGCTGTGTGTGCTGCGTTGAGATTTTCGCCCAAACCAAGAAGATCTCCGCTCTCCAGGTTTTGAATCACACGCGCAGACAAATCCCCAATGAGAGAAAAATTAGAATCCACAATGTCGGGATGACAAGCACGCAACTGCGCAACTCTGTGCACCATGGTACGGGTGGGAGTGCGTTCGCGCGTATCCACGAGCAGCAACCAGAATCCACGAGCATTCCTGACAGCCTGTGCGCCCTTGTCTTTCATAAAGGTGATGATTCCATCAGCAACCACGGTGGCTGCGTCCAGACCACTCGCACGCCCATGAAAAAAACCATCGAGACGATTTGCAAACAAGGCAATCTCTGCCGAAGTGCGCGACTGTCCCAACGCTACAGCGAGCGCTCTAAGCAACGCAGCACTCAAAGCTGCCGAACCACCCATCCCTGCCCCCAAGGGCAGTTGTGAGAAAATCTCGATCCTCTGTGGCACATATTTATTGAGCAGATCTTCTGCTGCCTCTTGTTCAAGCAAAATACGCAAACCCAAATCTAAAGATTGAGTCAGCCGCACTCTCTCTTCCGGGGGCAACTGCACATGAGTGTCCGACATGAAGAGAGTCCAAGCCTGGGGCCAAAGTTCAGCGCCGCTTTCGCCATTACGTTCTTCAGAGATAATCTTCTCACCGAATCGGACGGTCAGTGTTTGAGCGCGCAGAGGCAATGCTACAGCCGGCAATCCATCAACAGCAGCATGCTCGCCAATCAAAATGACCTTACCACAAGCACGACCTTCCATTCCTGGCTCAGCGAGGAGCATCCTGAACGCCCTCCAAAAATGAACGAACGGCAACGGAGAGCGACATTTTCTTCAACTCAGAGCAGGAATTTGAATTCTTTAGCGCAGCTTGCATGGAATCGGTCTTTCCAACTTCAATCGCACGTCCTGCTGTTTGCCCCGCCAAAACGATTGCATCCTGAAAGTCGTCGATGTGCAGAAGAGATTCGAAAAATTCAGCCATAAACGGCGCGGCGTCGGGCAGGAAAAGAAAATGAGGGTTAGCTCCTGCATCGAGAGTCCAAAACATATGAGCTGAATGCGCATCGCGCAGAGAGATGAATTGAGCTATCGCCCGGGCCGTTTTCCTGTTCATGTATTCGAGCCGGGTTGCCCCACTCAACATGACCGCATGCATTTCAAAAGCATCGAGTTCACTCAATTGCCGCACTGTGCGAAAATCTCCTGAGACCAATGCAGAACGAAAATCAACGATGCGCTGCGGATATTGGGCCAAACGAATATCTTGCAAAACACTTGTTTGCGCCAACAAATGACCCTCTGAGCTACCCACAGTTTTCTCAGCAGCATCGAGCACCAGGACACAATGCTGCATATTCGCAAATCTGGAATGAGCTGAGACCTCGGTTGTGATGGATGACTTCCCATCGGCAGCCAGTTCCCATGCAACATACTGTGAGGTTTCGGAAGAATGAACAGGAACTGCAGAGCGAGTTGCAGAGCCACTGCCCAACCGAGCCCATTCAGTAAGCCAAAACTGGAGTTCAGATTCACTCAAAAAACGCTTTATATTCAGTAAATCTGCGACAGCTCCAACAAGTGCAGCATAGCCCGCTGCACTCGAAGCTACACCGCAGGCTGTGGGAAAGTTATTCAGACTCTCAACGGAAAGAGCGATGTCATCTGCATAGCCATGCAGAACTGACTTCAGAAAGACCTCCATTTTTGAGGGCATCAGCGCATCATGACCGTTGAGGTAAAGAGAAAAATGTGGACGTTCTATCGAAGAAGGAACCTGCCCATCCATCAAGGGTAGAAAACGGCCTCGTGCAGTAATTCGAGTATATGCACGGAATGCACCCAGGGTCAGACTCAAACTTGAATTCACTGGAATCTGCTGCAGCCCTGCTTTCTTGCCCCAATATTTCAAGAGCGCAATGTTGCTCGGTGCACTGCACCATCCCTCATCACCTGCCTGAAGAAGAAGTTCTCCGCGCAGACGTGCTTGCACGAGGCGCTCAGAGAGCTCTCCCAATCTGGGGTTTTGTCGAAAAAGGGCTTCGTTCATTGCTCTTCCTCAAAGGCATGACGGACTTTCAGGCTCTGTGCTGAAATCTTCCTAATGATCGATTCTATCGCGCTGCGAGAAGCCATAACCCAGAGACAGTCGCCATGTCCCGCACCCATGGTCTTCCAGGGGATATCAAGGCGCTCACATTCAGAAACAAAATTTTCGATTTCGGTTCTCTGAGGCAAAAGTTCGCTGCGGCGTGCGAGCGCAGAGGCCTCGCGACACAAGCGCATTGCCTGAGCAGAGGTTGGATTCTGCAAAAATCGGCGGGCAAAATCCGACTGCGCTGCAAAGAATTCTTCTGGAAGCACTTTGCGCATCGCACTTTTCAAAACGGCGCGTGTATCGGAGCGAACCCCTGTTTCAACAAAGCAACCAAACTGCCGCAGATCATTCGGTTCAACAGGAATTCGCGCTATCTCTGGCTCAAAGCCATTGAAACTCAATTCTAGCCCATGGCTTATATTTTTGAACCTTAGGAGCGAAGTGCTGCGCTGATCGGAGCAGCATAAGGCGAACCAGGTTTGAACAGCAGCATCATAGCCGCTGCCATGTCCTTGCAAACGGAGCAGTGAATCATAGAGACACTGCCAATAGTTTTTAATTTCGAGCTGAGCAGAACCTTTTTTCGCATAAACAAATTCGCTCAAAGCAATATGAAAACACGCCAACAGGGCTGAAGAACTCCCAAAGCCAAGACTCGGAGCGAAGCTGGCGTTCACCTCTGCGGCAACCGCAGTTTTGCTGAGATATTCACGGTAACCAGAGAGATAACATGCAAAATTGCGCAACTCGCTCTCAGAGTCACCGAACAGCACCCCTTCGAGTTCGCTTTGTTCCAATGCGAGCCGCTCTGGAAGAAAGCGACTCACGAAATGATGGACTGGTTTCTCTACAGGAGCAGAAATAGAAATGCTTACACTCATGCGGTATGCTGGCAACGGCAAAACAACGGCTTCACCGCCACGCATAACACCATATTCCCCGAACAGCAGAGCCTTCCCGGGAACAGACACCGACAGCAAGCGGTTATGATTCTTTGGCTGATTCGGTTCCACGAGCCACCGCCGTGAGCGAGGGCATATGATCATAGCGCCTCAGCATTTCAATGTTTTTTTCATGCAGGGCCATGTGTCCACGCTGGATACCTTCGCATGCAAGCGCACGGAGAGCGGACAGGTTCTGCGCCAGACCAACACTCGCAATCAAACCCGAGAGCACATGAGCCTCAGGATATCCAAGCATAGATAATGTCGACTGCACCGCGGGATGGAGCTTGGTCACACCACCAACTGTGCCAACAGCAACAGGCACTGCGATCTCTCCCACGAGCTGGCCCTCATCGCCCTTCGACCAACGCGTCAGTGGCTTGTATTGACCACTCATGGCAGCAAACGCATGCGCTCCAGCTTCTACAGCGCGCCAGTCGTTGCCTGTTGCAATAACAACGGGGTCAATTCCATTCATAACGCCTTTATTGTGCGTCGCAGCCCGATACGGATCGAGATCGGCAAACTCCCAAGCTTCAACAATTCGCTCAACTGCTTCGGCACCGCTGAAGCCGCTCATCTCTAGCGTTTTGCTGTCGACCTCGCAGCGCACGCGCGTGATGCGATGAACGGTCAAGTTGGTGAGAATTTTCAGGCCTACGCGGCAAGGGATAGAGCCAGGCAACCAACGGCCGATGTCTTCGGCGATCGTGTTGACAATATTCGCTCCCATTGCTTCGCGTGTATCGACATGAACATGAATAACGAATACTCCAGGCTTCGGCAGCATCCGCAACTCCACACCCACAGTTCCACCGCCGCGACTCAACAACCGTGGATGACAGGCATTGGCGCGATCGATAAGGTCGGCCCGAACGGACTCAAACCACGCTGGAACACGAGCTGCGTCGTCGGCCTGAACCGAAAATTGAATTTGACTCGTGGCAATCGATTTTGTGGGTGAAGTAAAAAAACCACCACGCGAACGTGCGAGCTTTGCACCATGGCTCGCAGCAGCCACAACGCTCGACTCTTCTACTGCCATTGGGATGAGATATTCGCTGCCATCAATGAGAAAATTGGTTGCGATTCCGAGGGGCAGTGCAAATGAACCGATACAGTTTTCTATGAAGGTGTCAGCCAACTCTTGCGACAGGCTTTCTGCACTGTAGAGGGATTCAGCAGCCTCACGCGTGAGGAACCCTCGTTCGACCAAGGCTGCAAGGCGAGCTTTGACGCTCATCTGTGCAAATCCAGAAATGCGACTGGAGCGCGCAGAAGGAATGTTTTTTAGATCCTCGTGGATGCCGGTTTCCGCACCGTGCACAACGACACGCCCGGATGATTCGGCGGGAGCAACAAGATTCAGATCTGAAGAAGTCATCGAGTTCCCCTGTGTCTGAGACGAGACGAGAGTTCATCAATTTTATGCGCACCCGAGCAGTACATAGCGATACGAAGTGAGCGCGTGAAAAACTGCATTTCCTGTTCGAGAGAATCCTCAGGTGAAACTCCTGCTGGAGGATTCACAACGGCACGAAAGAACGGAAGACCTATGCCACACATTTGTGCGCCGAGGGCCAGCAAAACGGCTGCCTGCGCACCATCGCGAACCCCACCGGTTGCGATCACCGAGCGCGCAGGCGCAGCCCCAAACGCATTCGCTACAGGCACACATTCGCGCACGGATTCCTGTGTCGATAGGCCCCAGTTGCGAAACAACTCACCCAGACGATGAGTGAGCGCATCACCCCGTTTTCCTTCAATCACGCTCCAACTTGTTCCACCATTGCCACCCACATCGACTGCTGCCACACCCGCGGAAAAAAGCCGTCTGCAGGTTTCAGCAGTCATTCCCGAACCCACTTCCTTCACGATGACAGGAACGGGAAGCCGCCGCACGAGAGTTTCAATGTGAGGAAGGATTTGATCAAAGTTGCGTTCACCCTCAGGCTGAATCTGTTCTTGAAGCGCATTGAGGTGCACAGCACAGGCATTGAGTTCGAGTTGCTCGGTCATGCGCAGGATGTCGTCGAGAACAACTCCATAATTGAAACTCGAAGCACCGATATTACCCATAAGAAAAACACGCGGTGCAACCTTCCGGACATCGAACAAGCGCCTGCTAGAAGGATCCTTGAGCATCAGTTTCTGTGAACCCAAGCCCATGGGGATATTCCAGCGCTCTGCGAGTAACGCCAATGTTTCATTGATGCGCTGCCCCTCGTTCACACCACCGGTCATGCCAGTGATGAGAAAGGGCCAATCGAACACGCGGCCCAAAAATTTGCGCTTGGGATCGATAGTTTCGGGAGAAAACTCAGGCATTGCCTCTGGCGCAAGAAAGAAATCGGCTCCACCAGACGCTCGAGATTCGACATCCTGACTGCGACAAATGTCGATGTGATGCTGCTTGCGCTCCGCGGCTCGGTCGGGGGTGTCTTGGATGTCGGCCGACTCAAACGGATGCTTCACTTTAGGTCTCCAGAAAAAGTACCTCATGGTTATTGGTAAACCACCGCAAGGTCAACCAATTCTTGGCCTCTGCGACAACACTTTGCGCCCTTCAAATCCAACGCCGCAGTGCGTCAAACCAATGCCTCAAGCAAACAACGCAAATCGCCTGCGAATTGGATAAAATCAGGCAGATTATCCTGCACAAGGAAGGGCTTCTTTATGA
>JBILKM010000045.1:0-20440 GCA_044376695.1 Silvanigrellaceae bacterium
TGAAGTAGCACGACTCATTCCTGCCTTGAGACCTCATTTGATCAAGGGCAGTAGTAGCACAACGCTGAGTGTCGATGTTGTTCGATATGATGATTCACCAGATGCTGAAGCACGAATTGAAGCGCTCGAGCTTCTGGAAGAGAATCTTAATCCAGTGGCCTCTGGGACTCCGAAGTCGCGAAAAGCGGCCCAGGTGCGGATACCCATTCAGCAGATTTTTTCTGAGCTATTAGCAAAAATCGCACAGCAAGACGGATATTTGGTCTTCTTACTCGACGATCTTCATCTGGCAGATAATCAGTCGATTGGGCTGTTTCAGTTCATCACGGAGAGGGTCAACGATCAAGCCAGCTTTGCTTTCGTGATGACCATGCGCGAGGGCATTGCACGAACCAATTTTGTGCTTGAAAACTTCTTGGCACGTCTGTCAAATCTGCGCCGCCGCTTCCATGTGTGGGATCTCGCACCGCTCACCCAATACGACTTTATGCAATTTCTGCAGGCTGTCGGGCTTCAACGTCCTACCCCGAAGTTTGTTGAATTCGTAACCGCAAAATGTGACGGTTCACCTTTGCTTTTGCACCAACTCCTCAAGCAGATGGTGGAAACAGAGGCTCTCATACCGGAACGCAAAAACTTTAATCCATGGGCTCCAACGTTCAGAGTCGACTGGGCGAAGCTCTCACAGATTGTCGTTGATACCCGCAATATCGAAGGGCTGCTAGCCTCGCTCGACAGGCTCGACAAACGTGACCAACGACTGACCTCAATTGCTGCCATCTCACATGAAGCATGCGAGTTTGAATATTTTAGAGTAGAGCAGGATTTTACATCCGTAGAACTCGAGACACGCTTATTGAGCCTTGTGCGCAGAGGTGTCTTTGAAATGATGGGTGACGAAAATCTGCCAGTGCAGCGCCGCTCGTTCGTCTTTAGTCATGAAAAGCTTCGTTCCGCAGTACTTGCTGGTCTGGATCAACAGAATAGGCGTCAGATACATCTGGCGCTCGCAAATCGGATTATTTATCTCTATCCCAAGCCGCGACGTGAACATATTCTTTCATTGGCTAAGCATTTTGAGGGTGCAGGAACCCTGGCCGACGCTGAACGTTCATCGACCATTTTCTTGAAGGCAGCGCGATTTCATGCACGCAACTTCGAGCACTCATTAGCTAAGTACTACACCGAAAGAGCGATGCAGCGTGCCAGCACAATCGGAAACCAGCAAGAGCGATTGACTCGATTGCGCGAAGTTTTTGAGACCGAATATACTATCCATGTCGATCAAAACGAACTTGTAGCCGCAAGCGATGTTTGTCAGCAGCTGGTTGCACTCACATTCGAGCCTGCACGCAAGGAAATTTTGCAGCTCCATTGGGCGCATCTCTTGCTGGGTCTAGGTCGCCACCGCATGGCATTTGAACAGGTCGCTGATGCGATCGACCGCAAACTCACATTCCCCTTCGGAAAGTTCAATCGATTCGTTTCCGAAACGTTCCATTCGTTGGCGTCTTTCGGCTTGATTTCCTTTGCCTTCGCTGTGATCGATTCGAGACTGTTTCGGAAAGAGAAACCGAACGAAAATCATGTCCATGGTCTGATGTATCTAGCACTCTCGCAGGCGCATGGAGCCGATGGTGCCTCGCTAGGATTTCTGATTGCTGCGATCCGCATGAACCTTCACCGCAACGGGCCGACTCGGTCGTTTGCCATTTTTAACATGCTGATCGCAGCTCATTGTCTGCGACACGGACACATCGACCGGGCATTTGAAATTGCCGAAACACTTGAAAGGGCAATGGAGGCCAATGGTCGAGTCGATGTTGCACGTTGGGTGCGTGCGTTGCGAGTGATTTGGCTCGACTACCCGATGGGGCGCATGGAGCGTCTTGCTCGTGTTCTGGATGAACGCAAGGATGGCCAGTTGCCTGCAAGTGGTGTGCTCAATATCGAGAGTAATGCTGTCCGTTCATGGATTCGAACTACATCACCGAGGATCTGGCGATCGCGGCGGTCAGAGGTTCTTCCGGAAGAAAAGGGGCGTCCCTGGATTGAGAAGAACAAGGTACATCCCGGGGGGTATGTTTCAGAGCGACTTCAGCGAAATAGAAAGTTTGAGAACCAAGCAGCGAAGGAATTTTCCGATCAGCCTCTCTCCAATCACACTTCGGTTGATCAGAGCGGCAATGAGGAGGTGCTCTTTCAGAGCAAGCAAGTCAAGAAAATGCGTGAAGCAAGCGAGAATGGTCACTACACTGGCCTTTCGTTGTTCTCCGATGCACTCAGGTTTGCTCTCTCAGATAGGGTTGATCCTCTTCGTCGAACAGTCGATCAGTTCGCAAGGCAACGCCAAGGAATGATCGAAGGATCTATATTCAAGTCTCTTTCCGTTGCACTCCAGGATTTTTCATCTGGTCAATATAAAGATGCCCTCGATAGTTATGTGGAAGCTTTGAAGCTTTTCATGCGCCGCAAAGATGGAGAGATTTCCTTACCGGTGAGTGATGCTCTGAGAATGGGCTTCATTGTTCTTCCTCTTTTTGCATTTTCAGTGCAATCGCGCGGCTGGCCCTGGGGAAAATCTCTCGCTCGTTTACTGCGAGAGGTGGATTTGCGTTTGATCCGCTCAGAGGGGCGGTTGAATCCTCGACGCACTCCCGTGACGCCTATGTATCAGGGCGTGGTGCTGTTTCTCGAGGGAGAGGGCACAAAGGCGCTGCGTCTTTTGGGTGAGGCCAAGGATCATGCCAAGTCTGCCCAGAACGATCTCGCGGCATGTGTCGCCCAGCAGTTCATGGGACTCGCCTGCAGTGCGTTCGATCAGGTGCGTGCGATGGACTATTTTGCTGAATGCTACCGCTCTGCGCACGATCTTGGCTGGCGGATGTTGGAGAGACAACTTTTGGCTCTGTGTCGGAAGTTGAATTTGCCACTGCAGCATCATTTTCCTGAGCTTCTCGCAGAATCTGAGAAAATTAGCTTCCGTCGGCGTGCAGCAGGTGTGGGTCTTTCGCATATTGTTGAAAGCTGGCTGGTGATGAGGCGTGAACCACAGACTGTGAACCACTACATCAATCAGTCGGCGCGAATCGCTGCAAAAGTTCTTGCGTCGCCGCTCTGCCTTCTGTTTTTGCGTTCACCCGATGGAAAAGGAATACTTCAACCCTCGGTGCAGTGGCTCGATGATGGCAATCTCTTTCTTCAGACGCTTTCCGATGTGCCCCTCGGCCCAAAGACGTTTGAGGCTGAACTGATTAAGAATGTGCCTCGTTTTCATGATGTGCCAGTCAGGCTGGTTCCGCTCGATGGCAAGGGGAGTGATACCCTCGATGGTCGTACCTTACGATTCGATCGTGCTGAGCAGCCGCATGATGATTTTTTTGCTGTTGATGAGAACATCTCTACCCGCATTGTTGATATGGCGGTGACCAATACACAGATGCGCACTCAGCATGCAGCTGTTGAGGCGAACCGCAACCAGAGTGATGTACCTTACGCGGTCTACATTGCTCTCAAACACAACGACGAATTTCTTGGATGGATGGCGATTGGACGCGTCCCGTTGAGCCAGTTCACATCCAACGATGCCGAGCTGGAACTCCTTCTTCTGGCATTGCATACTGGCTTCAACTTGAGTCATGACGAGCGCATGGCGAAAACGAGCAAACCCAGCAGGCAGTATATCTTTGATCCACTCAAACCTAGGCAGCTGCAGCTTCCGGGAGGTCTTTCAGTTGAACAGATAGGCCGTGTCCGAGAGGAAAGTGCACGTGGTTCTCAGGTACATGCAATTTCGCCGCATCGCGCATTGATCTTCAACTGGCAGATCGATTCTGCTGCTTCCTCTGGAACGCTCGATGTCGGTGGTTTACTCAGTCATTACATGGGACTTCTTGTTGAAGCGCTGCGTGTATTCGGTGATTCGATCCCGCTGGATAAATTTTCACTCCGATTCTCTGCAGATATGGGTGGCCTATTGGAACGAGTGGCACTCACGCAGCGCTTTGAACGTGTGCGTATCACAGCCATACTCGTGGATACTCACCTGAAAGAAGCTCAGGAATGCGTTTTTGGGCAAGAGCAGTTATCGTTCAATGGCGGTGCTCGAGTGGAAAGAGAACTTCTTCTGGAGCTGAGTGGTGTGCTGCGTCTCGACAGGCTGGTTTACCGCGAGCGCCGGCGAATCATGACGAGCCTGCGCTATGCATGGCTTCTTAGCCATGACCAGCGGTTCCGGGAAATTGTTCCACAATTCTCGAAGGCAGGTTTTCTCGATGAGTACATTAGTTTGCGAAAAAATCGTGGCTTGGATTTGTCACGAGTTTTGAATCAAGGCGAATTGCCAACCGATTTTAGTGCTTCTGCAATTATCGTTGATACAACTGAATCAGAAGAAAGCGCAGCATAAAAAGTTATTTATCAGGCTCGGATATCAAGCCGGTTGATACGCAATAGAGCTAGCCCCAAACTTCCCAGGCAAAAGCCCATGGCCCATAGAGTCGCTGCAAATATGTTTTCCATTGAGGGCATGAGCCACTCACCCTTGATGCTCTCGAGCACGAGGAGGTTAGGATTCCAAACCTTAAGGACTGAGTAGAAAACTGAGTTGAGTAATCCGATAGAACCTTGAGCTTGTTCTTGGCTTGTTGAGCTCAACAATGAATCGAGCGTTGAGGTGAGGTGTCCGATCGAAAACAGTGTCAGTGTTCCGAGTACCGCGTAGAGAGGACGTGCGAGCGTACCGAGAAGCGTAGCCATGCACAGTGCGGTGCAGCTCTTTAGGAAGCTGAAGAGGAACATGACGATGTGGACGCGTATAAGTGGTGGGCTTGGAAAATCGGTGAGAAGTGGTAGCAGGGCTGTTTTGCAAAGATAAAGGCAAACTCCCAGCAGTGCGAGAATGGTTGCGTGTGCAAGCACTCGTGCGAACAGAATACTGTGGCGTTTGATGCCTGCAGGGACGTAAAGTTCGGCAATGCCACGCGCTGAAAAATCTGTCGAGCAGATCACTGCGCCTGAGAAGATGGCAACGAATAGCAGAAGAAGATCGGCAATGAAGTAAGAAAACACATTCAGGATGCGGTTCTCGTGCGTGAGGGCTGTTCCGCTCAGAATGCTGACTAGCATGAGCAGCACCAATCCTGCGATGGCGCTCGTCCAAAGAACTTGCCCGCGTAGATTTTCTTTAAATGTGATTCCGAGGATTCCAGCAACTCGCAACATATTCACTCCGGAATAGAACAGCCCGCATGAATTGAAAGCTTTTCGTTGGCAATGATCCAGGTTTCCCGGACATGCTCACGTAACTTTTGCGGCGCATCGTGGGTTGATATGAGGAGGAAATGATTCCGGGTCGAAAGTGTAACCAGCAGTTCCGCAAGTTCAGCACGCGCCCAAGGATCAAGGCCTGAGAATGGTTCGTCCAGAACAAAACCAGCGGGATTCCCACGCAGCGCAAGTGTCAAAATCAGGCGTTGTTGTTGCCCCTTGGAGAGCATGTGGGCCTGGCGTCCGAGCAGGTTTGTGATGCGCAGAGATGGAGGATATGCATCCGAGGATTCAAGTCGTTCAAGCTGATGTGGGGTCAGTCCGAGTAGGCTTTGTATGAGTTCACCGACCTTGATTCGTGAAGGTAGAACAGGCAGTTCTGGAATGTATCCGATTTTTCCCGGCACATTGCCCTCAGTCCCGAACCACTGGATGTTGCCGCTGGTGGGCTGCATAAGTCCAAGCAGGCAACGGAGCAGTGTCGATTTTCCCGATCCATTTCTTCCCGCAAGAAGCACAATTCCAGGTTCGCAGATCTCTAGGCGCGGAATGTCCCAGAGTGTGCGGTTGGGATCGCGGGAAAAAAGGTCTTTGTTGCGCCATTCATATTTCAGGTCGGTGGCGACAAGAAAACTTGAACTCATGGTTCACCTGTTTTGTTGGCGTCATCCGCGCGGCAGATTCCGCGTTCGATGAGCTTGTGTTTAGAGAGCGGAAATAGGGTCAGAAGCCGCTTGCAGTTCTTTTGATTTTCCGCAGGGTCTTCAATGAAGGGGTCTTTTCCTTCACGTAACTTTGCGATGGTTTTGTTGAGCCAGGTTGATTGTGGAAAAACTTCGAGCAGTTTCTGATAGGCGTCAGCTGCAGCCTCAAGGTCGTTCTTGAAGAGATGAATGAGATACGCAACTGTTAGAGTCAGGTCGGGTGCAATTCTTGGATCTGAGATGCCCTGTTTTGCTATCTCAAGCGCCAGGTCAATTTCGTTTGTTGTGAAGGCAAAATAGGAAGAGGGGAAGATAAAAATCTCGCGCATTCCGAGTTTTTCCTTCGAAAATTCGGGCAAACTCTCTGCAAATTCACGGAGCCTTTTACTCAAAATTTCAGCCTTTTCTGGCTTGATACTCGTGTTGGTCGATGCATCCCAGGCATTTACAGCAGTCGAAAGGCCACCCAGCCCCCAAAGCAGCCATGCGAATTCTCGGTGTCCAAATGAGAGTGCTGCCGGCAATGCGATTTTTCTGAGGCTGCCTGTTGGTCGTGAATCGCTGTTTCGTGTCGACGAGAGCATCAGCGAAGCTGTGATGCAGAGCAGGGCCGCTGCTATGCAAAAATTCTGAGGAGAAAAAACTTTCGCGCGCATTTTTGAACCTCAGGATCCTGAATGCAGATTCCAAAATTCAAGCACCGACCATGGCACGAAGATGTGCCAAGAAGAGTATAAGCAATTCGACAGAGACGATCAGGGCTAGGGTGCTAAAATCGATGTAGGCACCGGAGTGGTAGACAACCAGCTTTGGAAATCGCCTTTTGAGAGCATTTGCTGGTGGATCTGTCAGAGGAAAAACCAGCCGGCCGATGATGGAAGTTTCATCCGCACGGGCCATGCGCAGGATAGCTGCTGCAAACAACATGATCGAATAGATGCGCAGCAGATATGTAATGGCGCTGAAAAGAAAGCCTAGCATGTGGATCACCAGAGAGCCCTCCCGGTTTTGCTTCGATTCTATTTCACCGTATGCAACAGACAAGAAATTCCCGGGAAATCCCGAAATGTCAACACTTTGGCGACCTGCTCAAACCCAGGAACTTTTTGCCGACATCTCCCATACGAGCAGAGACCAGATGCACGAGGGAGGCCTTCTGTGACGAACGGCGATGGTTTGGGGTTTGTTCCTGCGGGGAACAACCTTTTCGAGATGATCGAGTTCACGTTAACAAAGAACCCTCCAAGCAATCCGCTGCTCGATTGCGGTGACACAGCGGAACCGTTGCTTGAAACGGCCTGCTTCGGTGTGAATGTAGCCAAGGTTCGTGAGGTTATCCGCCTTCCCGCACTATCGCCAGTTCTCGGCAAGCGTCGGGATGTGCTCGGCGTGTTCCAGTTGCGAGGCAAGGCGATTCCAGCCATCCACTTGGCCAGCGCCATTGGCTTCAGTAGCGAGCCGGTTTCGGCGTCTGCGCAGGTGTTGGTCACTGAAATTTCAGGGCGACTCACTGGTTTTGTGGTTGCTGGTGCCAATCGGATCCGGCGTGTCAGCTGGGACGACGTGCTTCCTCCCCAAACCGACATGTTTTCCGGAATCACTGGCATGCTTCTTGATGCTCAGAACAGGTTCGTTTTTATCATCGACTTTGAAAAGATTCTCGCGGACATCGAAACTGGCCGAAGTGCCGACGCAGAGTCGACCGCTGCCAGGCAAGCACCGAAAAATGATATCCGGAGCGGGTTCTCTCGCCTTTCTCCAGTTGTGATGATCGTGGATGATTCGGCAACTGCACGCAGAGCTATGAGAGATATTCTTTCAGCTTTCCCTTGTGAAGTTGTTGAGTGCACAAATGGCGAACAGGCTTGGCAAGAGAGCCTGCAATTGTGTCAAAGCCACAGACCATTTCTGGTGATCTCTGATGTCGAGATGCCGCGCCTCGATGGCTACTCCTTGGTCAAGAAAATGCGCGCTGATGAGAGATTCTTGAAGACACCAATTCTTCTTCATTCGAGCCTGAGCGGTGAAGCAAACCGGCAAAGAGCCCTTTCTGTTGGAGCGGATGCCTTTATTGTGAAGTTCAATCGCGATGAGCTCCAGGTTGCACTTACGACCTGTTTTGATGTGCTTGCCAACTCTTTTGCTGCGGAGAGCAAAGCTTCATGAATCCAACCCTGAGGTCTCTCAAGCCCGGTGAATTTCTTTTCATGGAAGGCGACCCCTGCAATGGCGTTTTCGTTGTGCGCGAGGGTGTGGTTGATATCGTGCGCGAAAAAGATGGTGTCTCAATCTGTATTGGCTCTATGGGAGTGGGGGACGTGATCGGAACCGTGACTTTGTTTTCACGGGATAGCCGTACCGCCTCGGCGCGGGCACACTCAGCTGCGCAGGTCATCCATGTGGATATCGAAACCATCGAAGGCTCATTTAAAAATCTTCCGGTCTGGGTGCAGGCCGTACTCAAGGATTCTGTTGCGCGCCTCAAGTCTGCAAACGATCAATTGCTCGAAGCGAAGTTGAGCGAGCGCAAACTGCAACTCAAGGTGGGTACCTCCTTTCATGCTGCGAGCCAGTTTGCTGCTTTTCTTGGTTATGCAATTCGCATGGGATTGATCAAAGATGAAGGTCTTGAACTCTTTCCGCTCAAAGGGATTGTTGAGCGTTGTGAGAGTCTTTTTCTTAAGCGCAGTCATTTCTTTGAAGCAATGCTCGACTGTTTTGTCCGCGGCTCGCTCGTTAAGATTCAGGACGACAAAAAATGGGGCCGTTCGCTCTTTTCACCGCAGGCTGCGCTGATGGAAGATTTTGCCAATTTTGCTCTCAACTGCTCTAAAAATGAATTCGCAGGATTTGTTCCCACAAAGCACATGAATCTGCTTTCTGCACTGGTGCGCCTCTCCCGTAAGCCAGATGCGAAAGAGTTTTACACAAAGGCTGAGGTCTGCGAGCGGCTGCAAAAGGAATCTGCAAAAGCTGTCAATGATGCTTTGTTTGATGAGCTTGTGAAGCTGAGGGTCATCTCCGGAACACCGGGCGTTGACCGCTTTTCTTGGAACGATCGATCGGTACAAAAACGCCTCATTTTTGAAAGCACAGCGCGCCTTCTCAAAGACTTGAGCGATGAGGCAGATTCGAGTCGTGCCGCTTGAAAATTTTCAGGGCTCGGCCGTGGCGTAGTAACGCATCCAGAGTTCATTTACGTTTGAAACTGAAAATTGCTCTTGCAGAACCTCTGGAAGAGGGCGCCGCTGCACACACACTCCTGAAAGCACTCGTTGCCAGGTCGCATTGACACCGCCACCTTCGCGAGACATGGCGTGCACGAGCAAATGCGAACGTGCATAGAGACGGCCCACGAGATTGCCCTGCGCCTCGGTAAAAGGACGTTCGATTTCTGGCTCAACGGTTTGCATAGCTTTGCGGCCCAGCGTGCGCATGAGGTCCGCCTGGCTTTGGTTGACGTTGCGTCCCTCGTAGACCTGGGCAAGTCCCTCACCAATCCACGAGGGGAGAAGATCGCCGCAAAAAGCGTACATGTAGGCGTGGGTCGTTTCATGCTGCGCAAGACGCTCTATACTCTCCGCAGAAACAGGACGCCCATTCACTGAGCGTCCGACAGGAATACGAATGTAGCCATCGAACACTGCAGCAGCCCAGGGAGGTGCACCGGTGATACGGTTGAAGTCGTTGGTTGGCACAAGCCATGCGCGCAATCGCGCATGGGCAGGCAATGGACCCAACATCTGCGAAAGACGATTCTGAACGGTTTCAATCGCACGTGCCACTGCGTCGGCCATGGGCCGCAATTCTGTGGTTGAGTAGCTGACCTCGATCCCTTGTCGAGTGACGACATCTTGAACTTTTAGAAAATTGCGTTTCTGATCAAGTCGCTTTTTTCTTGATTCGACAAATACAAGCAAATCAGCTGCCGCCGGCGTTTGCGCGAGTTCGGGCTTTTGCAGTTTCTCCGCAAGGCGATTTAAGAGGTCATCGGCGCGCTCGAGTTCATCCTGGCTCAGAGACAGGTCGATGAGCACGCGCAGGCTGTCGAGGTCACTGCCTCGGTTCGAAAGCTCCTCAAGAATTTCACGGGCGGATTCAATTTGGCCCTGCCGCAGTTTCAGGCCGGCGAGTGCTTTGCGGGCATCTTCATTGCCAAACTTCGCAGAATCGTCGAAGGCAGCCTCCGCGTCTGCAACCTCTTTTTTCTGGAGCTTGAAGAAGCCAAGAGCCAAAAGCGCTGTTGCCAGGTTGCGGCGTGTGAGCTCATTGCCCGGATCGGTTTTGACTGCCGCCCGCAATTGCGAAACTGCTCCTTCATAGTTCCCCATTTGGAAATGTGCATATGCATCGAATCCTGGGGCAGCTGAGCTCGGTTTGGTTCCACCATCGGAGGGATTTCCAGATTGCGTTGCAGCTCCTGAGGAGGGTGTTCCGGAAAGGCTCTGCTGCTGCGCCGCACTCTCTGCGCGCTCGATTTGGTCGTTGTTGTTCTGAGGTGAGAATGCAACGGCGTCTTCGTGTAACGCCGAATCGTGTTCTCGTGTCGACTTCTTCCAGATCAAAAAACCCAGCGTTGTTCCTGCGAGCGAGAGGAACAACAGTGGCTTGCGCATGTTCCGTTCCTTATTCAGGGGTCAGAAGGGTCACGACCTCGTAGTGACGGCTTCCGGGGAACATATCATAAAGTTCGAACGCACGCGCCACGTAGCCCAGATTTTCAAGCTGACGCAGATCCCTCAGGAGGGTGTCTGGGTTACAGCTCATATAGGCCAAAGCGCGTGGTTTGAGTTCGGCCAGGGCTTTGAGCACCTCAGGCTGGCAGCCGCGACGAGAAGGATTGACGGTCATGACGTCGACCTTCTTAAGGGTTCCGTTGCTCATGAGATGTGGCAGAAGTGTTTCTGCTCGCCCGGCATGGAAGGATATGTGTTGGAGTGAGTTGATGAGTGCATTTTCCTGAGCATCGGCAATACTCGAGGGGGTTTCCTCGATGGCTGTCACGTTGCAGCCAGCTTTTGCCAGTAAAAGTGCAAGCGAGCCAACCCCGCAGTAGAGGTCGAGCGCGTGTTCATGTGCCTTTGGCGAGAGCCATTCGATCATCCGGAAGTAAGCCCTCTCGGCGACAGCTGGGTTGATTTGAAAAAAGCTGGTCGCAGAGATGCGGATTTGAAGATTGGCAAGTGAATCACGAAGACAATCTTCACCGGCAAGCAAAGTGGTTTGTCCGCTTACGGCGACATCGTTGCTCTCGTTGTCGACCGGACTTTGGAAAATGGCGTTGCCAGAGGTGTCGTTGATATGCATGAGAACGCCTGAAACAAACCCGAGTTGTTCCTTGAGCGCACGCGCAAAAGGCCGCAACTTGAGCTTGTCATCGGCAGTGACCACCAGGGTCACGATGGTGTCTTTGCTGCGGTATGCCGTTCTGAGAGTGACATACCTCAGGAGTCCTTGTTTGCTACGCTCGTCGAAGACACTGATGTTGTGCTCACGGATGGCAGTGCGCAACCAATGCGTGACTTTATTGATGCGGTCGCGCTGCACAGGGCAATCGCCGACATCGACAACAAAATGAGTTCCCGGTTTGTACAGTCCGATATTGATGAAGCGTTTATCAGGGTGTGCGAATTTGTCGCTGACAACAAGCTTCGCACTGTGGCGATAACCCAACCGGTCGGGAGAGGGCAGGCACTCTGCAATCATATGATTGCCCTTTAGTGCGGCATCTGTGAGTTTTTTTCGGAAATCGGCGGTCTTGAGCACGAGTTGATCGCGGTAGTCCAGATCGAGCATCGGGCAAGATTGGCATTGCTCAAGAACACGGCACACATTCTCATGGTAAACCTTTTGGGCTTGTCCATCGATGTTGGTCATCATTCGACGTGTGGTGCCCGACCGCGGCCCTTTTGGAATGGGTGCACCCAGATCCACGGCGGGGGCTGGTTTTCTCCGCTCAGGCCGAGAATCGGTACTTGTGCCACGACCAGGGGGTGAGCGACGCGGGCTGTTCTTGGGCGTTGTCATAGTGCTTCCTTGTTTAACCAGGGCTTGCTCTAGCGATTCCACCTGATCTTTTCAATGGCGATTCCAGAATTTTGTTCGCTCAGTCGGGCCGTCGGACGCCGACGGAAATATCGTACGTCGAACTCTTTGACGAGCGGTTGCCATGTTTGAACCAATTCTCGCCAACGGACAAATTCGATAGGAGAGCTCGCAGACTTGCTTGGTTTGTGAAGATAGATGTCACCCGCGATGTGCACGACCGCGTGTTTGAATGATGTGTAGGCATTTTCATCGGTGCCATCGATGATGGCCAGCACGTCTCCAAATTTCAGCCCGAGATTGACCTGCGTTTGATTGAGTTCATCATAGCCGAGCCAGAGTGCGTGGCTGAACTCGTCGTGATTGATGAGAGCGACACTATGACCAGGCTCGCGCACAAGATTGATGTTCTTTGCCTGGATTATGTTTGGATCTGCAAATTGCAGCGCGGTTGCAAAGCAATTACGGCCTCTGAAGGGTGAGTAGCGGCCCAGCAGATTACGCATATGGTCGGGTAGCAGTGCACTGATGGGCATCTGTATTGCCGCCGGATTCGCAGTGAGCCAACGCTCTGCGCGCAGCCGAACTTCGTTGAAGCGCGGTCCAAAGTGCAGGGTCCATCGTTCCCGTGCAGCGGGATTGTTTGACGTGAGCTCGCGCACTTCTGCAACGGGGAGATAGGGATCTAAGCTCGGGTATGACAATGCTTGAGATAGTTTCTCAAGGTCAATCCACCCTAAATCGGTGTGGTTGAGAGTCAGGAAAGCAACGGTCGGGCGATCTTCTTTGATCTTTCCTGAATCTTGTTCCTTTTTCTCAATGCGCGACTCCAGGTTGCGCATCAATTGAAAGTTCGCTTTCTCTGAGCGATTGATCTTTCGGAATGTTGCATCGGTGGAGAGCTGTGCGAGAAGAGGACGCAACTCCGTGGTCTTCAATCGAAGAACAATTGGCTCTGCGATTTCGGGGCGTTTCTTCTCCCCTTCGATGCGTGCCTTGAGCGTTTTTTGGCTTGGCCGGATCGTTTTTGGCTCGAGCAGCAGATCTTTACCCCACCGCGAAGCGGGAGGTGTGGATGAAGCCATTTGGTCTTCAACCACCAGATTGGTATTGCCCGAGCTGTTGGCTCGGATCTGTTGGGGCAAAACAAGCAAGAAGCCCATTACCCAAAGAGATTTTCGCACGTTTCCCTCTTCCCGCTCACCACTCCGCTGTTTCTGCAGGCAAGCGTTTCTTCGAGGGATCTATCGGCAGCACTCAACGGAGGGGCTAGGTAAGAATTGCCTTAAGCGTTGGGGGAGGCGTCGCTGTGCTGTTCTGGCTTTTGCACCAATGCCCAAGCTTCTGCCAAGAGGCGGTCAGCTTTGTTTTCGTTTGGCGAAAGTTCAGGAGCGGTGATGCCTTTCAGGTTAAGCAGCGAGCTCGAGACTTCAATGACTGCCTCCTGGTAGGTTGAAAGTTTCAGATCCGAGAGTTCACGCATCTGTCGCATCATGCGGTACATGTGCCTTGCCGTAAGGGCACGGTCTTTCCAGCGTTCGAGCTGTTTCGGGTCGAGTGGAGGCTGAGCAGGTGCCGAAGAGCTTTCTGTTGCTGGAAGCTTGGCTCTCAATTCCTTCAATTCGGATTGGAGTGCATCGAACTGCTGTTTCATCCGATCGGTGGCATTGCGTTCGCTTTTCATTTTCGCCTGGGCAGCGTTGAGTTCTTGTTGAACTTCTTTGCTGCGGGCGCGAATTTCTGTGAGTTCTGCCTCGAGTGATTGAGCGCGTTTTTTTTCAGGCGAGTTCTGTTCGAGATCTTTGAGGCGTTCGAGAAGCGCCGCGTTATCAGCGCGGAGCTTGAAAAGGCTTCCCTCTGCCCGCTCATCGGCAGCTTTCAGGTCGAGTTCAGCTTGTCGTAGCTGCTGCTTGATGTGTTTGACTTCGTCTTTCAGATGTGAGGCCCGGGTGCGCAACTCAAGCAACTCTGCAGTGTGTTTGTTGGATTCAGGTGCCTGCTTTGGCTCAGCTTTGCTCTTGGGACTCGTGCTGCGATTGCTCAATTCCGCGACCCTCGACTGCTCGAGGGTGAGCTTGCTTTGAAGCGCTGTAATGCTCTCCTGAAGGCGGCTGCGGCTCACAAAAAGGAACAGGGCAACGGCGCTGGAAAGGGCGCCAAATCCGAGCGCAGCGTAGACAAGGGCGGTGTCCATGACAATACTCCTGAAATCTCGAGGCTTTGGGCGTCGAGGGTGATTTCAGGGGGAGTCATACAACAAATTCAGCGGACAATAAAATCGCGCACCCGGGCAGACACAATTGAGCGCGGAACCCAGAACAAGACTGCCAGCTGGTCGATGAGGTCGCTGGTAGAATCGGCATAACGCAGCGCACCTTGAAGAAGTGATGAAGGCACGAGTAGGGCGCTTGCAAAAATATTGAGTCGCACGTCGATAACAGGGGCCATCTCAGGCAGGGTCTGGTTGCCCAGCAGGAGATGACGGCCAATCTCGCGCGCAATCAAGAACCGCAGGTACGGCTTCATGGTGCCGGCACGGTGCGTAATGACACACTGGCCATCCTTATATTCCACCTTCACAACTGGGAATTGGTCAGGTTCACCAGACTTGATTGCAACCGAGCCATCGAGAACTTCGACAACTTCAGGGAGCATCACGGGAAGAGAATTCACACGTGCCCGAAGAAGAAGTTCTTCCGCGCGAGCCTCTGTGAAGGCGCGCTGGACATCGACCAGCTGCTCGAACGTTTGCACGCCAAGGGCTGTTTGGAAGCGGGTTGTGTTTCTGAAATACTCGCGTTTCAGGTCATCGAACTGCTTTTGGGTTAGATCTGACTGGCCGTATCCTCTATATTCCTGAAGAGCTTCCTCAAGATCAGAGCGGCCTGAAATGATGTCGAGAATCTCGCGCTCGTCAGCGTCGAGGTGTTGCGCAATGGCCTTTACAGTCTCGAGCGACTTGATGTTTTTCTTGCCTTTTTTCCAGTGACTGCAATCAGCAGGGTCGAATCCCAGTATGGCTCCAACGTGCTGGTCGATCACCTTGACCTCGAAAGCGTGCTTGATATTGAGCGCTTCTTTGCAGAACCGAAAGAGTTCTGCGCTTTGAGGGTAGCGATTCTCGTCGGTACGTTTCATGACGAAAATTCCTTTTTTCGTGATGCCGATTCCTGGATGGCCAGGGGCGGAGCTGTCGGGGTGCCTTGTCCATTAAAGGAACAACTCCCCTCAGATTTTGTCAAGCCTTGCGAATAATCCGCTTGGAATAAGCTTTTCAAGCATGAGGTTCAAGTTTGCCGCCAAAAACTTTGACAGTTTGATTTGGGATGCTCAAAAAAGTTTTGTTAGCCTCAAAACAGCACTGGCCCGTATTGCGTTTGCGCATGGGCTCTGTAAGTGGAGAAGGCTATGGGCTTTCGTATTATGACAAACACCTCCTCAGTGACCGGACAACGGCACTTGAGGAACACGCGTCGGCTCCTTGATCAGAGTCTCGAGCGTTTGGCTTCGGGCTATCGCATCAACAAGGCCGGCGACGATGCCGCAGGCCTTGCCATCAGCGAGAAGCTGCGCGCCAAGATTCGAGGTCTGCAGGTTGCGCAGCGAAATGCCAACGACGGTATATCGCTTGTGCAGGTTGCTGAAGGTGGTTTGAACGAAGTCCAGAACATCCTCGTGCGTATGCGCGAATTGGGTGTGCAGTCTGCTTCGGATACCATCGGCCCGAAAGAGCGTGTCTACCTCGACAACGAGTATCAAGCACTCAAGTCGGAAGTCGACCGTATCGCCAACGGTACGGATTTCAACGGCACCAATCTTCTCGATGGTACGGGTGGAACACTCGATATTCAGGTGAATACCGGTGGCGAGAACATCCTTGGCGTCGACCGCATCAGCTATGATGCTTCGAAGGCCGATGCCAATACCGACAAAATTGGAATTTCCGAACTGTCTATTGCCGACAAAGACGGGGCGCAGCAGAGCTTGGCTAAGATCGATGCAGCGCTGGATTACATTTCATCGCTGCGTGGTGACCTCGGTGCGATGCAGAACCGCTTGATCTCAACAATCAACAATATTGGTATCAGTGTGGAAAACCTCAGCGCAGCCAACAGCCGTATCAAGGATGTGGATATTGCTGATGAGTCCGCTGAGCTCACCCGTAACAACATCCTGATGCAGGCGGGTACAAGCGTGTTGGCTCAGTCCAACCAGGTTCCTCGTATGGCGCTGGATCTGTTGCGTCAGTAAG
Organism: Silvanigrellaceae bacterium; assembly: GCA_044376695.1. GTDB lineage: Bacteria > Bdellovibrionota_B > Oligoflexia > Silvanigrellales > Silvanigrellaceae > RFOM01. The sequence goes on from JBILKM010000045.1 coordinate 16,270, forward strand.
GAATCTGATTTTCCAGAGCCTTGATGCAGGCAAGGATTCGTTCTCCTGCGTCGGGAGCACCCAAAGACCAACGCATATAAAGCTCACCCTGTGCGGTGAGCTTTTTGCCTTTTAGGCGACCCGCCTCCTGTGCTGCGGACAGGTGTTCTTCCGACACGTTCGACTGGCAACGGAAAAGAACAAATGGTGCTGCCGTCTTTATGAATTTGCCGACGTGTGTGGTGTGGGCCTGAAGTGCGGCCGCTGCATTTTTCATCGTGTTCCAATGCGCTTGATAGTGCCTGATGTCGCGCATGGCAGCGCGGCAAATTTCAAGCGACCAAGGCGATGGACCCAATGCCATGCTTTGAACCGAAGGAACCCTTCCGACAGCAAAACCACAACGCAGCCCGGGCAAACCAAAAAACTTGCTAAAGCTTCCTAGGGTGATGACATTCTCAAGTTCGGACAACGTCGCGAAGGTAGACGCAGAGAATTCCGTGTAAACCTGGTCTACAAGAAAGACGTGCTGTGGAAATCTTTGCGCCAGTTCCTTGATTTCTGCAGCCGCGACTGTGTGTCCGGTCGGGTTGTTTGGGGATGCCAACAAAACCAGAGCCCTTTCGCTGCAACTTTCGAGAGCAGCTGCAAACTGCAAATGGGGGTGTTCGAAGCTGTGCTCATGTCGGACGAGCGGCGTTTGTATCACTTGAAGTTCCAGGCCTTGCATCATCCGCATGTATTCGGCCCAACCCCAGGTTGTGGTCTGGATGACCATCCTCTGACTTGCGGCCCAACTCAGCATTTTGAAAAGTGCATCCTCAGCCCCATGGTAGAGGGTGACGTGCTGCGGGCTGATTTTGAGTGCCTGAGCTAGCTCATGCACGAAATTCTCAAGCATTTCGCGGGTCGCGTAGCTCGACACCAGCACAGGATCGAGCGGGCCAGATAAAAATGCGCGCACCCCAGGTGAGTGTTCGAAATGGTACTCGTTGCGATGCAGAGACAGAATATCCTGAGGCATGCTTTGCGTTACTCCCGCCATCTGTTCTGGCGCGTACCACCGTTCTCCGATGTGCTCAACCCAATGCCGTCCGGCTGTAAAACACTGCCTTCCTTTTGTTTCCAGGACGTGGTTTTAAGAGAGGGAGAGAAATTCTGAGGAGGATTCTGCAAATGGTGCATGGGGGCTTGGCCGGACGTCTGGGCAACGGCGTGTTCAGGGAGCTGTGGAGCACTTATCGGGCCAGGGTCGATGATGTGCCCCGGATTGAGGATGCACTTCGATCTTTGGGCGAGGTTTGGCACGAAGATCACGTGGCCTTCCGAACCTTGCCTGGCGAACACTGCGGAGCACACGTTCTCGAGGGTCTTTTTAGCTTGATGGGGTACCAGCGTCGCGACTCCTACGTTTTTCGCGACAAGCGGCTGAACGCATTTTGGATGGAGCCTCCTGCTGAGCCCTCGACTCCCGCGCATTTGGTGCTTCCAAAGGTTTTTATCAGCGAACTCGAGTTGAGCGATTTCTCACCCGCGTTTCAGGCCTGTGTGAAAAAATATACGAGCCAACTCGCCGCATCACCACTCGCTGAATGGCGCCTCTTATATGAAGAACTAAAAACTGCAGGACAGGAATCCTCCGCGCCTTCCGATGTGCCACCGCGGTTGCTTGAAACTCTAAAATCCGCTCTCGTCTCCTACCTTGGATCTGGTCCTGCGTGGCAGCGCCCCTCCTTTGCCGATTACCAGCTGCTTTTGAACGAGAGCGAATACGCTGCTTGGACCTTGGTCTTTGGAGCAGTTCCGAATCATTTCACTGTGAGTGTGCATCTCATGAGGCGGTTTGCATCACTCAGTGAGTTCAATGAATTTCTGATGAATAAATTAGCTGTGGCGATGAACGCTTCAGGTGGAAAGATTGTCAAAGGTTCGCCCATGGTACAGCTTGAACAGAGCGCGACCTTGGCTCACAAGGTGCCCGTGTTGTTTCAGGAGGGTATGCGGCAATTGCCTTATGCCTTTGTTGAGTTTGCGTTCAGGCATGCACACGAAGACAACGTTGCAGATGGCTTGTGGGGTTCGTACTACCAGGGCTTTGTGACCGACAATGCCGACAAGATTTTCGAGTCGACAAATGTGAGCCCTAGGCAGCCTTAAGTTCGTCTCCGTGCGAGAGTGTGCTGAGAAGACGCAGAGCGGCCTTGTCATGTGGATCGACGTCGGTCACCTGCTTGATGACAGACTGGGCCGCATCGAAATGACCGCTCAAATAGAGCTTCACACCCTGACTGAAAGTCTCAACAGTTTTCTGCTTGGCAACTCGGCGTGCATCGGGATCACCGCCAAAGAATTCAAAAACATCGATTGTCGAAGTTTTTGTGCGATTCCAGACCTTATCGAGTGGACGAACGGCATCCGGCAAATAGCCTGTACCGCGACCTGATGCGAGCATCGAGACGTAATCTTGGCTCAACAGTGCCGTGGCGTTGTAGTCGTGTGCCACATCAGCCAAGGTTGCCGCCACACTCTGTGGATCAAATTGGATCCAGGGGCGCAATACTCCTGCGTGTTCCGAGAAACTCAATGTGAGATTCGATACCTGAGCCCCGAAACTGCACTCGTAAACTGGCATCGAAAGCGAGCTGCGGTGCTGGTTCCAGTTTCTCAAGGCGATTTGGGTACTCTCAATCCACTTCAGAGCAGCGGTCGACATGTCTCGGAAAAGCAGTGTCCATTTCAAACCGTCCTGGCTCACAAGGTATCCACCCACATCTGCCGTGGCTTTCATGAAGAGCGCAGAGAGTTCATTTATGATTCCACGCTCGGGTGCTCCCTCGAGTTCGCGTCCGCGTGCATTGGGTAGCCGCAGCGAAACGCTGACCACGGTGCCATAGAAGCGGTATTCCTGGGCTGCATCCAGTTGTCCTAAGTTCGAGACACCGAAGAATCGAACAAGGTCGCGTGGCACAAATTTCTGTGCTGTATTGGCTTCGCTCTCGAGCAGTGAGGTGCGAATGATACTGTCGAGATGCAGCGCCAGGGCTGTGCTGAGAGCTTCGATGATGCGCTCTCCCATGGCGGTTTGCTCGGTGCGCTGATGAGCACGCGCAACAATCCAGCCGAAGGTCTGATGCGGTCCGCGCACTGGAGAACGCACCACCACCGCGTAAGAGTCGTCGTTCTCATCTTTGGCGGCGTTGATTTGGCTTTCAATGTACTGTGGTGTTTCGAATCCAAGTTTGGGTAGCTCACGGTTGCAGAAATTTACAACGAGGCTAATCGCCTGTCCGCGGTGTTTGAACGTACCGAGCTGTGATAGCAATTTCACGAGGAGTTCCTGTTGCTCAACATGATCCTTGTGCACTTGAACATCAGCTTGGGTGAGCTGCGGACGTGAGTTGAGCAGCACAAAGGTCAACATACTCGGCAAAAGGATTGCCCCCCAATTGAATACAAAGGGATTGCTTTTCGATTCGACGAGCACCCAGAATCCAATAATGCTCGCAACACTGAAGCAGACCAGCAACCCCTTCATCTGTTGTTCCCAGTGTGTGCCCTGTTCCGGTTTCCAGATGTTGCGCAGGAAGTCTGCCAGCCTGTTGTTCCAGTTCTGCTGTTTCAATGCAGCGTATGCAGATGCAATCAGTAGAGCGCAGGAGAACGCGATTGCGAATTCAAATGTGCGCAGAGTTACCACTGCTGCATTTGAGGGGGTGCTCGCAAAATATGTGCTTAGGAGTGCGAGGAGTGCAAAGCCGGAGCCCAGGGTCGTGGTCATCCGCCGAGAAAGATACTTCTGGCACCAAGCGATCGACAGGAAGTTCATGGCAGCAGCGAAAACCCAACCGGCGAGGAACGCAGAGAGCGCAAAGCTACCCTTGGATGAAAGTTTACTCAGAATGATGGGCTGCTGCATAAGCGTGTCGGCGGCAACGAGCACCCAGAGTGATTTCGCCACGAGAAAATGGGTGAAGGCCATGTAGATGCGGGGCTTCCCAGCCCAAAGCGTAAGAGCAATCGCCATGATGGGAGCGAGTACGGCCAATCCGAATTCGAAGAAAAATCCGTTTTGCTTTTCTGCGAGTATTGCGAAAATCTGGTGTGCCTTGCCTTGTGAAACGACCAGAGGTGGAAGGGTTTGTGGTCCGAATTGTCCGCTGGTGGTAATCGGAGAATCGAACTGAATCCAATT
>JBILKM010000046.1:0-20081 GCA_044376695.1 Silvanigrellaceae bacterium
TCCCATTCCGAACTCCGAAGTCAAGCCCGCCTGCGGCAATGGTACTGCAGTTTTAACTGTGGGAGAGTAGCTCGGTGCAGCCTTTTTATTCTGAATCCCCGAAGGAGTTATCCTTCGGGGATTTTTTATTCCTGTTCAAAATTTCTCGAAGGCCGACCAGAGAGAAATCGATCATCCTGGAACGGTTAGATGCTCCTGAGTCTTGATGCGATTTCGTTTCTTTCCTTTTCAAGAACGGCAATTTGCGCTCGTAAAGATTCTATTTTGATATTCACGTCGAATGCGCGCCTTTCATCCGAGGCTCCTATGTACTGACGTATCTGCTCGATCGACAGTCGTCCGCTTTTCAACTGCTCGAGCCAGTATGTTCTTCCGGCCGGATCGGGGTAGCGCCCCAGCAAATCCCTGTATGCTTTTGCGATCTGTCCCTCTGAACCCGCACAAATTTCTGCCTGCACTTGGTCGAATGATGCCGCTTTGGTCGCAATCAGATTCGACCAATGTACTAATCCAGCGCTGTCGGGTGAACGTCCCAGACATGCCCTGTACGTCAGGTCGACAAATGTAATGCGCTGCCTGAACTCTGCAGCCTGCCTCTCAAGGGCTGCCTGCGGAGACTCTGGAACTGCAGGTGCCTCTGGCTTCGATACAACTGGCGCAGGGGACTTAGCCGATGCAGCAGCGACTCGTGGTGCCGCACCGCTCTCGGTCATAGCCGAGCGTTCATCAGTTTTGCTGAGCATGTCACGCTTTTCTATGGCCGAAGAGGCACGTTTAGCTTCTGTGCTTTCTTTGCTTGCAGCATCTTTTTTGCGTTGAGCAGAAATCTGCTCCGAAGATTGGGAAAGTTCCTTTTTGTTGTTGGTGATTGGAGTTGAAGAAGACTGCAGTTGGTTCTCATTAAATTTTGCCGCACCACAGCCGACCATAGAAACAGCGATAAATGGAACTGAAAAATACGAAAGGAATGGATTTTTCAATCGTACCCCCAAAGATGATGTTGAACCGATCCCGAAGGCAATGTCGGTCGGTTTGCCTGTCTTCGTGAGTTTTCGCTGAATTTGTCTGGAATGATTCAATGTTTTTTTGGGCGAATTTCTTTGTTTCGCCTGCTTGGATCCATAGGGAGATAGCCTGCGATATGGGTTCACATCTACTGTGCGGTCAGGTTTGCGGCGTTGCGCGGACTCTGTACCTGCTTTGTACAAAGCCCAACGGCCAGGATTTAGATTGTATTAACTCCAGTTCGATGTCTCGTTGCAGCTCTCCGAAGAGTTGTATTCCTCTACCAAGCAGTAATGGTATTTGTGTGATTGTGAGCGAGTTGATTAGATTCTCACGCAGGAAAGACTGAATGACCTTCCCTCCGTCTATGTATGCATTCTTGTAGCCTTTATCTTGCATTCTCTTCAGTACAGTTTTTGGAGTTTCACTTGAAATAAGGACACCCTGAGGAATGTTTGCCTCATTCCATGTGCGGCTCTGGGTTAGAACCACGACAGTTTTACCTTCATAGGGCCATTGCTTGAAGCTTAAAACTTTCTCGAATGTCCCACGGCCCAGAATGAGACAGTCCATTTTCGATAAAAACTCTGAATAGCCGTAATCTTCACCTGGTTGTGTAAGCTCTTGGAATTTTTCGAGCCACTCGAGGTCTCCATTTTCTCTCGCAATGAATCCATCGAGACTCGCAGCAATGTAGACATGGCTTTGGATCATCAATTCTTTGCTCCTCTTTTGGCTCTTGGAATTGGTTCACAGGGAGTCTGGGATGTGTTTCGTGGAGAGACCCTTTGAAGCAAAATAGCACGCATAATGTAAGTGAAGCAAAAATGTGAAATGACATGCAAGAATATCGTCATTCTTAGGAATGAGATTATACACAACTTCATTAGAATGTGCTTTGCTTATGATGATTTAAGGAGGGATGCGAAGGATGAAAAGTTTTCATAAAGAGCTCACTTTTGATATACCCACACGTAGAGCGTTCGTGAATATCACTCCTCAGGTTGAAAAATGCCTTGCTGAAAGTGGAATCAGAGAAGGCCTGTGTCTTGTTAATGCAATGCACATCACTGCAAGTGTGTTTATAAATGACGACGAGCGGGGCTTGCATGCAGACTTCGAGAGGTTTCTTGAGACGCTCGCACCCCATGAACCCGTTTCTCTTTATCAGCACAATCACACGGGTGAGGATAACGGTGATGCTCATATCAAGCGCCAGCTATTTGGGCGTGAAGTTGTTGTTGCTGTCACGAATGGATCGTTTCACTTTGGTCCGTGGGAGCAGATTTTTTATGGCGAATTTGATGGCGGTCGGAAAAAGCGCGTTCTTGTGAAGATTATTGGTGGATAATCATTTTATAGAACGGTAGATTGACTGCATTGTCCTTAGCTGAATAGAAAAAATGAGTTTCATTTTGTGACTCAGACTTTCTAACTTCAGTTTTCAATTTTTATCTTTATTTTTTCCGAATCTTCTTTTCCAGACTGAGTTTTTATCTTGAGTGTAATTTCATATTCTCCAGGCTGAGTGAAGGATTTGCTGAAATTTTTCGCGCGACCTCCCGAGCCGTCGCCAAAGTTCCACTCATATTGAATGATTTTTTCGTCGCTTGTGGTGTTTGATTTATCTCCGGAGAAATTTATCCAAATGGGTGCTTTACCGGTAACTTTGTCTGCTACTATAGATGCCAAAACAGATTTGACATTGAGTTGAAGAATCAAGAATGGGTTGGAGCTGTTCTCGCTGGTGTTAAGTGAGATTACGTTTGTTCCGAGTGCGTTTTTTGAAGATGTGAAAGAGATGCTGCAATTAGCGAGGCTCCCAGAGATGAGAACCTCCTCAAAGAGCAGTGTGCTCTGGTCTGTTTTCTCTGCTTTTACAAAATCAAGGCATTTGCTGTTCGGGTCAAATCTCGAGAGTAGGGATGTGGGCAGCGGTAGCAGGAGATCTATCTTCTGACCGCTGAGCATGTTCAACTCTCTGTTAATTCCAGTCTCATTGCTAGTTTGTTGCTGGCGGTTTGGTTCGCCGTTTCCTGAATTGCTCGAGCCAGTGTTGCTCTGATTGTTGCCTTCTCCAGATGGTTGAACAGGGTTGGTGGCCGAAACTGAAAGGGTAAATGAAGAGGTTGCTGTGCGGTCTCGCTGGCCATCAGATGCCATGATTGTGATAATTGCGCTGCCAATTGCGTTCGATACAGGATTAATCGATGCTATACAGTTTGGCCACATGCCGCTCCACTGGATGGCGCCTGAAGCTGCCACGACTTGAGGCTGACTGCTTGTGTATGCCAGATAGTCGGAACTGCAGCGCCAGGTTGAGGGAAGGTTTCTGGCCATAAATGAAGTCGTTTTAACGGTATTCATTGTTGTGGTCTGGAGAGTGTCAAGACCCCAAAGAATAGGGCGTGGAAGAGCTGCGATCACATTCAGAGTTACTCTCGTAGAGTCGGTTGTGTTTCCGTCTGAAAGAGTGAGGTCGAGAGCGGTTGATCCGGATGCGGTCTCTGCAGGCGTTACAGTTGCTATACAGTTTGGCCACACTCCTCCCCACGAGATTTGTCCTGTGGGAGCGAGTGCAAGTGGATTGCTGGATCTGTACCCCAAATGCGTGGATGAGCAAGTGAGAGGGGTTCTGTTACTTAAGGTGAGCGGAATCACGAGCGGCACATTTGCTGTTGTGCTTTGGGTTGGGTTTGCATCAATGACTGGGTCGCCCAGTGTGCGTCCGGCGAAAAATCTGAATTTTACCGAAGCTCGATGGTTGCCGTCGATAAGAGTGATTGTCACATCAGATTTGCCACTGGCCGTGCCATTTGGTTTCAGCTCAGCTCTGCAGTTTGGATAATCACCGCTCCACCAACCAGTGATTTTGTATGCTTGGTCTAACAAGGAGTTGGAATCAGTGAATCGGGCGCTATAGGCATTACAAGGTTTTGGCCCATCTGCATCGCTGATTCTTACCGAAACGAATTTCACAGTGCCTGCTCCGGTGAACTGATCAGCGACTGCTTCAATCACCGGAGGATGATTGTTCACTGGCGAGATTGTTACCACTGTGCTTGCAGCGCGTTTTTCGATCCCATCGAAAAGTTCAAAATTCATAACCAAGGTGCCGAGGGACAACGGAGCCGTTGTGACTCTCGCTTGGCAGTTTGGCCAGGCTCCCGACCAACTTACGGTAGGCTTTTGAACCATAACAGCCGAACTCCAGCTCCAATGAGCCTCAGTGCAGGAGAGCTGTGAATCATCCTCTCCCAAGAGTTCAACATTAAACGGAGTATTTGTGATCTGGTTCCGCTCGAACGTGGGCTTTATGGAAACCTTTGGTGCGATGTTTTCGTACAACTTCCGTGCCCCAGCGATGTCAGCTGCGCTGAGTGCGTTATTTATACTTATAACTGCTCCAGCCTTGGTGCGCAGGCCTGGAATTTGCGATGTTGAGTACATCATGATGGAGCTGAGATCGAACGGAGAAAGGTGAACCGTGCCGACCAATTTTTGTAGATTTGGATTTTGGCTTACGTCACTGCTGAACACAATATGATCGTCTCTGTCGGATCGTTGGTGTTCATGGTGAAATCCCATGATATGCCCCATCTCGTGGAGCAATGTTCTAAGCAACACTGGAGCGCAGGTGCCCTGAGTTTCTCGTGTTCTAAGAGTTATGTTGTGGGGACCTACTCCTGAGAATAGCCCCAAGATGGCTGTTCCACAGGCACCCGCAATTTTTGGGTCTGTGGCAGGCAGTAGAACAAAATTCACATAATCTTTGTCTGCGTCAGTCTTTGGTTCCCACTTTATTCCCGACGCCGCCCATTGCGAGATCGCAGCGTTGAGTTCGGTTGTGTAGGGGAAATTTTGGGGTAGAGCGAACGGGACTCGTTTGTTTGGCCAAATGCGTCTTGAATTTATACCCGGAGCTCCAGTCAGGCCAATTGCGTTTGGTGAATCGCAATCTTGTATTTGATTTATGGGGAGGAGCATGTCTCCACCGATATTCGCAAACCCCTCCACGTTTATATAGTTTGCCTTGATGCGTTGCCCCAGGAAATCATAACAACCGAGTTGATAACCGCTTTCAGATTTGTTTGATTCATTCCTTGAAGGTGAATTACTGCACCCAGCTGCAAGAAAGAGTGAAAATATTTGAAGTACAAGAATTGTCTTTAGTTGGCTGGCAATTTTCATAAGATCCTCATCTGCCACAAAACAACGCCTGCTTTCAGAGCTTCGTTGGCTTCCGATTCAGAAGGGGCCCCACATGCGAGCGTTGAGTGGATCGATGTACTGCGTGCAGTACTGTCCGCGCTCTAGTTTGGTACATTCGAGTGCCAATCCCGTTAGGCAAAACTCCAATGGAGCTCCCGTAGGCGATTTGCAGTCCAAACGCACTGTCGCATCACCGTTTTTCTGAAATTTGCTACTGCTGTTCGGATTTGCCTCCAAAGCATTGACTTCGGAAGCAGCGCATCCAACTGCGGTGATAAAAATTGTTGCGAGGTAGGTTATTTTTGTCGGAGTCTTCATTGTTTACGACCACCACGTCTATTTCTACTTCCACGCATCCTTCTATGTCGGCGTTAAATTAGGTTTTTTGAGTGATTATTGTTTATTTTTATTTTTTTTTCTGTTTTGGGTGCATCGGGTTATGAGTCGTTGGTATTTCGGCATAAAGGTATGTTCAGTCGGTAGTTTATTTTCATTAGTCTTGGGTGCGCAGATTTTTGAGCACAAAAAAAGGTTGCGAGATTAACTCTACTCGCAACCTTGTGATGATTTTTTGAGATGACTCATAAACCAAGCGATCTGAGGGCCTCAACTCCAAAATAGACTCCCTGGAGCTTAGCGTATGCCTTTATTTCCGTATCTGTTAATCCTGCACCGCGAGCTCTATTTACGGCGCTGAGTCCCATCGAATTCACACCGTTCACGATCTGAGTACCATGGGTACTCAGAACAAACTTCCCGAGTCCAAGTGCGTTGAGAGCCTGCTCGCCAAAATAGACTCCCTGGAGTTTTGCATAAGTAATGATTTCCGAGTCCGTCGCCCCTGCTGCGCGGGCCTTGTTTAGGGCAGTGAGTCCCATCGCATTCACACCTTCAACAGACTGCACTCCATGAGTGCTCAGAACAAACTTCCCGAGTCCAAGTGCGTTAAGTGCCTGTTCACCAAAATAGACTCCCTGGAGTTTTGCGTAAGTAATGATTTCCGAATCCGTAGCCCCTGCTGCGCGGGCCTTGTTTAGGGCGGTGAGTCCCATTGCGTTCACGCCTTCAACAGGCTGCACTCCGTGAGTACTCAGAACATACTTTCCGAGTCCAAGAGCATTAAGTGCTAATTCGCCAAAATAAACTCCCTGGAGCTTTGCATAGGCGATGATCTCTTTGTCCTTTAAACCAGCAATCCGAGCACGTTCTAGCCCAGGTAGGCCGATTGCGGTTATTCCATCGACAACTGGTGCGCCATATTGTGCGAGAATGTATTTGGACATTCCTAAGAAGGACAAAGCCTCGGCGCTCGCAACAAAGTTCGAGCTGGTTAGCTGCGCTATAATGGCATCGTTCGAGTAACCTGCGTTTTGCGCCTCACGAACAGCTTCAATGCTCACCATTTCGATTCCATTGAATGAGGTTGTCTTAAGAGCAATCTGACCGGCGCTTTGTTCGCCAGTTCGTGCAATAGATTCCTCGTTCTTTGGGGACGAAGTAGAGCCATTGTTTGCGCTGTTTGTGCTGTTTGTGCTGTTTGTGTTACTTACACTGTCGCCTACCACACTCTTTTTCTGAGCGGGCTGAATGACCTCAAGTGCTTTGGGTGCAGAACAAGCCGCTGCAAAAAGGCCAATCAAGGCAACTGTGAAAATCGATTTTTTTGAAAAATACTGGCTCATAAGTACTCCCAATTGGAACACGCCTCAAAAGCAACGTCAGATACTTTGCTTCGGTATCGGTAAGTGGAATTCAAAATTTTAGAAGTAAATATCTTGCACGAATGATGTTTTTTGCTTTTTCCTTGCCTGCAGTCCGCTTGTTGCTAATTTGTTTGATAAATTGTTTCAGAAGTTTGTCTCTATGTTCCTGTTGTTCAATGAGTCCCCGAGGGAAAAACACTTTGAATCTTTTTTGGCTTCACGAAGCCGTTTTCCGTTGGGATGCCTAACTGCAAGTCTCCAACAGAATGCAGCAAAATTTGAACCCCTTGGGCTGGACAGCCTTTTACATTGCCCTTAGCATTTTCGAGTCGGGGAATAGCTCATGAGTCAAACCAGAAATGACCGCACGCATAAGCCGGAGCGTCCAGCCAGATACACCAAGTCCAATCTTCCAAGTAAGCCCTGTGCTGCGTGTGGACGCCCCTTCAACTGGCGCAAAAAGTGGGAACGGTGTTGGGATGAGGTACGTTATTGCTCTGAGAGATGCCGTGGCTCAAAAGGAGTTCAGCGTCCGTAAACTAGCCTTCTTCTCATTTTCAAAGAGACGTTCATTCTTCAAGAGCTCCTTTGAGTGAGAAGTCTCTGAATCTGCATCTTGGCCATGAACTCAGTCAGGAGAGCTAGACAATTTTCGGCGTCAGCAGATGCGCTTTGCTCCAAGGCGTCAACAGCTTGTTCGATAGAAAGTCCTGCGACGAGAGCCCGGACAAATTCATTGAGTTGGATGGGGACTCTCACGAAAGTGAGGTCTGTGGGCGAGGTTTTCACTAGCAGCAGACCAGCAGAATCGCCAAAGAGTGAGTCGGGCAGGTACTCAAAAGGCTTTTCTGCCCCAGACTCCCAGGCGGCGGCGAGGTCATGTTGCCCGCTTGGGGCAATGTAGTCGCTCGGGCTCATGAGATGAACCGCTTCGAGCGGCGTGTCTTCCGTTGGCGAAACAGCGTGCGGGTCGGCCGCAGTCAAAATTCGCCAACGCCTCATGCACACATCGGCTACGTCGGCGAACAGAAGTGCCTCTTTTGTGTGGGCAGTTGCGCGAAGATGTTCTGGAAGTTGTGCCGGAGCATCGGTGATAGATTCCGCTGTGGGCGGATGAAATTTGAAGAAGCCTGCCAGCACCTTTGCGACAACTTCAACGCCAAAGAGATTCTCGCATGCTTCGAAAAGTGTCTCAGAGAGATTGCTGGAAATACGGCTCAAGAAGCTACTTTGGTAGGTCTCTAGCCTGTACAGTGATTCGGCCGTGACGACATCGCGCAGTTCAGACTCTGCAGGCGTGCGTGCATCGAGTGAGGTCATCCACTCGACAAACGACCACTGGTATTTAAAGGGAAGTGTTGTTTCGCTGTTCTTGTCAGACATGCGATTCACCGGAGTTGTGCGGAGGTTGAACAATTGAAGTATCTTCGTTGCAGACTTGAGAGCCTTTCATGAGCTCATCCAGAAGGGTTGTCAGGCTCGTGTTGCGTTCATCGTTCTCGAGGATGATTGGCAAGGTTCCGTGTTCTGAGAAATGAAATGAGCTCAGGGTCTTTCTCAAGAGCTCCCAAACCTCGGCACACACAACACTGTCATGGGTGTCAAAAAGAAAATCATCCCGCCTGCTGTGGCCAGCAACGTGAATCTGCGTGACCGCATTCAGGTCAAAGCGTTTTATTTCGTCCTCAGGGTTGAGATTAAAATTCATGGAGCTGACGTAAACGTTGTTTACATCGAGCAAAATTCCGCAGCCACTGCGCTGGGCAATTTCACTCACGAATTCTCCTTCTGGGATAGCGTCCTCTCTGTAGTTGACGTAGGCTGACACGTTCTCAATGGAAAAGCGTACACCAAGGGCTTGTTGTATGCTGTCGATGCGAGCCACAGCATGTTCGATAGTATTTTTCGTACGCATCAGCGGAAGGAGTTCATAACTCTGTATTCCTCGAGCCTGTGTGAAGCAGAGATGGTCAGAGACAACTCTGGGCTTGAAGACTTGAATGAGGTGTTTGAGCCCGTCGAGATATTTTGTTGAAAGCGGCGAGAGACCGCCAATATTGATGCCCACTCCATGCAAGACACAAAGTGAGGCGCGTTCCACAATTCGTTTGGTGTGCCAGAGTGCGGGGCCGCCGCGGTGGTGTATAAGGTTGTCCGTCATGATTTCGAGGGCAGGAACATGTTCTTGTGTCTGCCAATCGGAATAGTGCCCTGGTCTGAGGCCAACGCCCCAAGTAAATCTCTGACTGTTCATATCGGCCACCTGCCTTGGCCGATAGATGCCCTCCCGGTGCCGAAAATTCAATATTTTCCGCATTTTTGGATGTTGTATTGAAAAATGGCTAATGTTTTTAGTAGTTTTTACGATATTACCTCCGAGTGTGGGGGTGTTTTTTGCGCGTTTTGACTCTTCTCTTTCTGCTGTGGGTTGGGAGCATGAACCTGGGTGAGAGGCGCGATGCGCGCTTCTTTAATCCTCGAGCGGCCGAACAGCACTTGCGAGCCACAAAGGAGTGCCGAATGTGCTGGTTAAGACGTTCCGAACTCTCCGGGCTTGATTTGAGAAGTGCGGTTCTCGAGGGAGCCGAACTCAGCGGAACTGACCTCAATTCATCCAATCTCGCACATGCGAATCTCCGCTTCGTACGCATGCGCAGGGCCGACCTAACAACGGTTTCCAGCCTTCAGGGCGCAGATTTGAGCCATGCTGATTTGAGGGAGTCGAATATTCCTGGTGCCGTCCTGAAAACTGCGGTGTTGTGCAACACCTGGATGCCAAATGGTGAACTGAGTCGGTGTCATTGATGGTAGCAAGAGGCTTATTCATCATGAAGTTTTTCATTTTAGTTGCTCTTGTGGGTGTTGGATGGCTGCTCGATGTTCGAGAAGCCGACGCGCATGCGCGATGGAAGGGTGGCAGCGCAGTTTCGCCACCGCGAGATTTGTCATCGGGTCTCAAGGCGCCTCCATGTGGTGGAGCTCCAAAAACCGCAAACCCGAAGATTTACCGTCCGGGTCAAACTCTTGCGGTGGAATTTGAGGAGACAATCAATCACCCAGGTTATTTCGAGATCCGTGTTTTGGGTGAAAATGATACCCCACTTGCGGGAGTCGTGAGTCCCTTGGTTACGATCAATGATACGCAAAATACCCCGATCGCAAATGGGATGAATCACCAGTACAAGGCAAACATCACCTTGCCGAACATTCAGTGTGAGAAGTGTGCGCTTCAGCTAATCCAAGTGATGACAGAAAATCCTGATTTTCCATCGAGGTACTATTCTTGCAGTGACATTAGGATTTCAGAAGACGCTAATGTCGAGGCGAAATCTGGAAATAAACCACCAAAACCCATGAATCTCCGGATTCAGCGCAGCCCCTAGGAGTGAGATATATGGCTGCTTTGAGCCGATTAATGATCATTTGTTTGCTCGTGTTTTCTTGCAGTACGCAGGAGAGCAATGTTCTGCAATGGCCAGAGAAGAGCGTCCAACAAACTCCAGGTTCTGGGGGCGCATCCGTAGGAATTGGTCAAGTCACCTTGGTTTGGGAACAATCCGCAAGCACGGCGGATGCGTTTGAAATTTATTTTTCTGCTAATAGTAAAAATCTCAAAGGTGCAAGCAAGGTCGCCTCACTCATTGCAGGTTCTGAGGTCAGCCAAAGTTACACAGTTACCCCAAAACAGATACAGGCCGCAGAGGCAGCTGCGGCCGTCGGGAATCAAAAATGTTTTTATGTTGTCGCTGTTTCGGGCGGGACATTGTCAGATCCGTCCGAAGCAGTGTGTCTCTCGCTCGCTGAGCAGTGAGTTGAAGTTAGCAGAGAAACACTCATGAGTTCATTAAAGATTGAGTTTACTTATCTTTCATCTCAGCTGCAGCTTCATCAATTTTAAGCGGCAACAACATGAACCCGCCAATTGCAAAGAAGGCGACCAGAAGTAACAGAGCCTCCTGGCGTCCCACAGCATCCGAGAGGAATCCGAACAACACGCCCAGGAGCGTTCCCAAGCGCGAAAAGAATCCCCAAAATCCGAACATCTCGGCGCTGTGTTTGGCAGGGGCCAGGAGTCCGACCACGGCACGGCTGGAGCTCTGCGTTGCACCGATTCCTGAGCCGGCTATGAGTGAGATGCCAAAGAAGAGCTCTTTTCGTCCCCAGCCGGTTGCAGCTGAGATTCTATCAATGAAGTAGATTCCAAGAATACCGCAGATCCACCAAACGAGTGTGGCTAGAACTGTTTTTTTCGCACCGAATTTTGATTCGAGAAATCCGAATCCCACTGCACCAGCGGCGGCGCTCAACTGGAGGATGAGAAACATTTTTGTGATGTCTGACATCTCAAAGGCAAGTTCTTTTTTGGCATAAATACCAACGAACTTGACCACGGCATCGAGTCCAGCCATGTAAACCATGAAGGCGAGCAGAAACCGGAACAGAGTTTTGTGTTCGCGTGCAGTTTTTGCTGTTTCTTTGAAGCGAGCCAGTCCTGCGGCAACAAGCTGCGAGAGGGATGCACTTTCGAATCCAGGAGCAGGTCGGCTCCTGTTTTTCACAAACAGTAGAGTTGGAAGAGCTGCACAGAGGAAAAACGCGCCTGTGGCAACCATAGCAAGCTGATGCCGTGCAACAATTTCTCCAGATTCCAAACCCTCGGTTTTTCCCAAAATGACCATGACAGCTGCGAGGCTCGCTAGTCCTCCAAAGTAGCCCAGTCCCCATCCGATACCGGAAATAAGTCCCATGTTTTCCTTGTTGGCCAAATCGGGAAGGAAACTTCCACAGAAAGTCTCACTGAGCATGAACGCGGCGTTACTTATCGTGATGAGCAGAATGGTTTGCCAGACATCTCCTTCGCCCACAAAGTAAAGCAGTGCAGTTGCTATTGCGCATAGGATTGTGCTGTAGGTCAGGTAACGTTTTTTGCGTCCGCTTAGGTCACAAACAGCTCCGGCAAATGGAGACAGAATGAGCGCCAGAATCGTTGAAGTGGCAATAGCAATTGACCATGAACTGTCCTTCATCGTCGAGTCTTTGGGGACGATGTAGTCGACAAAATAAGCCGAGAAAACCGCTGTTATGACAACGGTGGTGTAGCTTGAGTTTGCAAAGTCAAACATTGCCCATGAGAAGATCTCGCTCTTCTTAGCAGGGCCTATCTGGCTTTGGGTTTCAGAACTTGAGACCTGCCCAGCTGCAGATTCTTTCTTTTTGCTCTTCAGAAACATGCGCCGCTGCCTTTCCGTAATGATCAATTGGAACATCAAAATGATCATCAGATGATACCATTGGCCGATGTGAGGCGCGGTCGAGCAGCATTGTAAAATTGGCGTTAGCGGAGAAGAGCCTTATTTGTATCTCTCATGAGCCTTTTGAAATACGACCCAGAGTTCATCATTCGTGCGCACTTTTTGCCCTTTGTAGCGCTGTGGTGGCAATGAGGCCCAAACATAACTCAGCGAAGAGGTGGCTGCGTTGAAACGATTTCGATCCTGAGCATTCTTCACATTTTCATAAGCGTATGCGCCCTTGCGTTGCATCAGATAGACCGCTGCTCTGTCTTGGCTGACGGGTGAAAAATCTTTGAGACCCAGTTTTTGGCGCGCTTCGTCCCAGCTTGTCGATTTGAATTGGTAGCGGCCGGCAGCGTCCGAACCCACTCCCGGTGTTCCCCAGGGAGACGCTCTCCACACTCGAGGATGGTCTGAGAAACTTGAAAAGGTTTTGCCGCCATACATCATGTTGTAGCTGCCGTGCGTTCCCTCGGCAAAAGCAATAGCGTCCAGGAATGCACGGACCGTGGCCGGTAGATCTGAGGCTTTCGATGCCCCAACCACGGCGTCTGCGGTGCGGCGCGAGCTCGCCTGGATTTCGGCTTCACCCTCGGTTCCTGTCGAATCGCCTCTCTCGGCTCGGCAACCAGATGCACTGAACCCAATGAAAGAGGACAATAGAAGCACCTTGAAGAGTTTCATCGGCAACCTCCGCATCAGAACAGCAATCCACCGGCAGAGTTTCAAGAACCTGAGTGCTCTGCTGACATAATCGGCTTTTATCTATAACAGATTGAGAAACGGATATATATTGTTTATTTTTAGACACTTGCAGTCGTACGGTCGGTGTTCCATGGAAATATGCACCCACGTCGCGATATTTATGGTGACCTGAGCTTGAATCCTGTGTGAGCTCTTGTTATGCCACCCATCCTCGCGAAAGCACCCGAGCCTGAGGCTTGGGGCACGAAAAGCGAACGAAGGGGGGTGAATACAATGCCAGTCGTCAAACTGAAAGAAGGCGAAGCCTTCGAAAGCGCAATGCGCCGCTTCAAAAAGCAGTGCGAAAAAGCAGGCATCCTCTCCGAAGTCCGTAAGCGTGAGCATTACGAGAAACCTTCCGTGAAGATCAAGCGCAAGCGCATGGCAGCTCGCAAGCGCGCTCTCAAGAAGCTGAAGAAGCTCGGAGCATAATGCGTATTCTGCAGAGCCCTCACATAAAGGGCTGAAGAGTAGGGGAGGAACTTGCGTCCTCCCCTTTCTTTTTCTACGACCATACCTATGACGCGCAGAATCCGACGCAGCTCCATCGATGCCCTCCTCGAGCGAATCAATCTCATTGATGTCGTTTCACAGACCGTTCAGCTGCGCCGCAGCGGGGCGCGTTCGATGGGGAAATGTCCTTTTCACGAAGATTCATCACCTTCTTTTCTCGTTGATGAGAAGCATTACCACTGCTTCGGCTGCAAAGCTCACGGCAACGCAATAGATTTTGAGATGAACCGCACTGGAACGGGTTTTGTAGACGCCGTAGAGACCTTGGCGAACCGCTTTAATTTTAATCTCGATTACGAAAACAACAGCCAAGAGAGCGAACAAGACAAGGCGCTATTGCAGGAACGTAGGAATCTGGCCCACGTCATGACTGAAGTGACACGCGCGTACGCTAAGTATCTCTGGACCAACGATGGTGGCAGTGCATTGAGCTATCTGAGGGCGCGCGGTTTTACCGATGAAAACATCAAAGATTGGGAAATTGGTCTTTCTCCTGCCAACAACGTCCTCATCAAAATGGCAGAAAAGCGTGGATGGTCGATGTCGCAGCTCGAATCTGCTGGCCTTCTTAAGAAACGCGAAAGCGCAGACGACTGGTACGATTTCTTTCGCGACCGCATCATGATCCCGATCCGCGATGATAAAGGCAATCCAATTGCGCTCGGCGGTCGAGTTTTCAAGCCCGCTCCTGTCGGGAGAGCTGCGCCGCCGAAGTATCTAAATTCTCCGGAAACGCCCCTGTTCCAGAAGTCGAAGACTCTCTTCAATCTACACCGCGCCCGAACCGCCATTGTGCAGTCGGGATTTGTGGTTGTGGTCGAAGGATATATGGATTGTTTGGCACTCGCCCGCGCTGGGTTGCTAAATGTTGTAGCTGTTCTTGGTACGGCGCTGACCCCTGAGCATCTTAAAAAATTGGCGCGCCTCACCAAGCGTCTTGTGATTTGTTTCGATAGCGATAACGCCGGCCGAGAAGCGGCGCGCCGCACATTCGAGATTGGGTTTCCGTTAAATCTTGTGGAACTTCAGTACGTCAATGTGCCTTCGGGAAAGGATCCCGATGAGTTCATTCGTGACAAGGGTATCGATGCGTTTAAGCAGCTGCTTGATCGCGCTCTACCGCTGTCTCAGTGGGTTTGTGATCTTTACCTAGCTCAGGGTCAAAGCCGCGAGGCACAGGTGCGCAAGATTAAGTCTGATTTCGTGCCGGTTGTGATGAAAAATCCCGACGCAGCCGTGCGAGAGGTCACGTTGGAGTCGGTGGCTGTGGTACTTGGGCTGTCTTCGGTTGCCGCGTTGACCTCTGGTCTTTCGTTTCAGCCGCAGCGCTCTTTCACCACGACAGTCGATGCCAAATCCGGCGTTGCAACCCCCGGTTCCAATGTGCCTCAGTCGCAGCATTCTTCCGATAATTCTCTGTCCCCGCTAAATGAATCTGTCCAAGAGAATTCTGGTTTAATGCCATTGTCTGTGACTTCAGCCGAGGAAGCAGGTTTCCTGATTGCGTTTGCTCATTCCTATTTTTCCATGCTGCCCCCGCGTTTGCAGAATGTGTTGCAGGGGCGTCAGAGCGAAGAACCCATGGACGAAATCGTTCTGGCCCAATTGCTTTCCAATGGAATGAGTTCCGATGTCTCGGCTGCTTGCCTGGCATGGAGTGGAGTGCAGTTGCAAAGTGAACGCGAGCTGGCCTTGGTCGACAGCTCGGCAGGTGTCCAGGGGATGCGTGATCTGTTGCCCTCAATTAAGGCAATTGCCTCGCTCGACCCAGAGGCTCTTCTCGAGGCGGGTTTGGATACATGGGTGCGTGGTGTTTTGGAGCCGGGACAAGGCGGGTTTGTAAAGCCTCAACTCAGAAACCTCGAAAATCTTTTCGACCCTGTGAACCTGCCTTTCGTTCGAATGACAGTCCGGGATGTTGGGGTGTCCAGGGCGCGAAATGGGCTTGCTGCTCTTCTGAGTCGTACCCTTGCTAACATGGAAATTGCATACCTGGATTCAGAAATAGATCAAACAAACCGTGATCTTAAGATGTATGGAGAGGCTTACGGCGAAGGGGGCGAAGAGCGCGAAGCTCTTTCACAAAGACTTCGCAAACTTGCAGCTGAGCGAGTGCGCAGGTACCAGAAGTTTGTGCAACGCCATCCGGGGTAAGTGTCTTATGGGGCTTGCATTATTTCTTTCTCGTGAATATGTGTAAGTGTTTCGGTCATTGTTTCAGGTTTACTAAACGCGGGTCTCGATCTTGAGATCTTCGGCTTCTGTGTCGAGTGTGGGGGAGTTATCCATGGCTTCAAGCAAGGGAAAGTCGTCTTCAAAATCCTCTAAGAAAGGCCGTGAATCCGGTAAAAGCTTGGGCTCATCGGCGAAGAAGACCGGTAGCAAGTTTGCACCCGCGAAGCCAAAGGCTGTCGCAGCCAAAGTGAGCGCGTCAAAGGCTCGAAATGCCAAGCCACTTCCTAAGAAGCCAGCTGCAAAAGTGGCTGCGCCTGCGCGCCAGCCGGCTGCTAAAAAGGCGTTGTCAGCTCCTAAAAGCTCAGCTGCAGCAAGGCCGATCGCAAAGCCCGTCACTAAAACCGCGCCGAAGCCACAAGCTAAAGCTCAGCCCGCAACCAAGAAGCCCGTGGGCAAAGCGGTTGCTGCTGCTAGCCTTAAAAAACAGCCGACGAAGGTTGTGCCTGTATCAAAGGCCAAGCCCGTAGCGCTTAAAACCGAGGTTCCCGCAAAGAAAGCTCCCGTGGCAGTGAGCTCAAAGCCTGCGCCAGCCGCACCTGCCGCGCCAGCCACTCCAGCTGCACCTGCAGCGAAAGCTAAAGCAGCGGCGGTTGCAGTGCCTCAGCAAAAGATCACATCTAATGCAGCTACCACACAGCAAAAACCTGCAGCCAAGGCGGTTAAGCCGACCGTTGCGCCCCAAGCTGTCAAGGCTGCCCCAGAGCACAAGGTCGTTGCGAACAAGCCAAATTTGAAGGCCGTTCCGCCTGTTGCGGAAGAGAAAAAATCCGTTCCTGAAACCGATAAGCCTGGCACCAAAAGTGCAGCTAAACCTGCTCCAGTGAAGGCCGACACAACCAAGGCTGCAGCTGCCAAGTCCGCGCCCGAGAAAACTCAGCCAAGCTCTGCGAAAGCAGAATCTGCATCAGTCGCGGCCGCAAAGGAAAAGCCTTCAGCGAAGAAGCCCGCTGCTGCGCGTAGTGTGGATGGAGCAAGTGCGACCGACAAAAACCAGAAGGCCAAGAAGAAGGGCGCTGGTCTCGATGGTGAAGAGGGCCCACAGGAGGGCGACCTCGAAGACGTTGAGCCATCAGCCGATTTTGATGCCGATCTGGAAGATCTTGGCCCTGATCTCGATGCAGAGCCAGAAGAGGGAGCAGCGCTCTCCGATGAAGATATTTTTGCCAACGACGATTTTGGCCCCGAAGCTGCCGAAGAGGAAGATCTCGATTCCTCGCTTGGGCGCAGCAATGACCCAGTCCGGATCTATTTGAGAAAGATGGGCCAGGTGGCTCTTCTGTCCCGAGATGGCGAAGTCGAAATCGCCAAGAAAATCGAAAACGAAGAAAACAAGCTGCTTCAGCATCTCGTGAATCTGCGTTTGGGTGTTCGTCACATCACAGACATTGGTCAGAAATTTCTCGATGGCGCGATTAAAGCTAAGAACCTTGTGAAGGGCTTCGACGACGAGCAGGATCAGGCAACCGACGAAGGACAAACGGCCCGTGTGCGTGCCTTGGTCGAGGGCTTTCTGCAGCAGTCGCAGGTCGCGCTTGCCATCGAAGATAAATATGGATTCGATCACATCGAAAATGCAACTCCAGCGGACAAAGCAGCGTTGGTAGATGCGCGTATGCAGATGTTTGAGTTGGTTAAAGAAATCAATATTAACCGCAGAATCATTCAGCAGATTACTTCAGAACTCGACATGCATGCGAAAGCCGTTGCGGATGTTGAAAAAGAACTCAACAAGCTCCGCTACCGCACCCGTATGGATGAAGCAAAGCTCAGAGCATATGCTGACGCTGACGCACCTCGGCCGCTGGAAGTGAATTTCCTGTCCGAACGCGAGTGGGAAACCTGTAAGCGTTCGTATGTGAATACCCAAAGCACAATTCGTGGCAGTGAAGATGCCTGCTTCCTCCAACGGAAAGATATTCCGCGCATGTATCAAGTTGTCAGCACGGCAAACCGCCAGGCTGAAGATGCAAAGCGCGAGTTGATCGAGGCCAACCTTCGTTTGGTTGTCTCAATCGCGAAGAAGTACATGAACCGTGGTCTTCAGTTCCTCGACCTGATTCAGGAGGGGAACATCGGCCTGATGAAGGCGGTTGAAAAATTTGAATACCGCCGTGGATACAAATTCAGTACGTATGCGACATGGTGGATTCGCCAGGCGATAACCCGCGCAATTGCGGATCAGGCGCGTACAATCCGAATTCCCGTGCACATGATCGAAACCATCAACAAAATGGTTCGTACGAGTCGTTATCTTGTGCAGGAAATGGGTCGTGAACCTACGCCTGAGGAAATTGCTCAGCGTATGGACATGAGCCTTGAGAAAGTGCGCAAGGTCATGAAAATCGCGCGCGAGCCGATTTCACTGGAAGCCCCCATCGGTGAGGAAGAAGACAACCACTACGGCGATTTCCTTGAGGATAAAACTCGCGGTGCGCCTGTAGATATCGTGGCCAACCAAAGCCTTTCCGATCAAACCCGCAAGGTGCTGGCAACCCTGACACCACGCGAGGAAAAGGTTTTGCGCATGCGCTTCGGAATCGGTGAGAAGACCGACCATACCCTTGAGGAGGTCGGACAAAGCTTCGACGTGACGCGTGAGCGTATTCGTCAGATTGAGGCGAAAGCCCTGCGCAAGCTGCGGCATCCTTGTCGGTCGAAGAAGCTCAAGGCTTTTATTGAAAGCTGACCCTCACTGCCTTCTGGTCGCTAAAAAGCCCGGCTCTCGGTGAGATATCACGGAGTGCCGGGCCTTCTTTTTATGCCGATGCTCTGTCGGGTGACTGGCTCAGGTAGGCTCAAAAATCAGCCGTGAAAGGTGCGTTCGACCTCAATAGCAACCGAGCCAGTGAAGTGACTCAGCGGAACAAAAGCTTTGTAAAGTGTTAGGCGCGCAGCCCGCACGCCCTTGAACTCAGATTGAATGACATCGAGCACCTGCTCGGCCAAGTATTCAAGGAGATTGACCCTTCCGAAACCTTCAATGGAGCTCTGAACGCGCTCGATTATTTTGCTGTAATCGACGACGTTTTCGAGATTGTCCTGTGTGCCTCTGTATGGAACCTGGACGCTCAAATCCACCTTTAGATTTTGGCCGACCTTCTGCTCATGCGGATTCGCCCCAAGATAGAGAAAGGTGTAAACATCGCGGATATGGATCCAGCAAAAATCGGAATTGGTGGTACTTGAGATCATGCTCTGGTTCCTTGCAAAGAAACGTCCGATACTCTCTTTTCTTCACCCATATGCTCCGGTATTGATGTGTTGACAAGATCCATCTGCAAAACGTTGAACAGGCCAAAACAGGAAGAACACAATGGCAGACATGAATCTCCCTCTTTCGAGCGTGGGTCGGAATCATATTAAGCTCAATGATATGTATGGCGCTCACAATTATCACCCGTTGCCGGTTGTGCTGGCGCGGGGGCAAGGTGAGTGGGTTTGGGACGTCGATGGTCGTAGATACCTCGACATGCTGAGCGCGTACAGTGCGGTCAACCAGGGTCATGTTCATCCGCGCATGATCGAAACCCTCATGCAGCAGTCAGGGCGTATTACCCTGACCTCCAGAGCTTTCTATAACGACCAAATAGGCCCCTGGCTGAAAGAGTTGACAGAGTTTTGTGGAATGGATCGTGCCTTGCCCATGAACTCGGGTGCAGAAGCCGTGGAAACTGCCATCAAGCTTGCCCGCAAGTGGGGATACCGCACCAAGAAGGTTGCTGCTGAACAGGCTGAAATTATTGTCTGCGACTCCAATTTTCATGGTCGCACGACGATGATTGTCGGTTTTTCCTCTGACCCTCAATACCGTGCGGATTTTGGGCCTTTTACGGGTGGATTCAAAATTGTTCCCTATGGTGATGCACAGGCTTTGCGTCAGGCTATCACCCCCAACACGGTCGGATTTCTCGTTGAGCCAATCCAGGGTGAAGCGGGTGTGATTGTTCCACCGCAGGGCTATCTGGCGGAATGCGATCGTATCTGCAAGGAGAACAACGTTCTCTTCATAGCAGATGAGATTCAAACAGGCCTTTGCCGCACGGGAAAAACTTTTTGTTTTCAGCATGAGGACTGCTCACCCGAACTGCTGATTCTGGGTAAAGCGCTCGGTGGTGGATTCTACCCAATCTCGGCCGTTGTGGGCTCAGATGCTGTTCTTGGTCTCTTGAAGCCTGGTGATCATGGCTCGACCTTTGGTGGCAACCCACTCGCGTGTGCACTTTCGCGCACAGCATTGCGCATTTTGGAAGATGAAAATCTCGCCGAACGCGCAGATACGCTCGGCCAGCGTTTCCGAAACAAGCTCAATGCGTCTCTTCCAAAAGCGGTGGTAAAAGAAGTGCGCGGCAAGGGCCTTCTCAACGCCATTGAACTC
>JBILKM010000047.1:0-19989 GCA_044376695.1 Silvanigrellaceae bacterium
TCTTTTTTGTTTGTAGCTTCAAGCGTGGCCTCATATCCGGTCGAGATTTTGCTTCCTAGCCACTGCACCGGTGCGGTCTGAATGATAAAATGTTGTCCAAGCTGATACAGTGTTTTGCCATGGCCGATGGGAAGAGAAAATAAGAACAGCCAAACAAGGCCTGCTCCCAGAAACCAACCGACAGATTTCAACACGATCTGCTCCTTTTTTTGATGTGACACTTGCTTTTTTTATTTTGCCAAACTTCAATGTGCGCAGATAGAAGTGACCATGCAAAATAATTCATTCAGGATGCTCCAATGACACACGGCAAAAAAACGCAGCTTGTTGAATCCTTGCAAGCAAATGTGTCTGAGTTTTTTAGTAAATTTAATCAAAAGCATAGTCGAAATATGAATTGTGCCATAGGCTGTGCGCAGTGCTGTCGCGTGCAATTGAGTGTTTTTCCGGTTGAGGCTCAGTTGATCTTTTCTTGGTGGAACTCGCTGCCAACTGGGGAACGTCAAATGCTTTCGGGGCGTTGGCGAGCATCGCTGGCAGCTTCGGATTCATCAGCGGAAGCAAAACGAGACTGTTTTTTTCTGTCGGAGAAAAACTGCTCAATTTATCCTGTGCGTCCTGTAATTTGCCGGAGTCAGGGCTTGCCTCTCAAGGTGGCAGAGATCCCTGCAGCTGATTCTAGTTCGTCTGACAACTATGAGTTGAGCGTGTGTGAGTTGAACTTTAAACAGGAAAGCAGCCTTCCATCTCCTGCTGAATGGCTTGATCTTGAACGTTTGAATACTCTTCTATCATTGGCACAACAG
This sequence comes from Silvanigrellaceae bacterium, assembly GCA_044376695.1. Lineage (GTDB taxonomy): Bacteria > Bdellovibrionota_B > Oligoflexia > Silvanigrellales > Silvanigrellaceae > RFOM01. Next base: position 807 of record JBILKM010000047.1, read on the forward strand.
CATACACCAGAAGCAGATCTCGCTCCGGAAATCAGTGCAATAGCACTTAAGCATTTGGGACGAGTGCCGCTCACCGAGTTGGGGCAGTTGCTCTTGCACAATATCAATTGAACCGTTAAAAAGCTGGGACATTTTCGAACGGAGTCGAACGTGAGCTCAGCTGAGGCAGTTAAGCCTACACTTTTTCATCGTGCCGTAGTGGTTTCAGCGCTCGGTTATTTTGTCGACATCTATGATCTCATCCTTTTCAGTGTAGTTCGAAAAAAGAGTTTGCTTGACATTGGAGTTCCTGAAGAACGCATTCTTGAATCAGGTATTCTGCTCATCAATTTGCAGATGATTGGAATGTTGGTGGGTGGTGTCATTTGGGGTGTACTGGGTGACAAACGTGGACGCATTTCGGTGCTCTACGGCTCTATTTTGCTTTATTCTCTTGCGAATCTTGCAAATGCCTTTGTGTATGACGAACTGACGTATGGTGTTCTGCGCTTTATCGCCGGGGTCGGCCTCGCAGGTGAGCTCGGCGCTGCAATTACGCTTGTCAGTGAGGTTTTGGGCAAAGAATTGCGCAGCGCAGCGGCTGGGGTTGTCGCTGGTTTCGGTTTGCTGGGTTCGATTGCCGCTGCTCTTGTTGGAGAGGCGCTGAGTTGGCGTTTCGCGTATGCGTTGGGTGGGGTGCTCGGACTTCTGCTTCTGCTGTTGCGTATGAAGACTGGTGAGTCCGAGATCTTCGCAAAGATTGCAGCATCAAAGCCGAGCGCACGAGGTACGTTTTTTGCATTTTTTACAAATCGTGAGCGGTTTTTGCGTTATCTTTCCTGCATCGGTCTCGGCGTTCCCCCTTGGCTTGTTGTCGGGGTTTTTGCGACGCTTGCACCAGACCTTGCGCAGGCCAGAGGCATAGAGTTTCCAGTGAAGGCCTCGACAGCCGTGATGTTGGTTTACATTGGGCTTGCGCTGGGCGATTTGGGCTCAGGCATACTCAGCCATGCGGTTGCATCGCGTAAGAAGGTTATTGCCGCTTTCATGGCGACCGCATGTTTGCTTTCGGTTGTGCATTTGACGTTCGCAGGCGCACATTCTTTTGTTTACCACGCGACTTTTGTCCTGCTTGGAATTGCTATTGGATACTGGGCACTCTTTGTTCTTACAACTGCCGAAACTTTTGGAACCAATTTACGCGCGACAGCAACCACTACAGTGCCTAATTTTGTGCGAGGTTCCGTTGTTCCCATGAATTTTATTGTTGCTTATTTCGCTGCAGATGGACGGATTGTTACCGGTGCCTGGTGGGCTACCGTTGCAGCTTTTGCGTGTTCTTTTCTGGCTGTCTGGGCTCTGAAGGAAACCCACGGTCGGGATCTCGATTTCAATGAAAAATTGGAGAAGTCACATTGAGAAAAATAAATTTTTCATTTCTTTTTAGTATGCTTTGTGTAGCCTCTGTCTGTATTTTCACGATTTCGAGTTGCCGTGAAAAATCGGAACCAAAGCCCGAGGCAGATCAGCAGAACCATGGTCGTCCTGGTCTCGTGACACCCGATGATATTTATTGTCCTGAGGGCTACAGTTACGATCTGACTTTCAATCAATGTTATGGCAGTGCGGGTGTCATTGGGCCGTTTAGTATTTCGATGATTCAAAAGTGCAAAACCTTCGGCGGAGGCGAACCCTGCGATGGCCTGCACTGGGAGCGTGGTTTTGCGCAGCAGCTCAGAGGAAAAGAGCTTTGCTCTGAGGGTACAGAGTGGAACACTAAGCTCAACGTGTGTGTTGATGCTGAGCACGTTTATGGCCCATTCCTGAAAACGCAGTACAATGATTGCGTCGCTGCTAAAGGTGGCGACGCTTGCGAGACGATGCGCTGGTCGAGGTTGTTTTTTGAGTCATTCGGGAAACCGGACAACGATGAGGGGCGTTCCGCACCTGTCGGCGATAGCCCGTTTGACTTCCGGAGCCCCTACAACTCGGAGATTTCCTCTGTTCGTTCAGCGTGGGCAACTTATTATTACATTCCGACCTTCCGTGATGCAGGCGATTCCGGCTACCCGTTGCTCGATATGGCGGGACGCCGTCTGGGGGCTTCATTGCAGGCAAAAGACTGGTGTCATGCCTCTCTCGAGGGATCCGTTCGGGTTCTTGGTAACGATGGCAAGTCAACGGTGTTCAACTACGTTGGAAGCCATGAAGAGTTGTTGCAGGTCGATTGCTCTCGTTGGATCTCCCTGCCAGGGTTAGGCTACTCCCGATTCTACCGCGCTAAGGGTAGTTTTGGAGATGGTGTGGCGGGATACGTTTTGCAACCCTACCGCACTATTGCTGTCGACCCAGGTTGGCTGCCTTACGGTACGCTTGTCTATATTCCCGCCGCGCGTGGGGCGCAGGTCATTCTGGCCGACGGCTCGGTGCACTTTCACGACGGTTATTTCTTTACAGCCGACACGGGTGGTGCGCTGTATGGTAATCACATCGATGTTTTCATTGGTTCTGCGGATAAGAACCCGTTCAAATTTGTTGGATCCGCGAGGTCGAAGACCTTTGAGCTCTTTGTGGTTCAGAACCCTAAAATTAAAGAGATCATGACCAGGCTGCATTCGGCGCAGTAAATAAGAGCTTTGAGCATCGATTCAAAAAATAAAAAGGGCGCCGCACCATTTGCCGTAGCGCCCTTTGTGTTGTTTCAAGAATCAGCCTTCTTTTTCGGATGTCTTTGTGGGCTGAGAACCAAGCAGCGATTTTCTCTTTGCGAGCAGTTCATCAGACTTTTGCTTCAACTGCTCTGGTGTTTGAGAGGTGTAAAAACTCACAGCGTCGGATTTCGGGTTGCGCTCGAGCTCTTTGGCTAGCCAAAGGTAACCCTCTGAGGCTCGTTGGAGCGCCAACGCTTGCAGGTCTTTTTGTTCCTCGAAGGTGTCCACCACGTAAAGGTAGCGGTTCAAGGCTGCATGATAAAGATTTTTCTTCCAGTAAAAGTTCGCAACGAAAATGTGATGATCGGCAAGTCGCTTGCGTAAGACTGCACTGCGTTCGTCAGATTCAGCAACATGCTGCGAACGCGGAAAGCGTCTTTTTAATTCCGAGTATTTTTCCAGCGCCCTTTGGGTTGTTGCCTGTTCACGCTCTTCGTCTTCAGGGCACTGCAGGTCGAACGACTTGGCAACGCGGAACAACGCAAAATCTGCCTGGGGGTGGCTTGGGTTGCGTCGCACGAAATCTTCGTAGTTGCTTATCGCTTCCGGGAATCGCTTTGTTCTAAAGAAAGCATCGCCCTGTAGAAGTTCGGCTTCGGAAGCATACTGAGAATATGGAAAGCGGCTTCTATACTCGTTGACTTCCTGAATGAGGCGTTCCCAGGATTCGTCCTTGTGCAGGCCGCGCAAACGCACGATTCCATCTTCGGGACTCAACTCTGAGATAGGCTTGATTTCGCAACTCACCTGCAGACTCAAAACGGGCGCGGCAAGACCGAGAGTCAGCACGGCAACCCACAGTGGTTTCATTTTATTTCGCTGCATGCACTTTTTCCTTCATTTCCTGGACGAGCTCAACCAAGATACCACCCGTTGAGCGTGGATGCACGAACGCAATCAAAGTGTTGTGAGCCCCACGGCGTGGCTGGGGGTCAATCATCTGCACGCCTTGTTCACTCAAAGCCTTCAGCCAGGCCTCGAGATCGTCGACCTCGAGTGCGACATGTTGAATCCCACCGCCGCGATCTTCAATGAATTTAGCAACCGGGCTAGATGGCTCGGTTGCCTCCAGAATCTCGATGCGGCTGCGCTCTGCCTCGAAGAATGTGACGCGTACTTTTTGATCGGCAACAATCTCTTCGCCCTGATTTTGCAACATCAAGATAGATTCAAAGAAGGATTTCGCTTGTGTAGGGGCTTTGGGCGCAATGCCGAGATGATTGATTCTCAGAATCTTCATGGTGTTGCTTTCCTTCTGAATTTGAGGGCTAGGTCGTGAGCCAAAGCCAAGGCTGGTCGCTTGCCTTCGATGATCTCTTCAAGTTGGTATTGTGGAACGTTCGAAATAGCATCCAGGAATTCGGGTTCAATGACATGGTGCAGGGCGCGAAGGATCTCCTTCACAGCTCTTTGCTTGCGCAGCTCGTGTCCTTTGGGATGGTTCGACTCATAAAGCTGGTGTTGCTCTATTGCTGTAATGATTTTATCGATGCCTTCTTCATTGGCAGCGCTGGTGGCAACAATTTGCGGACACCACAGATCGGGATTATCGGGCGCTGTGTTTTCATGAAGTTCGTTGATCATTCGGGCAGGGCTAGCTAGATCGGATTTGTTGACCACATAGATGTCAGCGAGCTGTAAGACTCCTGCTTTCATCAATTGAACTTCATCGCCGCTGTTGGGCATCAACACAAGAATTGTGGTGTCGGCCAGCTCAACAATCTCACTTTCACTTTGTCCTATGCCTACCGTCTCTACAATGATGGCATCGAAGCCCAGAAGGCCAGCTAGGCGCACAGCACCACGCGTCGAGCGCGCTACACCACCCAAGGCTCCGCGACTTCCCATCGAACGAATAAAGACACCCGGGTCGCGAAAGTGTTCCTGCATGCGCACACGGTCACCCAGCACAGCTCCACCAGAGAGGGGCGACGAAGGGTCGACAGCCAGCACGGCTACTGTTTTACCGGCTTTGCGCAGAGCTCGCACCATTAAATTGGTGAGTGAGCTTTTTCCCGCACCTGGCAGACCGGTTAAACCAATCACCCGACTCTGCGATTTTTCTTGCGTGAAGCCCGCGTTGCCCAGGACGTTGAGGGCAAGCAAGGGGTCGTTTTCAAGAAAGGTGATTGCACGGCTGAGTGCACGGACACGGGAACGCCAGTTGTCTGTCATGCCATCAACAAGGGTTTCGCCCGTCAGTTGTTTCGCAAGTTGAGAGACATCCAGCGTTCTTTGGATGATCATGAATTATTCTCATTTGCAGAGGGTTGCAGGAAGCACAGCACGTCGCCCACGGAGACACTGTTGCCAGGAGCAACTTTAATGTTCTGGATGCGACCGCTGCACTCGGCGAGAATTCTGTTTTCCATCTTCATAGCTTCGATGGTCAGCAGAACATCTCCTTCGTTGACCATCTGATCGTCCGTGACCAAAACGGCCAGAACTTTTCCAGTGAGTGGTGACTTTTGATCACCACCACCCACGTTTGCAGCGGTTTTTTTGGGGAGAATGGGCTTGATGGGCTCCACAGAAATTCTGCGGAATGTTGCTGGCGCTCCCATTTTTAAACGTGCATCGTGGCCTTTGAGCATTTGTCCCAATCCGGAGAAGGGAACAATGTGTTGGCCCACCACAATCGACCGTCCGTCTGCATGCAGGCGCACATCGAGTTCGCCTGCATCAGTGAGGTCACTGGTGAGCTTTTTGGCTTTAAAGGTTTTTCCACTGCTGAGACCATTGGCCAGCAGGTGATCACTGACTTCGAAGAACCAGGCTTCGGCATCGCCTTTTTGTTGAACTTTGAATCTCATTCAGGTGGCTCCTCTGTGTGTCACTGCCGCGTTGCTTCGAGCAGGTGGGCTTGTCGCCAGGGGCTTAAGTTGGTCGCACCATTCGACGAGGCGCCTGCATGCGCTGTGGAATTGGAGCCCTCGGCGGCTGTTGCTGTCCCCAGCGTGCGCGCCAAATGGATTTTGAGACCCGCAGCCAGGGCAGACTCAGCAGTGAGCGGAGTCTGCTTTGTTTCGAATTCTTTAAGCAGCGCTTCATTTTCTTCTACAAAGCGCGTGGTGTATTCGCCGCTCTGAAACGCTGGACATTTGATGAGCGCTTGGTGGTAGGGAATCGTTGTTTCGACTCCGTGAATGACCGTTTCACCCAAGGCACGATAGAGTTTTGCCAGAGCGTCTGCCCGATTCTGACCATGCACGATGATTTTGGCGATCATCGAGTCATAGTGGGTGGGTATGCGATAACCGGTGTAGAGCTGGGTATCCACGCGCACTCCAGGGCCTGCAGGAAGCTCAAGCGCCTGCACTTCGCCAGCGGAGGGACGAAATCCGTTGAAGGGATCTTCTGCGTTGATGCGTGCTTCGAATGCCCAGCCGCGGATGGAGAGATCTTTCTGCTGAAAGCTCAGCGCCTCGCCTGCGGCAACACGCAATTGCCACTGCACAAGATCGACGCCCGTGATGGCCTCCGTGACGGGATGCTCCACCTGAATACGGGTGTTCATTTCCATGAAGTAGAATTTTTCAGGTGATTCGAGAATGAACTCGCACGTCCCGGCATTGACGTAACCCACGGCCTGAGCAGCCTTGACTGCAACGCGTCCCATTTCTGCACGGGTCGCCTCGGAAATGTAGCTGCTCGGAGCTTCCTCAATGAGTTTTTGATTGCGGCGCTGGATGGTGCAGTCACGCTCGAACAAGTGCACAGTGTTGCCGTGCCCGTCGGCGAGAACTTGAATTTCGACGTGGCGGGGACGTTCAATAAATCGTTCGCAGAAGACGTCAGGATTGCCGAAGTAACTGAGAGCTTCACGCTGGCAGTTGTTAAATGCATCTTCAATTTCTTCTGGTTTTCGGATGACACGCATCCCGCGGCCACCACCACCCGCTGCGGCTTTAAGAATGACCGGATACCCAATCTCCTTGAGAACACTCTTAAGGTCTTCGACGTTCTTGAGAGGTTCGTTTTTACCAGGAGAGCAGGGGACTCCTGCCGCTGTCACTGCTCGCTTGGCAAAGGTTTTGTCGCCCATGGAGTGGATGGCATTTGGTGATGGGCCAATCCAGACCAGCCCAGCTTTCAGCACAGCATCCGCAAATTCCGCGTTCTCGGAGAGAAAGCCAAAGCCAGGATGCACAGCCTCTGCGCCAGAGTCGCGCGCAGCTTTGATGATATTTTCTATCTTCAGATAACTTTCCGCGCTTGGACCTGGGCCAATGCACAAGGCTTGGTCGGCCATCGAGACGTGTCGTCCCTCGGCGTCGGCTTCTGAGTACACCGCAATCGGCGAAAGTCCGAGGTCGCGACAGGCGCGAATGACTCTGACAGCAATCTCACCGCGGTTGGCAATCAGCACCTTTTTGAAGGGTCGGAACACCAGTTCGTTGTATTTAGGAATTGTTGTGGTCATGTTCTTTCAAGTCCTTGTTGCTCATCAGAGCGGGATGTTTCCGTGTTTTCTGCGCGGAAGATTCTTGCGTTTGTTGGAGTTCATCTTCAGCGCATTCACGAGAACGCGACGGGTTTCCCGGGGCTCGATGATGTCATCGATGAAACCCTTCGATGCAGCGACGTAAGGATTCGCAAACGTATCGCGGTAGACCTCAATAAGCTCTTTTCTTTTCGCTTCTGGATTCTCGGCCTGTGCGATTTCATTTTTGAAAATGATGTTGCATGCCCCTTCCGGCCCCATCACCGCAATTTCTGCTGACGGCCAAGCGACGTTTAAATCAGCACCGATATGCTTGCTGTTCATTACATCATAAGCTCCGCCGTAGGCTTTGCGTGTGATGACGGTGAAGCGTGGTATCGATGCTTCTGAGAAGGCATACAGCAGCTTGGCTCCGTGTTTGATGATGCCGCCAAACTCCTGAGCCGTGCCTGGTAGGAAGCCGGGGACGTCGGTGAAGACCACCAAAGGGATATTGAAGGAATCACAGAAGCGCACAAAACGCGCTCCTTTGATGCTCGCATTGATGTCGAGCACTCCAGCAAGAGCCATGGGGTTGTTGGCAACTATACCCACCGACTGACCACCCAAGCGGGCGAAGCCGATGATCAGATTCTTTGCATAGAGGGGTTGAACCTCAAGAAACGAACCTGTGTCACACACGCGTTTGATGACCTCGTGCATGCTGTAAGGTTGGTTGGGGTTGTCCGGAATCAAAGTGTTGAGTTCGGCATCGGCGCGGTCGGTGGGGTCGGTGCAAGGCACGACAGGCGCAGATTCAAGGTTGTTCTGAGGCATGTAGCTGAGTAAGTTTTTGACAAACTGAAGCGTCTCGTATTCATCAGAGCATGCTGCATCTGCGACACCACTCTTGACGTTGTGGGTTTCGGCACCACCGAGAGTTTCAAAGTCGATCTCTTCGCCAGTCACGGTTTTGATGACGTCAGGACCTGTGATGAACATATGCGATGTGTGCTGGGTCATGACAATGAAGTCGGTGATGGCAGGAGAGTAAACCGCGCCGCCTGCGCACGGACCGAGAATGGCGCTGATTTGAGGAACGACTCCACTGGCCAGTGTGTTGCGGTAAAAAATTTCCGCATATCCACCCAAGCTAGCCACACCTTCCTGAATGCGCGCACCTCCGCTGTCGTTGAGTCCGACCACAGGTGCTCCATTCTGGACGGCGAGATCCATTACTTTACAGATTTTCTTTGCGTGCATTTCCGAGAGGCTGCCGCCGAAAACAGTGAAGTCCTGTGCAAATAGATACACGTCGCGGCCATTGACTTTTCCACAGCCGGTAACGACGCCGTCGCCGAGCACCTTTTGTTTTTCCATCCCGAAATCGGAGCAGTTGTGAACCACGAAAGCGTCGAATTCAGTGAAAGTGCCCGGGTCGACAAACTCGGCAATTCTCTCGCGCGCGGTCATCTTGCCTTTTTTGTGCTGCGCCTCGACACGTTTTGAACCGCCGCCCTCAATGGATTTGCTGCGCTCGCGGTGAAGCTTTTCAATGGACTGTGCGGTCGTGAGTGTCACGGTTGGTTCTCCAGAAGTCTTTTGATTTCTACGATGACGTCTTCAATACGTGTGCCGGGCGTGAATATTGCACCTACTCCTGCCTTGATGAGTTCAGGGACATCTTCATCAGGAATGATGCCGCCGCCAATCACAGGAATATTTCCTCCGCCCTGCTTTTTGAGCGCATCTATCACTCGAGGAAAAAGCGCCGTGTGCGCACCGGAGAGCAGTGAGAGGCCGACGACGTCGACATCTTCCTGCACGGCTGTGATGGCGATGTCCTCGGGAGACTGTCTGATGCCTGTGTAGATAACTTCCATGCCTGCATCACGCAGAGCCTTTGCGATGTATTTTGCACCACGGTCGTGACCATCCAGGCCAGGTTTTGCAATGAGGACGCGAGGAATCTTGGAAAACTTCACTCCGCCAATGGAAACACCGCCGCCGGCTGCACCGTTCTGGTCGGGAGGCTCGGGCGTGAAATAAATTTTTGGACACTCAATCATGGGTCTGCTCCGGTGTCCCGGCTGTCCGAGGCAAATTTGTGGCCTCAGAGCGCCAAGACGCTTGGTTTTTTCTTGCTGGGGCGCAGTCTAGTGCTCTGTCCTTTTTTTGCAACTTGCCAAATCCTGGGGAGCCCGGTAGAAGCGCGCCAACCTACACGAGGAATAAGCATGACGTTCGGATGGTCGGCTTTGCGGCTGCACTCTCTCTCACGGAAGGTTCTGGAAGCGACCGGAAACCGTGAGAAAAGCTTCGTCCCACCGCTCATCCTCGGTGTTTCCGGGGGCTCAGGAAGCGGCAAGACGACCTTCTGCGAAAAGCTTCTGGATTTGGTCGGGCGCGACCAGGTCGCGTATCTGCGCCAAGATGACTACTACCGTGATCTCAGTCATTTGCCCTTGGAAGAACGGACAACCTGCAATTTCGACCATCCCGATGCCATCGAGTTTCCGCTTCTGTGCACACACCTCGATTTGCTTTCGGTGGGGCATCAGGTTGCCGTTCCGCAGTACGATTTCAAGACTTACACACGCAACCAGATTCAAAGAATTGTCTCTCCCCGCCCGATCGTCGTTCTGGAGGGGATCCTGATTTTTTCAGACACAATTCTCGAGTCTAAAATTCATCATAAGATTTTCATTGAGACCGCCGAGGACATTCGCTTCCACAGACGTCTGCGTCGCGATGTTAAAGATAGAGGCAGATCTCCTGAATCGGTGACCCAGCAATACCGGGAAACTGTCCTACCCATGCATGAGCAGTTTGTTGAGCCGAGCAAGGAACGCTCCGATCGTGTTGTCTCTGGTGAAGCACCTTTCGAACCCGTGCTTCTGGAACTCTCCTCCTATTTAAGACAAACTATCCGCCGATCCTAACTCTGCAGGAACCCGCTGTGGGCACTTCCGAGCAGTGTTGGACACGTGCCCGGGCACAAGCGGAGGACTGTCATGATTAAAATGTCGGTGCGATGGCTCAAAAATGAGCCGCCCAACGAGCTCGAGTTCGAGGGAATCTCTTCGGATGGCTTGCGCACCCTGATGGGTGCATCATCGACGCCCGGAGTACCCAAACGTCATCACTCGCCCAAGGATCTCGTCGCCATGGGCGTGGCAGGTTGCACCGGCGTGGATGTAGTCTCCATTCTCAAAAAAATGCGCCAACCGTTGCAAGAGTTGCACATTGATACCGAATTCACTGTCACAGATGAACATCCACGGGTGTTCGATCGCTGTACGCTGATCTACAGATTTTTCGGTGAAGGACTTGAACCTGATAGGGTCTTGCGCGCGGCGTCTCTTTCTTATGCGAAATATTGCGGTGTCAGTGCCATGATCAAACGCAGCGGCTGCATCTTTGAGCCGCGCTTGCTACTCAACGGCAATGACCTTTCCGTCGAACTAAAGCGCTCCCTCGCAGAAATGGAGCAAGAGGGTGCTGGTGAACAGTCTCCCGGAAGGCGGACGTTAACTCGCGCGGCAGTTCTTCTGACTGGAAATGAGCTTCTTGCAGGAAAAACTGCAGACACAAATGGGCGCTTCATAATAAGAGAACTCAATCGTCTGGGAATTCAAGTCAAAGAGTTACGCATGGTAGGCGACGATCGGGTCACGCTTATCAAGACACTCAATGAGTTGACTGCTGCGAACGACTTCGTTTTCATGACAGGCGGCTTGGGGCCGACTCAAGATGATCTTACCGCAGAAGTTGTAGCTCAGGCCCTTCATGTTCCACTCGAATTTTCTCAGCCTGCCTGGGACATTTGCCTGCGAGCATTTCAGCTCCTGGGTCGAACGGAAATCCCTGAGAGCAACCGTAAGCAAGCCATGTTGCCCTTGGGTGCGGGAGTCCTGGCTAATGATTTTGGCACTGCAGCTGGATTTTATATTCAGCGTGAATTGCCACAGCACAGCTGCATGCTTTTCGCACTCCCCGGGGTTCCATGGGAATGTGAGCAGATGTTCTCCCAAGAGGTTAAACAACAACACCTCAAGCCAGCAGCGCGCACGTTTCAAGAGTGGGGGCCATGGCATGTTTGGGGAGTGGGAGAATCTGCTTTACAGACTCAACTCTCAGCAATTGAGAGCGATCTTCTAAAAAAATGTCCTGAAATGCACATCTCCTATCAGGCACATGCCGGATACGTATCCTACGGGTTCAGGGTCGAGCAAAAAGGTCGAGTCGACGATGTGGCACCGCAGGCTGATGTTTACGATGTTTCCTCAGAGATAAATCGCATCGATGAGATCTTTGGGCAACGCCTTCTTTACAGGGGAAAACAAAGTCTCGTTGAGTATCTGCATGAGCGTTTTGCTGCAGCTAATGTCTGCCTTGCGCTCGCGGAATCGTGCACGGGTGGGCGGATAGCTTCGGAATTGTCTGCATTCCCGGGAATTTCAGCCATCTTTTCCGGCGGGGTGGTTGCATATTCTAACGAGTCTAAAAATACTATCCTGGGTGTGGCAACCGACACGCTCCTCAAACATGGCGCTGTGAGCATTGCGACTGCAATTGAAATGGCTCAGGGCGCACATCGCGTTTTTCAGTCCTCCTTGGCTCTGAGTGTCACGGGGATTGCAGGTCCTGGAGGTGAAACTCCACAGAAACCAGTGGGCACAGTTTGCTTCGCTGTATCTATTCAGGAGGGGGTCTGGAATCGGCTTAAAAGCACCCCACTTTTGGAGAGGTTGAGCATTCAGGGCTGGGAGCAGGTCGCGTCGCACTCAAATGGCTCGAGTGCAATTTTGAGCGTTGAAAAACGATTTGGGAAGCACCTTTCGCGAGAGCTTGTGCAGAAACGCGCAAGCGTCTTTGCGCTTTGCACACTTGTTGGAATTGCCGAGAGTCTGGGGAGCATCGAAGCGTGAATTGGGGATTTTCCGGATTTCTAGCGTTGTTGGTGTTGGCTCAGATTTGTTGGGTAGAGAATACGCATGCGGATATCGTCCCGACGGAAGATTTTGAGACGTTGTCAGCAGGTTCCGGCGATAAGAATGATGAACCTAGAACTTCCCAGCTTCAGCCAGAAATAGCCATTGAAGCTGGAGCAGGAACGGTCATGCTGCCATATAGCCCACCGGGTCTGGGAACATATGAAAATGGCATGCGCTTTACCTCGTTTAGATTTGGACTGTTCCGAACCTCAGCGCCAGAGAGTTTCTTTTCCAGATCATTTTATTCTCTTAAGTTGAAAAATAGTTTTCCTGCGTCTGGGCGCAGCTACGATCTGCAGGCTGTGTCCTGGATTGACATTACCCTGGCTGGCGGAATTGAGGGCGAGCAACGGGTGACCGAGAGCATTCGTCTGCGTTGGTTGGTATCCACCGAGGCGGTGTACGAACGAATCCACTATCCGCGAGGTACTCTTGCGCTCTACGGAATGCCTGTTAGGGCTGGAGCGCACGGTCAATATTTGGCGCAAATTGCTGAAACGAGTATTGCCCTTGGGCTTGGTGTTGAATTCGGTTACCTCGGTTTAGGAAGGACAGCGGTAAAGCATGATGCCTTCCCGATCACTAATTCAGCTACCGCAAACCAAGTGATGTTCCAGCGCGGTCGTAGTGTGACAGGCCAGGAAATCTCAGCTTCTCTGGATTTCGATTTTTCGAATAAACAGTGGCTGGAAGCACAGGGTGAGACTCACCACAAGCACCAGATTTCGCTGATATGGGGCAGAAAAATCCGCGATGCTAAGGATGTTGCCGTGGAGAGCAATATTGCGGGAGCAGTTCAGGCCTCCACTCCGCTCGAGCTTAATCAGACAAGCTTTGGGCTGCGTTGGTCAGAGCGACTCTAAACTCTTTTGAGGCGAGTGAAGATCTCTTTCACATCGATCGGATGGTTCGGGTCGAGGATTTGCTGTTCAGACACTTTGAGCTTGTCTGCGATGATCTCGCGAATACGCTTGATATGAATATTTTTGCGCTCGAGCTGATTCTTGCTAGCCCACTGTGCGGCTGCAACAATGAGGCTGGAAACCTGCTCAGCCGTGAGTTTGTCCGTATTGATTGTGATGTCGAAATCAGAGTGGTCATGAATATCGAGACCGTAGAGCTGCAGGTATCGTTTCCGATTCTGTTCATCTCTTTTCAAGGTTTTGTAAAGCACGGACTCATAGGTCGCTGCTTTTTCAGTTTCACGCTTGTTGATTCGACGCGCTCTTTCTTCCAGGGGAGCATGCAGCCATATGCGTAGATCGGCATCCATAAGCCATGCCGCAAGGCGGGTTCCCAGAACAATATCCTCTGTCAATGCCGCGCGAATGCATTTCAGGTCTGTGAGGTAATCAAAAATGAAATTAGAGGGTGCCTCTTTGTGTAGCTCGTCGAAACTCATTCCGAGTTCTCTGGCAAGATCACGAAAGGTGTAATTCACGATTTTGAGCCCCAACGCGTGACCGACATTCGTGGTCGCCGTAGTGTTTCCGCATCCGCTGTGGCCCGAAATGGCAATACGCATGATAGCAAAGTCCTCTCTTTAGGGTGGAAAAGGTATAATTTATCGGCGCTGGTTTTGCCAGTTCGAATCGAATTGCCGGAGTCGCTCAATCCCAGCCTCGAGAGTTTCTTCTTCCACACTGATGACAAAACGCAACTGCTGGGGGAGTCCTGTCCATGTTGCACTGTTGACCAGCAGTCCAGTTTGAATGCGTAATTGTATCGCTATATCGTCGCTAGCCTGCCGAATCTTGGCCTCCGAGACGTCTCGTCCAAGAAGTTCCAGATATTTCCTCGGGGATGCGCAGACAAACAATCCACCTTCTGCATCGAGTACTTCCCAGCCCAGCTCATTTAAGACAGATGTAAGTTTTTCAGCCCTGTTGCGTAGGGTCTTTCTTTGCTGTTCGAGTTCTTTTTGTATCGGATGGCTGGGATCATTGAGTGCAAGGTAAATTTTCCTGGCTGCATAACGCACAGTGGTATGAGGCGAACCGGTGATGCGTGCCCTGAGGGCCTGAGCGAAGTCCTCATCGTCCGATACAGCCCAACCAAAGCGCAGTCCACCTGCAGCGAGTTCCTTCGAGAGACCGCCTAAAACTAACATTTTCGATGCCGTCTGCTGTTCCTGACGCGACTGCCTAAAGCGGTTGAGGCTCATGTACATTTGCTTTTGGCTGAATTCGAGCCCTGAAAAAATGGTGTCGAAAATCAATCCACACCTATGTTGTTCTAGGACATCGAGTAAATCCAGGATCTCACCGTTGGAGTATATAGCACCGGTGGGATTTACAATTGGGCCATTCAAGTAGAGCCAGTGGCAACGGTTCTGAGTCAGAAATTTGTCTAAGTCTGCTGCCGTTATCTTAAAACGGTTCTTTTCACTAGTTTCCACGAGGGCGCATGGAACATTCACATAGTCGCACGCGGCTTTGAAATAACCATAAGCGCCGGTAGGAAGAGCTACGGTCTCTCCCCTGGCTGCAACCAGTTCCAACGCAGCACAAAAAAGAGGGGCCACGCCCAGTCCCAGTATCACGTTTCTTTCCATAAAATGGTTCAAGCCAAAACGTTTTTCCACAAGTTCAATGATTGGTCTCTCACAATTCAACTCATGGGCGGAAATATTCTGGCGCAGGTAGCTTTCCATGATTGCACTGTCGAGTTGTAGCGGTGAGGCGAGGCAGTTTTCACCGTAATCAAGCCTGACGTGCTGTGATGTGAGTTCGAGACTATGAACTTCAATTGCAGGGTGGCTAAATGCAGTGAGGATGTTTTGAGGCAAAGGCAAAAGTGCGGGCCCGGAGGCCTTTCGCGGAAGTCGCAGGTGTTCGCTTTTTGAACGCCGCAGAGCAGTCAATTGAAAATTAAGAAGGTCGGCAAATATTTTTCCAAAATAGCGCTGTGTCAGAAGTGGAGTTCTGCTGTATGTAAGCTCCGCAGCGGCGGACATTTTTTCGAGCAAGTCGAGATTTTCGGTTACGATAAAACTAAGCTCCAAATCCCCATAGACCCGATTGTGAACCAGTCCGAAGAGAAGAGTCACGTGATCGGGTAACGGATGTTCAGAGAGATAAGAGAGCACGCCATGCGGCGCAGGTTGACTTGAAAGCTCAAAATGTTCCGATAGGTCAACAATCAATTGTGCATTTACCCGGGTGCATACTTCTACAAGTCGCGCAAATGCATCGCTGGTTCGCACTTCGAAATCCTGGAGTGAGCAAACAACCAGTTGCGGCTCCAGAGAGAGAACCAATTTGCAGATTTCATCGACACGCTTAGGAGCTTCAACGATTCTTGGTGTCGGGTTTCGTCCCTGAGTAGTTGCGCTGAGCCAGTGGTTCGGCAAATGCTGAGTCAGATCCTTTTGTACGAGCGTGAGTCCAGGGCGCAGCAGATGAATTTGATTTTTAAGCACTGACTTGCGGTTTGGGGCCACGAATATGCTTTTGGCTGTCAGGGGTATTTTCCAATAGCTGCGCAGGAATTGCGCAATTTGCCGCCGCAATTGCGGTTCACCTTCAGCATCCGAGTAGGGCAGATTTGGCTTCTGCTGAAGCCATTCAGCCAGGGAGCCAACGAAGTTAATTTTTTCGTCTGCGAGTTCTTCATTTTCAAAGGCCAGATCGAGGCCGTTGCGCGAGTCATCAAAACCCGACTGTCCGATAAGCTTAAAGATGGAACGAATAGCGGCTGGAAATTTAATTTGTGCTTCGTAGACACTTAGGCTGTGTGCGATCTGTCCACCTTTTTTTTGATACTCTAACGCTGTGCGAGCGCAGATAGGCTCATCGCTACTCAGGCTTGTAAAGAATTCAAATCGGTGTGGGGTAATGTTTTCAATTTCGACGAGCGGAAGAATGTCGGTGTCTGCAGCTTGCCAGACTTTGGTGCTCCAGATTTTCTTGACCGAAAAACCGCGCCTTGACAGTAGCCTTTCGAGAACGGCGGTTCCGGGGCGTCCCCCCAGATTTAGGATGACCTTCGCTGAAGGTTTGCTGATGGAAATCGACTCCTCAAGAGCTCTTGCAATGAGTCCCAATCCAAATTGGTCTTCGACGTAGCCCTGCTTTTCGCAGTAGTTGCTCAGTGAATATAGGAAGTTGTCATCTGCTTCTTCGGATACAAACTGAGCTGCCACCAGTGGTTCGGGACTCAGCACCTGTGGAATGCAGCCGATGACGCGATCCAGGACAATGCCCTTCTCTATTGGAAAGCTGAGCAAATCAGAAACATGGAATTCAACTCGGTCGAGAAGGCTCTTTCCCTCGTGGTCGATTCTCGGAGCTCCAGAATCGTCGAGCGCGTTGAGCAGCAGATTCAAGCGAGCGCAAGTAATCGCACGTGGATTGATATCCAGACCGAGAATTTTTTGTGGGGAGGTTTTCGCAGCAAGAGCAATTGAAATCCAACCATTGCCACAGCCCAGCTCTGCAACAACACGTCCCTGAAATTCGGAAGCTGGATATCGCGCTAGACCCTCGAAGAAGGTGAATGACCAGTCTTCTGGCGTGAAAATACTCGGGAGCTGCAAAAGACAGAGAGCATTCTCATTGCCACTGCCATTACTGAGTGCAAGGGTGTTAAACGCGAAATGGTATCGCGCAAGAAAATTATCAAAATCAAGTTCGGATTCATCACACTGTTTGCGCAGGAGTGTGAGAAAACGACGTGTTTCTGCGCGTCCTTCGGGTGTGAGTGCATCGTCGAGAAGCTTCTTTAGCAATTCATATGCTGTATGACTCGATTCAGTGCAGCGCTCCAAAAATTCTTCCGGGCTGATGTAAGTCATGGTGTCTCGCTCCCCATTTTTGCAAAATCTCGCACACGCCGTGAAGTTCGGTGAGTGGGAGGGTGAAGCGATGACCACGAGGTGGTGTGCTTCAGATGACTTTCATACACAACTTGGAGAGGAAGTTGCAAAATGACTGGCCTGCCCACAGTATGGCGGCCACGAGAAAACGATTAAAAGGGGAGCCGTCATGAGGATGATGATCAACCGTTGCAAGGTAAAACAGCTGAATTCCATCGCTGCTGCGGGTGCGGCATTCTTTCTTTTTAGCCTGAGTGTCTTCGGTGTCGGGTCTCGCCTGGCGCTCGCTCAGAGCACACCACCATTGGCACCGTCTGCGAATTCTTCGGTGGCTCCTGCGGGGGCGCCTGAGTCTGCAGGTGCGTCCTTCGCGGGAATTCCGAGCCCATTGCGGTCAATTCCTCCCTCGTCGTTGCTCGATAGTAGGCTGCATCCTGCTGTTTTGCCTCAGGAAGCAGAACTTTCCTGTTCCGTTGCTTCGTCCTGCATGCTCGGCTTGACTCGTGGGCTAGCTGTGGGGGGCGACGTCTTTCGCAGTTTTGGAGTGACCACGCTAGGACAGCATTTTCTAGAATCAGGTGCATGGACCTACGTTGATTTCGGTGCGGCTTATCAACTTTTGCGCCGCTCGGAGAGGCAATCTTCTTTCAATGCTGCAATCGGGCTGCGGTCATACAGTTATAAGAATTCAGATGATGCCAAGCTCGCGCGAACCGGCCTGACTTTGCGCACGGCCTACGCCGAGGCTATATATCCAGCCTATACACAGGGACTGGTCTTCGAAATTCATTCTGCTCAAATTTCAACCGATGGTGGCGCGGACAAGCCTTTTGAGCGCAATGACACAAAGCGCGTGCGTCCTGTGATTAAAGAATTTGCCAATTTTTCGCGTTCTCATCCTTCATTGCGCCTTCTTCTTCCTGCCGATCTCGAAATCATTAATTGGAAACCCTCGGATCTGGAGATTGAGGCCCCACTGCGCGGTTATTTGCGCCTGACGCCAACCTATGAGCATGCAGATCTCATTCTAAAGGACTCCCAGGAAACCCAGTTTAGCTGGGTTGAGAAGCGCTTTGCCTTGCAAGTGATGGCCCTTGCTGCCTATGTTTCGCCCGAAGAAAAATCGGGGCGCTATGGCCTCTTGGGCGGGTTGGGTATTGAAGTGGGCTCTAGTCGAGCCAAGATTGAGTCTAAAGTTCCGGCGGATGGAGAGAACCCGCAGATCCCCTCTGCGCCGATGGTGCGCGGAAAGGTCGAGATTCAAGCCACATACCAGTTCTGAGTTTACTGCTTGCGCAGCTCTCAGCTTTGTATTAAGCGAGACGACTCACGTCCGGAAACAGCCGATTTCGCGCTGTAACTCTGGAAAAGTCGAAACGAGGAAGGTTGCCAATGGCAAAGAAAATAGTTGGTCTTATTAAGCTCCAGATTACTGCTGGACAGGCTACAGCGGCTCCACCAATCGGTCCAGCCCTGGGTCAGCGCGGCGTCAACATCGCGATGTTCGTGAAGGAATTCAATGCCCGCACGCAAAAGCAGGCAGGAACAATCCTCCCGACAATCATCACGGTTTACTCCGACAAATCATTCACATTCATCACCAAGACGCCACCAGCGACTGTGTTGCTCAAGCAGGCTGCAAAAATTCAGTCTGGCAGCAAGACACCTGGCAAGGCTCTGTGCGGTTCGGTGACCGAGAAGCAGGTTGAGGAAATTGCCAAAACCAAGCTTCCCGATCTCAACTGCTACGACGTTGAGACAGCCAAGCGCCTCATTAAGGGTTCGGCTCGTTCCATGGGTCTCGAAGTCAAAGCGTAATTTCTAAATACATTCACGAGGGAGGCCTTTCGGCCGACTGCACCTCAGGAGTTTAAAATGAAGAAGATTGGTAAAAAGCTCTCAGACGCGCGCAAGAAAGTGAATTCAGAGAAGCGTTATGCGCTCACTGATGCTGCTGCGCTCTTGAAAGAAGTCAGCTACACGAAGTTTGATGGCACAGTCGAAGTTGCCATGAACCTCGGTGTTGATCCTCGCCACGCAGACCAGAATGTTCGCGGAGCCGTTGTCCTTCCTCACGGTCTCGGTAAGAAAGTCCGCGTTCTGGTTTTCGCAAAGGGCGAGAAAATCAAGGAAGCTGAAGAAGCTGGTGCCGACTACGTTGGTGGCGAAGATATCGCGCAGAAGATTCTTGGCGGTTGGCTCGACTTCGAAGCTGCTGTTGCTACGCCAGATATGATGGGCGTTGTGGGACGCTTGG
>JBILKM010000048.1:0-19979 GCA_044376695.1 Silvanigrellaceae bacterium
ATCCCCAAATTCGTGTCCTTTGCGCAGCACTTTTTCCCTTGCTTCTTCGGCAGAAAGACGGTCGTTGTCATCTTCGTTCCGTAGAGGATGCACTGAGTGAGTTTGGGGCTGCATCCCGTTGGATGAGCCAGCAGATGATGCACTCAAGGTGTCAGAGCTGGTTTCTAGTTCTTTTGGTGCCGGTGGTTTCCCTGGTTTTCTGTGTTGCAGGGTATCGGCAGTTGAGCGCAAATCTATCTGAATCGAGCGGGGTTTTTGTTTTTCTTTCAGCATTTCTTCTCTACGTTTCTGGCTGCATTTGTTTGCGCGTCGTATTTGCAAGGCAAAAGCGGATCTTGGTCGATGATTCGCTTGCGCAACCCTCAGGGCAACTCAGATTGTTGCGCGCTTTGTTGAGTGAGAGCCTCTTCCCCGGTGGAAGCCCGGCGGCATTGAATCGTGCCCTCTCCAATCATTCCGGTGTCTCCTGGCAGAAACTCTCTCGGTGTTTGCTCTTTGGCACTTCTGAGGGCAATCCGGGCCCAAAAAACGAGGAGCAGTTCACCCGAGCTGAAATGGACTTCGTCTCGCAATTTCGGAGAGGCTACCTCAAGGCGCCCGCAGCAGCGCGATTGAATTGGCTGCAGAGGAGTCACAGAGCAAAGATGCAGGCCTTAAAGACGCGTGCGGCATCGCAGGCCGCAAGCTTGAGTCTGTGCCTGCTCGTCGTGATGGCCATTTTTTTCCTACCTGCCTTGTTTTTGATGCTCAGTCTGAGCGGAATGAACTTCGCACCAGGTACAATGGAGTGAGCACGCAGCCCGTGTGGACTGGTCTTCGGGGAGCTGACAATGAATCTCAAGAAAACGAAAAGCTATCTTGTTCTGTTGCCATTGGTTGGATCGTTGGTGAGCGCCTGTGTAAAAACCAATTATGGCTCGGGAAAGACAAACCCAACCCCAACACCCAATACAAAACCTGGAACCTCTCCGGATGAGCCAGGCAACAATCGTCCCATTGGTGATGCGCCCGCAAACCCAATAGTTCCCGCGCCGAATCCCTACAATCCTCAGCCGGTGGTGACCTCAACCCCGCTGCCGCCGGTGGGTCAGCTTCCTCCAAAAGTTGTTGAGCTTCCTGGGTTGGGAGGTAAGCCAGTTCAGACCATTCCACCCAAATGGGATCCTGCGCCTGTGCCGAACATTCCTGCGGATAAGGTATTGCTGCAATTGCGTGTGGTTCAGTTGAACTATGAGGCGTGGTGGAAGAATTGTCTTACGATTTCCATCGCATCTGATACGAAGGAGGTTGGTTGTAACAAAACCACTGCTCTCAACACCACGGTGAATTTTCTTGCAGATAAAAATAAGTGCAACAAACTTGATGTTCGCGTGAAAACCTACTTTCCAAAAACAGGAGCCTGCAGCCCCGGCCTCGCGTGTAACGGCCCATACAACGACGCAGTAGACCTCGATC
The DNA here is from genome assembly GCA_044376695.1 of Silvanigrellaceae bacterium. Classification (GTDB taxonomy): domain Bacteria; phylum Bdellovibrionota_B; class Oligoflexia; order Silvanigrellales; family Silvanigrellaceae; genus RFOM01. The sequence continues at coordinate 1,456 of JBILKM010000048.1, forward strand.
GCATGGCTGGAGATATTCCCTCTGCACCGTTCTTCAAGGCTTACGACCGCAATAATATCACGAGCCGCGATTCCTTGATCGCGATTGCCGACTCAACCTCTGAAATCAAGGCTCAAATGGATGCATTCGCAAACAACAAGATTAACAATCGTTGGGTGCGCATCTACTTTGAAGATCAAACCAAGGCAAATCTTGATGCTGCTCTTGCAAATTTAAGCAACGCCGCGTTGAGGGTTGAGCGCGGCATCGATTTCAACGACTATGTGTTCGATATCCGCGGCGAGGGCGTAGCCTTTTATGTGAATGGTCTTGAGCCAATGGGATGTACGCGCCAGTAAGACCTGACAGAGCAAGGCTCGCGCCCTAACAATTTGGCTTCTTGGTCTCAATTCAGTTTTTGTTGATCTTTTTCTCGGCCGCTCGCGCAAGCAGGCGGCTCTTTTTTGTTGCTGTGACAACAGCAGAGATCAACATGGGGCGCAGTCCATGCCTTTCAAGTTCGTGAATCGCTGAAATTGTCGTGCCTCCTGGTGTCGTGACCTGGTCACGCAGTACAGCAGGATGCAATCCTGTTTCCTGTACGAGTTTTGCTGCACCAAGAACAGTTTGAGCAGCCAGTTCAAGCGCGAGTTGGCGCGGCATTCCCATTTTAACGCCGCCGTCGGAAAGTGCTTCGATAACCATGTAGATGTATGCGGGTCCACTGCCGCTGAGGCCTGTGACTGCATTCATGAGTTCCTCGGGAACGATCCAGGCTTTACCGACGGCTTCAAAGACCGACTTCGCTCTTTGGGTCTCAGCTTCGCTTGCATTAACCGAGAGGCAGAGTGCAGTTGCAGCAGAGTCTACGGTTGCGGCAATGTTGGGCATGGCACGGGCGACAACACTTCCCTGGAACAGCTTTTGTATTTGCTCGATGGGAGTTCCCGCGAGGATCGAGACAACAAGCGGTGTTCCGCCTCCAGAGCAGAAGACGGGCTTCCAGAATTGTACGGTGTCCTGAAGATTCTGGGGTTTTGTGCACAGAATGAGGGTGTCATTCGAGGTCAGTGGGATCTCAATTCCGTCGCGCTGTACTTGGTTGAGCTGCAGAAAGGTGACTCTGTTGCCGTGGGCTTTCAGGAGATCCTCTGCCTCCGTTGAGAGATAGCGATCGCAGACGATAATCTCACAATTGCGGCTTGCCAAAAGGCCCCGCACCAAAGCTCGCCCCATGTTTCCAAAGCCAATCACCACAATGCGTCCGAGTGGAGACGTCTGCGTCATCAGGAAGCCCTCATCTTCAGGTAAAGGCCAATGAGCCTTGATTAACAATTGTTCTAAATTGAAAATTGACACGTATTGGTATCAGCACTCTAGCCACCACATGGTACCCTTTCAGGGCCGGATCTCAAAGGTGGAGCTGCAGATGTATTTTGCTTATGCAAAAAATCTTCGCATTCAAAATTCTTTGCCCCTTCTGTTTGTGTTCATGATTGTTTTTTTTACTTTCTCGCCAAGAGCAGTGGCATCAAAACAAGATGAACGAATCTACACGGCCCCAGATAGTCACATCGCTGGTCTGCTCAACACGGAGGTGGCGCCCCAGGGGGCATATCAGCTCGATGTCACGACCGGACATGCTTGGTATGGAATTGGTGAAGCAACAAATTTGGTCACCAATGTATTCGTTGACTCAATGGCGCTGATCGGAACCCCTGCTGTAAGTTTTGGGGGCAAGCATCGTTATTGCGAAACGACATCTTGGAGCTGTTCTATTTTTCTTGAGGCTGCATGGGGAATGGACTTGGTCGGCGAAAGGCGTCGGCTGCTTGGTGGACTCGCACAGCAGAGCTTTGGATTGGATCTGGAAGACAGTGGTCGCTTTATTTTTGGATGGGGCGGAAGTGTCTATGGAAGCCGAAATGTTGAGAAGAAATCACGCGAATACACGGATGAATTCAATTCCTGGCTGAACCTCGCCTACGATTTTTCGTTCTTCAAGGATTGGTCTGTGGGGCTTGGGCTGAGCTCGTCTCTGCGTGGCCTCTCCCAAACGAACAAAGGTAATGAACTCAGAGTTCGACGTCTTGGTTTTGCGGCCGGAAAGCTGTTCCATGCAAGGACACAGTATTCGTTTACAGACTGGCAATTCACAGCAGGTGGTGCGTTGCTTTCGGTGGGCTCAAATTGGTCGCTGTGGCCTCTATTTGAAATTCACTATCTTTCCCTGCCGCGGATCTAAAGGGCTGATGCGATGAGAATGCATTTTATTTTTCAGAGTATCCTGGTCGCTATATGTGTCTCGCTGTCTAGTTCCTGCAGCGCTCCGCAGGAAAGAAAAGCTGGCGGAGAAAAAATTACAGCCGATGTTCTTTCGATGAGTTCGACTGCCCCTAGCTCACCTGGGCAAAGTCCGAGCTTTGAATATGGCCCCAAAACCTTTGCCTTGATCGATGATCTCGAAAATCTGAAGGGTGCCGGGCTATCAATGCTCCAAGGTGGAGACCTTGAGATATTCGAGCGCACTGGAACAATCTTCAGCAATGCATTTTTTGTGGGTGGCACAAAGCCTGTGCTTGAGTATCGATTGGCAGATGGAGTGGTCAAATCCAAAAGTTCAAAATCTTTGGCGATGCTCTCCTCCATGTATCAATTTGATTCACTTGTGAATGAACTTGAGAAAATCTCTGGCATTTCTCAAGCTGAATTTCGAAGTAGATTTGGAGATTTTCAGGTTCTCTTTCAGCCGTCCATCGTACTTAATGCGAACGGTGAGCAGATCAGAAAATACGAAACGACCAACGCAGCCTATGTTGCAGGAGCGCGTCAGTTTGCATTATTTAAAACGTCCGATTTGGAAAAGATTCCACTGAGTTTTAATCCTCAAATCATTTCTCATGAATTTGGCCACTCTATTTTTGAATATTCATTTTTTGATGGGAAATATCAAAACTGCTCTTTGGCGGATGCAGCCGAAGATCTGAAAGTCTTTAAGGGACGATTGGAATTAGAGTACATCGTGCGCGGCATTAATGAAGGCTTTGCAGATTTCGTCAGCTTTGTCTGGACTGGCTCGAGCAACATTCTCGAGTCATCTCTTGGGACTGGAAAGGGAACCGACGAGCGCAACTTTGTCCTATCTAATTTTGATTACAGTTCGATTGGCACCGAAGCTTCTCGGTGCAAGGGCCAGTTTTATTGCGTCGGAACACTTTGGGCCAGCGCCTTGCTCGATGTTTATAAGGGGCTCAATCTTGATGTGCGCAATGCAGAGCAAAGAAAAGCATTCCTGAGGAATCTGGTGGGGTACATCAAAAGCACCGGTAGCAGGTTGAGGGCCAACAACGGTGCCGCTCTGCCCGAAGCTGACGATGATATCCGCCGGTGTCGGATTCGTCAGTTTCGTGAAGCGATCACAGACGACCGTCTGTTGGGTGCTTTTCTCAAGTCCTTTGTGGAAACTCTACCGGCCTCTGAACGTTCGCTCTATTGTTCCAAATTGGCAAATCGATTTGGGACAGCGGGATTTGCAGTTGAGTATCGAGGAAGCTGTTCATGATCCGCGAAGCGTATAAAAGAAGATTAACAGCATGCGTAGCCCAATCGCTTGGTCTTGTTTTGAATTTAGCTTTTTCTCCTAAGAGCACGGCAGACGAGCCGCAAGAGCCCCCAGCCACAGCGGGTAATACGATGGATAGTGGCAATTATCTTTTCCCGAGTCATGCTGCTGTGGCTTTGGGAGTTGGATTGCGGCCCCGTCTTCTGTTCGGACAGGAGACTTTCTACCAAGAGAGCTGGAGTGCTTCTGCGGCTGCGCATTGGAAGTGTCGCGTTGTTGAGAACTGTGAACTGTTGGGTCGAGTTTGGTATCAGAGGTCTATGATGATGCCAGAGGACAATGGTGAGTTGGGGTTGACTCGGAGTGATGCTGATCTTGGAATGGAGTTGGGTATTGAAAGTCGTGCGTTATTCCTCTCGGGGATCTCGCTCGGATTGGTCTCATCTGAACGTAAATATATGCTAAATATTGCGAGTAATATTATAAATAATTCTGGCGCGAAGGATTTTCGGGAGGTCATTCGGTATCCTTCGGCACGACTCTGGTTGGGCGTATCGCTCTGGCCTGAAAGTGTGGATCTGATTTTGTCGCTGAGTCGTGGTTTCTCAGAAGACCCCGATGCTGAAAAACAATCCTACGCTTCAGAGATTCGCGTTAGCTTCTGATTATGGATTTGGATTTTTCTATGGCTAATAAAAAAGCCACCCCTTGGGGTGGCTTTTTTTAGCTCAGGGTAGCTGGATTCAGCGCTTGCCCTTAGTGCCCTTGCGGCTTGCTCCGACTGCGTCCTTCAGAGACTTTGCAGCGCGGAAGCTGACCTTCTTCGATGCTGGGATAGCGATGGCTTCGCCAGTTTGTGGGTTACGGCCCGTGCGTGCAGCGCGCTCCTTAGCGAACAATACGCCGAGCTTGTCGATGCGAGCTTTGTTTCCGGCAGCAATTTCGCTCTCGATAGTGGCCAGGAATTCCGTGAGGAGTGTCTTGGTCATTTTCTTTGGGAGCTTGTCAGTGAACTTTTCAGCGACGGCAGAGATCAGTTGCTGTGTGGAAACAGTAGTGTTGGCCATTGCGACTCCTTTGATTGAACACGTTGGTGTCTTCCTGGAGATTAGCGGATGCTTTTTGGCAAATCAAGTTTCGGAGTGTATTCTCCTCAGGTACCTGCGATCAAATGCATTGATCACGTTCCGAGCTTTGACCTTCGAGCAGAGGTTTATTGATGAACACGTCCGCTTATTACGTGCATGACTTGAGCCCTTTCATTTTTACTGTGAGCGGGCTCAAGCTTGATTGGATGTCCACAGTCACTGGTGCTGTGATCCTAATCGCCCTCTTCGTTGCAGGTATCGGATCACTTTGGGCTCTACCCCGTGCACGCCAATTCAGTCCAGCCCAGATGGAAAGGTTTTATTATCTACGTCCAATTTTTATCACCTTGTCCATAATTATCTCTGCCCTATTTGGTCTGCACAAGGCAGGTATCGATTGGGGATTGCGCTGGTATTCGACAATGTATTTGCTTGCCTTTGCGTTCACATACATGTGTTGCCGCTATTGGATTGGCAAGCGCCGCATCATGCTGACACCAATGCTGCTTGATTCACTCATCGCATATCTGATGATTGGTATGATTCTGGGTGCGCGAACAGCATATGTCTTCATCTACAATTGGGATTCCTATTCGCGAACCCCGATGGACATGTTCAAGGTATGGGAAGGCGGACTTTCATTCCATGGGGGAATTGTTGGTGTCATCATCGCCATGATTCTCTTTTGCAGACAAAATGGCATTCCCTTCTGGCACCTCTCGGATCGCCTTGCTCTTACTGTTCCTGTGGGGATCGGGCTCGGCCGAATCGGTAATTTCATGAACGGTGAACTTTACGGACGGGTCATCAGTGACCACGTTCCATGGGCAATGATCTTTCCGGGCGGTGGCGATCTCCCTCGCCATCCCAGCCAGATTTACCAAAGCCTCGGAGAGGGATGGTTGTTGTTCGTGACTCTCCTCCTTATCAATCGCGGCAAGCACCGTGAAGGTACGATTGGGGCAGGGTTTGTTTTCTTCTATGGACTGTACCGCTTTTTCATGGAGTTCTTCCGGGAGGCTGACAAGCAGTTGATGTATTATTTCAACAACACTCTCACCATGGGCCAGATTCTTTGCATTGTTACAATGCTCGCCGGTGTCGGTGTGTTTCTTGTGACGCGGAACACTTTGGTTACTGATTCTGAAGGCTGGCAACAGAAGATCGATGACTTTCTAGCGCGCCGACGAAAAATTGAAGAGGAATGAGAGGAGGCTTGAGTGCCTCCTGTATTTCATTCACCAAGGTGAATGATGGCCTGAAAACCAAGCCGCCCGAGAAGTTGGAGATCCGATTCGGTGCAGCTGGCAGTGATCAAAAGACGTGAGCAACTGTTTGGTATTTTTGGGAGCGCTTGTTGAACAAAGCGCATCGATAGTTCTTGGCCGTCCGTGGGAAAGTGACAGAGGGCAATGTGAGGAGCATCGGTTTGAACTACCTGCTCCATTTCTGCTGGGTTGCTCACTGAGACCAATGGACATAATTTGCAGTCGCGCGCCAATTCGAGAGCCATTTGCAATTCGTAGAGATCAAGTTGAGCTGCATGGATTTGGATTCCTGTGAACCCCAAATCTGCAGCGAGAAGAATGTCGGCTTGGTGTGTCAGGAAGCCCGTCCGAAAAACGAGGGTTTCGTTTGCTCGCGCAGTCTTTAATGCAGAGCGTAGTTGCTCTTCTTCAGCTGGCCATGAATCGGTCATCCAGAATCCAGGCCGCAGCATCATGCCTATCAATGATCCAGGCTCACTCTCAGAAAGCGTGTCGAGAGCGAGTTGAAAGTGATTTGAATTTTGCAGTTGGATTGTTTCAGCAGGCTGCCGGGTAAAGCATTGCCGGAGATCGGTGTCCCACATGAGTGCAGGAAAAACCGGAACAGCTGTTCGATTTGATTTATCTTCGGTGAAATTGTTGGCCATGAATTTCTTGAGTGCAAGGATTGCGCGAGTTTCGCATTGACGCAAAAGATCGTCTTTCCAGACCGAGCGATCCTCGCTGTTCCAGAACTGCTGAGCAGCAGCCCATTCAAGTTGGGTCAGGGCATCAATGACCGGGTGATTCAAAGCTCTGTGTCCGCCACTGTGCGAGTTTGTGAGCTGCCTCGCCCGATTTGAGTGCTTGGCGTGCCTTGGCGATGCCCTCGGGCATCGAATCGACAACCGATGCACACCACAGAGTGGCAGCTGCGTTGAGAACTACGGCATCTTCCACTGCCCCTTGATTTCGCCCGTCAAGAGTTGCCTTGAAGCAGTTTGCATTTTCCTCAATGCCCGCACCTTTGAGTGCGTCTTTTTTATACGTTGGCATTGAAAAATCCGTAGGTGTCCAGATGGCAGCATTCTGCTGGCCATCGATGAGCTGAATGATTCTCGAAGGGCCACAAACAGAAATTTCGTCGAGTCCGTCTTCGCTGTGAACCACAATCGCTCGTTTGCGCCCGAGATCCTGGAGGCAGCGCGCGGTGAGCACCTGAATATCTTCCGAATAGACTCCAACGAGCTGACCAGAAAGGGGTGCAGGATTTGCGAGCGGCACGAGGAGATCGAAGATCGTATGAAAACCGAGACTCTTGCGCACGAGGCTGAGGTGCTGGAGAGCTGGAAGGATCGAGGGGGCGTAAAGATAGGAGAGTCCGGTGCGTTCAATTTGGGATTCGAGGTCTGCGAGACTGCGGGTCAAGTGCACTCCCACCGACTCAAGAACATCGGCACTACCACAGCGGCTCGAGATAGAACGCGTCCCGAATTTAGCTACTTTGGCTCCCGCTGCTGCTGCAACAACGGCGGCCATGGTGGAAATGTTATAAGTTTGCGAGCCGTCGCCTCCTGTGCCGGAGTTGTCCACGAGCCCTTCGGTGGTCTGCTGTGCTTTGCGGTGAAAGACACCCGGGTGATTCTGAACACCGGCTTGGGTCAGACTCTCCAGTGCACCCATGACCACTTCTTGCGTGAGAGGTGTCAGCCGAAATGCGGTGAGGATGGATGACACACGGACATCGGAGAGGCTGGATTGAAGAATGCCATCCATAAAGCGGCGCACCTCATTGCGTTGCAGGCGAGCTCCTGCAAAAAGATGCTCCATGAAATGTGTGAAGATGGAATCTTGTGCGGACATGGAAACCCCTCAGAAGTCGTCGGATTCTTCAGTAGAGATGGCCTGCATCGGATAGACCCGATGGGTCTGGCGCACCAGGAACACGAAATTGTTGTCCTCAATCCGTTCAAGGTCAAGGAACCTGACCAGGCATTCAAAGACATTGACGGGTGCCTCGAGGCAGAGAATGTGTGCCGCGTTGCGTACCCAGTAGCCCTGGCAATGCGGGATAGCCTTGACAATCGAAATAGGAGTTTCGGGAGACAGGAGTTTGTCTTCCAAGCCCCACATCAACAATGTAGGACAGTTGATTTTTTCTAGGTCTTTGTCGAGGAAGTCCTCCGTTGCAACTGTCTTTACGAAGTCGCGAACACTTTCATCTTTAAGGACTCGATATACTCCGCGTTTGAGCAGTGGGCTTACGACAGGCCAGCCGTTGTAGGGCGATGCAGTCATGATGCCCGGATATAGGCTGTGGAATTTGTTCCAGCTCAAATAGAGAAGTGTGTCACGCAGTGAGTGAGTTCGGAAACCGAGTCCGCCTGGATTAAGAAGCGTGAGCGACTTCACCCTCTCTGGAGATTCTATGGCGAGGGACATTCCCAGCCATCCACCTAAACTGAGGCCAACGATGTCTGCGGGCTCGTGTGACAACGTCTTGAGAAATTCACGCAGACAATGGGTGTGTTCCATGCGTGTCATGACTGGATTATTAGGCTTGCTGAAGCCTGAGAAATGAAACAGGTCGGGCATGACCACTCGGCGTTTGTTAATAAGCATCAGCCCAAGCATTGCAAAGCATTGTCCGCTGCTGCCAATCCCGTGGACGAGCACAATGGGAGGTTCCGATGAGCCCGGATGCGAGTCATAATAATGAAGCTGACCGAAGGAGTTGTCGCTGGTGCAGGATTTCAAGCCCAGCGGCCCAAGTCCTTCGCGAACGAGACGCGCCAGCGTGAGATCGACCTGTCGTTCTGTGAAGCTCACTACATCTGAATTTTCAACGCGACGCGCGGGACGAATGATATGATTGAGAACCGTTAGGCGCAGCGTGCGGCTCATCTGTCCACCGAGAGCGTCGGTGGGGTAAACAGAGCTCAACAGAGCATCTTTCAGGTTGACCAGCAGAGATGGCTTGGAGCGACGAATGCTTTGCATCATGACACTTCTTTCAGGAGTTCGTCTGGACAATCTCCTGGAGCAGAATCTTCTCGAGTTCCTGGGCGTAGGTTCTGATTTGAACCTGGTCAGGACCCTCGATGGTGATCCGCGCGAGAGATTCCGTACCACTATACCTGAATAGAATCCGTCCTGCATTGCCGAGTTCTTTTTCAATTTCTGTCAATCTGGCGGCGAATTCAGGCAAGCGTTCGAGCGGCACCTTCCGCTGCACTTTCACATTGCGGGTGATTTGTGGAAGTTTGTGCATCACCTCGGAAAGAACAGAAAGCGGCCGATTGCGGCGGCACATCATCTCGAGCACTTTAAGGCTAGCAATGATTCCGTCGCCCGTCGTGCTGGAGTCGAGGAAAAGCAAGTGCCCGCTTTGTTCGCCGCCGAGAGTGATGTTGCGTTTGCGCATCTCTTCGACCACATAGCGGTCGCCCACTGGTGTGCGGAAAACGTCCACCCCGGCTTTGTTGAGAGCGAGGTCTAGGCCTTTGTTACTCATGACCGTGACAACGACGCTGTTGTTGGCAAGCTGCCCGGTCGCCAGCATCTCCAATGCACACATGGTGATGATCTGATCGCCGTCGAGGAAATTGCCTTTTTCATCGACAACCACGAGTCGATCGGCATCACCGTCGAGCGCGAGCCCGACGTCTGCTCTGTAGCGCAGTACTTCTTCGCGCAGGCGCTCAGGATGAAGTGCTCCGGCTTCGAGATTGATGTTGAAGCCATTTGGTTCGTTGTTGATTTCAAAGACCTCAGCACCCAGTTCGCGCAGGACTTTTGGTCCGACTTTGTAGCCAGCGCCGTGTGCGCAATCCATGACAATCCGCATGCCATCCAATTTGAGTGACTTGGGAAAGCGTTCCTTCAAAAAGACCGCATATTGTCCAATTGCATCGTCGATGCGCTTGGCTCGTCCGATGCGTTGCGCGTTGACAACTCGATTTTCGAGTTTGGGGTCATCGATGAGTTGTTCGATGAAGTCTTCATCGGCATCGGGGAGTTTGAAGCCATTCTTGTCGAAGAATTTTATGCCATTGTCATGAAAAGGATTGTGGCTAGCGGATATCATGATGCCAGCCGAGGCACGCATACCGCGTGTGAGATACGCCACACCTGGAGTCGGGAGTGGGCCTACGAAAAGCACATCGGCACCTACGGAGCAGAGTCCGGCCGAAAGAATACCCTCCAGCATATAACCACTGACTCGGGTGTCTTTCCCGATAATTACGCGGGGGCGTTCGGTTTTCTCGCGCAACGCAAGTCCAAATGCCTGCCCGACTCGAAGCACCATGGATGGTGTCATCACGCCGACGTTGGCTTCACCGCGGATTCCATCGGTTCCAAAATACTTTCCCATGCTCTGCCAAATCCTTGTGAGAAGTTGAACACCTGGTGTTATTTGATTGGGTTGCTTGCTTCAATGAAGTTGACCTTCACCGTGACCTTGTCGATCGAGGGCTTGAAAGAGCTTCCAAGATCAAGTGCCAGACCCGCCTGTGCGGTGTAGTCTTTTCCTCCCAGATTCGAAACATCTACAGGAATCGTGGAGATGGAATCGATTTTGGTCAGAGCCATGCGCGCACCAGTCAACTCAACCTCAGAGGGATTGACAGTAACCCGACTGATCTCGAATCCAAGTTTGGGCGAACCTTGGAGCACGGCCTTGACTGTAACTTTCTTTGTTTCCAATCGGTCGAGCTCAACGTCGAGCCACGGCTCCTGCATGGTGAGCGAATAGCGTTTGTCGAGATTTGGAAAGTTTTCACTGGAGAGGCCAACCCGGATTTTGCCAAGACGTTCTTTCCGCAGATCAACATCTCCGGTGAGCTCTTCGTCGCTCGGCACTCTTGAAAATAAAGTGTCGGGCATACGCAGTGTGACGTTCACGATTCGTTCTGTGGGGCCAACCACAATAACCCCTTGCTCGGTCTGGAAACGGACTCTAACAATGCGGTTGAATTCGCGCACCTGCTGATTTCGGACAATAAGAAACAGTGCCAGGGAGAAGCCCAGGGCGAGTATCTTGAGCCCCAAATTCTGCGTGAAAATACGCGTGACTCTATGAATTACAGTGGTGGTTGCATTCATCACGCTTCTCCCTTTCTGCTACCGCTCGCAGAGTCCGCGGATGTTAGCTCTTTGTCGTCTGATTGCGCTGACGCGGAATCGGTGGTGTCCATAGGTGGATCAAGCGGTACTCCACCGACCGTAACGTCCCGAGGGGGTGGCTCTGGGGGCATCGGTGGGTCGAATCGATGATTGCTCTTGCTTTGCTCTTCAAACTCCTCATGCAGACTTTCGAGTTCAATTTCTGTGTCAACATCGGCGAGCTGAACGGGCGGAGTAGATTGGAGCTCGGGTTTTCGCGTGCGCGTAGCCTGATGCCTGGGCAGGCGGAGTGTCATTGACCAGCGTTGCGAGTCTGTCCCTGGAGTGGTGATTGTGCCGGTGGTGGTGAGTTGCCGCGAGGCTGATTGTTCACGTGAGCTGCTATCGCTTGAGCTCTTTCGGTCTCCCCATGCACTACGGCGTTGTCCGCCAGCGGTATCCTTCTTTTGTTTTTTGGTTCCGGCACCGCTCAACATCTCCCACCACCAGTTTTTGAGTGGCTGGGTAAAACGTAAAAGCCCCGTGGCCTTCTCACGTGTCTGTGGGATCAAGAGGGTCATCAGCAAACGGCGCGTGATGTCGGCGTTGGGTTGGCGTTGCATCTGGCCATCCCAAGCGATCGAAATGTTACCTGTTTCCTCGGAGACAACGAGAACGACGGCGTCAGTTTCTTCAGAAATTCCGACAGCTGCGCTATGCCGCGTACCCATTTTTTTACTGAAGCTTGGATTTTTTGAGAGCGGAAGTTGCGCGGATGCACAACTAAGCCGACCTTTTTGAATAATGACAGCGCCGTCATGGAGCGGTGAAAAGGACTGGAAGATTGAGAGGAGTAGTTGTTCACTGACAAGAGCATCGACCTTGACACTGTGATCATAAAGGCGGTCGAGTCCAATACCTCGCTCGAATACGATAATTGCGCCCGCTCGCTCGTGGCTCAGAGTGCGGGCTGCATTGATGGCTTCGTCTATGGCTCGCACGCCCACATCTTCATCCATACCTTGAACAAATGGGCCGCGACCCACACGTGTGAGCAAACGACGCAAGTCATCTTGGAAAAGAACGATCACAACTACGATGATGGAGGAGTAAAACTTGGAAATGATCCAGTTCAGGGTATTGAGTTCAAGGTAACCGCTCAACGCGTAGGCGATGAAGATGATGATGATGCCAATGAGCACCTGCACAGCTCGCGTGCCCTTGAGCATGTTCATGATCTGGTAGCACAGGAACGCCACCAGTCCGATGTCCAGAATGATGCGCCAGTTCAGCTGCTGCAGTTGATCCGAGAAGAGCATTCGATGTGTTACCTTTTATCAACTGCAGTGCCGGGTGGAGGTGTGAATTCGAACGCGCTCGCAGCGATTTTTTCAGGTTTCATGGCACTGAAATTGATCAGCGTGCGGTTGCCGTTTCTGAATTCAATTCGAATGACGCTGACAAAACCAGTAGATTGATCGACCGCAAGAGCAATAGACTTCTGGCCTGACTTTTGCAGCGGCTCAAGCGTAACGCAGGTGTGGTTTTTAGGGCACGCCGTGTTGCTCATATTTTCGTCGGCAGGGAATGCTGATATTTTCTCAAGATTAAATTTGTTCGGTAGCCGATCGAGATTGAACACCACATCGAGAAATTCCAGTTCGCTTGCGTTGGCTGGCATACGTAGTGCGTGTTTGGTGTTCTCGATGTATTTCCAAAACCATTCGCCGTTGTTTACGTAAAGCTCTTTGCCAGGTGAGAAAATTTCCCAACGGAATTTGCGTGGCTGCGAGAAAACCAGTTCACCTGAGCTTACGGTGGTTTTCTTTCGGAGTGCGCTGAAAACTTTTTGGTCGAACTTGACCCGAAAAGAGGTGTTCAAATTCGATTTTGACTGCAGAATTCTGAGTTCCTCGGCAATTTTACCTGAGTTTGAGTTTGCGGTTGTTGATGCGGTGGCCTGCGACGGTTTAATTGAAAGCTTTCCCGAGACGAAAAACGTTGCAGCTGCCACAGCAATTTTCAACAATGAAACGGATCTGCAGATTTGGGTGGTCATGGCGGCTCCGGCTTAGCATGTCTTATGGCAAACTTGCCCGACAAGTATCGAAGCTGCAAGCCCGGAGCCCAAAGTTCTACGAAAGAAGTCGGCCTAGCTCGTCGAGGTCTTCAACCACGGTGAAGAGTTCAGCTGGTGAGCGGCTGAGTCCTGACTCGGCAATCGTCTCGAGCCAAGTAATGAGGCCCGTGTAGTATCCGAAGCTGTTGAGTATGAAGACTGGCTTGTTCATGAAGCCCAGTGTGTTTGCGGTCAGAACTTCAAAAAGCTCGTCGAGTGTTCCGAGTCCACCGGGGAGGATCAGGAATGCGTCGGATTCTCGCATCAGGATGTCTTTGCGCTGCGCCATGTTTTCCACGGTGACCAACTTGGCGATTTTGGTGTGTGCAAGCTCACGGTTGGCGAGTTTTTGCGGCAGAACGCCCAGAACGTGGCCGCCTTCGGCCAATGAGCCATCCGCTGTGGCCCCCATCAGCCCATCTTTGCTTCCGCCATAAACAAGTTTGAGCCCCATAGAACCCAAGAGCTGCCCAACCTCGAAGGCGAGCTCACGAAACTCGGGCGAGCGACCATTTTGAGCACCGCAGAAAACGCAGACCGAGGAAATTTTTGTCATGAATGCAACCCAATTAGGAATTTTGGAGAGCCTGCTGCCTCGGCGGAGTGTCGGTTTCGGTGACCAAGCTCAGTCTTGGAGCAAATGAGACCGGGTTGTTGTTGCAACGCAGGCCCACGAATTGACCAACGATAACTAAGCCACACAACAGGATGTCAGCATTGAATAAGTGAGTGTTGTGCCAGAAAAGAAGTGTGATGGCGCATCCCGCTCCAAGCCCAAGCGATTGCCACCAGCTGTTTGTTTCGCGGCCGACCAGGAGCGAATTCTTGATATGAATGCGGGGTCTGAGGGCCAGCATCATGATTCCGAAAATGAAAGCGGGCGAAACTGCCCATAGCCGGTGCATGGGAGCGAAATCGAGATTCCCCATGAGCTCAAGGCGTGTGCTCGCCTGTTGCAGTGCAACCCAACCGATCAAGCTCAGCGTTATCGCTGCAACAGCGGTGGGGATGCTCCAAAATGTTAGGCTCGAGATGCTGCGCTCTTGTGCGAGTTGGAGGCTCGAAGCCGCTCCGAAGCACAGAGCCGACAAAAACGACAGACTGCGCGGTAAGGGGAGGGTGACCTGGGTGAGATCCGGAAGTGCCAGGAATGTTGAGGCCGTCGGAACTGTTGCAGCATTGAGTTTTGCAAACTCAGGCCACAAATAAACGACAGCTGCCGTGGTCATCAGCAGTGCAGAAAGCCGGCTCCGTAGATGCGGAAGCACCTCTGTGGCTGCAACGAGCCGCCACATCGTCCGGCTCCAGGGGATGAAGGCGAGCGCAACTGCGTGAATTGGACTCCAGCCATTTGTAGACAGGGCTTGACCCTGCAATACCAGCCCCAGCGCCAGGAGAAGACCCGCATAGACTGACTTTTTCCATGTTGCCCGCTCGGGAACGAGGGTTCTCAGCAATGTTGACCAGCCGAAGATGGTACTGGCAAGACAGCCCGCCAATGCCGCGAGCAATGCCCATCCGAAACCACTCAGGGCACTTGATTGGCAGATGAATCCAGAGAGGGTCAGGGTCGCGGGCAGGCCGAGGCCGAGCAGAAAGGAACTGCTTTGTGCAGAGATCTTCTGGATTTGGCCTTTAACGCTGGTTTGTCGTTCCATGGGCGTGTCCACTTTTCTTTCCTGGAAAAAGGGCTCGCGGAGAACCGGTTCTCTCAAATTTTGACTTCCTTGGGGGGCTAGCAGAGAGCTGGCCGCCGCGCCAGTCTTTTTTTGATCCCCGACTTTCACTTGTTCAGAATTTAAATGTGCAATATCCAGCGGGAAGCCTTCGACACTCAGATGGATGGACTTTTTTTCGATGGTTTCACTGCAGCATGTTTCCACAACCCGTCTTCCAACACTCTGGGGTCCGTTCCAGATGTCGTTGTATCTCGAGACGAGCACGAGCAAAGAGCATGTTTTGCTGTGGATGGGAGAGTGGAATCGAGCGGATAGAATTCCTCTCGTGCGTATACATTCGGAGTGTCTCACGGGTGATGTTTTTGGCTCGTTGCGTTGCGACTGTGGTCAGCAACTGCAGGATGCCATGAATGCAATCGCGAAAGAGGGCTTCGGTGCGATTCTGTACCTCCGCCAGGAGGGGCGGGGTATTGGCCTAGCTGCGAAAATGCAGGCCTATTCTCTTCAAGACGCTGGCATGGATACGGTAGAGGCTAATCTGGCTCTAGGGTTCTCCGCAGATGAGCGAAGTTTTGATGTGGCTGCTGAGATGCTCAAAGCAGCCGGTGTAGCGAAGGTTCGTTTGCTGACCAACAATCCTGCCAAGGTTGAGGCCCTGTCAGAGTCGGGTATTGAGGTTGTCGAACGTGTTGGGCTCGCTCCGGTCTTGCAAAAAGAAAATCTCAAATACATCCGCACGAAAATGGAGAAAATGAGGCATCTCATCAGCCTCGATATTGTTTCCGATTCCGAAAGGCACCCTTCCGAAGAGGGATAAATTTAGCCTACGTCCGCCAACATCACGTCGCTTCGCGAAAACCTTCAGCCTGCTGTTTTCTCTTATTTGATATGCTTGCGTAGAGCAGTTGTTGCGGCATTGAATTGAGAGGAGGCGCGCTTGGGCGTGTTGAGGTTCCGGCATATGTGCTGGATGTCCATTTGCCTCGTAGGCTCACACGCACATTCAGAAGTGTTGCGTGAGGATGCACCACGGCTGGCTCAACTCAATGTCCGACATCATCTTATACCGGGCGTAAAACTTAACGCAAAAAACGAAACCTCCACTGTATCCTCGACCGCAAAGAGTCCTGCAGTTCCGCCACCCCCGCCAACACAGAAAAGAAAAGACGCTGTGACCTGGCCAAGCGAATGTTCTGAGCCCGTAAAGGTGAGCTTTTACGGAGACTATTGGGTGAGTCCAAAGAGCCCTGCAGCGCAGTTGAAAGGTTCTCTTTTCGATCAGCTGCAACCACTCTTGCAGTGGGCTGATTTTAATGTCGTGAATTTTGAAGGCGCACTGACCCGAGAAGAAAAGCGAGCCTTCGAGAAATTTCCATTTGCGTTGAAACAGGCTCCTGACAGTCTTAAATGGCTCGGTGCAGCGGGGATCAAGTATTTCACCTTGGCAAACAATCATGCAATGGACTTTGGCTGGAAGGGTGCACAAGACACCATGTCCGCAATTCAAGCCGCAGGTATGAAGCATGCTGGTTTAGGTGCAAATCTTCGGGCTGCTCTGCAGCCGATGTGGCTTGAGAAAAGTGGCATCCGGATCGCAGTTATTTCTGCAACAACAACTTTTCCAGCTGAGGCTTGGGCTGCTGACAGGCGCCCTGGAGTTGCCTTTCCGCGCGCTGACGCAATCCGAAAAGCCATCGCTGAAGCCCGCAGAGATGCCGACTTCGTGGTGGTTGCATTCCACTGGGGTGAAGAACTCAAGCCCACTTTGCGGGATCATCAGCCAGCACAAGCTAAAATCGCCCTGGAAGCGGGCGCTGATATTATTGTCGGCCATCACGCACATCTTGCACAGGTCGTGGACATTGAGCCTGAGAATGGACTCATTGTTTATGGTCTCGGCAATTTCACATTCGCCTCCCTCTCTAGAGAAGCTAAATTCGGTTTGGGCGCCCATTTCGAGTTCTGTAAGTCCGCAATGCCAGATGCAGATGGTGCGACCCACAGCTACCGGATGGTGTTAACCCCTTTGCAGACGTTCAACCGCACGACGGGCTATCGTACGCGCGCTATGAGCCTGAGTGAATTCGCTCCATTTGCCCGCGAATATGTGAAGAAAGGCTATTTTTCTTCTGAACTTGAGTTCTTCATTCCCGGTGAGAACCAAGTGAGAACCATCTCTGAATGGTTGCAGCCCTCGGCACAAGCCTCTAAAGAAGGGACAGCTGTCCGCTAAGTCCATTGTCCAAACCGGGGTCTAAAAATGAACGTCCTGTCCATGGTCGAACCGACCAACGAGCCTATTGAGAATATCCGTGACACCGAAACCGCCTGGGCGCAGTTTGAAGCCGCTACGCGCGAAATTCCACTCGGGCTCGAATTGCCGATGATCATAGGTGGTCAAAAGGTGTATTCGAATCAGAAGGGCAAAAGCCTCAATCCAGCTACAAAGCAAGTTGTCTGTACCTTTCAGGAGGCAGATGCGACCCACGCACAAAAAGCAATAGATGCTGCGCTTGCGGCCAAGCCAGCATGGGCTGCGCTCTCGCCTGCAACCCGACTACAGAAGTTTCGAGATCTCGAAGTAGTCCTTGCCAAATGGAAATACCAAACATGCGCCACAGCTGCGGTTGAATGCGGCTACACCGCCAACGAAACCTCGGCCAGCTGGGCTGAACTCATGGATTTCGTGCGTTTCAACAGTTGGTTCTATTCTGAATTGCTCGCAGAACGCATGGGCGATGGTCCTATGGAAACCAACCAATTACAGTTGCGCCCGCTGAAAGGCTTCACGTGTGCTGTGACGCCCTTCAATTTTCCGATTGCGATTGGCTACAATCTTCCACTGGTCATGGCTCTTGCTGGCAATACGGTGGTTTGGAAGCCCAGCAGCGATGCTGTTCTTACGAGCTACCTTCTCATGCTGGCTCTCGAAGAAGCTGGCTTTCCACCTGGCGTCATCAACTTCATGACCGGCGAGGGGCCCAACTGTCTTCCTACGGTTCTCAAGCACCCTGAGCTGAGTGCATTGAATTTCACTGGAAGTTTTAATACTGCACGGGTTTTTGGTAACTACCTTTTCAATACTGATTTTCCGCGCAACAACTTTCCTCGCTTCGTTGCGGAAACCGGTGGCAAGGACTTTCTCGTTGCTGACCATGACATCGATGTGGTCGATACAGCACAGGCAATTGTGCAGGGAGCGTTCGGGCGCAGTGGTCAGAAATGCTCTGCCAACAGTGTCGTGCTTGTCGATGAGAAAATCTGGCCTGCACTCAAAGTTGAACTTGTGAAGCAAACTCAAGCTCAAAAGATGACACTTCCGGTTGAGCGTAAGGCCGATTTGGGACCAGTTATCAATCAACGTGCGTTTGATAAAATCAAAACAGCGATTGAAAAATCTAAGTCGGACAAAAACTGTACACTTCTTGCCGGCGGTAAGTGCGATGACAGCAAGGGCTATTACATTGAGCCCACTCTAATCGAGGTGAGCACAGATACTCATGATTTACTCAGTGTTGAGATTTTTGGCCCGGTGACAGCGGTGCGCACCTTCAAAACACTCGACGACGCCGTGCGCATCATTGAGCAGCATCAATATCGCTTGACCGGTTCGGTCATCAGCCGCAACGAAACTTTCCTAGAGAAAGCAATTCCGGTTTTGTCACAGCTTGCGGGTAACTTTTATGTGAATAGAAAGACCACGGGTGCGGTTGTGAACCAGCAGCCTTTTGGTGGTGACGGGGC
>JBILKM010000083.1:0-7027 GCA_044376695.1 Silvanigrellaceae bacterium
TTCCTCCTCCTTGGGCTCCAGAGCGGAACTTCCAAGCGCATCAAGTGCACTTCTGGGCTCCATAAATCTCCGAATGGCGGCCGCACTGGAGGCGTCAGGGCCTTCAATACCGCGAATGATGGCTGTGGCTGTTTGCGGACCGGAACTCAGCAACACCTCGGAGTATTGAAAGAGGCTCACTTTATCGATCAGGTCAGCGTGTTTTTGGCGTAACTGTGCTGCAACTTCGCGCGCGTCCGGAATGCCACGATTGCGGGAATAGACAACAACATTTGGATTTGCTGCCAACAAAATGCTCTTGAGTTCGTTCTGGAACGAATTGAAGACTGTGACTACGACCAGAAAAGCGGCAACCCCTAGTGCCACTCCAGCAACCGACACGGTCGCCGAGAAAGAAGGAACGCGCGAATTCTTGCGTCGCATGAACTGCGCCGCGATCCGAAAACAGAGGCTTAACTGGGTGAACATCGAGAGCATGCTCCGCTGAGGTCGGAAAACCTTACCCCAATCAGCTTGTTATTGTCACCCTCTCGTGCTTCACTTTGAGGGCGATGTGTATCGGCTCTTCCCCTTGACAGCGCAAAGTTCCGGTACAGATTGAGGCAGCGAGGGAGCTTGTCTGTTTTACTTCCGGAGGAAGACCGCCATGCAGAATCTCACCGAGCGCGCGCAGAGTGTCCTGACCCAGGCCTACAGCTTTGCGACAACAAATCAGAACCCCGAGATCACACCCGC
This sequence comes from Silvanigrellaceae bacterium, assembly GCA_044376695.1. Classification (GTDB taxonomy): domain Bacteria; phylum Bdellovibrionota_B; class Oligoflexia; order Silvanigrellales; family Silvanigrellaceae; genus RFOM01. The sequence continues at coordinate 736 of JBILKM010000083.1, forward strand.
ACATTTTCTTCTCTCCGCGATGGATTTGAATGAAGAAATTGTCTCGATGTTGTTCAAAGACAATCAACAAGCGCGACAGAGCCTGCACGGCGATCTCAAAGCTGCAGTCGCCGCCCTCCCGCGCATAACAGCCGGACAAACCGAGCCAGCGATTGGCACGTTTTTTACGCAGTTTGTCGAAGAGGCTGATAAATTCCGCAAAGAACTGCGCGATGAATATCTATCGCTCGAACATTTTTTTATGGCGGGCAAGTCAAGCAGACAGGTCTCCGTTGCGAAAGCATTCCAGAAGGCAGGCGTCGATTTAGATACACTGCGCTCGGCGCTGCAGAAGGCCAGAGGTTCAAACCGCGTCACCGATGCAAATCCGGAGGCAAAGCTAGGAGTGCTTGAGAAATACGGCCGCGAGCTCACCCAACTGGCACGAGAAAATAAGCTTGATCCGGTTGTTGGTCGCGATCAAGAGGTCAGACGTGTCATTCAAATTCTCTCGCGCCGCACAAAAAACAATCCGGTACTGATTGGTGAACCGGGAGTCGGAAAAACAGCGATTGCAGAAGGACTTGCGCAGCGAATTGTGCGCGGTGACGTTCCGGAGACACTCAAGAACAGAACACTGGTTGCACTTGATGTGGCAGCTTTGATAGCTGGTGCCAAATTTCGAGGTGAATTTGAGGAGCGATTAAAAGCCGTTCTGAAGACAGTTCAAGATTCAGCAGGACAAATCATCCTGTTCATCGATGAAATTCACACAATTGTAAAAGCAGGTGGTTCTGAAGGAGCCATGGATGCAGGAAACATGCTCAAGCCTGCACTCGCTCGTGGTGAACTCCGGTGCATCGGAGCAACCACGCTCGATGAGTACAAACTGATTGAAAAAGATCCGGCGCTTGAACGTCGCTTTCAGCCTGTTCTCGTTGCACCACCCTCTGTTGAAGATACCGTAACAATTCTGCGTGGACTCAAGGAACGTTACGAGATTCATCATGGAGTGCGGATCCGTGACAATGCACTGGTTTCAGCAGCAACGCTCTCGGATCGTTATATTCAAGATCGGTTTTTGCCGGACAAGGCGATCGACCTTATTGATGAAGCGGCAAGCCGTTTGAAGATACAACTCGATAGCGTGCCCGAGGCAGTGGACACGACCGAGCGAAAGATTTCTCAACTCAAAATTGAACTTGCCGCATTGGCCAAGGAAACGGACAAACGTTCAATTCAGCAGCGCGAGGCGATTGAGAAGCAGGTCAAAGAGCTAGAAGAGCAAGCAACCCGCATGCGTGCGCGCTGGAATATGGCCAAGAGCAACGTGAACCAGATTAACACTCTCAAGAAGCAAATTGAGCAGCTGCGTCTGCAGATGGAGACCCTCGAACGGAAAGCCGAATATGCAAGGGCATCTGAAATCAAGTTCGGAGAACTTCCTACGCTTGAGAAGAAGCTTGAGGAGTTGACCACGCCCGCTTCTACAACAGAGAAAAAGCAAGACAACAGCAAGGCCTTGCCTGGTGAAGCTGAAGACACTGCAATCACACTCAAAGAGGAAGTCGACAGCGAGGACATTGCTGCTGTCGTGAGCCACTGGACTGGAATTCCCGTGAGCAAATTGTTCTCAGCCGAACGTGAACGCTTGCTCCACATCGAAGATGACCTGCGAAAAAGCGTGGTCGGACAAGATCACGCCCTACGCGCGGTTGCAAATGCCATACGACTTTCTCGCAGTGGTCTTAAAGATGCCAACAGGCCGATGGGCTCGTTCCTGTTCCTGGGCCCCACAGGTGTCGGAAAAACAGAGACAGCAAAGACACTGGCACGCAATCTTTTCGACTCCGAAAAATCACTCATCCGAATCGATATGTCGGAGTTTATGGAAGAACATACAGTGGCCCGCCTCATTGGCGCCCCTCCGGGATATGTCGGGTTCGAAGAGGGTGGTCAACTCACAGAAGCTGTCAGACGCAAACCATACTCTGTTGTCCTGTTCGATGAAATCGAAAAGGCACACCCAAAGGTACTCAACATCCTCTTGCAGATGCTTGACGATGGTCGGCTGACAGACAGCCATGGTCGCACGGTGAACTTTCAAAATTGTGTGATCATCATGACGAGCAACATCGGTGCGCTGGAAATCCTGCAGCAGGGCACACAGATGCCCTATGAAGACCTTAAAAAAATGTTAATGGGTGAGTTGTTGAAATACCTGCGCCCTGAACTCATTAACCGCATCGACGAAGTCGTCGTTTACCACGCACTCAGCGAGGATGTTATCCGTAATATTGTGCGCATCCAACTCAAAGGTCTTGAGCGGAAACTCGGTGCGCAGAACTTAAAGATCGAATACAACGATGATGTGGTTCTGCAATTGGCAAAGGCGGGCTGGGATCCCCAATTTGGTGCACGCCCGCTGCGTCGTGCCATCCAGGAACTGCTCGAGGTTCCTCTGAGCATGGCACTTCTTGAGAACCGTTTTGTTGAGGGCCAGACCATCAAAGTTGAACATAAAAACGCGGAGATGAATTTTGATTTCACGGCAAAAAAATAAATTAAGGTCTGCAGGAAAGCCGATCAGCCTCGCCCTGTTTTTGTGCGCGTGTGGCGCCTCACAAAATGGCTCGGGTACGGATGGGATATGTGCTTTGACGCTCAAACCTGCGAGCGAAAATTCAGCTGGTACGGATTTGAAGCAGATTATTTACTCGGGAACGATGCCTGAGGCTTGCCTCAAAAAAACAACTGAATCGACAGGCCGTGCGCTCGTCAAATTGGCAGCTCAGGCGCCCTCGCCGAGCGAACTGGTTGCCCTCGACACACTCAAGGCAGGAGCACGCACCCTGAAGTTCGATGCCAGCACCGACAATTTTAAACGCGGAACCTTCGAAAAGAGCTTTGACAGCACACTTCTACCCGAGTGGGCTCTTCCTTGGAGCGATCGACCAACGGCCATCACCCTTTCAATGCAGGCACCCACTGCGGCCTCTGCTGGGGCTGTTCCGGGTTCCATTTCTGTGGAGCTCCGGTTCTGATGTTACCTATAAAACTCGTCGATGTGGTGAAGACTTTTGCACTCGCTCAAGAGGTGCAAAAACAGACCGTCATTGACGGGGTCTCACTCGACATTCCTGCGTCCGATTCGGTTGCCTTCATGGGACCGAGCGGCAGCGGGAAAAGTACTCTTTTGAATCTTATTGCAGGACTCGAGCAGCCGACATCGGGCAAGATATTTCTCGGACAACAGGAGCTCTCGGCATTGCCGCAACGCGACCGAGAGCGTCTGAGGCTTAACTCTCTTTCTTATGTTTTCCAGTTTTTCCATCTCCTTCCGACCCTCACAACTCTCGAGAACTGCGCGCTTGTCGCAATTGAACAAGGGCAACGACAGGTTGATGAAATTATCGAGGAGACTCATGTAACACTCAAGCTGCTTGGCCTGGAGGGTGCGGCGCACAAGCGCCCCGGGCAATTGAGCGGCGGAATGCAGGCACGAGCTGCATTGGCACGTGCACTGATCTCGCGTCCAAAAATCATCCTGGCTGATGAACCCACTGGCAATCTCGACTCCAAATCGGGCGAAGCTGTGCTTGATTTACTCTTTGAACAACAGCGCCAAAGACAGTTCACGCTTCTTCTCGTGACACACGATGAATCAGCAGCGCGTCGTGCGCAGCGGACAGTTAGGCTCCGCGATGGACGTCTGCTCTCATGAATATGCTGCTCTGGCGAGCCCTCTTCTTCCGAGTTTTGGTTGAACAAAGAAAATTGTTTGCAGTAGCGATCCTTACAGTTTCGCTCGGAGTTGCACTCGCACTGGGTATTCGTCTGGGGACTCAGAGCGCACTGAATTCACTCGAGCAGTCGGTGGGCAAGGCACAGCCGTCAGGCTGGTCTGATCCTTTTACAGCCACAACTATTGAAGCGAAACTGTTCCTTTCCGAAATGGCCTCGCGCTTCGGTGGACAACTTTTTACAACCCTCGAAGCGCCTATGGGCGACAACGAGGATGCGGAGTCGAGGGACAAAACTCTTCAGATTCATGTCTTTTGGGGCGGTGATACACAAGGGAATGGACTGAGTTCACCCGCCAATGGAGCTGCTCGCTTTGATGCACAAGCAACACAAAGCAATGAGAATGAAGTCATCGAGCTCAACATCAGCAGCAGATGTCGATCAGAATTGCCAAAAAGCGCAATGCTCATGCTCGCAGGCAAAAGGGTTGCAGCGAATTTCCTTGCTTTGGATGATGGAATGCAGAGTGGTTCCTGCCGCCATGTAAATGCAGGAGTGAACTCGTTTTCCACTCCGGAGCTGAGTCGCATTGTGAACGCAGCAGCACTTTCCGGCGTATTTCCGATCTCGCTTCCGGAGCAGATAAAACAATTTGAAGAGTTGAAAATTCTTGCAGCGCAAGTCCCTGGGCTCGAGAGTGCCTCAAACAAAAGTCGTATTTCTCGGCTCGAAGAAGTCACAGTGAGCTTTCGAACCAACCTGCAACTCATGGGATTCATCGCATTGTTCATCGGCTTTGCGATTGTTCATCATGTTTTCTCACTCCTCGTTGCGCGGCAATCGAAATCGCTTGCGGTGCTCAGTGCACTAGGCATTGCCCAAAGCAGACAGATTAAAGTTTTATTTTTTCTCGCAGCTTGTCTTGGGCTTGCTGCCAGCCTTGTAGGAATCTTTACAGGCCTTGCAGCAGGTGCTTTTCTTTCAAAGGTCACGTCTTCCACTATTAAAAATCTCTATGACAGCCTCGTAGATTCCAGTACCCTCTATTGGACAACAGCAGACTTGACCTATGGATTTCTGTTGGGTTTCTCGGCATGCCTCCTGGGAGCTCTGCATCCCATTCTTAAACTCAAGAAACTTCCTGTGGCGCAGGTGATGCGTGACGGGAGCTTCGAAGGACATGAATCCGGACTGACGCCGCGCCAAAGTTTAACCCTCTCGGCATTTATTCTTGCTGTTAGTCTTGTGTGCCTTGCATGGCCCTTGGTTTGGAACAGGATTCCGATCACAGCTCTGGTGGCCTGCCTGGGTTTTCTCGTGATTGCGGCACTGCTCGCGCAACAACTCGGCTACTTTCTCTACACTAAACTTCATCTTGGATTTTGGCCGACGCGCTGGGCAACACAATTGCGTATTTTCTTCGCTCCCCAGGCAGCTGTTGTGCTGCAAGTCCTCACACTCACCTTCACGCTCACGTTCGGTGTGAAAGGCATGGCTGAGAGCTTCCGGGAGACTCTTTCCAATTGGTCACAGAATACATTGAAGGCTGATCTTTGGATCAGAACAGTAGGAGGAGCTGCTGCTCCACTCCCCGATGAAGTAATGCGACGCCTGGAGTCTGCCCCGGAACAGATGGTTGTTGCAGTTGACCGGCTCAGCATAGGTTCTGCAACACTTTCTGCAGGTGCAGGAGAATTGGAAAGGCCTGTGTTGCTTGCTGCTGCTCGCTTTCAGGAGCAAGCCAAAGTTGCACCAATGAAAATTCTTCTACCTACCGGCCATACGACAAAAGCACAGGCGGAGACCGCTGCGGAAATATACAAAGCCTCACAAAATTGTGCCGCAACGCTTTCTGATCCCTGCCCTGCCTATATCTCGGAGCCTGTGGTCGTGCACTTTGCTTTGCAAGACCCTCTGAACACCGTGCTTTGTCCAACCTTCCGGGCGCAGCAAGTGTGCTTCCGGGTGCAGTCGGTTTATCAGGACTTTGGGAGTGATCAAGGAGTAATACTGACAGACGAGTCTGTATTTAAGCAACGACTCGAAAGTCCGCCTTTACCCTCATTCAGCAACGTTTATTTGCGCAATGCTGAATCACCCGAGGCCACTTATTTCGCACAGGAACTCAAGCTTCTGGCAGAGAATTCCGGTGGTACTTTATCGTTCGAGACTCTTGGGGATCTCAGAGCGAGGATATTGCAGACTTTCGACAACACCTTTCGCGTAACCGATGCTCTTTACGTGTTGTGTGGACTTATTGCGATTGTTGCGACTGTGAGTTGTTTGAACTTGCAGATCAGACTCCGCAGCCGCGAGTGGAGCTTGCTCTGGGCGCTGGGGCTCGAATCGCACACTCTTTTGCGCCGCTTTTCGTTGTGGTCGGCGCTTATGGCATTGCTTTCTTCTGTCGTTTCTCTTCTTGGTGGATGGATTTTGTCGGCGATTCTAGTTTACGCAGTAAATTACTATTCGTTTGGTTATTCCTTGAGTTTGGCCATCCCATGGACACTGCCATTGACAGTCGTGTTTGTGGCAACACTCAGTGGATACGTGAGTGGGCGTTTACAGA
>JBILKM010000084.1:0-6970 GCA_044376695.1 Silvanigrellaceae bacterium
CCATCGGGTGATGGCTTGCGCAGCAACTCCCAATAAACATCCTTGAGCTCGAGCTCTGGACATGAATCGCTTTTACGCAGCTGCTCAAGTGCGACATCGATGGCTCTCTGGCCCTCGGGACTCAAAGAAAGCTTGCCGGACTGATCGGATTTCTTGTCGTCATTCGTTTTTTTGCTCGATTCGACCCACTCAGCAACTGCGGAATCGGCCTCCTCGCGCATACGCCCCGCCAACAGCTGGCAATGAGCAGCCACAGCTGAAGACTGGGCCTGCCGGATGCCAAGATCGAGGCGTTGGATTTCACCCTTCTCGTAGGTGAACCATTTCTCAGAGCGCGGCTCGACCTCGCTCAATTGAGTCACCCATTTGGGTCGGCCCAATTCGCTTCGCTCGAGCACGACAGCCTCAGAGGGAAGCTCCGTGGTCACACACCCAGCGCCTGCAATCAGCAGGAGGGCTGAACACACACCTGAAAGATACTTAAACCACATTAGACAACACTTCCTTTCAGAATCTCCAAAACATCGGCCACCGCTTGAGGCTTGCCTGCGACATCCAGCGCGTAGGCAACACTACTGCCGCGCTCGAGCTTCGCTGTTTCTGGGGTGCGACTCCACGCATGGATGGCAAACCCCGCCTCGGGAAGAATCACATGGAAAGGCGCCACATCCCAAATTTCGACTTTCGGATCTACGAAAGCCCGCACCGAACCATTGAGCAACATGTAGTAGCCCAAAGCATCAGGATAAGTCCTGGCCTTGATTGCCTCAGTATAGAATTTGGGCACAAGCTGCCCGACATTTTCCATGGAGAAACGATAAGGATCGGCTGTTGCAACCAGTTCGATCGCATCTTGACCAATGCGCTCGGGACGAACGTACGGAACATTGTTGATCCAGACGCCACATCCACGCTCGGCGCTCATCACAATTCCCATTTCAGGCAAGGCTGCAAAACCAATGTAGGGCACTCCATTTTTGAGCACCGCGAGCAATGAAGAATAAAAGGGAACCCCATGCACAAAACTGAAGGTTCCATCGATAGGGTCGAGGATCCATGTCCACTGATCTACCCCACCTGGAGATACGGCGGGCTGCTCTCCTCCCTCCTCCTCACCCACAATATGGTGATCGGGAAACGCCCCTTGGATCATCGAGCGCAGCTCTTTTTCGATGGCGAGATCGGCCTCTGTGACCCATGTTTTGTCGCCTTTGCGGAGCCGACCCACGGGTTTGCGGCTGAACTCCAAGCACAGGGCAACTGAACGCTGCATACACTGGCGAGCAAATTCATACACTTGTGTGTGGCTGGACATCACCGATTTCCCCTATTAGTTTCCCGAACCAACTTGCATGAACTTATAGACTGTCTGCAACCCCGGGACGTTCAACATGGATCTGACACTGCCATTAGAGAGCCTTCGCTACCTGCAAACAAATCAGGCATTTCTCGGGAGAGAGTTTCTCACCTGGATCTGGTACTACACAGAATCAGGAAAACACGAAATCAACCTCGGCGAACTCGGAATCTACAAACTCTACGTCGACGACCGACTCGTGCTCAGCTCAAGCTCTGGCTCTGCGCATGAACAGGCTCTCCGCGGAGGAACACCCGCGTATGCCGCTGAAGCACTTGTCGCGCTGCAATCTGGAAAGCTGGTACAAGAGGCGAAATTCATCTTGCAGGACAACGAACGGCAGTGGATGTGGTCGATGCGTGCTGATGATCTCTCACTGCGTGGCGTGCGTCTCCCGGGCCTGCAGGCGCCCGATGCTTCCACGCATATGCAGGCACGCATTGCCAACACACAGCTGCTTGTGGATGTCGTCGAAACTCTTTTCAAACAGTATCTCGAACTGAGGCTGTCAGAAAAATTCACCCAAGAATTGCAACGCATTCAGGATTGGATGCAAAGTAAGCATGCTAACTTGGGCTGACCCCCTCAGGACTCCCAAAAGCAGGAGTGTGCATGACTCTGGGCTTCTCGACTTTTATTAAGACAGCATTGAAAGTTTTCATTTTACCCTCACTCGCCATGGCTTTCAGTCCGGCGGCGTGGGCTTACCCAGTGGTGCTGAGCGCTCACCAGGTTTCCCAGCTGCAAGGAATGACACGCAACCAACTCGTAGCGCTGCGGGCTGATGAACAGTCAGGGAAACGAGTCGCGCTGCAAATTGACGAAGTTGAAGATGATGCCGCGCTGGTTCTGCGTGAACCCTACGAAACCAGAAAACTACGCGCCAGCTTGCCACATCCCAAGCGATCCGATCCGTTTTCAGGGCGGCTTCAATCGGTACATCGTATCGTTCTCGACGACCGTGATTTCTCCAACTGCAACGAAGCCTGCGTTAAGAAACTACCGGAAACCGTAAAGAGCGTTTGTGGAACACCTCACGCAGCGATTCTGCTCAAGGTCACTCTCACAGGCACGCAAAAACATGCGTTTATTGCCGATTGCGGCATGCAGATGAATGTTTTTCCGACACGCGACATCAAGTACGATGCGACCACTCGAAAAATCAGCACACCGCATTACGAATACAGTTACCAATCCGAAAAAAACGTGTTTTTCAGCTCCATCAAGAGCAGTAAGAACACAACGCCGATTCTATCGAGCAGTGAATTGAAAGCCTATCTGAAACCCAAATATCTCTTCAACATGAAGTTCAAAGACGATGACCTGGTCTCGCAGATCACCAGCCTGTCGAAAGGCTCTCAGAGTCTCAGTCTGGAAGTGGCCGTAGCCTTAAACATCCTGGCCATGAAGATAAATAATCAGATCTGCTGTGACGTCTCCTTCTTTGAAGATTCGCTCTACTTTCCGGTTGTTCTCGATCTTCCTTTTGCTGGAGATTCTTTTGCCAAAGGCAGCGGAGTGTTTTTTGGATTTCAATCCGATCCGGAATCAAAAACACAACCCCAATTTATTCCCGCATCCTCACCTGAAGCGAGCGATGCCATTGTTATCCAACAAGAAAAAGAACTTGTTGTTATTGGCATGAGAAATCCAAACCGTAAATCGGCGGAACTCGTACGTCCACAAGTGGTGAGCACAAAGGACATGGAAAAAATTAAGTTCATGCCGGTGCGCAGTGGAACTGGAATCTTTTACGATATCCAGAATGCAAAACAGGGATTTCAGCATTTCAATGTCTGGATGTACTTTGGAGCAGAACAAGACAGAGCAAAGCTCATCGATTACGCCCAACACGGTCTGCGCGCCACGGTAGAGAGCATGCTCATTCGATAAACTTTGTGACTTTCTCTACTCTGAAAAAATCACCAATCCATTCGCACGGGAAGACCTGCGCGCACACACTCTTCTTTCAGCTGAAGCAAGGTCATTTCGCCCGAGTGGACTATACTTGCCACCAGTGCTGCATCTGCACCCTGTGAAAAAGCCTCAATGAGATGCTGAGCCTTGCCTGCTCCTCCAGATACGATCACTGGAACGCGCACCTTTTGCTTTATTAGCTCGAGAAGATCGAGATCGTAGCCATTACGTTTGCCATCTTGATCGATGCTGTTGACACACAATTCACCAACACCCAATGGCAATGCAAATTCAAGCCAACGGATCATGTCCCAATCGGTTGCGGTTCGACCTCCGTTAATGAATAAGCGGTATCCACTCGGACAACTCGAATCGGCGAGAACATCCAGACTCAATACGACGGCCTGGACACCAAAATGATTCGAAATTTCTGTTATCAGCTCTGGCTTTCGTGGTGCAATTGAGTTCAGAGACACCTTTTCAGCGCCACTGGCAATACAATGGGATGCATCGGTGAAATCGCGAATACCCCCACCAATACAAATGGGAACAAAACTTTTCGCAGCAATTTTTTCAATTGTAGAGAAATCGGGGGCTCTTTTTTCTGCACTCGCCGTGATATCGTAGATGACAATCTCATCGGCACCGTTCTGACTGTAAAACTCAGCAAGAAGAACCGGATCTCCAATATCAATATTGTTCTTAAATTCGATGCCCTTGGTGACCCTACCATCACGGATATCGAGGCATGGAATGATTCTCTTCTTGAGCATCAGCCTCTCTCCCAACGCAGGAAATTTTCGATCAACTGCAGACCAATCCGCCCGCTCTTTTCAACATGGCACTGAGCACCCCAAATGTTTTGGTGAGCCACAAACGCACAGAAGTCTTGTCCTCCATAACTCGACACACCCATAACATGTGCCGATGACTGACTCTTTGATTGAACAAATGCGGCATAGGAATGAACAAAATAAAAGTTTGCAGCTACGGAAATTGAAGCTGTTGCTGCATTACAAGCAGAATTTTTTGCGCTCCATGCGACCGAGTTCCACCCCATGTGAGGAATCGGAGCTTCACATCGGAATTTTTCAACACGGTAGGGCAATAGACCCAAACATTCGGTGTTACCTTCTTCAGACCACTCACCCAGAGCCTGCATACCCACGCAAATTCCAAGCAAAGGATGTCCGCTCTGTGCAAAGCTTTTAAGTGGCTCTACAAGATTACGCTGCTTCAATTCGGCCATGGCCTGCTGCGCAGATCCTACTCCTGGAAAAACAAGCCGTTCAACCTGCTTGAGTGTCTCAACATCAACAACTTCAACCGGAACAATATTCAATGCCTCAACGGCTCTTTTCACGGACCCAAAGTTGCCTGCGCCGTAATTTAGGATTCCTACTTTTGCTGGTGTATTTGTCACTGGCGTCACTCCGTCTCACAAACTTCGATCCCCTCAACCGTGAGGGCCGATGTAAACCGTGATCTCCTCACGGTCGTGATAGAGATGCTTCATCAGCAAACGATACGAACGTCCGGAATTTTTGAGGTGTTCGTCGAGAACATTGCGGATCTCGGATACCTCATTCCAGCGCTTTTTCATTGGCAATTTTAGGTTGAATACAAGCCTGCGCGCCGATTGAGTCTGCCACCAATTCAGAGCGAGCTCTGCAACCCGTTTGGGCTGTTCTACCATATCGCAGACCATCCAATCGACCGGACGCGGTGGAGTGAACTTGAAGCCATCAACCTGCAAATGCTCGACAAGCCCGCTTTCCATAAGGCGCTGATCCATCGACCCATTGTCAACCGCCATTGTGCGAATGCCTCTGCGCACAAACTGATAAGTCCAACCGCCAGGACACGCTCCCAAATCGACTGCGCGGCGTGCTGGAGAGAGGGCTGAGCCGCGCTCATCCTCGCTCAGAAACGTGAGGAAGGCTTCTTCAAGTTTCAAGGTTGAGCGACTTGGGGCATCGGATGGAAACTTCAGACGCACAATGCCTCGCGGCCAGGGACTCCCCAAGCGCATGACCGAAACACCAAGATAAACGCGTTGATAATTAACAAAAAACACATGCAAACACTGCGCGTCTGCATCTGGACTAACAAATTCGTCGTCCCAAAATCGGGTCTTAATCCCGGTTTTGGCGAGAGCCGCATGCAGAGGCTTACTGAACGATCGACAAAATGCAGAAAGTTCGCGACCAGCTTCTGAATCGGGCGCTTCAACGAGGAGCGCCTGCGGCTTCAACTTGGCAGGGAACTCTTTAATCACCTGCATTAGAGGCGTAACTCGGTCGTCTTCGGGTACCTCAACAACGCGTCCCAGCAAGCAAAAAACACTGCGTGCAAAGATCAGCGACTTCCATTCGAAAGCCTCAAAGCAACGTGCGTTCACGGGTTCATGGAAATGAAAAACACAAAACCCGGAGTCGGGCTGTGTTTGAGGATAGCCAGAAAATCCAAACTGGGCCGAGCGCTCGCTGAGTTCGGCAGCACATTCCTTCTCAAATCCGGGACGACAGGTAGCCAACACGCCACTGAACATTCGGGTTCCTTCCGCTCATGTCAAAAGATTGACGCTTCGGGGATAAAAGTCACAAAATTCCCGCCAGTTGCAGGGTGAAAAGGGGGCAAATTCTGCCGTTCTGGGGCACACTGGCACTGCGACTGTAATCGCATTCCACGCACCCTGTTGAAGGAGTCTGCCATGGCAAAAGCCTCCAAACCCTCTCGCTCCGGCGCAAGTACCCGAAAGCCGGCGGCAAGCGCTAAAACTGCAACTACGGGGATCAAGCTCAAACCCGTCGAAGCACCCAAACCATCACGAATTATTGCTATTTGCAATCAAAAAGGTGGGTGCGGAAAAACAACATCGGTCATCAACATCGCCGCCAGTCTGGCAGCTATGGGGCAACGAGTGCTGATCATCGACCTCGATTCCCAGTGCAATGCGACTCAAGGGCTTGGTTTGCAGATGGGTGATGTAGAGGAGAGCATCAGCGACGTACTGCTCGACCCCAAGGCTTACACGCTTGCCGATGTGATCCTCGAGAGTCCCTACGCCAACCTCCATGTAGCGCCTGGCTCAATTGAGCTTTCGGAGTACGAAAGCCGTGCAGCGAGCGAGATCGGTCGCGAGAATCGCTTGAAGAAGGCCATAGCCCAAGTACGCGCGCACTACGATTACGTGCTGATCGACACACCGCCTTCATTGGGCCTTCTTTCGGTGAACGCACTCAACGCGGCAACGGAAGTTCAGATCGCCATGCAATCACATCCTTTTGCACTCGACGGCTTGCATCTGCTTCTTGAAACAATCGAATTGGTTCAGCAGGAGCTCAATCCAGACTTGAAAATCTCAGGAGTGCTGGTCACCATGTTCGACCCACGCACGAAGATCTCCCGTGAGATCGTGGATGCTGTCTGTGCTATTCCGACCTTGAAGGGCAGAGTCCACAAAACCGTGGTGCGCCAAAACGTCAAGCTGACTGAAGCTTCTAAACTGCGCAAGCCAGTGATGTACTACGACTACGACTGCACCGGTGCTGAAGATTATCTTCAGCTGAGCAAAGAGATCGCCGCACAGGTGAAGGTATCAGCGAAACCCATCGCAGCGTCCAAGACAACTGCCCCCAAGGCCACAAACAGCAGCAAATCAACTTCCAAATCATCTGCCCGTTCAACTCGCGC
>JBILKM010000085.1:0-6943 GCA_044376695.1 Silvanigrellaceae bacterium
ATTCTAGTTTACGCAGTAAATTACTATTCGTTTGGTTATTCCTTGAGTTTGGCCATCCCATGGACACTGCCATTGACAGTCGTGTTTGTGGCAACACTCAGTGGATACGTGAGTGGGCGTTTACAGACAAAAAGTCTTTCGGAAAACACGACAATCAGTTCCCTTGTGAGAGAGTAGGAATTGCAAATGGAATATCCAAACATGGATTTGTATACCAGCGTTGTCGAGCAGCATCTGCATGGAGCGCACTCGCCGACTTCACTCGAGTGGTGGTATTTTACCGGCCATCTTTGGAAAACCAGCACGGTTCAAAAGTGTGATTCTCACTCTGACGTTCTGGGACTCCACAATAACAAAAATCCTGATTACGCACTGCAGTCGACCTTTTTTCTCGCCGACGAAGGCAAACCCAAGGGGCTACTCGCGCACGCGGCCGAAGCTCATATCGAAAAAAAGCAGCACCGTTCATCCGAGCGTGCAGTGGGTTTTGCAGAAAATGCCGTGACAAACCCATTGGCACACGCGTACCCAGGACTCCTGAATTTGACGCTGGGGCATTGGCGACTCAACCAACTCAGCCAGGCTCGAGAGTACCTCAATTGGGATTTGCGATTCGATGTGCGGGGAACAGAGTATCTTTTACATCTTAAGGTTCCCAAGAACGAGATGTGGTTTCATGGTGAGCGTGGTACTCTCAAAAAAACCTCAGATACAGGTAATTTCTACTATTCAAATCCTCTCATTATCGCGAGCGGACAACGCATTGAGCGCACTGCCACTGGGAAAATTTCGATTGAGCCTGTCTGCGGACAACTTTGGTTTGACCATGAAATTCATGTGAAGAAGGTCATGGAAGTGGGGTGGCGCTGGTTCGGCCTGACGTTTAAAAACGGTGATGCACTGATGCTTTATCAAATCTCTCAAAAAGGGAACTTCGCGCAAGCTCAGGGAGAACTTTGGGATGGTCAGAAAAAAAGTTCGGTTAAACTGAAGAATGTCCAGATCACGCCCGAGAACTCGACCTGCCTGAAGTCGAAGAGATGCTATCCACAAAGTTTTCAGATCACATTTACTGACCCTCGCAGCGGAGTTCAAAGCCTGGTCACGACGAAGGCCTGGTTTGCCGAGCAAGAGATGGGGAGTTCGTCGGGTGGACTCGCACGGCCCTACTGGGAAGGTGGGGTTCAAGCGCTTTGGAAGCAGATCTCGTCGAGTCCCCAAAATACACCACAACCAATTGAAGGCATTGGGTTTACAGAACTTGTTCCTCAAGATCCCAAAAAGTAATTCCGATAGAAGAGAGTTGGCTGATGGGGGTGAGAACATGCGTCATGGCACACGCGCTTTGTGGCAAATTAACTTCGGAATTTTCTCGAGCCTTGCCATCATTGCAACGTCGACGTCGTGCAGCAGTGAATTGTCGAGCACATACAGCGGCTCGGCGAGCCCGACTCCGCTGGGCGCGAAGGTTCTTGCTGCGGAATTTGCGGCATGTTCGGATCCGGTGCGCCCGTTGCGCGTTGCATTTGTGATCGACAACACGGGCTCCAATGCGGCATCACCCGATGAAATCCAAAAAGGCCCGGATTATGTTGGAACAGATCCTCTCAAAAGCTTCGTTAATACGAAGTTCCTGCTCAAGGATGCCGACCTCGCTCCCCTTGCGCCCGATGCACGTTACACAGACAGACAGATTGCGGTCTACAAGGCAATTCTGAAACTCCAACGCGCTGGTGCAGATGCCCGTGCGAAGAAGCCAAGTTTCGCGGGAATCGACGTGGGCGTTGCGCACTTCCCTTATGCCCCGCCAGGATTGCCCTCGCCGACGAAACAGCTCAGCGAAGCGGAACTAGAAAAAGCCGCCGTGAGTGAGGATGATCTTGCCAAAGCCGTGTTTCACAATGGTGCTGACAAAGGTCTGCCCGACAGCATGACGGACGTCTCAAAAATCAGCTATACGGAGAATTGGCGTGGACGCATTTGGAACATGCTCAGCTTTACGCATTATTCACGCGGCATGACGCCCTACGTGACCGCGTTCAACGCTGCCAGAGAACTTCTCATCAGCGCCAAGAAGGATCCAAATGACACACGACAGGGGCTGATGATCTTCGTGACCGATGGTTTGCCGACTGATCGTAGACCCAGCGAAATCATCGCAGGCCGTGCAGCACTTGGAAAAGACAACCGTGTCGCCCTGATGTCCATCTACCAATCAGACACAAACGATGACACACAGAACCAGGACGCCAAGAATGCTCTGAAAAAAGTTTATGACGCGAGAGGCTGGGGAGCTGAAGAACATTCGACCTTTGACTCTTATTGGGGTGCACTGCGTAAGATGCCCAGCTCTGGTGAAATTCGGGACGATTATTTTCAGGTGAAGGTCAATGACTTTCAGAAAAGTTTGGATCAACTGCTTGACCGTTATCTGAAGTGTGGGTCGACTAAAGCAAGTAGCAACTCTGAAAGTAAGAGCAAATAGAACGCTGGAGCTCAACGCCGCAGCGGTGTCAGGCTCTGAGGCAATTGCTGTGCAGCAGGAGATTCTTCAGAATCAGTGGAGCGGGAATTTCCGCTCTTTTTCGTGGATGAATTCTCGGCAGCTGCGCCGCGCACGAGTCCGGGATTCGGCGTATCCTCGGGGCGATTCACTTTTTCGAGGTAGATGGGCACGACAACCTCCCGAGTCTGACCCGGTTCCAACATTAAAGACTGTCGTGTTTTGACACGATCACCCAATGGGTCGCCGAGAAAATAGGTGAGATCATAGCTGCCCGCCGGCACATAAACTTCTTCGGGCTTGTGAAACAGTAGGTCGAGTGATCGACCAAAAACATTCGTGCCGCGGCTTTCGATGCGAACAAGATCTGTTCGGAAACGCCCTTGAGCCTGGCGGACGTCCCACTTGATCTTGACGCGTGCGAGTGGCTCTCCTGCAAGGGCATCACTGCGGCGTTGAAGATTGCGCTTGATACCGCGCAGACCTTCGACCCCATATTCATACGCGCCTTCGAGAAGAATGAACGGGAGTTTGGGCTCCACAGTCATCAAGGCATAGGGCTTCTGCTCACGGTGGATTGTGACTCCGGGAGGATTGCGACACGATTTAAAGCTCTCTGGACAGGGCGGGACATCAACTCGTGCAGCAAAGGTTTTCACAACAGTGCGCAGCCCTGCCTCAACCAGAAATTCATCCTGCACCTCGGAGCCTTCGATACTGACTTTGTAGCTTCCTGGAAAAACCAGGTAATCGGTGTCCATATTGAGCAGAGCACCTGTATCAAGATAAACAAACACGGGCTGTCCGCCTGCCCTCAGGCGATCCTCCATAGGAAAGTTCTTCGGCATATCGATGCGCAGCACTCCTACGGAGATTTCGGTCAAAGCCCCTCTCTCAATCGACAGCTTACGACGTGTGCCGTTGACCTCCAGCGAATATTCGCCCGGAAGAAGCCAGGAGCTACCATTGGCAGACATGCCAACCACCGAACTTTCAGACTTTGGCTCTTTTTCCTCGGGGGTCAGATAGAAACGCGCATCGTTGTCTTGAAAAGTTGAAACAATCGTCACCGGGTATAGGTCAAGAAGAATTTTGTCGCTGTTTTCGCCGTGGTTTTCAATTTTGACAAGCCGACCGCCGATGCGGAATTCTGTTGTACCGGGGAGAATGTCGAACTCCCGACGATTTTTCCACTCGTTACGCTGCGCATCGAGAGGATCAACGCAGAGAGTGTGAACAGTTGCGCTCAATTCAGTTGGTGCAGGGGATTGCGCAGCTGTTTTATTTTCGGTGGGCTTCTCGGCTTGCGCAGCTTGAATTGCAACATTCGCTTCGGGTTCATTCTTTACCTGCGCAGTGAGCTCAGTCTCGGGCGTAGCCTCAATCTGGGGCACAGAAGCTGCACTTTCAGAGGGCTGATTCACGCGTTCGCCATGAAGCACGAGAGAAAGGCGACGCACCGGAATTTTTGTGGGTTTATCGCGCGTTTGTTTGAACGCATAGCCGGAGCACTCGTTCGCCACGAGGTACTCTCCCGGCTCAAGCTCCAGCGATTGCCCGCCACGCACCAAACCAACGGGGCTCATCACCCGCTGCCCAGACTTCCCCACCTGGCGATAGACCACGAGCTCAACTCCGGCAGGCGCGTCGAGGATCAACGGTTGTTTCCGGGTCAAGGAGATCAGGGAGCAACTCGAGAGAATCGCAGTTGCCAACAGAACTGTGATGGATTGCAGCATGCCTCAGCCTTGTGTGTTCGTATTCAAGGCTTACAAGATATCAAATTCTCCATTGAGAAGTAAGGCTGGGGCAAACTTTTGAGACGCCTCAGAGTTCCCACGAGCTCCACCTTAGAGCGGCTATTGCAGCCTGTTTTTTGAGCAATCTGTTCCGTTCCGACCATAATACGGCCCGTATCATCTTCGACAACCAGATAAGACTCGGCCGGTCCAACGCCACTCACTGTGCCCTGAATCTGAACTTTGGAGCCAATGTACTCATCCGGATTCAAGCTCAGCACTTTAATTTTGATAGGCGCCTTCGACTGGGGCACACAAGACACCAAGACCCCGGACACCAGCACTCCAACGACAAGCGCTGTCAGCTTGGAAATCAGGAAATTTCCCTTATCCTCTTGCTCAGTGCGCATTCTGTTCATTGAACTGCTCCTTCTTAAAAACCGACTGCACAATAAGTTTGACGTCGACAATGGGTCTGACCACATTCGAATTCTTTGAAATCGAACGCACAATTTTAAATTCATCACTCAGATGATCTTGTGCTACCGAATCAATTTCATCTTCGAGCAACCAAACAAACTCGGTGAGCTCATCCACGATCAGGGCAAAACTCTGTTCCTCAGGCGAGGCCACTAGAAAACGAGTCGTGGAGGTTAAGCCAGCACGTTCAAACCCGAGCATCCGTCGCAGATTTATGACAGGCATGATTTCACCACGCAGGGCAATTACGCCTTCAATCTCCCGAGGAGCACGGGGCAAAAAGGAAATCGGTGTTGGCATAACAATCTCACGCACATCATCGACCGCTATGAGCATTTCCTGCTCATGGGCCTTAAAAACTAAAAACTGTTTGCCGGCAAAAATCGGAGCCGGTTCGTCGTGTGCAACTGAAGCCAATTTTGCTTCAAGCTGTTTGCGCAGCTCTTCGAGCATGAGCACCTCTTTGAATTGCATCTGCACCCAAAACTTCCGCAACATCGATAACGAGTGCGACCCGACCATCACCAAGAACACATCCACCCGCAAAACCACTCTGATGGCCAAGAATCTTTCCAAGCGGTTTGATGACGATTTCCTGCTGACCTGCAAGCCTGTCGACCACGAGGCCTAGACGTTCAGATCCAATACCCAAGACCACAAAAACAAGTCGTTCGCGACGACGACTGAGAGTCGGGGTCAGTGCTGGCGCCTTGTACCAAAATTCAGATTCAATCTGATTGAGTCCCAAGACATCTGCAAAACGAACAAGAGGAATAACCTCATCCCGTAGCTTCACAAACTGGGCCTGCCCCATCTGCTGGATCTGGTCACGCGATATGCCAATACTTTCGATCACATTCACAAGTGGGACTGCAAAACATTCGCCAGACACTTCAACCATGAGACTCGGCACAATTGCCAATGTTATGGGGAGTTTGATTGTGATTCTTGTTCCCTCTCCGGTGTTCGAGTCCAGATCGACAACGCCTTTGAGCTTCTGGATATTCTTTCTCACCACATCCATGCCGACTCCACGGCCTGAGATGTTTGTTACCTTTGCAGCCGTTGAAAACCCAGGCTCAAATATCAGATTAAAGATTTCTTTACGTCCAAGATTTTCGTTCTCTTTGATGAGCCCGTTCTTTACAGCTTTTGCTCTGATCCTCTCGACATCTAAACCTTTGCCATTGTCTTCGACACAGATGACAATCATGTTGCCCTGCTGCTGGGCTGATAGACGAATTGTTCCCTTTCTGGGTTTTCCAGCTCTAACGCGCTCATCGGGCTCTTCAATGCCGTGATCGATGCTATTGCGAATCAGGTGCACCAGGGGATCGCCCAGTTCCTCAACCAATGTTTTGTCGAGCTCTGTTTCACCGCCTTCAATCACCAGTTCAACTTCCTTGCTGCACTGACGCGAAAGATCGCGCACGACACGGGTGAACTTGTAGAACGCATTGCCGACGGGAACCATGCGAACTTTCATAATGATGTTTTGAACTTCGTTCATATGCCGCCCAAAAAGCAGCACGCTCTCTGCCATTTGATGACTGAGATCAGCACTGGCACCGCGCAGCCGCATGGCTTCTTCAATCTTTGCAAAGCGGGTGCGATCGATAACAAGTTCACCCACAAGATTGACGAGACTGTCGAGACGTTTCAGGTCAACTCGGATCGTTTCTACAGCATCAGACCTAGGTGTCTCTGCCTTCGCATGCACATCTGCAGGCGCTGCAATTGAATCTGTAGACTTTTTCTCTGAGGGAGCCATTTGCGTCTCTGTGGGAATCTGCTCTCCCCTCTCTGCTGCCTGGAGTCGGGTCAAGTAGACATCGATTGCAGCAAGCGGCTGTTGGCCCGCTCGCAGAAGCTCGAAAAGATGACGAACAATATCCCATCCGACCAACAGTGTGTCTGTGAGTGCCGGAGTGATTTTGAGCTGTTTCTTCCGGATGCGATCGAATGTGCTTTCGAGAGCATGGCAAAGCTGCTCCATGCACACTAAACCGAGCATCCCGGCGGTTCCCTTGATGGTGTGTGCAGCACGAAAAATTTCTTCAATACAAGAAGAGTCGTCGGGATTGTTCTCGAGGGCCAACATGCTTTGCGTCAGCCGCTCAAGAAGTTCATCGCCATTTTGAAGAAAATCGGCGACCATTTCTCGGTCGACCTCGGGCCCAAGCTCCGCTGTCGGCTGGGGCAGAGATTTCTCTTGAGAGAA
>JBILKM010000086.1:0-6938 GCA_044376695.1 Silvanigrellaceae bacterium
AGTGGTGACGAACTTTGGGTTTCCGCCAACACATGACGCTTCAGTACCCTCAATGCCGATAACCCGAACAAGCTGGCGAACACCGGTGCTCTCGATCCGGACACGGGCAAAACCGGCAGGAATGGCTATTGTGGGCTCATCGTTCTTGATGATGATCCTTTGGCCTTCTTTGAGAGCCACGGGGATGTGCTTGTAATCCATACCAGTGGGTGTTGCTTGACCGCAAAGGCCGATCTTCGTGACGCTCACGGGCACTTCCAATTCAATCTTTTCAGTGCTCTTCACTGTGAGAAGATGCTTTGGATTGCCACCCACGCAGCTGGCCTCGTCCTTTTCAATTCCAATGACGCGCGTTAACTGACGCACGGTGGTGCTTTCGACGACAACCACCGCCATCCCTTCCTTCTTATTCTTATCTTTGTTCTCGAGGGTATTGAACTTTCTTTGCGTGCAGCCAGAAGTGACAATGAGGAGCGAGAGCATTGCGATGTTTTTGATATTCATTTGAGGCACCTTTTATTGGCTTCGACGAGTTTACTTGAGTCTACAGAGTCTTGCTTGCCAAACAACGAGGGAGGCCATTTTTCATGACACTAGCTTCTCTGTGTTCATATTGGGTCGAAAATGAGGGCGGTCTACCGTTAAGATTCTAAAATGAAATCGTATTTTTAGGCGCTGATTCACGTCGCCCGAGTCCCCGTCTAATAGGCTCAAGGTGCCAGATTCAAATTCCGATTCTCTTCAAAATGGGAGGATGGAGATGGTATCCCGATCACCACCTGGTAGGCGTAGGCCCGGCTCGTCGTACGACTTGCTGTCATTTGCCGTGTCAGGGGTTTTCTTTGCATGCATAGTTGCTTGTGGAGGAAGTGGGATTTTCGGTGACAAGGATGGCAAAACCGGCCCATCCGCGGAACCCACTGTGATGCCGCCTGTGCCCGTTTCAGGCTCATACATCACCAGTGTGCTCGTCGATGAAAATAACCTTCCGATCGCTCAGGCGGACGTGAGAACCGAAGACGGGCTGTTGTTCTCCCGCACCGACAGCGCAGGTGTCTTTAGATTGCCTATCACGTTGATGCATGAAAATTCTTTCGATTTGGACGTGAAGCGCAATGGTCAAGAGGTGCCACTGAGACTCAAGCCCTGTCCTCACATGCTTGCAGCAATCAATGCAATTGTTGGAACTGATGGTCTCGAAGCTGCGCTGGTCATGGCCGTTCGACTTGCAAGCACCGCGGTGAGTCCGGCCAATGATCCTGCCACAGGCGCCCCCGTGCGCCTTTTGACAGACTCGATTGCAGTTCCCAAGGAAACCGGGCGTAGCTTCTTGAAAGACGCACCTCTGTTGCAGTTCAAGGTGAAGTCCCCGCTCAGCGGAAGCTCCATTCAACCCGATTTTGTCTTCTCGGGTGAATGCGCTGTGGGTTATCTCGTCAAGGTGTTCGGAGATGTTGCAGCCGCTGTAGAAGTGACGTGTATCAACGTTGGCGGGCGAGGTTCATTCACTGTCAATGCGAGTGCAAAAAACAGAAATGGTTCGAATGCAATCGTGTTTGAGCATATTGAACCGACAACCAAAGCGTTGGTCTCTCAGTTGGTGCTTCTCCATTCAGCCCCATAGGCCGCGTAGAATTCACCCGCTGTTTGCAGGTGGGGTGCGCGCAAGAACTTGAAGTTCCAATTCATAAAATCTATTCTAACACCCTGATATCATTGTTTTTTAAATTTTTTTTCTGAATCCCGTGAACCTTTTTGAAGTTCACATGGTCTTTAGTTGCAGAGGCTGTCGAGCGGAGGATGCACATGGCCGACGACGATGGAGTTCGGGATTGGGTTGAGGCCGCTCGGCGAGGCGATGAGCAAGGGTTCATCAGAATCTATCGTACATATGCAAATAAGGTGCGTGGTTTGCTCAGGCAGATGCTTGGAACCGAGGGGTTGGATGACCAGGTGCAAGAGGTCTTTTTGAGAGTGTGGAAAGGTCTTGGCTCGCTGAGAGAGGTGGGTGCATTTTCGGGATGGATTTACCGCACCACATGGAATGTTGCCATGGACTTTCGAAGAAGCGCCGCACAACAGCGGAGCCGTGAAGATGAACTTGCTCGAAACGATTTGAATTCGGAGAAAGTTCATCAGCCTGAAAGAGCCATGGATGCGAAGATCTTAGTTGAGCGGGCGCTGGGGGCTTTGGATTTTGATCATCGCGGAGTGATCGTGCTGACAAATTGAGAACCTTTTTGCGCACCCACAAGCCAGATGTGCCCAGAGAGGCACAAGGTTTTGAGGAACGTCTTTTGGATGCCACAGTTCGTCGTCACTGGCGATCGCGGCTCTCAAGACTGCTGCGCCTGAGAAAAAAATACGTTTGGATAAGCTTTGGTCTGGCAGGTGTTTTGGTCATCATTTTTTTCCGTCACTGCGTGATTTGGATAAGAGTGACTCTCCTGTTGCCCACGTGACGCAGGCACCAACAGTGGCCTTTGTTCAAACTCAGAAAGCTGAAATCAGTGACGAGGATGCACTTTTATTCCTTGCAGATTCCCTGGCATCGGTCAGTGCCAACACGGATCATGATCTTATTTCGACTCTTGATGCACTTTAAAGGAGGATTTATTCCATGATGAAAATTTTTGTTTCTGTTCTGACACTCGGATCAGTTTTGTTTTCTGCGGGATTTGATCAAGCTCTGGCTGCAGAAGCCTTGGCGCAGGCGGATGCAAAATCCGGTGTCGTGTCTTCTGCACAGGGTTCTCCCGGAAATGGTTCTTCGCCAGCGGGAGCGGTGGAGTTCGATCACCCAGGGATGATCGATCGGATGATGTATAAAATGAGTCTCACGAAGGAGCAAAAGCAGAAGATTCATGCAATTCGTGATGCAAAGCGGCAGAAGGCGTCTGCTTTGCACGGCGAGCAGAAGGAAAAATTGGGCGCGCTGCAAACAGCACTGAGGAGTGGCAGTGATGACGATGTGCGCAAGGCTTTTGAAGCTCTTCAGCTGTCGAATCAGAAACTCTCAGCACGTCATCTTGAAGGCGTTCTTGAGACGAGGCTGCTACTGACCCCAGAGCAGCGGGAGACGTTCTCAGGAATGACGTTGCATGTTTTGGGTGGACACAAACGTGGCCGCCATGGCAGCAAGTGAATACGCCAAACTTGGATAAATGAACTGAGACACCGCCGGTCAGGGGATTCCGACCGGCGGATTTTTATGGAGCGGATCTGGCGTTGAGCACAGCATGTCAATACCACCCGATTGCGAGATGGCGCAGGAAACAGCCGCGTTGCTCGTGTGCCATTTGGGATCCAACTGGCACAAACGCGCAATGGGATGATCGGGTTCAAAGCTCGTCGCGCCTGGAAGCAGCGCCTCGCCCGCGGTTGAGACTCCCGCTTTGAGTCCGCGGGCAGTTGGATTGCAAAATTTCCTCCACGTGCAGATCGCGTCTTTGAGTGACAAACTGTAAAGGTATTTCTGTGGTGGCGAGCCGCCTGGAACTGTGAAAACTCCGTCGGGATCGGCAGCCCGCATGTAAACTCTCCGGTGGGTGATTTTTCTTGTCGCGGGAATGGGAACTGTCTCTTGGTATGAGGGGAGCTGGATTGCATTGATGTTCGGCGGATTCATCACAATGCTTTTCACAATTGCGGCTCCGGTCTGCTTCAGCGCAGAAACCTGACCAGCGCCATTTTGACAAACCTGCACAGCAAGTCGTGAGCTCGGTCCGGGTATGGCATCCATAATGTAGAGCCGTTTGTCGGTGCAATATTGTGCTTGATAAGCTGCGGCGAATTGGGTGGGCCTCTGATCTGTCACCAAAACTTTTGAACGTGCTGTGAGTTTCCATCCTTGGCAATGTCCAGAATTGCAGGCATCCGGATTCCATCGAGCTGATGGTGTGAGACCTTCAAAGTTGGCCAAGCACCGCTCCAGGTACTGCGCCGAGAGCGCAGCGCTACAGGTCCCTGCCGTACCTGTAGGATGTGCGCAGGGATCCTGATACGAGCTGCCGACATCTCCAGTGATGGAACCCGCTTCTGCAATATTTGAAATCAGGGCAAGCGGAAGAAACTGTAACTTGCGGAGGCCGAAAAGCTTGAGCGAGTGTGGAGCTCTCATAGGGTTCTCCCTGAATTGCGAAAGACCAGCTCGGGCGCAAAAGTTTGAGTCTAGAATCAAGGCAGCGGAACAAACAATCCTGGCGGATATTGGGTGAAGCGGGTATTGAACTCCATCGAACGCAAGCTACTCTCGGTCGAGACCGCAAGAAAGCTGTGAGAGAGACCCATTTGAGATGTGTCTGGAAGTGATGCCAGCATCTCCGGTATGATTCTGCGGTGCATTGTTGGTGTGCATTGAACCTGAGCGCCCAGGTTGATGGTCGCACCGCGTGCCGAATTCACACCTAAAAGACACTTGCTGCCATCAGCACGGTTCAGGAAAACGCCTCCGCCGGAATCCCCTCCCTCTGAACAGTTCTTGACTGGATCCAAAGCCTCCGAAACGAATTCCATGGCAGTTGAAAATGTTCCCTTGCTGAACGTCGGTGAGCTGTAATTCCAAACAGCCGGCTTTGGAGAACTCAAACTCAGAACTGTCGTAGGACGATTGTATACATTTGTTATTTTTGCCTGATATTCGCCCCAGCCGAGGAAATAGTTTGCCGCATACGGCGTGCGTTCGAGGATCAGCTTGAGTCCGGTCACAGTGATTGTCTGGCCAACGGCAGGTACTTCTGTGCACAGTGGAACTATGGAAGGCGCCGGGTTGATCCAGTCATAGAGAAAACCAATATCAGCCGAGCGAATTGAGGTGCCGGAGGTCACGTCTGCTGACGTCTTTACGACCCCGTAGTTGGGGCTCAGGCTGTAATTGTTGGAGGTTTCCGGATAACGTGGGAGTGGATGCGCTGCCGACATGTGTCCAAAAAAAACCCTACGGAATCCGAAGCCGTAGGGTATCGTGGTTTCGGTATGATGCGCAGAGTAAATGTAATCTCCCGCATTGTTGATGAGCTCAACGCAGTGGCCGGCAGTGAGAATCACGTTTTTGGCAACGGCCACTCCCGAGCAAAATCGGTCGCCACCGTTCGTCTTGTTCCCGGCATTACCGAGCATTTGAAAGCGATGCCGAATGGCACGCATGTACGGCAACAGTGGGCTGGCCGTGCTCATCGTCGTTCCGCCAACAATTCCGAGCACGCCACTTTCTTCTTGTCGGGAGGCCGCAGTGACAACCTCCGGTTGTCCGCCATTCATATTCCGTTGGCTTGCCCCACATCCTCCAACAAGAACCATAAGTGCAGCAACAGCAAGTGCGGGTCGCGCGACACAGAAATTCCGGTTCATCCTCAAATCCTCCGTTAAGAAGATTTATCGCCCTTTCACCGGAAATTCTGACTATTTATTTTTTTCTATTTTGAATTGAGGATTTAGATCTTTATCTAAATTTTTTTCTCATCAGATTTTAAGCTTAAGGCACTGCCGGATCAGCTACTCTAACTGTGTGGACTTGGGTACGATGCGGCGGATACGAACTTCACAAAGTCCCTCGAAAACGTCTTCTTTGTCGAATTGAAGATCGAGCGTAGACATTGTGATAGGGAGTTCTGGTTCTCCCAAAAGCAATTCTCGAAAACCAATGCCCAGTGCGCGTGATAATTTTCCGATTGCGAACAGGTCGTGCGGCGTTGTTCCGGTCATCCAGCCATGGATAACACTCTTGTTGACGCCTGCAAGGTTGGCAATGGACTGAATAGTCAACTGGCGTTCTTTCATCACTTTGCTGAGGATTTTGCCGAACGGAAGTGCGCCAGATTCGTCTTTTGAATTCATTGTGTCCTCTTGGGCTCATACAAAGAAAAGTCGCTGCATAAAGCATTCGATTCAACATTCGATCCTTCCAATCTTGCAATTATTTCCCCAATAATTTCGATGAATTGAACGGGCGTATTGATTACCGAACGGTATGTCCCATTTGTCGGTACAGAAAATCGCTCTCAGTTTTGATTGGTGCCGTGTTCTTTTGTCATGGAGTTTAATTTGGAATTGCGGCATCGACCTTTAGTTCTACCCGCCAAATGCCGCCTGTGGCTCAAATTCATTTGAATTAGAAATTGAACCCACCATTGCTCAAAATATTGGCACGATGCAGATTCTGTCTGGGCATGGTTTATCACGTTGGGCAACCCTCGCTCTTATGGCATCAAAGCCCGCTGTTCTGAATTTTGAGAAATCTTTCAGAAATACTTAATTTCAGAATGGTAAAAGCTCAAAAAAGCTAAAAATAAAAAATAAATTCAGTTTTATGATTTGGAGATCCGAGGCGGCCAGACCATTGTGGACAGAGTTTCTGACCCCACTGCGAACTTCGGCCTCGCCGCGGCTTCTTAAAATATGCCGCAGTTTTCCGATATTGCCTCAGGGAGGCAGGCGATGTCGCAGCGACACTTCAGCCCGCTCATAACTTCTTTTTCACCGCACCATACCGCTCTTTGCGTGTGGCGCGTGTTTCTTATTGTTTTATTCTCTGTTCTGACAGCAATTTTTGTTTCGAGCTGCAACCCTCAGGCGTCTGTGGAATGGGAAAACAAGCAAAGAACTGCAATGACCGAGAAACTCAGTAGCACTTTTAATGATGCTGCTCTCGCGAATTCGTATAAGATTCTCACTGCACAGCTCAACGAGATTGAGAGAGAGAATATAAATTCACTCTTGAGGATTATTCTTGATCGTAGTCCCTCCAAGGCCGACAAAAGTGCAACGGTAAAAGCAGTGCTGAAGGGAGTTACTTCAGTTCGCACTGCCGAATCGATTCGCAACAGACTTCCTGAAGCGCTTTCGCTCCTGCTTGAGATAGCTGAGGGAACTGATGCCTCGTTGCTACGCCTCGCAGAGGGTGTGACTTCTTCAGGTATTGAAAATCGGCTCGAATATCT
>JBILKM010000087.1:0-6913 GCA_044376695.1 Silvanigrellaceae bacterium
CCAGAATAAGTAACAAAGCGGGTTTAAGGGGGGCATGCAAATCCGCGAGAGAGACAGGGGCAATGGTGTGCGAGGACAAAATCGCAATTGCAATGGGCACAAGAATGAGGCTTTCAGCTGCTGTTCCAGTCGTCCCTTTAATAGCTGTTTTCTTTCGAATCACGCCATACGCACTAAATGTTGTGGCAAGCGATAATGCCACCCAAGGCATTTGTCCGTTCACAATGGTCAACCATGATACCCCAATAAAAGCAGTTGCGAATGCTGTCCATTGCAGTCGGTTGAGTTGTTCCTTAAAAAAAACGGCACCGATGAGAATGTTGAAGATTGGATTGATGAAATACCCGAGGCTAGATTCGAGAGCATGGCCAGAGTTTACTGCATAAATGTACAAGCCCCAATTGAGGCCAATGGCCACTGAACTGAGAAGACTGCGTTTTAAGGTTGTTCCATTCCAAAGTTCGGAAAGCCACGTGATAAGACTTTTCCTAAAGGCGAATATGCATATAAAAAAAACAAGTGACCAAAGAATACGGTGCGCAAGAATTTGAGTGGGCGAAAACATGCGTAGCTCGCGCCAGAACAAAGGAACAAAGCCCCAGGTCGAATAAGCGGCGAGGGCATAAAGTGCTCCCGAATTTTTTATTGGAATCGCCGGCATTCAAATAGACCGGGTCGTGGGTGAGGAAACGAAGATCTGGGGCTTTTCTTCCAGTAGTTCGGAAATAAACCAGGCATCTGCAGTGCGGGTAGCAGATTGTCCGCCCCGGTTCAGCAAGCGAGCCAGACGCGAACCCAACTTTTCGCACTCTGCCCGGTAGGTCGTGTATTTTCCGCCATAAATAGAGAAGATTCCCGGCTGTGTCTCGTCAATGATGGTTTCTCGGGAGAGTGCGGAGATGTTGAGTCCTTCGGTTGTTTGTAGATAAGCTGGTGATGCAAACGGATTCTCAGTCCACTCGCTTTTCAGTGTTCCTGGAATCGTGGATTTTGATCTGTCGTTGATAGGCATGGTGCGCACACCCGCAAATGTTTCTTTGATGTGTTGCTCGCCTGTCTCGATGTCCAGATTCAAGCGCGCAGCGTCGATCAAATATGCAATTTCTTCGGGTGAAGGTTTCAGTCCCCGAGGCGCGAGTGCAGGGAGAATGGCTTCCGTCGTACCAAGAAGCCACTCACCGTTCCAGGGAATAAAGAACACAACTCGCCCATCTTTGTTTTGAAGAAGAGATGCCGCTGCCTCTTTAGGTTGAATCTGTGGAACAGCACTAGTCTTGAAAATAACGTGGCTTCCCTGATTCAGGAGACAACGAATTCTGGGTGCAATCCCCCAGCGGATAAGGTTAGCGTTGTTCCACGCTCCAGCAGCGTTGACTATCGTGCGCGCGGTGACCTCTCGTTCGCCCTGTGAGCCTCGGATTTTGACTCTGAAGCCTTCTTGTTTCCCTAAAGTTTGAACATCCACGACACTGCTGTTTTCCTCGTAGCTAGCGCCCATTTTAACAGCGGCCTCAGCAGCAACCCGAACAATCACATCATCGAGCATCTGCGCATCATAATAGAGAAACGCTGCGCTGGTTTGTTCCAGAATTCTTTGCCTGTTCAGATATGGGGCTGCCTCAAATATCTCGTTGGTCGACAACCGACGCGAGCGCGGTAGACCACCGTCGCCGGCCAGCGTGTCATAAATAAACAAACCAGCCTGTAGCATCCAGGCGGGCCGATCGCCTTTGAATGCCGGCAAAACAAAAGGCAAGGGCTGCACCAGGCCACGCAGGAGCCTGAGAAGGATGGCTCGTTCGGCAAGTGCCTCGGAAACGAGAGGCCACTGCTTGAGGTGTTCGAGGTAGCGCAGACCGCCATGGACGAGTTTGGTTGAGCGACTCGATGTACCGCTCGATAGAGTTTTCTCTTCGACAAGATGGACATTGGGAATTCTTCGCGAGGCAAGATCGTGCAGCAGCCCGACACCATGGCAGCCTCCTCCAACGATGAGAACCTCAAGATCTGTCATTGTTCATCCCCTGAAAGGTTTTGTGGTTCAGCGATCACCCACAATTTCAGAAGAAGTCTAGCATGCGTGGCGTGGCGTTTCATTTTTCGTCGGGACGAATCAGGAACTTTGTGAGTCAGTTTTTCGCCGCGCTTAAACGGCAGACGTTCGGCGTAATTCCAAAGCAGTTGTGGCGATGAGGTCTGCAGCCCGTTTCATCTCATCTTCCGTATTGTTGAGGCCAATCGAGATGCGGAAACTCGAGAGAGCCTCTTCCTCGTCGTATCCCATCGCTTTGAGGACGTGGCTGGTGGTTGCCTGAAGAGTTTTGCAGGCACTGCCTGTGCTGACACAGAGCAGGCGTGCATTCTCGATGAGTTTCATTGCATTCACACGAGGGATGCTGAGCATGAGTATTCCAGGCACGCGATCGTTTTGTGTTCCTGCGATCTGAACATCGATTTGTCCTTCCAATGCGGAGCTGAAAATCGATTCAAGATGGGAGAGGTAATGCAATCGCTCGTTTCTT
Source organism: Silvanigrellaceae bacterium (assembly GCA_044376695.1). Classification (GTDB taxonomy): domain Bacteria; phylum Bdellovibrionota_B; class Oligoflexia; order Silvanigrellales; family Silvanigrellaceae; genus RFOM01. The sequence goes on from JBILKM010000087.1 coordinate 2,523, forward strand.
TCTTGAAGTTGCAGTTGCATGCCTGTTGCAAGCCCAACAATCGCGGCAAGATTAGGAGTGCCCGAACGGAGGCCCGCCTCGTGTCCTCCTCCTGTGAGTTGCGCAGAAAGGCGAACGCGCGGATGACGCTTGCGTACGACGAGTGCGGCAGCACCGCGTCCAGCGTATATTTTTGCCCCGGAGAGAGTGGCTGTATCAAAGGGTGTTGTTGTCGTGTGGAAGTTGCCGCGAGCAAATCCTTGCACGGCATCAACATGCACCAATGCGCCATGGGAGTGTGCAATCTTCGCAACTGCGGGGAGAGTTTTCTGGATGATTCCGGTTTCGTTGTTGACGTCCATCACACACACAGCGAGCGTGGTGTTGTCGATCAGCTTCTCCGCCTCGAGCAAATTGATTTGTCCGTGCGCGTCGACTTCGAGGAGTTGAATCACCAATCCTGAGTTTGAAAGAGCTTCCACGGTCGAGCGGATGGATGAATGTTCTGTCGCTGAAATTACAATTTTATTGCGTTTGCGCAGTGGGTGTTGAATCAGACCCCGCAACAAGAGGTTGTTGGCCTCCGTGGCACTCGAGCAGAAGGTAAGTTCATCGAACTCTACCCCGATGCACTCCGCAACTTGCAGTCGGGCTTGAGCAAGACCATGCTCCGCGATTTCACCCATCGGGTGGAGGCGATTGGCAGGATTTCCGTAGATGCCTGTCATCCATGGCAGCATGCTTTCAAGAACACGTTTGTCGACGGGAGTTGCTGCTGCGTGGTCGAGGTAAATGAGTTTTTCGGGCAAACCAACTCCACCAAAGTGACCCGCCATCTTTAACGCATGCGTTTGTTCGAACCAGCCCGAAAAGGGAGAGTGCTGCGAAAGTCGGTTGGGCAATGAACTCATGGCATGCTCCTTCCCGGAACTGGGATTGGGGAGTTTCAAAACGATTCAAACACAAAAAGCCCGGTCAGCAATGACCGAGCTCTTGATTGGTTCGTAGGGATAACCGCTTAGCGGAGAGCCGCAACCAGGTCTGTTTTCAGGTAGCGTTGAGCTACGAAGCGACCCTTGTAGAAACCACAGCTTTCGCAGACGGAGTGCGGCAGGCGGGGCGCACCGCAGTTCGAGCACTTCGAAAAGTTCAGAGCCGTGAGTGCGTCGTGTGCGCGGCGCATGTTGCGAATGGACTTGGAAACACGTTTCTTTGGCACTGCCATGATACAACCTCGAATTCAAATATGGGGGGCGTCTTGCCCGGTCTAAACCGGAGGAGTTCAGGCTCACCGACGCGCCCTGACATTAGCTGAGCTCACGGTTGATAGACGAAGAGAAAGGGAGTGTCAACCACTTCGTTGTCGGCTTTGCTCTCAATGATTACCGAACGTTGAGTTCAAGAGCGACGGGCGAACCATTGCGCATAACATTGACCTGAATCTGGTTTTCTTCACGTAAGCCATTAAGGAAGCGGATGGTTTTGGCGACATCTGTGAGAGGTATTCCATTGATTTCTCTCACAATATCACCATCTTTGAGACCCAGTTTGTGAAAGATTGAGTTCTGGTCAAATTGGAAAATACGAAAGCCGGTAATTTCCCCGTTGATGACTACGGGTTCACTGGATGCTTGCATGAGGATGTTTGGGAGTTCTTCACGGATCATGCGGTCACGGTACCGCACATCCACTTCAATTTTTGTACCAACTCGAGAAAAGCCATCTTCGATATGCTTGTCTTCCGTTGAGACAATAACTTTCGGTGGAGTACGGCTGGTGATTCCACCAAGTTTGTTGGAAATCATCGTCATCTGGCCATCGTTGTCCACGATAATCATCTGCTGCCTGTCAACGCTCAGAAGTGTCCCGAAGTTGAAGACCGACTCACCCGTTTTGAAGGCTTTGACTTCGCTGGTGTCGCGGTTTTTGACCAGAGCAACTCCACCGCGAGCACTGACAATGGCTCCCACGAGCTGAAGCTTTTTAGCCTTGCTTTCTGCAAAGCTCGAAGGAAGCCAAGAGAGCGCAAAAATAAAGCAAACAAGCAGAGCTGCTCGTTTGGGGGTGATGGAGACCGTAGTTGTCATGGCGCTTGCGGGCGTCATTGTATGCGGTTGCTCCCTCCCCTGAAGAACGATGCTGAGTCAGCACGTACTGTTCAGTTTAGTTGAAGAGGCAGAGCATCCCAAGGGGGCTGGCGTGTCTTTGACTCACATTTGCAAAAAGGATGAAATTCCCCCAGAGGTCAGAAATTTCTGGCACACTTGCTGCAGTGCGCGCTTCTCTGTTGCAGCGGCGTGCCGCTCATTGCTTGTGTTTTGGGAGGGGAGACAATGCTGGAGGCTTCGGCCGAGTCTTCATGGGTTGAAATTGACGGTTCTGCTCTGCGTGCAAACCTTGCCGCATTCCGAACGCTCTTGGGCGAGGGTGAGCACAGGCTTGGGGTTGTCTTGAAGGCCAATGCCTACGGGCACGGACTTTTGGAAATACTATCTGTGGTGCATCCCCTCGTTGACATCATTCATCTCATCTCGCCACGTGATGCCCTGCAGATTCGTAAGTTCGAGGAGTCGAGGCAGTGGCCGCGTCGCCGTTTGCTTGTGATTGGTGCGACCTCGCCGGAAGAGTTTGTGCAGCTTGCCGAAGAAGGTGTGGAAGTGACTCTGGGTGATGACAACGCCGCAGCAGCAGTGGCGGCACTGAAGGCACGTGGGTTGCGCGCGGTCGCCCACGTTCATGTTGAAACTGGACTTTCGCGCGAAGGATTTTTTCCCGAACATATGCCCCGTCAGCTCGCATTTCTTGCAGAGCCGGATTGTCCGTTTGATGTCAGAGGTGTGCTCTCTCATTTCGCCAACACGGAAGATGTGACCGAGCAGCAATATGCCTTGCAGCAACTCAAACAATTCGATGCGGGTATAGATTCCTTGAGTGCGTTGCTTTCTAAAAATTCTGCAGATTTTGAAAGGCACATTGCTGCCAGTGCAGCAACACTTGTATTGCCCAGTTCGCACTGCGATTTTGTGCGCGTTGGTATTAGTCTTTATGGACTTTGGCCCTCAACAGAAACACGCCTTTCGGCTAAGATTGTGCTCCCACAGCTGCCTAAATTGAAGCCTGTTTTGAGCTGGCGATGTCGCTCTCAGATTGTCAAGACCCTCTCGGCAGGGTCTTACGTGGGATACGGCTGTACCTTTCGTTGTGAGCGTGAGACCAAAATCGCAGTGCTTCCTATTGGATACTATGATGGCTACCCCCGACTTCTCTCGGGGCGCGCCCATGTTCTGGTTCATGGCCATCGTGCGCCGGTACTTGGACGCGTGATGATGAACCATATTGTGGTTGACGTAACCGGAGTAGCGGGTGATGAAGGTCAGGTTGTTGCGACCTTGCTTGGCAGCGATTCCGGTGAAACCGTGAGCGCCGAGATGGTCGCTGGTTGGGCGCAAACCATTCATTACGAAATTGTCACTCGAATAGGATCGCATCTGCGAAGAATTGTCATCGACCAATGAAAACCAAAGAATTCCAATTCGATTTTCCCGAAGAACTGATTGCCCAGGCTCCACTCCCAGAGCGCGATGCCGCGCGGCTGTTGTTTTGGGATGGACAGAACTCCGTGCTTCAAGATCGCACATTCTCTGAGTTGCCTCAGGTGTTGCGGGAAAAATTTCCTGCTTCACAATTTCCTTCGATTTTGTTGGTTGTGAATGAATCGAAGGTTTTTCCCGCTCGGATGCGCTGCGTAAGAAAATCAGGCGGAAGAGCCGAGGTTTTCGTGCTCTCCACGAAATCAGAAGAGAACATTCCCTGCTTGCTGCGACCGCTCAAGAAACTCAAAGTAGGCGAAGTGCTCCTCGTTGAGGATGGGCAAACACCTGCTTTCGAAATTCAGAGTATCGATCCTCCGCGCGTAAAGAATATTTCTGGGCAGAGTTTGTCTGATTTTCTTTTTTCCCAAGGCGAAATGCCTTTGCCACCCTATATCGAGCGCGACCCACAAAAGGTGCACGACCCAGCGCTGCACGCGCTCGATCGGATGCGTTATCAGACTGTCTATGCCAAGGATCTCGGAAGCGCTGCCGCTCCAACTGCAGGTCTTCATTTTACTCCTGCTGTGCTTGCCCAATGCAACCAGATGGGTATTCGCATGGCACCGGTCACGCTGCATGTTGGATTAGGTACTTTTCAATCTGTAACCGCAGAAGCCATCGACGATCACGATATGCACGCAGAGCTGTGTATCATTCCGCAAAGCACTATGGATCTTATCGTCGAACATCTCGACAACGGTTGTCCGGTTATTTGTGTCGGAACGACCTCCCTGCGCTGCGTTGAGTCTGTTTTACTCTCCGCCACCGGGGTTAATCTGAACGAAGCGACCACAGAGAATAGGGCGCCCTTGAAGAGGA
>JBILKM010000015.1:0-54147 GCA_044376695.1 Silvanigrellaceae bacterium
CATTCCGAACTCCGAAGTCAAGCCCGCCTGCGGCAATGGTACTGCAGTTTTAACTGTGGGAGAGTAGCTCGGTGCAGCCTTTTTATTCTGAATCCCCGAGGGAGTTATCCTTCGGGGATTTTTTTTAGGCCTGTCAGCGAACGACTTACTTGCAGCCCTTCTTCACAATCTTCAAGTAGGCATCCTGTTGCGCTAGCAATGCGATGATCTGCCGTGTCAGCGACTCGATTTCACCGGCTGTCGAAATATTTGGGTTGGCAGACTGACTGGCAAGCAATCCCTGTCGACGGCTCTCGAGCTGAGATGCTCGAGCAAAAGCTTGTGCACCTAGTTTGCGCGCACTCTCAACTTTAGCCTTGCATTGCTGGGATGCAGACGCGCCAACGCCCAGGCCGAAATTTTCATTCAGATCGTTATCGATAGCATCCTCAACTGAGATGCTTTCAGTTACATTCGCTGTTGGCTTCACAAGGTCTTCGTTTTCTTGCTTGCCACACCCTGTCGCGGTCAACACAAACAAAAGGGAGAGAGCGAATAAATTCTGCGGTTTCATAAGACCCCCAAGTTTAAAAATTGCCCATCTTCTTTGTCGGAACATTGCAGTACAGGCTTAAGTTCCACAAAAAAAGAGCCTTGTGTTGGCCTTTTATCCTGCGTCGCAAGCATGAATCCTCTTCTCTGAAGAAGGCCTTTTTGGGCGTAACTCGAATCTCCGAGGGAGAAATCCTTCGAGTCTTTGGGCGAGTCGGAGGCTATCGGTGCACGCGATGGAGTCGACTGAAGGTGCAAAAACGGGTTCGAATAAATTCTATCCGAACCCGTTCTTAACTGTGTTTATTGCACGCTGCTCAGATCACCACATTGCGACGGGGTTAATCAGCATCTGAACTGCACCCTTTATGCGTGCTTGACCAAGAACGAACATGAATTCCTTAACGCCCTCATTTGTGAGAACGCCGGTGTCCATGTTTTCAAGGATGTAAATTCCGCTCTCTTTGAGAAAGATGTTGTGATCGTAGAACACTTTGTCGCCTTTCACTGGCGGAACTGGTCCTAGTCCCCACGTATCAGATCCAACAACCATCGGACTCATCTTTGCTACATGAGCTGCCGCCGCGTTAGTGAGTCCGGGTTCAACTGAGGCCCATGTTTTCGGGTCGGACTTGAGCTTTGAGTCTGTCCAACCGGTGTGGAACAAAACGATGTCACCCTTCTTTATTTTGAGTCCTTGGTTTTTTAAAGCGGTGTCAACGTCGGTAACAGTTATGCCTTGTCCAGCCTCCATGGGCTTTCCAAAATGCTTGACCATGTCGACCACGACTCCTCTACCCACGAGAGGCGGGATTCCTTCGATTCCCATTTTCTTCGCACCCGTCTCGGTGACGAAATCGACGGCTTTGTTGCAGTTATAGAATTCTCCATCTTCGCCGAAGTGGCTAAGTCCGTCGAGCTGTGGTCCAACGCCAAACCACAATTGTGCGCTGTCATCGTTGTAACTGAAGTTCCATCCGAAAACGGGACCCAGCTTGCGACCACCAAATTGGTTGGGTTGATGCACATTCAAATTCACAAACCGAGGAGGGAATGCCGGCATGCCCGGCTCGATAACGATTCCCAGCGGTGCGGATTTCCCTTTTTTTATAAGCTTTGCTGCTTCTTTGAGGGTGTCTGCATTCATGAGATTTGCTGCACCAATCTCGTCTTTTGCTCCCCACTTGGATGGCTTACACTCCGAAGCCCATGCAGTTCCACTCACCAACGCACACATCAAACTCAACCCAAACTTCGAGTACATCATGATCCTCCGTTATAGAACAACTCGAGACCTTCCCTGAGACTGAATTGTCCTCCTAGATGACCCGAGCTCGTCGAAAATTAACGCTCAATCAACTTTCGATATCAATCGGCTAGAATTGCCTCAGTATGTGCGATCGAACTCTCAATAAGATGCTCTCATGCGTTTGTTGCATGGGCTGGGTTTGAAGAGGCGAGGAGGAGATGAAATATTGATGTAGCTCATTACGAGTCTATCATTCACTGAATATCCATACCAAAGCGAACGTAGGAGTATAAAAAAGAGCTTCCTTCGAATACAGTTAGCTCAGCGTGACGGAGGATAAATTGCAGATGGGTAGCGGTAGTGATAATCTACTTTCATTAACAAAAAATGAGGAGTTTTAACGATGAAGGGTGCACGCACTATGAGCAATGTTGTCATTTTCTTGACGCTCGTTGGATCGAGCTTAATGGGTTTTGCACAAACAACTACTCAGAGTTCTGCTCCTGCGGCTGTGAATCAGAAGCCGGAATCGATTGCGCCACTTCCAGCTCTTGATCCAAAGGCAGAGCACGAAAAGGCTGCGCAAGAACATAAGGTCATGATCGCTGAACATGAACAATGGAAGAAGGATCATGCGGAAGCAGAACAAATTCTGAGTGCTGTCATCCGGGAGATTCGTGACCACCACAAAGAAATCAGAAAGCACGATAAAATCATTGCCGCGCATGAGAAAGAAATAGCGAAGCATGAAAAGTCTGGACGGGAATCAGATCATGCAAATGCTGGTGCAGAACACGACAAATATTTGAAAATCCATGCGGCGCACAAAGTACATCACGAGGCAGTCATGGCTGCACTTCGAGCTTTGAAAGCAGTACTTGAGAAGAAGTAATTCTACGTGTGTTAAGTTAAATTTGAGTCCTCTGCTGATACCTTTTTGGGATTTTGCAGAATGTCGAATGCACTGTTCTATTTTTTAATTCTCTTTATCTGAAACTGCGCGAATTTCTCCGCAGCGAGGCCAAGTGCAAGACCACCGCTTAGCAGGAGGCACTTGCCTGCATCGCCTTCCGTATCCCAGCCGACCAAAGCTGCTCCTAGGCCAATAAAGAACAGCCACGGGCCCAGTCGCAGCGCTGGCCGCGATATTTCCCTCAACAGGAGTGCATCATGTCTGCGCACAATTTTATGAATGAAATTCATTTCCTGCCCCCCGCTCTGTGCAGCAAGTGTGCTTAAGTCCGGGACAAGCCACAAGCTCGCGTGGATAATTTGGGAACCCTCCAAAGTCCTGTTGACAGCAGCGCGGGCCGATATTACGTACGGCTGCAGATGGGGCTCGTAGCTCAGTTGGTAGAGCAAAAGACTTTTAATCTTTTGGTCCCCGGTTCGAGTCCGGGCGGGCTCACCATCTAAAAATTGTCGGTTTTGGAAGAGTGTTACCGAAAGGTATCGTTCTCCCCAGCCAAAAGAAAAAAGAGGCTTTTCAGGCCTCTTTTTTTGTTGCAGAGAGAGGGCTTGAAACCCCTTGCAAGCGCCAGATTGCGTGCTATAAGGGCGGCTCTGTTTAACCGTGTAATGTCGAGCAAAGGGCAACCATATGGCTAAGCCAAAGAAACGGACAATTAAGATCCGTGCTGCCGGTGGAAAAAAGGCACCGTCCAGCAAGAAAATTAAGACAAAGCGCGCAGCTGCAAAGCGCTACAAAGTCACAGGTACGGGCAAGGTGAAGGTTCCTCACCAGGGCAAGCAGCACCTTACAGGCCAGAAAACCCGTTCGCGTAAGAATCGCTTGAAGAAAGCGAAGATCATGCGTGCTGAAAATATGTTGCTGGTGAAGCGTTGCCTTCCCAACAGCGGTCTCTAATCAATCGTCTCAACCGGTATCCCGGATTTTAAGCCCCTCAGTTGAGGGCTCCGGTTATCGAGGAAAGGAAGGTTCAAATGGCTCGCGCCAAACGTGGTTTTAAACTCCGTCGTCGTCACAAGAAGATCCTCAAGCTCGCCAAGGGCTACCGTGGATCCCGCTCCAAAACCTACCGCGTAGCGGTCAAGATCGTTCGTAAAGGTCTTGAGTATGCATACCGCGACCGTAAGGTTAAGAAGCGTGAGTTCCGTTCGCTGTGGATCGCGCGTCTCAACGCTGCATCCCGCTCGCACGGAATTCCTTACAGCAAGTTCATGAACGGCATTAAGAAGGCTCAAGTCAGCCTCAATCGTAAGCAGCTCTCTGAGTTGGCGATTCACGATGCTGCAGCGTTCAGTGCTGTTGTGGAAAAAGTTAAGTCGGCTCTTGCAAAGTAAGTTGAGTGGTTTAGTTAGTGTTTCACTTCGTCGGGGCGTAGCGCAGCTTGGCTAGCGCACTTGCTTGGGGTGCAAGAGGTCGCAGGTTCAAATCCTGTCGCCCCGACCATTTTCTCCCACTGAGATACCGAGAAATCCCTTAAGGTTCTTCTCTCGTGGGTTGGGTTTTATTATGAAGCATCCAGATTTGGCTCATTTTGAATCGAAGTTTCTCCGCAAGAATCCCCTTCCTGAGTTCCGTGCAGGTGACACGGTTTCAGTTATGGTGAAGATTGCGGAAGGTACCAACAAAGACGGTTCTGCAAAGTTTCGTCTCCAGGCTTTCGAAGGAACTGTGATTCGTTACCGCAAGGGAACAACGAACAGCACTTTCATGGTTCGTAAGATTTCCGCCGGTGGTATCGGTGTGGACAGAACATTCTTCGCTCACTCACCGCTCATTGATCGGGTAGACGTGAAGGCACGCGGTAAAGTCCGTAAGTCTCGCATTTACTACATCAAGAAGCTTAAGGGTAAAGCTGCTCGTATTTCGAGCCGTTTCCTTGGTGGCGCGCCCAGCGCAGATTAATCATCTGCAGCATGCACTCTCGAACCGCTTCATGCGGGTTGTTGAGAACAGAAAAAGCCCGGTTTTATACCGGGCTTTTTTGTTTCCTAAAGTTCAACTCAGAAGGGTTTTTGCTTCTCTGCGGGTGTGTGGAAGTGGATGGATTTTTTTATGTCGCCAAGGAAGAAGTCAGCACCGCGTGCAAGATCTTCGAATGTCTTGATGGCTTCGTCCTTCTTTTCGAAATCAACGAACGCTTCGCGGTACTCTCCGAGTTCCACATGTGTGTATTTGATGATGACTCGGTATTTCCCACCGAATGTTTTTACGATATCGACAAAATTGGCGTTAAAGCCATGTGCTGTCGATGTATTTGGTTCTAAGCTGGCCAGCGTGATGCAGGCCAGGAGTAGGACTTTCATCATTTTCACGTCCCTCGCGCAGGTAGGATCGGAACTCGGTTGGTCTTTTTTGACCTGATTCGATTTTTGCGTCGAAGGATTGACTCGATTGGCGAGCGACCGCGCGGTGTCTGGCCTAAAATAGGGGCTTGGGCTTAATGCTGGGGTTGGCTCCAAATAAAGGTGATCTATGCAGAATTTTCAAAGTTTTGTTTTTAGCCTGATCGAGTATTGGGGACGTTTTGGCTGTCTCTGGACTCAACCCTACGATGCACCCATGGGTGCAGGCACCTTTCATCCACATACTTTCCTAAAGGGCCTAGGGCCGGAGCCCTGGCGCAGCGTTTACGTCCAACCGTGCCGTCGTCCCGTGGACGGCCGCTATGGTGAGAGCCCGTATCGCTTTCAGCATTACTATCAGCTTCAGGTTTTCTTGAAGCCTGCGCCTGCTGACATTGTTGATGTGTTTCTGAGATCTTTGGAGCACATCGGAATTCGACTCCAAGAGAATGATATTTCGCTACTTGAGGATGATTGGAAGGGCCCAACGCTGGGCGCCTGGGGCCTGGGTTGGGAGGTGCGTGCCAATGGACAAGAGGTGACTCAGTTCACTTATTTCCAGCAGTTGGGTGGCGTCGATCTCGATGTTGTGTCCGGTGAAATTACCTACGGTCTTGAACGTCTCTACATGTACGCAACCGGCATGAAGAGTGCTCTGGACATTCCCTACAACGATCATTTCACCTACGGTGACATCTTCAAACAGAATGAATTTGAATTCTCGCATTTTAACTTCAAGAATGCAGATGTGGATTCACTGTTCTCAACTTTTTCACAGTGTGAAAACAAAGTCAGAGAACTGTGTGATTTGAATTTGGTGCTTCCAGCGTACGACTATGTTTTGCAGGCATCACACGCCTTCAATCTACTTGATGCGCGCGGTGCAATTTCAGTTAGCGAGCGGCAACGTTTCATCGGCCGTGTGCGCGAATGCGCCCGACTTTGCGCAGCAACCTACAGAGCCGAACGTGAGAAGCTTGGCTTTCCAATGATGCAGCGCCTGCCTTCAGATCCACGTTTGCCTTTTATTCACAAGCCAGTTCAAAAGATGGAAGAGACTTTCAACCCATCTGGAACTGCACCAGCTCCGCTGGCAGAGCCAAAGGACAGTGTGAGCTTTTGTGTTGAGCTTGGCGTTGAGGAAATGCCTCCAGCTTTTCAGACCGCAGCAGTGCAGCATCTCGAGGAGTGCTTCAAGAACTGGAAAAATTCAAATCGTGAAAAGTTTGCTTCTGTACCTGAGTTTGTTGCTGGCTTTGAAAAGCTCGAGCATGAGATCTTAGTATCAGCTCGTCGACTGGTTTTGCTCTGTCGAGGGTTGCCTCGATTTGAGCCGACAATCAAGCGCGAGTTCTGGGGGCCAGCGCAGCGCATTGCGCGTGCGGCAGACGGATCGTTAGGTCCGGCCGCACTCGGCTTCGCGAAGAAGGTTGGTGTTGATGCGGCTCACCTGACGTGGAAGGAGCGCCCGGATGGTGTGTTTCTTTACACTGAAAAAGAGGAGAAGGGGGGCGAATTTCCGAGCTTGTTGGTTCGAGAATTCGTGCAATGGTGTCAGGGCGTCGAATGTGGTCTGAAAATGAAATGGATCGTTGAGGAAGGTGCAACACCCTTCGTGCGACCAGTGCGTTGGATCTGTGCACTTGCCGATGACAAAGTCATTCCTGTGAGTGCGTTTGGTCTCGGCTCCTCGAATCTTTCGTACGGGCAGAGAATTCTTCATCCACATGCAATCCACATTGCCCATGCCAATCAATATCTCGAAAGAATACGTTCTCTCGATGTGGAACCGTCGCGCAGTAAACGCATTGATTTCATCACGACTCAGGCGCAGAAGTTGGCGCAATCTGTGCACGGATCACTTCCGACCGGCATCGATGATCTCGTGGATAAGGTTGCTGGTCTCTCGGAGAGTCCCCAGCTTTTCCTGGGCCGTTTCCCAGAGAAATATCTGCGTTTGCCCGAGCGACTCATTACAAGTGTGTTGCGCGAGCATATGAATTATTTGTCTGTGGTTCATCCAAAGACCGGCGTAGCCTTGCCCTTTTATGTTGGTGTTGCTGGTTATCCATGCTCGAATGTCGAGGGTATGGTCGATGCTACAGCAACGGTTGTGTGCGGTCGTCTCGACGATGGTGCCTTCTATTATGATGGTGATCTAAAAACTCCGTTGCACCAGCTCTTCGAAAAATTGGAGAACCAGCTGTTCCAAGCAGGCATGGGAAGCTTGCGAGACAAGTCGATGCGTGTGGCCTCTCTGGCGCGGGAACTTGCTCAGAGGACGAAGAATTCGAATGCATTGCTGCTGCAAGCTGCCGAAACTGCCGGAATGTACTGTAAAGCAGACCTTAAGTCGGGTTGTGTGCAGGAGTTCCCCGACGAGATGCAGGGCTTGATGGGTGGCATTCTCGTGCGCGAGCAAAAGCTCTTCGGAGATCAGTGTGGAATTGTGGCCGATGCGATTGCTGAGCATTATGCTCCGATTGGGGCAAATGCGCCGCTGCCCCAGACTCCCCTCGGGAAACTGCTGAGTCTCGCGGACAAGCTCGATTCACTGGTGGTTCTGATTGGCCACGGTACCGATGTTAAAGGTAATAAAGATCCTTTTGGTCTGCGGCGCGCATCGTTGGCCATTTTGCGTTTGTTGGGTTCAGATGGTGATTCCGCTGCTGTCGAGCAGAGTTTGACCGCCTGTCTGACTATGGCCGCAGAAAATTGCCGCCGCCACGGTTTGAGCTTGCAACCTGAGACAGAGGAAAAGGTCTTCTTGTTTATCTTGGGGCGACTGAAGGCCCTCTGGAAAACAAGCTTTGATCCCGGTGCGGTTGAAGCTGTCAGTGCACGTCTGTCGAGCCAGACTGTTGCAGCTTCTCTGGACTGGGTACGTGCCACGAGCCGTGCGTTGTTGCGGCAAGGAAACGAACCTGCTGCATTGGCTCTGGCAATGGTACCTTACAAGCGGTGCAGAACTCTCACTGAAGATCTCCTAAAAAATGGGGAGAGCCCTGCCATTGAAGTGGCTCACTTTGTTGAGAATGAGGAACGTGTTCTTTTCGAAGAGCTTCAAGCAGCAGAGAGCAAAGGGCATGATCTTTTGCTGAACAATGATTGCGAATCGTATCTCGGACTTCTGGCTGAGTTGAGACATCCCATGGCAAATTTCTTTGATAGGGTTCTTGTGAACGCACAGGACTTTAAGATCAAGCAGAACCGGCTTGCACTGCTCCTGCGTGTGAGAAGGCTTTATGACAACGTCGCAGATTTCTCATTGGTGCAGGTTGCAGGGCATGGGTGAATGGGGTTTCAGTGTTTTTGGACGTACTGATCTAATCGCTCAGCAGCAGCCTATTGCGCTGACGATCGGAAATTTTGACGGCGTTCATCTTGGACACATGCACGTTCTCAAAACACTGCGCGAGTTCACAAAAGATCTTCCTATTGTTGCGCTGACCTTCGATCCTCACCCGACTGTAGTGCTTTCTCCCCAGTTGGCGAAGCCTTCTCTTGTGCCCATGTCTAAGAGGGTAGACCTTCTGCTTGCAGCCGGTGTGGATGCGGTTGTTGTTCAGAAATTCTCGTTTTCATTTGCGCAACTCAGCGCCGATGATTTTGTATCCGAGTATCTGCTCAAGAGCTTTAATATCCGGGCTGCAGTCATAGGTTTCGATTTCTGTTACGGAGCTAATCGATCGGGTGATTGGAACCATTTCGAAGCCTTTGCCAAGGTGCGTGGGTTTGCTGCTAGGCAGGCTGAGCCTTTGTTTATCGATGGTTTGCCGGTTTCGTCGAGTCGAATCCGCGCTGCTATTTTGGCGAAAGAATTTGAAGCAGCTCAGAAAATGTTGGGTCGCGATTTCTGCCTTAATGGAGTGGTGGTCAAGGGCGATCAACGTGGCCGACAGATTGGCTTCCCGACAGCCAACCTTGGACTTCTCGATGAGAGTTGTCTCGTCCCTCCCTTTGGCGTTTATGCTGTCGAGGTCTTCCTGCCCGGCGAGAAAACACCACGGCCCGGTGTGATGAACTGTGGAGTTCGGCCGACTATCGCAGATGGACTCAAACTGCAGATCGAGGCGCATATTCTTGACTATACGGGTGATTTGTATGGCAGTGAGATTGCCTTTGCCATCAAAAAGTTCATCCGTACTGAATTGAAATTCTCTGGTCTTGATCATCTTAAGGCGCAGATTCAAAGTGATGTAAACCAGGCCCGTCTTTATTTCGGAGTGTGAAACCATGGCAGAAATTGATCTGGTCATTGTCAGACACGCTCAGGCGGTTGATGGGTCTTATGTGACGGCCGATAGCGAACGTCGTCTGACTCCACGTGGTGAGAGGGATGCTGCCGGGGTTGGGCGCATGAGGAAGCTTCTGAACTTGCCGCAGCCGGATCTGGTCTTTACCAGCGGCTACGATCGCGCAGAGCAGACGCTGGAACGAGTTCTCGAGGGGCAGGTCGTTGATGTTATCCGAGATCACTCATTTTCCCCCGAAGGCTCGGTGGAGTCGGGCTGGAAATTGATTGCGCAAGCGGTGGTTGGGCGTTTTCCCCAAGGTCAGGGGTGTGTCTGGATAGTTGGCCACAACCCAAATATTGAGAGGATGATGAGCCTGTTGTCGCCCTCTGTCGGCGCCGCTGTCACCCCATTCCGCAAGGCATCTCTTGCCTGGTTGAGGGTCTCATTTGAGTTAGGGCAAAAGCCATCTGCACAATTGCTGGCCTACGTTCCTCGTCCGCATGATGCTCGGGACAAGAGTGCCTAGTTAGATTTCTGACCCGGTAAATTACATCAAATCGGTGAGTATCCTTCGTGCTTTACGCTCTTTCTGATGGCGCCATAGAATGCCGAGGAGAGAGCAATGACCGCACGTCTGAAGAAGGTGCAATCGGCCGCACGACAAAAATCTCTGCTCAAGAAATTGGATGATCCGGAGTTGTACCTCAACCGCGAGTTGGCTTGGCTGTCGTTCAATGATCGCGTCTTGAAGGAGGCGGAAAATCGAACCACACCTCTGCTTGAACGTTTAAAATTCCTGTCGATTTTTGGATCAAATCTCGACGAATTTTTCATGGTGCGGTTGTCAGGACTTTTTCGACTCCTCGAGAATAGTGAATCTGGTGTTGCGGTAACCACACAAACCTCCGGGGATATGGATCCCGAGGAAACACTCGATGAGGTTTCGCTTTATATTCGAAGACAGTTGCGCAGAGCTTCAGCCACATTTCAGGCAGGCCTCATTCCAGCTTTGGCCGCAGAGGGAATCTCGATTCTTTCTACGAGTCAACTGAGCCGGCAGGAGCTGGAGAAGCTCGATGAGTTTTTCGAGAACCAGATCTTTCCCATTTTGACACCCTTGGCAATCGACCAGGCCCACCCATTTCCCTACCTCGCGAATCTTTCGCTCTATATCGCCGTCAGCTTCAAAGAGGCGGGTGAAAATGGCGAACCGCTTCTGGCGTTTGTTGAGATTCCATCGAAGCTTTCACGTTACATCGCTGTTCCATCGCGTGCGCGTGAACATAGATTTGTCGTGATAGAAGATCTGATTCGGAGGCACCTCTCAAAGCTTTTTCCATGGAATGAGGTCGACGACGCATACGTCTTCAGGGTGACTCGCAATCTTGATTACCAATTGCTCGAAGGTGAAGTGAAAGACCTGATGAAGTCGATTGAGCTTGAGCTCAAAGACAGGGCACAGCGTTTCGTTGTCAGATTGGAAGTCGAAAAGGATATGCCGGAGCGACTTCGCTCTCGCCTGCGTAATCAGCTTGAGCTTGATATTGGGGATATCTATGAGAGTTCGAGTTATCTGAATCTCAGAGATTTGATGTTCCTGTCAAAACTTGAGGTCAAACCGGCACTCCGCGACAGTGTATTTAACCCAAAGATGAGCGCGCGACTCAGCCATGATCGCGATATTTTTGATGTCATCCGCGAGGGAGATGTTCTTCTTCATCATCCGTACGAAAGCTTTTCGAGTGTACTCGAGTTTCTGGGACGCGCGGCTGATGATCCAAATGTTCTTGCTATCAAGCAGACTTTGTATCGTATCGGTGGCGACTCACCAGTCATTGAAGCTCTGGTGCGCGCAGCCGAAAAGGGAAAGCAGGTTACCGCTGTTGTAGAGCTCAAAGCGCGCTTTGATGAACACAATAATATCGCCTGGGCCCGCAGACTTGAGCGTGCCGGAGCGCATGTGGTCTTTGGTTTTGTAGGGTTAAAGACACATGCAAAGTGTGCACTCGTGATTCGGCGCGAAGGAGACCATCTTCAGCGCTATGCTCACATTTCAACCGGAAACTACAACATTAGCACTGCCCGACTCTACACGGATTTGGGAATGTTGACCGCCAATGATGTTCTGACCAGCGACCTAGCCAAGTTGTTCAATTTGCTCACAGGCTTCAATTTATTGAGCTCTGAGAGCCAGCTCTCGCGACTTAATGGTGGTCCAGATTTTGACTCGATTCAGGTTTCGCCCTTCGGTGTTCGTGATTTCTTCATCCGCAATCTCGAAGAGGAAGTTGCGTTGCATCGTTCCCAGGGGCAGGGTCACGTTGTTTTGAAGATGAATTCCTTGACCGATTCGAAACTGATTCATGCTCTTTACTCTGCAAGCTGTGCTGGTGTCCGGATTGATTTGATTGTTCGTGGGGTTTGCATTTTGCGTCCTGGTTTGCGCGGTGTGTCTGAGAATATTCGCGTCATATCCATCATAGACCGCTTTCTTGAACATTCCCGGATTTTCTATTTCCGTAATAGCGGTCAGCCCAAAATCTATTTGGGAAGCTGTGATTTCATGCCACGGAATATGGACAGGCGTGTTGAGATTGTCTGGCCCGTTGGGGCTGAGACATTGAAAGCGAAGGTTATCGAGATTTTGGCAATCAACCTGGAAGACAACCTCAAGTCGCATTCGATGCGCAGCGACGGCACCTATGTTCAGGCGCAGAGCGGCAAGCACAAGGTTTGTCGCTCGCAGGAGCGCCTGATTGAGCTTGTCAAAGTGGAGAAGGCTCAGCCCCTGCGTCTGCGCGATGCCCTGCGGCATTTGGAGTCAGCTGCTCAGGTAAATGATGCACAGAATACAATTCAACTTCGGGCAGGAAAATGACGGATAGTTCTGACAAACGAAAATCTTCTGGCCTGCTGCGTCTGGCTGCGATTGATGTGGGCTCTAATAGCACACACATGCTCATCGTAGAGATGAACGTACAGGGCGGATATCAGATTCTCGAGAATCAGAAAGAACAGACCCGGCTCGCTGCAGACATCGATGAGCGACTCATGCTTGATGCGAATGCTCTTTCGAAAATGGCTACAGTCCTGAGGAAGATGAAGGAAATTGCCGTCCGTCATGGTGCCGTGATTCGGTGCATCGCAACTCACCCGTTGCGAGAGGCACGGAATGGAGTGGAGTTTGCGAGCCGGCTTTCTGGTCGGGTTGGAATTCCGGTTGAGATTGTTTCCGGACAGGAAGAGGCGCGTCTTGTGTCGTTGGGTGTTCGGGCGGGATTGTCGATAGACGACAAGTCGAGTCTTATTGTTGATGTTGGCGGGGGCTCTGCAGAAATAGTTCTGTGCCAGTGGAATGAGGTGCGATTTGCGACCTCGTTAAAGCTAGGTGCCGTTCGCTTGACCCAAAAGTTCCTGACCACAGATCCGTTCACCGAGTTGGATTTGCGCGAACTCGAAAGTTACGTGCGCAGTCGTCTTGAACCACTCTCGCATGAGCTTAAGCGTTTTGGATTTGATCTCGCTGTAGGTTCGTCGGGTACGATTAAGGCGTTGAAGGCTCTTTCGAACGGTATTGCTGGAGTTGCGCAACCTGGCTCGTTTCATGGCTCGACTCTGTCCCGTGACGAGCTTGATTCCGTTGCGGCAGTTCTGTTTAAGAATCGCTCTGTACAAGAGCGGCGCATGTTGCCCGGGATGGATTCGAAGCGGGCAGACATTATTGTCGCAGGTGCAATGGTGCTCCGCGTTCTTGCAGATGTGGCAGGTGTATCGAGTTATACGATTTCCACCAGCGCTCTGCGTGAAGGCATTCTATTCGATACTTTAGCGCGTGAAGCGCACTGGCTTCGTGGTGATTCCAAAGACGTTCGTTGGCAGAGCGTACGTGAGTTCGGGCAGAAGTTGCGAATTGATGAGCCCCACGCCTTTCATATGGCGACACTAGCTATGTCGCTTTTTGACGCGCTCCCCCTGCAGGGTGAGGATGTTTCGCGTTGGCGTGAACTTCTCCGTTGCGCCGCATATCTGCATGAGTGCGGGAAATTCATTAACATCTCAGGATTCCACAAGCATGCACAATATTTAATCAAAAACAGTAGTCTTTTGGGCTTTAGTCAGAGAGAGCTTGAAATTGTTGCTGCGCTCGTGAGATTTCATCGAAAACGTACGCCTCGACCCGATGAGGATGTGTTCGAGAACCTTGAGAAGCCTGACCAGGTTTGGGTGACCCGGTTGGCCAGTGTTTTGAGGCTTGCGGTAAGTCTGGATCGGGGCAGGATTGGTCGCATTCGAACGGTCAGGCTTGCTTCTGCGAGGGCGGGCAAAATGATCCTCTCGGTCAGTGTTGCATCTGACAGCGACCCGAGTATCGAGCTGTATGACTTGGAGTGTGAAAAAGCTCCATTTGAAAAGGCTTTTGCGACTGTTCTCGAGATCTGTCGTGAGGAAGTTTCTGCCTGACAACAGGTTGACGGAGTCAGAAAAAATGTCTGTAGCGTCTCGCACTTGAGAGGCAGAGAATATGACCGATGTCCCCGTGTGGACATCTTTGTGAGGATTGAGTTGTGTCTCAGTTCCAGACTAAATCAGAATCAACCAGGTCGCTGCGCACGCGCGCGCGGCGCAGTATGTGGTTTTGGAGAGGGATCCTTGTAGCTGCCGTGACGCACTCTGTTTTGGCTGCGGCGGATTTCAGTGTCGATGTTGAATCGGTCTGGAGTGAAACGGGCGAATCCATCTCGATCCACAGCCCTATTAACTCCGAAACTCCGAAAAAAATCGTTGAATTTGAGTTGAACGATAACAGCCGTATCGCGCAGGTTATGGTTGGGGATTCAGCTGAAACATTGGTATCATCAACGCAAAGCGCCACTTCGACCACGATATTGGATGGTCTGAAATTCTCTGGAACCTCGTTAACTCGAGGCGAAAGATCTCCGGAGTCCGAAAGTCTTGCGAAGGTTGTTGCAGAGCCCGATGCAGACGAAGCTGATGAAAATAACTCTGATGTTGCCGATTCTAAAGCTACGGTGACCTCGGGCATTCAGTTTCCTGAAGACGTTCCCACGAGCGAAATTCTCCGCGTCAGCCGCACTTTTCATGGCATGGTGCAGGAGTCCATGCGGCAGGATCCGCGAATGTTCTCAGGCCAATTCGCAGGGACGTTGGTCAGTAGCGAGCCCATGAGCAGCGAAAAACTCGCAGAGCTTGAAACGACACTCTTGGATGAGAGTGCTTCGTCTGATGACGGATACGCACTGGGTCAGGAAGTTGATTCCGATTTTTCGAGCCTCGATCCATTCAAAACCTACACTGTTGTTGATGGCCGAATTCATGCCGTGACCCCAACTCAAGTCGCACGTCCGGCTGCAGCTCTTGAAGGTTCGGCTGAACAGGCCGCACCGATGCAAACTCGTCCAATGCGCTCTGATGATGTGGCAATTCAAGGTGCTCAGCCACAGAAGACATCCGCTGCCACGCAGAGTGCAGATGCTCGAGCCGCATCATCAGCCTCTGCGGTTGCTCTCGAGCTGCCTCGCGATGAGGTATCCAAGGGCATGTCGCAGGTTCTTGCCAATCAGAGCTCCGCTGCTCTCGATGCTGCCTCCGCCGGGGGGGAACGCGTATCAATTCAGGGTCGTGTCAGTGTTCCTGAGGGATTCGCTCGCAACAAGGTTGTGCTGCGTATGGCTGGAACGCCCTTTCAGGTACAGACAGATGCCTCAGGTGCCTTTGAGTTGAGAGACATTCCGCGTGGAACGCGATTTGAGTTGTTGGTGTGGCATCTGGATGGAAGTCTTACACGCAGGCTTGTGCCTGTTACGGCCTCTGGTCGCGAAAAGACTCTCGAGATCGTTCTGCAAAAGGTATCCGATGTTGATGCACTTGCTGGTAGCTTTGGGTTGCTCCAGCACATGAATCAAGGCGGATTCTGCGCTCGGGTTGACAGTCAGAGTCCCGAGGCATTGATTGGTGGCCGCGTTTTTGTCGCGGCTGGACGAAAGAATCTACAAGCATATTTTTTCTCTGAATCGGGACTGCCTTCGAGTGCGCAGTCCGAATTGAGCTCTGATGGTCGCTTTTGTGTCTTCAATGTCGATGAGTCTCTTGCTGATGTAAAGATTACGTTGGTCAATGGCGCGAGAAGACAGTTTGTCGTCCATGTAGAGCCATCTACTTTTGAGCATGACCTAGTCTTTGATGTCTCCGAATCCATCTACCGCAAAGTCTCGCTGCTGGAACCACTTGACACTCAACAGGTGTTCGAGCTGTCCACTCAAGGAGTACAGCCCGATTTCGGTGATCGCCGTTTGCGTGACTGGCTGAACGGTACGGATGTTCCCGTGTGGACACGCGTGGGGCGCTATCTGCTGCAGTCGGATCCGGCCTACTCGGTGGTGCGTCCGAATGGGGATGATGTGCAGTTCTTTCCAGGTGGACAAGAATTCGTTGAGTTGCGTGTCGCTCCAGATGTTCCTGGTTCTCTGTGGTCACGTGTTCTCCTCTCCCGAGACGACCTGATGTCGAATGCAATTCTCAAGCAGGTCGAACGGCTCGGTGGTCGGGTATATCAGGACAGAGACAAGCCGATGTCGATGGCAGCCCTCGATGTTGATGCGTGGGATGAACTTGTGGGCCAAAACCCGGACATTCCCCGGCTGGGAGTGAATGCGACGGGGGGCCTCTATGTTTCTGTGGATCCCTCGGGTTTGAATGCGCGCGCCGACGATCTGGTTATCAGCGTTCGTGACACTTGGACGGGGAAGGACGTTTGCCAGGTTATTCCTCTGCGTGGTTCAAATGAAATCAAATCGACCCGCTTTATTCGGGCAGTATGCGGCGCAAACCCTGGCCAATATGCTCTCATTCTTGAAACCAGAGAGGGAGCACTGCTCTGGTCAGATGTCGTACGCATTCGCGCCGGAGACGTTCAAACCGTGACGGTTTTCGATCCCAAGTTTTGAGCGGTTGTTTTAAACTCCAGTCAGTTGCACAAGATTGGAGTGTTCGGATGTTCCCACTTCGACCCATAGGCATGCCATTATTCTTGTTTCTGTTGGTGCTTTTTTCTGCTGCACCTCAGAGAATTTACGCACAAACTTTGGAAGTTACCCGTCCTTCAGGGGACGCCTCCGGTGCAGCGGTTTCGCTGTTCGAATTCAACCCTGCTGACCTTATGTGGGGCCGATACCGTGTAGCGCATGAGAATTTGATTCTAGAGAGTCTGTCTTTTTCACTGGTTGGCGAGGTTCAGGATAGCTTCCGGCAAGGACGGTTCTCAGAGAAGAACATCTCTGTGGGTATGAGTTTGCAGTATTATCCCCAGGCCGTGAGCCTAAACGGATTGTTTTTGAGGGGCGAGACAGATCTCGCTGTGTCACAGATTGAGGAGGAGGCATCGGCGCGTCGTGGGTCACAGGAAGCCAGCGTGGCCAACATTCGACTGGCGGGTGATCTGGGTTGGCGCGTTCGGCTGAGCGATCGTCTCACGGGGAGTGCAGCCTACGGTTTGAGAACAACCCTGTCTCAAGCCCTTTGGAGTAATGATCGCGAGACAGGACAGAGATGGCTCAATCAGAAATCTGCAGATGTTGCGCCAAGGGTGCAGATCAATTTAGGCGTTCTGCTTTAACAATTCAGGAAGAGTTGTCCTTTGGTCGCGCCCTTGAGCTTCGCGTATGGCTGTGCGCGCTAGGGTGTCACAAAGTTCATTCATGGTGTGCCCAGAGTGGCCTTTAATCCACTCCCAGGTCAACTGGTGAACCCGCCGCAGGTGACAAAGTTTGAGCCATAGATCTTGGTTTTTCACAGGTTCTTTTGAGCTTGTCTTCCAGCCATTGCGCTGCCAACCTTCAAGCCAACCCTCGGTGAATGCATTTTTCACATAGGTGCTGTCGGTAACGACGTGAACTTGAGTTGGGCGTTTGAGGGCTTCGAGACCATGAATAACGCCGAGGAGTTCCATTCGGTTGTTGGTGGTTGCTGGATCGAAGCCTGACAAGAGGCGGACTTGTTCGTTGGCCACGAGCACAGCCGCCCATCCCCCTGGTCCAGGATTTCCCGAACACGCTCCGTCCGTGTAAAGATGCACTGTTGACATGGTCTTGGATCCTTATGGGTGACACATCTATACAGCGGGAGTCGGCAATGCACAAAGAGTCTCAGGTGAAATTTAGATTTCCTCTGCGGCACCTGCTCTTGATTTTGCTTGTGCTCACATGGAGAGAGAATGGCTGGGCGGAAATTCGCGACGCGCAATCGTTCAGGCCGATTGAATGGGAAAGCGATTTTGCCCAAGATAATTCTCTTTCATTCACCTGGCTCAATCTGCCCAAAAATGTTCAGTTGACTCAGCCGGAGGATCTTGAGCTTTACCATCAGCTGCGAAATGCGTTCGGATTGCAATTGGGAAAAGTCCTTCGTGATGGATGGCAGGGGCGTATCAGTTTCTTTGTAGCACGCACGAGCCCAGCGGCTGGCGGATATGTATGGAGCTTTCTGGGCTCCGATCTGCAACGTGACTTGGTACCTAAAAGATTTTCAGAAAACGTTATTTTTCGAGTGGTTCGGCCGTACCTGTTCTTCGGGCTTGGCTTCGGATCTCGCTGGGAGAACTCACAGGTTCGGTATAATCTGATTCCAACTTTCAGATATGAAGCCTCCGAACCTGCTGCATACTTTGGGAGCTCTGTGGCCTGGCAGCTTGCAGATGAATTGTTGCTATCAATCGAATTTCGGTATTTTCAGAGTGCCCGCCTGTCGCAGAATAGATTTCCATCTTGGGGTGGTTCGATTGTTTGGGGAAGTTGGGGAGCAGGACGATGAAGAGAAACAGGGATAAATATATTGCACCAGGGCTGGGAATCTTCCTCGTCACCACTGCGGTCAACGTTGCCGTTGACGCAAAGGCTGTGGCGAACTCCTCTCCTGCTCCAGTGCGGATACTCTCGGAACCGACCACTCTCGTTAACCGCTCCGTGCTCACAGTTGGCCGTGAAATTTTCTCTTCCGCAGATGCGGTGGCCATGCTTGCTCTTTGGAATTTAACGCGGCCAGCTTCTGAAAAGCCCATCGAAATAACAACTAAATGGCTTTCTGGGTTTAAGCTGCAGGATCTCGTACAGCCCGACATTCAAATGATGAATTCAATTTGGCCTGAGGATGTCAGAGTATTTTTTAAGATCGCTCTCGTGTGGGTTGATGTTCAAAAGCTGAATCTGTTCATTCCCTCAGAACAGGAAATAAAGCCTCTGTTGGTTTCTTTGTCAGCAAAGAAAGAAGTTTTGCTTGCGGGTGTTGAGCCGATCTTGGCGGCTGAGATTACCGGTGCATCGGAAAAAACAAAAAGAAAATGGGCAGAAATGGTGATCCGTGCGCGGACGTTTTTCCGCGTTCGCGGTGCGTTCGAGCGAAACAGGACATTGTTCAATGTTGGATGGTATTGGCACAACGCCGGATCCAATGAAAGCAAAATGCCATGAGCATTGACTCTGCAGCCAGCATAGAAATTATGTTCATTCCTGGTGTTGTATGGGGAGCTGGCCAGAAGGAAATGGTTTTGAATCAGCTCATCACCCTTTTGCCTCAGAGCCCATATTCCCCAGGCGCTGATTCTGTAGAGAGATTTTTTCTCGCATGCTGCACTGTTGAAAAATCGGAGAATGAACGCAATCTTATTGCCTTGGCCCATGCTGGAGATGGGCGGTTGTGCGGCTTTGCACAGTTTCGATTCTATGGTTCAGACTCCGATCTCGATTTCATTCTTGTTGATGCGCAGCACCGGGGTAAAGGGTATGCACGGCTTTTACTGAATGACTCATTTGAAAAATTAAGAAGCGAAGGCGTGAGCCGAGTGGTTCTTGAGGTGAGCACTCAAAATTCTGCCGCCCACGCTCTTTACCAATCCTTTGGTTTCAGTGAGCTTGCAGTTAGAAAAAAATATTATCGAAACGGCGAAGATGCCGTCATCATGGAGAAGCGCATTTGAGAGTAGGAGTCTTCAACACTGCTTTTGTTGGCGATGTGGCATTGATGGGAAAGCTCATCGACGCACTCCATTTGGCAGGCCATGAAGTTGTTTTGTTCTCGAACCCTGCGGGTTGCGCTCTTTACGAGTATGACACCCGAATAAAACAGATTGTCGCAATAAGGAAGCAAAGAGGATTACGTAAGGCCCGTGCTGTGTTTTCCATAGCTCGTCAGATTCGCAGCGCATCACTCGATATTCTTCTTCTTGCACACAAGTCATTCACGACCGGAATTATTGCCCTGCGTAGTGGAGTACCCCGAGTTTTTTCGTTTGCGGACGCATCCTTTTCTCAAGCCTGGAGCGAACGCGTGAGCGTTTTAGGCACACTCCATGAATCTGAGCGGTATGCGGTCTTAGCTGAAGCGATTGTGGGCCGAGATGCACTTGCTGGGGCCCAGTTTAGAATTGAGGGTAATACCAGGTTATCCAAGTTTCTTGGACAATTTCCGGATTTTTTTGGGCAGACGGGGCAAAGATTTTTCATTTGTTCTCCGGGGTCTGTCTGGTACACGAAGCGCTACCCTGCACGGCTTCAGGCACAATTGCTCGTGCAAATATTGTGGCGCAGAAGTTCCCTGTGTTGCGTGCTTTCGGGGGGGCCCTCCGATGCTGCCGTGATGGACGAAGTGCTTGCTGAGGTGCGTCAGCAAGCTCCCGACCTTTTAGAAGCGGGCAGGATTGTTGATGCCCGTGCCTGTTTGCCCCTGGCAGAACTTGTCGAATTGACACGACGGGCGGAGTTTGTCCTCACACCCGATTCCGCACCGCTGCACATCGCCGGTGCTACATCGACAAAGGTGTTCGCTTTGTTTGGCCCGACCTCGGCCCAGACAGGATTTGGTCCTGCAAGAGCCAATGCAATGGTCATTGACCATGCGCTGATCCATGGACGTGCGCTTGACTGTCAGCCCTGTTCAGAGCACGGTCACAGGAAATGTCCTTTGTCACATCACCGATGTTTGGCGGATCTTCCGCCTGACTCCATCGCCGATCGCATGGTAGACTCACTCGCACCTTAATGAACAGCGATAGACCTTTACACATGTGAGGCTGCCCATGCATACAGCTGCCTACCTGAGTGATTTCAGGATTGCCCGGCCACGTTTCGAAAAGTCGCAGCAGGATGCGTTGAGTTGGTTGGCGGGGGCACACGCCGCTGCCGAAGTTTTTGCCGGTCGACCTTCGGGCCGCGAAGACCTCACCCCGGAGTTTTTTCAGAAGCTTTTGACACGATTTGGATGTCCGCCTGATCGAATCTCTTTTCGAGGTCATGAACTTGCTGATTTCCAGCATACTGATTGGAACAAGATGGACGTTTTTCGGCTTCATGAGCAGCCTACAGGTCTTGCGATGGAAGTTCGCCAGCGTCTCTTTGATCAGTTGACTCGTGCGAAATGTGAGGAGCTCTACTCTGCTGGTGAGAGCTTGTCGCCGGATTTGATTCATGTGAGTTGCACTGGATATGTATCCCCGAGCCCATTGCAGAGATTTGCAGTTGATCGCGATCATTCGTCAAAGACTCGAGTGACACATGCGTATCATATGGGTTGCTATGCAGCGCTGCCAGCCAGCCGGACAGCGGCTGCACTTGCACTGCGCCAATTGCATTCGAGTAAGAGTCCTGGTGTGGGTTGTGTGGATATCGTCCACACGGAGCTGTGCACTTTGCACTTCAATCCGCTAGAGCATTCGCCCGAGCAACTTGTTGTCCAGAGTCTATTTGCTGATGGTTTTGTGCGCTACCGTGCATCCACGGATCTGAACAAAGGAACGAGTGGATTCAGGATTCTGGCGATGAATGAAGTTCAGATCCCAGGTTCGGCTCACGCGATGACTTGGCTCCCTGTAGCTACTTCGATGGCCATGACACTTTCGCGGGAAGTTCCAACACTGATAGCCGGTGCATTGAAGGCTTACGTAGCAGACCTACTCGATGAAGCCGGATGTCGGCCGCAGGATGTTCTGCCAGATCTGGTCTATGCCGTTCATCCTGGTGGACCGAAAATCATTGATCACGTTCAGGCACTGCTCGAAATCTCCGATGAGAAGGTTCAAGCGAGCAAAAATGTTTTGAGAAAGTTCGGCAACATGTCGTCCGCCACACTGCCTCATGTCTGGCAAGAGATCTTGGATGATGCTCAGACTTATCCCGATGGAACAAAAGTTCTCAGCTTAGCCTTCGGACCTGGCCTTACAATTGCCGGTGGGTTGTTCGAGGTTGTGAGGTAGTTCATGTTGACGTGGATGCTCTTTGCCACGACTCCCTATTTTGTTCAGGCGCTTGCGCTGGCGGTGGATGAATTTCACTGCCACATGCGGCGTGGGTTGCCTCGATGGGAGCGGTTCGGTCATCCGCTTGATACATTGTCTGTGCTTGTGGTCACCGCGGTCGCTTACTTTTCAGGATTTTCTTCGACGAATTTGGTTGTTTTTGTTGGATTGGCGATTTTTTCCTGCCTGTTTGTGACCAAGGATGAGTGGGTACACTCAAGCGAATGTGACGCCTTTGAGCAATGGCTGCACTCTATACTTTTTATGTGTCATCCGTTGACGTTCGTAGCAACGTTCTTTTTCTGGGTTGTTCGAGACCGCCCCGCGCAGCTCGGTTTTGCGGAGCAGGACAGTCTTTTGGCAGCGATGATTCTTGGTGGTCAGGTTGTAATGCTTTTCGCTTTTCTGAGTTATCAGGTCATCTATTGGAACGTGCTTCGCCCGAAAGCTTCTCACGCATCCGGGAGATCGAGTCCTCCAGAGATGCAATCAGCGTCTGCTGATCCTCAATCGTTCGTTTAAGGGATTGAATGACTTCCTCACTTGCGGCAGAGCTCTGCGGCTGCCTTTCTTGGGTGCGGTTTAGCTCGGAGAACTGAGCACGACGACTGTTGCTCATGGCCAATGTTGGAGTTGCCGTCTCTTCGGTTGTTCCCATGAAGAGACCGAGTTCTGTGTTTTCTTCGAGCAGAACCATATATTTGCCATTGCGCAGGATTGTCTTGAGCTGGCCTGATTTGGCTTTGCGGCGGACGGTGATCTCCGAAACCCCCAACAGTTGGGCGGCTTCGGTGAGCTTGCACCAACGTCCTTTGGTCTGAATATTCTCCATGGCAACCACTCCTTAGGCAGTATTTTCAGCCTAGTGGGGTTTCCAGGAGACCGGTAGGCAAGGTCGTTCAAGGACAAAACTTTGACCTGCGTCGTGCCCATCCTTGTGCCAGAGCCGCCGGGGAACGTTGTCATCTGCAGGAGAGAACGCTAGATTCACGCCTGTTTTCTTCTTCAAAGGCAGGGAGACACCATGGGGATTCGTGAAGACGCTCTGGAATACCACCGCAAAGGGCGCAAAGGTAAGATTGAAATTGCCGTAACCAAAGAATGCAAAACCCAGCAGGACATCACCCTCGCATACTCGCCGGGTGTTGCTGAGCCCTGCAAAGAAATCGCCAAAAACCCAGACAGCGTTTTTGAGTACACTGCCCGGGGCAACCTGGTTGCCGTGGTTTCGAACGGAACTGCTGTGCTCGGACTCGGCAGTATCGGCCCGCTGGCAGCCAAGCCGGTGATGGAAGGCAAGGCGGTTCTGTTCAAACGTTTTGCAGACATCGACTGCTTCGATATTGAGCTGAATGCTCCCGCTGTCGAGGATGTCATATCTGCATGTAAGATGCTTGAGCCGACATTTGGCGGAATTAACCTCGAGGACATCAAAGCGCCCGAGTGCTTTGAGATTGAAGAGCGGCTCAGGGAAGTTCTCAACATTCCTGTTTTTCATGACGATCAGCACGGAACCGCGATTGTAAGTGGTGCAGCGCTTCTCAATGCTCTCGAGATTATCGGCAAGAAGATTCAAGAGATCAAAGTTGTCGTTAATGGCGCAGGGGCAGCCGCCATTGCGTGTGCTCAGATGTATTTGAATCTGGGCGTACGTCGTGAAAATCTTTTCATGTGTGACAGCAAGGGTGTTGTCTATCGCGGCAGAACTGAAGGGATGAATAAGTACAAAGAGCGTTTTGCTAACGACACCAACAAGCGCACGTTGGCTGAATGTCTCGACGGTGCCGACGTGTTCTGTGGATGCTCTGTTGCTGGTGCTGTGAATCAGGACATGGTCAGATCGATGGCTGATGATCCCATCATCTTTGCAATGGCAAATCCAGATCCTGAAATTCGGCCGGAAGAAATTCTTGCAGTGCGCACCGATGCTATCATTGCCACTGGCCGTTCTGATTATCCCAATCAGGTTAACAACGTTCTTGGTTATCCCTATATTTTCCGCGGTGCACTCGATGTGCAGGCAAAGCAAATCACGGAAGATATGAAGATGGCCGCTGTCTATGCCCTTGCTGAGCTCGCCAAGGAAGACGTTCCAGAGAGTGTAAGTCGCTCCTATGCACGACACGATTATACGTTCGGTCGTGACTACTTGATTCCGAAACCATTCGATCCAAGACTCTTAACCTGGGTTGCGCCGGCTGTGGCCAAAGCGGCCATTGAAGGCGGTGTTGCGCGGAAAACCCTCGACCTCGAGTACTACAAAGATCACCTCGAAGGCCGCTTGGGTGTTGCAGCTCTGGTGACACGCAAACTCAAACGTATGGTGATTGAGACCAATCGTGCACGCGGTGTGCGCACTCGGGTTGTGTTCCCCGAGGGTGCAAGTTTGCCCGTGCTCCGTGCAGCAGAGCAGCTAATTGAGGAAGGAATCTGTGATCCGATTCTCCTTGGAAATGCTGAACGGATTCGTGCAATCATTCGTGAGCAAAAATTGGACGGTCTTCATGAAGTCGCCATTATTGACCCGACAACTTCGCCTAAGACTGCGGAGTACGCACAGGTTTTGTTGGAGAAGCGCTCCCGTAAAGGTGTCACGCGCATGTCCGCTCAGGAGTTGATGCAAGAGAACCAATACTACGCAGCCATGATGGTGGAGCGCGGCGACGCTGAAACGTACCTCTCCGGTGTGCATCACAATTACCCTGATGCCATTCGTCCGGCTTTGCAGGTCATTGGCACTCAGCCCGACAAGGTGCTTGCGGGTGTCTACATGCTCGTGTGGCGCGACAAGAGCATCTTTATCTCTGATGCAACCGTGAACATTGAGCCAGATGAATCACAACTGGCGCAAATTGCTATACAGGCGCATGACACGGCCAAACTGTATCTCAATGAGATGCCACGTGTTGCAATGTTGAGTTTCAGCAATTTTGGAAGCAACAAGCATCCACTTGTTGATAAGGTTATCAATGCGACGCAGCTTGTGAAGAAAATGCGTCCTGACATTGAGGTCGATGGAGAGTTGCAGGCCGATGCAGCTGTCAGCGCTGATATCCTATCGCGCAGCTTCAATTTCTCGACGCTTAAAGGGCCTGCGAACGTGCTGGTCTTCCCTGATCTCACCTCTGGGAACATTGCCTACAAGCTTCTCAATAAGCTTGGTGGGGCAACTCTGATTGGCCCTCTACTTATCGGCATGCGTAAGCCTGTGAACGTCTTGCAGCGTAACAGCGACGTAGAAGAGATTGTGAACCTTGTGACTTTCACCGTTCACCGTTCTCAGAACGGGCTCTAAAAAAAGGCCAGCGACAACGCTGGCCTTTTTCTTTTGTGCTCCAGATCCTAGAGCGCAAGGTTATTTCGGAGCACCCACGAAATTCAAAATGCGGTTTTTCACAAAGACAATCTTTTTGATCTCGATGGCTGCGAGAGCAGAGGAGAGTGATTTCTCCTCATGCGCGATCCTTACTGCTGTGTCTTGGTCACAGTCCAAGGGCAAGGTGATCTCAGCTCTGGACTTACCGTTGATCTGAACCCCAATTTTTACTTCATCGTCGCGCGCCAGTGATTCATCGAACATGGGCCATTCGGCCATGCTGACAAATGGATAATCGGCGCGATCGGGCGAGTCCTTGGGGTGGAAGCACGTCTGCCAAAGCTCCTCGGCGAGGTGCGGAGCAAAGGGAGCGAGCAGAGGTATAAATTTTTTCCAGACCTCCTTGGATCGGCAGTTGGTTTCAGCCATGCCGTTGAGGAAGATCATCATCTGTGAAACTGATGTATTGAAAGACAGGTTCTCAACGTCTGAGCTAATTTTCTTGATTGTTTTGTGCAACAATCTCAGATCATCGCGAGAAGGTGTTGTGTCGTCGAGGAGACTACGTCCCTGCTCGTCGACAATATGCCTTTCGATGCGCGCAAGGAAGCGGTAGATGCCTGCGAGGTTGGAGTCTTCCCATTCTTTCGTTTGTGTGAGAGGCCCCATGAACATCTCATACACACGAAGTGCGTCAGCTCCATACTTTTCCAGCACTTCGTCGGGATTGACTCCGTTGCCTTTGGATTTAGACATCTTGGCGCCGTTGCGACAGATCATGCCTTGATTGACAAGTTTTTTGAACGGTTCGTTGACCGGGCAGATGCCCGCATCGAACAGGACCTTTGTCCAGAAGCGTGAGTAAAGAAGATGTCCGACAGCGTGTTCTTGGCCGCCGACATAAAGATCGACAGGCATCCAGAACTTGGCCTTATCGAAAGCGAACGGGGAGTTGGTGTTGAGAGGGTCGCAGAACCGCAAGAAATACCAGCTTGAGCCAGCACTTCCAGGCATTGTATCGGTTTCGACAAAGTGATTGTCGCGTTGAACCCATGATGAAATGTTTGCCAGTGGTGACTTGCCGTCTCCTGTGGGTTCATAGCTCGTGACTTCAGGAAGAGTGAGGGGTAGTTCCTCATCTTTTAGGGCACGCAACACGTTGCCCTGAGAGTCTTTGAGCACTGGAATAGGTTCTCCCCAGTAGCGCTGGCGCGAGAAGAGCCAGTCGCGGAATTTATAGGTTGTGCTGGCCTCCCCTAGCCCCTTCTTTGCCAAAAATTCGATCATGGCTTTTTTGGCATCAGTCACGCTCATGCCGTTGAGGAAATCAGAATTTACGAGGCTGCCTGGGCCAGCGTAGGCCTGTGCCTGAATGTCGTGTTGGCCATCACCTGGGCTCACAACCTGGACTATCGGGAGATTGAAGGCGCGAGCAAATTCATGATCGCGTTCGTCGTGGCCCGGAACAGCCATGATTGCCCCGGTGCCATAGGTCATCATCACGTAGTCGCTGATCCAGACTGGAATCAATTTGCCCGAGACTGGATGCAGGGCATACGCGCCTGTGAATGCACCCGTTTTATCCTTGTTGAGCTCGGTGCGATCTAAATCGGATTTGAGAGAGGATGTCTGCTGATAGTTTTTGACTGCAGTCTTGTGCTCATTGGTTGTGATTTTGTTGACAAGCGGATGCTCGGGAGCAAGCACAATGTAGGTTGCACCGAACAACGTGTCAGGGCGTGTGGTGAACACTTCAATTTGGTCTGTTGGGTGATCCGCGATACCAAATCGGATTTTTGCACCTACCGATTTTCCGATCCAATTACGCTGGATATCTTTGACATTTTCGGGCCAATCAAGAGTGTCGAGGTCGGCTAGCAGACGTTCCGCATAGGCCGTGATTTTGAGCATCCATTGCCGCATTGGCATACGTAGAACCGGATGCCCACCCCGTTCACTTTTGCCGTCGATGACCTCTTCGTTGGCCAGGACTGTTTTGAGTGCTGGGCACCAGTTTACAAGCATTTCCGCCTGGTAAGCGAGCCCCTTATCGAACAGAATTTGAAAGATTTTTTGGGTCCAGTGGTAGTAAGAGGGATCGCAGGTCGCAATCTCTCTTTTCCAGTCGTACGAAAAACCAAGTGCTGAGAGTTGGCGACGGAAGTTGTCGATATTGCGATATGTGAGTTTTGCCGGATGTTCGCCTGTGTCGATGGCATGCTGCTCTGCGGGCAATCCGAATGCATCCCAGCCCATCGGATGCAGTACATTATAACCTTTCATCCGGTAGTAACGTGCGACAATGTCGGTGGCCGTATAACCGAGGACGTGCCCGACGTGCAGACCTGCTGCGCTGGGGTAAGGAAACATGTCGAGCACATAGTATTTTGGCTTACCGGGCGTCTCAGTGGTTTTGAACAGTGAATGCTGGGCCCAATGTTTTTGCCACTTGGGTTCGAGGCCGGTGTGTTGATAGGTCATGTCAAACAGACTCCTTGGTCAGAGGGTGATGCACTTCTCAAGCGATTGGTGAGAGCCAGACCGACAGTGTGGCCGCCAAAAAGAGAAGAACTGCAATCCATCCATTGAGGTTGAAGAAAGCAAAATTGATGTTGTCCATTTTTCCTTTGCGGACGACCAGATGCTGTTGAACCATGAGGATTGCAGCAACGGCCAAGCCTACAAAGTAGATGGCACCGAGACGATACAATACTCCGAAGGTGGCAAAAAACAGGGCAGCCAAAATATGACTGATGCGCGCTACCAAGAGCGCCCGAGGAATTCCGAACCGGCTGGGAATGCTGTGTAGCCCCTGTTGTGCATCGAAGGCGGCGTCCTGAATTGCATAAATGATATCGAATCCCCCAACCCAGGCCGTGATCCCACCCATGAGGAACAGCATTTCCAGGGGAAAAGTTCCTTGCAGAGCGACCCACGCACCCAAAGGAGCTAGGCTGAGACAGAGTCCGAGCCAGAAATGGCAAAGGAAGGTGAAGCGCTTCGTGTAGCTATAGCTCGCTAGGATCAGGAGCACTGGAAATGAGCAGAGGAAAGCAACCTGCGACAGGGCGGAGGCAGACCCAACAAAAAGCACAGCCCCAAGTGCTCCAAAGCCAAGCATGTGCTTTTTTGAAATTGAGCCGGCAGCAACCGCACGTGCCGCCGTTCGAGGATTTAATGCGTCAAAATGGGCATCAACCACCCTGTTGATGGACATGGCCCACGTGCGCGCTCCGACCATCGCCGCAACGATCCAGATGAGTTTAATCCAATCGAAGCTCCCGGTACGGAAGGCCAATACCGCAGAGAGAAGCGCAAAAGGCATTGCAAAGACGGTGTGGCTGAACTTGATGGCCTCGAGAAACGAGTGCAGGTTTGGCAAGTGGCGTGTCCTTTCGGCCTGTGTCAGCAGTGGTGCAGCTGCAAATGGAGTGCACCTTTAATTAGCGCGTTGTTCGGCTTTTGCAACAACAACGGCACCCGCTGAAGCCATCAGGAAGACAAAAATCGCATTGATTCCTGGTATGAGTGCCCACAAGCCGAGTGCGACGCAGGCAGGGGCATTGTTCAGGCCAAAAACAAGACGCTCTTTGAGATGCATGGACTTCAGGTTCAGCGTGCGGTCGATGTGAGTCCAACCCATAAACCAGAGCGCGAGCGGCCCGCCCAAAAAAGCAGCAAATGGAGTTGCTGCAAGTATCACAGTGAAGGTGACCCACAGGACAAGCTTTGAACATTCGCCGATGAAGCTTCGAAAGAACTGTTCAAACCCCTGTCTTGGCATCTTGGCCTTGCCGCAACTTTCGTAGGTTTGTGCAGCAATGTGGTCGTACAAGGGGCTGGCGATGGTGTTGATGATCGCGGGGCCGAGAAGTGCAAAAATCATAATAGAAAGCAGCCATATCAGTGCACTGAGGATGACCTGTGCGAACTCCATAGTGTCGGGTAGGAGGTTCTTCTCGATGAGAAAAACTTTCAGCATGGGCAGTGCAACTCGGCCGACAAGCACACCATAGAGGGTGGTGGCAACAAGGTATGGCGCCAGTCCCATGACCAATAGAGTTTTTTTGGAACGCATGAATCTGAGAGAATCCAGCGGGGATAACAAGCCAATCATTGCGTTGGCGAGGATTGCCTGTGGGCCATGAGTCAGCTGGTCCATGTTTTCCTCTGCTTTTGGAGGTGAATGGGTTCCATGAGTCGTTTAAGTTTAGATTGGAATTCTGATTCAAAAAAGAACTCGGTGTATGTGAGTGATTATTTTTCTCTCCTTGCACTCGCTGTAGCGCTTGTCATTTGTCTGTCAGTGTATTCGTTCAATCCACAGGATGCATCGTCATTTCATTTTGTTTTGACGTCCTTCATGCCCAGTGGTTCGACGTTTAAAAATCTCCTAGGTGCATTCGGTGCGAACCTTGCTGAATGGCTTATCCAGCTTTTTGGTGTGGGCGCATACATTTTCAGCGCAGTTGCGCTTGTTCATGCGCTTCAACTCTTTCAGCGCCCGCGCCCGCGTTCACGATGGAAGATGCGACTTTTGGGATATCCGCAGTTGATTGTTTGTCTTCTCGGATTTCTTGCAGGATTCCGGGATGAATTTTCACTGTCACAGGTGGGCTTTCCTGTCGGCGGTTGGGTTGGGCAAAGTGTTGTTGCACTGATGACACCCACCTTCGGTGCTTCAGGAGTGAGGATTATTTTGGGCCTCGGTCTTTTAGCAAGTCTGCCCCTCTGCCTCGGGGTGAATCCGGTGACCTCTGTTGTGTGGATGGTCGGGCGTTTGCCGTGGCGTCGGTTGCGCGAGATTGCCGCTGAAGTTGAAACCAAAAATAAAAAAGAAGTTATTCAAGAGCCTGAACGTCCCGTGGCAAATCGCTTTGCTGAGGATGATGAGGACGAAGCATCAGTGCTTGCTGCTCCGGGATTTGCACGTGAGACACTGCACGACGATAAGCGCGTTGTGAATGAGCCTGCGATTGTTCGTAACACGCGTATCGAAACTCAAAAAATCGCGGGAGTCGCGGAAAAATTCCCTTCACCAGCAGTCTCGCCGATCCAACAATCTGCTCCGATGCGTTCGTCTCAGCGGACGTCTGCCTTGGTCGCTGCTCCCGATGCGGTTTCTAAGGAGACGTATCTTGAACTGCTTGAAATGCTTCCTGCCGGTCAGTCTGCACAGGGTGATTCGCTGACCGTTCAGAAAAGTCTTGAAAGCCAGGCCCATCTTTTGGCCACAAAATTGGGAACTTTCGGTGTCACCGGTCGGGTTGTCAAAAGCCAGCCGGGCCCTGTGGTGAATGTGCACGAGTTTGAGCCTGCGGAAGGAATAAAGGTGACGAAAGTGTTGTCGCTGCAGGATGACTTGGCACTGGGGCTGAAGGCTCAGAGTGTGCTTATGGCTCCTCAGCCTGGCAAAAGCACAATCGGCATTGAAGTGCCTGCGCCAATCCGCGAGACCGTTGCTCTGCGGGATGTCATGGAAAGCAGTTCTTTGCGCGAGCTTCCCTCATCGTTGCCCATGGCATTGGGCAAGAATGTCGATGGCTCCGCACTTGTCGCAGACCTCAGCACAATGCCTCACCTCTTGATCGCAGGGGCGACCGGTTCAGGAAAGTCTGTGGGAATCAATGTGACCTTGCTGAGCTTAATGATGGCGCGCACTCCCGAGCAGGTGCGCTTCATTCTGGTCGACCCCAAAATGCTTGAACTCTCGAACTACGATGGGATTGGGCATTTGCTTATGCCAGTTGTCACGGATCCTTCGAAAGCTGCGGGTGCATTGCGCTGGGCTATTGATGAAATGGAGCGGCGTTACCAACTCATGCGCAAAGCTGCGGTTCGAAATATTGCAGCCTTCAACTCGGAAGTGCAGGCCAACCGTCTGACCGTTGAACAGCTTGAGGGTGAGACACCTGCTGTGCTGCCATATATCGTCGTGGTGATTGATGAGCTGTGTGATCTCATGATGACAGCTCCAAAAGACATTGAAGACTCCATTCAGCGGCTGGCCCAGAAGGCACGCGCTGCGGGTATTCATTTGATTTTGGCGACACAGCGACCAAGCGTTGATGTCATAACCGGTGTCATCAAGGCCAACCTGCCCTGTCGTATTTCATTCCAGGTGGCCTCCAAGCATGACAGCCGCACGATCATTGAGAGCGTCGGTGCGGAAAAACTACTTGGACGTGGCGACATGTTGTTCCTGCCACCCGGAACGAACAGGATTATTCGCGGTCACGGTGCCTATATAGGTGACCGTGAAATCAATCAGCTCAGCGATAGACTGCGTCAGTTGTATCCAACTCGCTATGACAATGAGACAATGGCGGCTGTTCAACGAAACGCTCAGCAGATTAGCCAAAAAAATGACGGAACCAAGGGCGATAAAATTGACGAGTTGGGTGTTGATGGAAACCAGTTGGATGAAAATGATCTGTACGACCGCGCTGTCGACTTTGCAGTCAGTTCGGGAACCGTGAGTACGTCCAGCCTGCAGCGCAACTTCAGGATTGGCTACAATCGTGCGGCACGTTTGATGGACAGGATGGTCAAGGATGGCCTTGTTGGACCAAGCGATGTCGCCGGAAAACCACGGCAGGTGTTGTCAGGTGAACGTGGAATGCATTCCTAGTCGATGAATGGAGATGATCTTGAAATTGGGTTTCTTCACTTTATTGGCCCTTCTTTTCGCCGGGTGCGCAAGCACACCGAAGGACACACCACAATCGCGCAATGAGACCGCAAGCCTGGAGTTGGCAAGGCAGTTGGTTGGCCAGGGTGAATATCAGCGGGCAGTTCAGTTTTTGTTGCCACGCTCACGTCAGGAGGACGCTCCCGCGGAAGTTCATTCTCTATTGGGAATTTCATTTCTGGGCCTCAACAACCCAAATGTGGCATTGAAGAGTTTTCAGACCGCTTTGAAGGTGGATGGCGGAGATGATGATGCGCGCTTGAACATGGGCTACACTCTCATCCTGCTTGGGAAGCTCAAAGAATCTAGAGTTGCCTTTGATGAAATTGTCAAACGCAAAAAGTACCTAAGCATGGAAAAAGTGCATTTGAATATTGGTTTGAGCTATCTTCAAGAGAAGAACTGTCAGAAGGCCCTGACCTATTTCAATAATGCACTCGAGATCGACCCGACCTATTCGGCACCTTATTTCAACATAGGAAAATGTCAGACGAGTGCTGGACGTCTTCGGGAAGCGCAGGCATCGTTTCAGAGGGCTGTTGATTTTTGCCCTGATTGTTCCGAGCCCCTGCTCGAGCTTGCCCTAGTCTCCGCCCGACTTGGTGAGAAAAAGAAAGCATTGGCTCAACTCGAAAGTCTTTTCAGGTCAAAGCCCGGTGAGGCTCTGGAACAGCGTGCGCTCGCCCTTAGGCAGCAACTCGCTCGATAAATTGAAAGGTCAACGCCAAGTGATGGGAATGGAGATGGAAACCTCAGGCAATCGCACTGCTCTTGGAGTATCGGCAGACATCGCCCAACTTGTTGGAAATCGTCTTCGCCGCGCGCGTGAATCGATTGGTCGAAGCACCTCGGCTTTGTCTGCAAAGATCAAAGTTCGGGAGCATTACCTGGTCGCCATTGAAGATGGGCAATGGAATGAATTGCCTCCAGGTCTGAATGGACGTGGTCTCGTGCGCATTTATGCGCGCGAGCTGGCTGTGTCTGTGCCAGAACTGGATCAAGCTGCAAATCCATCAGTGATGCCTGCAGAGCATGACGCTCAGGCTCCCTATCAGGTCACGCAAAAACGTGAGCATACCTTGGAGCGCGATACCATTCAGGTGCGCACCCAATCTGGAACAGCAGCTGCTCCTGCTCGGGCATCCGAGACGACACAACGCACCAATACATTGAATTCTGCGCAGCGTGTCGCCCGTGCACCCGATCTTTCTTCCCCAGCCGAAATGATGCGTAAAACAACCGCCGCTGTGGGTTTCAAGAGTATCGAGTCGACTCCAGAGGAGGAGCCTCTCGATGTCATCACTCCCGACGTGGCAAGTATTCTTGGGATCACTCTAGAGACGTTTGAGGAAGCCCCCAAACCCCGCCGAGCGCCTGAGATCCCAGTTCAGCATGCTGAGCCTGTGCACAGCGATGAGTCGCATTCCAAAAAGTCTCAAAAGAAGCAGGGTAAAAACAAGCACGAGAGCAAAAACACGAACCGTGGAACACAAGCGACTCCGCAGAATGAAGAGATTCCGCTCGTGATGCCTGAGGCATTTGTTCCACAAGTTGAAATCAATGCAGCTGTGGTTGCACCTGAGGCAATGACTTCTGTCGCTTCAGCGGTCGTAAATGTTTCTGCAGAAATCTCGACCATGGCTGCGCCAGAGCCCGTGCCAGCAGCTCCCGTACAAGCAGCTCCCGTACAAGCAGCTCCCGTACAAGCGGAGCCTATTTCTGCGGCCGCCGTGCCAGCTCCTGAGGTAGCCCCAGGAATTGAAGAACCTGTGGTGGCGAACACAGTCAATGCTGTACAACTTGCGGTTGAAGAGCAGCCCTCTGTTGTTTCATCAACTGCTACCGCGCTCGATATCCCGCCTTCTACGCCACCTGGCGTGTCGGCGGCGGAAGAGTATTTGAGAAGCCACTCAGCACAGGATAGTACCGAGAGTGTGCCAGAGCAGGTAGCAAGCAAGGGTTTGAGTCAGCCAACCCGCTGGGCTATGGGGCTCGTGGCTGCTTCCGTGGTTGCACTATTTGTGGGTCAGGTCTTTATGCGCCCAGAGACACCCTCAACAGACGCACCGACAGCGGAATCTGTATCCAACGAAAGCAATCAGACAGCCAGTCCAGCTCAACCCCAAGATAACCCTGACACGGCAGCTGCTCCCATTAATACTGCTCCGGAGGCAGCTCAGCCGGCCGTGGACGCAGCGCCTGCTCAGCCACAAAATGTCGAGCAACTAGCCTCGACATCTGCCCAGCCACCGAGCCAAACTCCGCCACAAACTGAAGCTCAGGCTGTCAGCTCAGATGCAAACAAAAATCCGGCTCTTGCATCCCCAAGCGCGGCAGAGCGTCAAGATGCTTCTGCGAGCGAGTCTGAGGAACAAGATGTGGCGTCAGAGACAACCCCTCCGACTGCCATTGCGACGAGCGGAGCCACGGCTGCAGTTTTGACCCTGTCGGAGCCCCTTGAAATTCAGATTACGGCCGATGGTAAAAAGGTTTTCTCTGGAAAACACAATGCCGGCAAAGTCGAAATCAAATTCAATAAGCGGGCTGAAATTTTCGTTCAAGATGGTTCGAAGGCTCGCCTCAAATATGCGGGCTGGGATCATGGAACTCTCGGCTTGGCCGGAAGAAAGCGCCGTATTGTCCTAAATGCAGAAAAATTCGCTGGCTCTTCGAACTGAGTTTACAGAAGCCGCCCTCAGGCAGTTGATGTAAGACCCAAATCGGTTCACTCTGTGGTCAACCAGGAGTGAACCACCGAGATGAATCCGAAGCAGTCCTTCCCGCACAAGACCAAGATCGAATCTTTGGCTTCTCAAATTCTGTTATACAAAGAGCTCTATTACCTCGGCCGCGCTGCAATCAGCGACGAGGCTTACGATGCACTTGAAAAAGAATTGCGTGCGCTTGACCCCGAACACCCAGCACTCAGTTTTGTAGGCTATAAGCTCAAGGACTCAACTGCCAAAGTACCTCACCGTCCTTTGATGCTCTCTCTGGCGAAAACTTATGAACCAGAAGAGTTATCTGCATTCGCAGCAGGTCGTGAACTTGTTCTCAGCGACAAAGTTGATGGAATGGCTATGTCGCTCGAGTATGATTTCTCCGGACGCCTTTTTCGTGCGAGCACGCGTGGAAATGGACAACTGGGTGAAGATGTTACCCGTCATGTCATGCATGTTTTGAGTCTGCCCAAGCACCTCAACATTAACCAGAACAGCTCGCTGCGTTTTGAGGTTCGTGGGGAAATGTATTTTCCAATTGGAGAATTTCCACGGTTCTCAGAGCGATTCGACAGCTACCGCAACGCCGTACCCGGAACCTTCGGGCGCAAGGAGGTCGATGAGGCCATTGAAGTGCTCAATGTGTTGAGGTTCAGAGCATATGATGTTCTTGCCTTTCGAAAACAAGGTGAGGGCAGAGACGATGATGTTTTGTTGAATGCCGAAGAATTTTCACGTGTGATTGGAAGAAGCTATTTCGAAAAATTGAAATGGATGGAGTTGCTCGGATTCGACACGGGACTTCCCGAAGGAACGACTCAGTTGATAGCTGGGCAGAAGCCTCTTGATGAGCTCGCTATGGTTGCACTTGCTGCATTCAAGCAGAATCGAGACCATCAAATTGATGGTCTGGTTCTGCGCTTGAACGATGAAATACTTTTTGAAGCGCTTGGAACCACAAGCCATCACCCGCGTGGAAGCATCGCATTCAAGCAGGAAAGCGAAGTCGCTGTCACAGAAATTCTGCAGATTGAAACCAGCATTGGTCGCAGCGGCAAGATGACGTTTCGCGCCCAGGTCAAGCCAGTTCAGTTGTCTGGAGCTGTTATATCATACGCAACTCTGCACAATGCAGAGTTCATTCGTGCAGGGGGCTATGCACCCGGAGCGCTAGTGCGGATTACACGCAGTGGGGAAGTGATTCCCTCTATTATTGGTCTCGAAAAGGCTGCAGAGAGTGAATATGTTTTTCCCCAGGCGTGCCCTTGCGGTTTTCCGCTGACATCCACTGGTCCAGACTTGTATTGCTCTCAAAATATTTCCTGCGCTCCCAAGGATCAGGAAAGTCTGTTGTATTTTGTTCAGACTCTCGAGATTGTTGGTCTCTCCGAAAAAACAATCGCGAAGCTGAGAGAAACAGAGCTACTGAAGGCTCCTGCAGATCTTTTTAAGCTTCGCGTTGAGGACATCATTGAGCTCGATGGATTCGCTCTGAAATCAGCCGAGAACCTTGTGGCTGCGATTCAAGCCAAGAAAAACATTCCCCTCGCTACCTTCCTTGCTTCACTGGGATTGAAGCGCGGTGGAATAGTGAAGTGTCGTGAAGTAGCTGCTCGTTTTGGAACTCTGGATAAGGTTTTGGTGGCAACTCCTGAAGAGCTCTCACAAGAGAAAGGCTGGGCAGAAAAATCTGCTGCCGATTTCGTGGAGTCTTTGCAGATGCGCAAGCCCTGGATTGAGGATCTGCTCAAGCATGTCAGTGTTGGTGAAGATAAAAGCCGATTGGAGCGCGCTTCCTTCGAAGGACATCCGCTGTTTGGAAAGAACATTTGTATTACTGGAGCGCTCTCGCAGCCGCGAGAAGTGTATGCCAGAAAACTTGAGCAGATTGGTGCCAAGGTGGTTTCGGCAGTTTCTTCTAAAACTCACTATCTCGTGTGCAATGAAGAATCTGGTTCATCAAAATTTGTGCAGGCAAAAAAACTTGGTGTTCCTGTTATGAGTGAGGCCGAACTCAACAAGCAGTTGGGCTCGGGCTCCTTGGAGTGAATTCAGGGACGCGACAGTGAATTAGGGTGCGAGGCCGCCCGAACTCATCAACATTTGATCGTGGAAGTGTTTTCTGACCTTGATGAAGTTGTTCTTGAAGTTTTGGTCGCGAGAGCCCAGGCCTTGACCGAAAGGTGTTCTCACCGAACCTTCGATTGTCGCGTCGTCGAAGTTCACTTCTGTTTTCTTCTTGTATTTCACGGATTTGCTGCTTTCTAGACTCTTGTTGCTGCCCTTCGGAGCTGCATCCGCGCTCCATGGCGCGGTTGAAGTGAACAACAAAGCGAAAACCATGCTCACTCTCAGAATCTTCGCCTTCATACCCACCTCCCTTGGACGTATCGGAATTTTATCAAAAAAAGATGACTCAATGTGAGTCAGAAAAGCGTTGTCCTGGTAGGGAATTTGGGGTGCTGTTTTTTAGCATAACCACCCGGAATCTTTGGAGATGAAATTGTATTCCTGCAAGAAAAAGGATGAGGAGGTGAAGGCCAAGATACGGATGCATGTGCCACGCCACGGCACTTCCAGGACGCAAAAACGCTGTCGCGGGTGCGCTGGCTACAGTTTCGCTCTCTGCGAATGATTGAGCGATGAGGAGAAGCACTTCAAGACCCGTCTCGAAGAGAAAACCTGAAAGCGCAAGGCAGGAATTGAGCTCAAACATGACACTGATGATGACCGTCATGGCCGAAGGAGTGATGAGAAAGAGCACGACTGGGCCCGCGAGAAGATTTGCGAGAATTTTTTTAGCCATGTTGTCGATGGGCCAGAGTTGGAGACAGAAAATGCACATGAGTGCACTTGTCAATGCTGTGATGAGTACCCACTGTGCGACCTGCTGAGCAGCAGTGAAACAGCATTTTGCAATCCTCTTTTTCTTGAACCTTGAATCCTTGTCATCTTGTGCCCAGGTAGTTTGAACGAGGGTCGCGACGACTTGTGCAGTGTGCGCTCCCAGGGCGGAAAGAAGAAAAGACAGATCGTGAACCGGATTCTTGCCCAGTAGAAATGCTAATATCCAAGGGAGAGTGAGAGTGATTCTTGGATGTAATAAAAGCGAATGAACTCGAAATTCGCCTAGTCCAGCTTTCATTGGTTCTAGAATAAAGCAGCAGATTTTTGAGGATAGAATTCTGTTGAGGGCTCCAGTTGATTGGAAGAGTCCAACGAGGCACACCAACGTTGCAAATTCTGTAAGCAGACCAAATAGACGAATGCTGCGCACAATCGAGTGCTTTGCCAGATTTTGAGCTGAGGACAGGCAAGCGATTAAGAGGCTGATGACAACGACACAGGTTATCCAGGCAACTGGTCCGGTTTGGCTTCCAGAGAGTGCGAGCAGATGAGAGAGACCCGCACTTTGAAAAGTCTGTCGCAACTCGGGATCACTGAGGCGTTCATTTGTGAGAAAGTTGTCCTTGAGTTCGAGGAGATGGACAGGTGCATTTAAGTTCAGACACTTGGCGCGGAGAGCTGTGAAGAATGCGCTGTTTGAGACCTGCTCGAGCACGGTATTGCTGTGGTGCGAGACAGGCAGAAACATCAGAGTCAGGTTGAGAAGAGCGAGAGGTGCGGTAGCCTCAAAAAGGATCTGTGGAAGACGCCTGAACGTGAGTTTTCTTGGAGGATAATGTTGGAGATTTATTCTGGTCGTCATGATTCTGTTTTATGACGACCAGAGGATCAGGTATCAATGGGCAATTTCTGTTGACCGAATTCAGGGCAGAGGCCGACTGAAAATCAACCTGGAAGCGAAGGTGAGCGCACAACCACACCCCGATCACGGCCCTCGCCGCGGCTCTCGGTATCGAATCCAAGTTCCACCGCGAGTGAATGCTGTTGCCTGCGGATAAAACTGTTGTTGGGCCTAAGAGCAATTTCGCCCACAGCTGGATTCTGCTTCAACACAGCAGCCGCTGAGTGGACTTCCTGCAATGCATCTTGCAGCTGAGCTTCACTGCTTGCCGGAGCAGAACCAGCACCAACGGGACGCTCGCCTCTTTCACGACGATGCTCTCTGCGTGGAGCGTCACCCTCTTGATTGAAATTATCACGACGCTTGTGCTGACGCTCTCCGCCTTCAAAAGCTGGTCGAGCCGGTTCTCGTGATGCGCCACCACGGCTGCGTTGTTCGGGTTGGCCTTCCGCTGCGTGATGCGGCTTGCTCTCGTGTGAGCGCGCTTCGCCGCGTTCGGGGCGTTCTGTGCGCTCACCACGGGGTTTGTCGTGTGCTGGGCGACGATCTGAACCTGCACCTCTAGGCCCGCCTCGACCATCTCGATTTTGCCTGTCGCCGCGATCGCCACCACTTCGGTCACCGCGCTCACCCCGAGCAGAACGCTGCATGGGTTTAAAGGCTTTAGCGTAGGCTTCACCTACCGGCGGACGAACGCGCCAGTCGATTTCTGTTTTGCTCGGTGCTTCCTGATATTTCCAGTATGCGAAGCCCATTGCAGTGTCAGCATACTGTCCGAGCTTGGAATGAATGGCGTCGGCGATGGTGTCCCACACTTCACAAGACCAAATACTTTCCTGCAGTGTTTCCTCTGAGGTAGCAATTTCCTTGAGCGGAAATGCTTCATAGGGCGAGGCCGGTGCTTCTGCGGATTGTGTTTGGGCGAGGTATTGGTTCCGCTTTTGGATGAGCGCATTCGACAGAGGAGCTTCCGGTGAATATTCAGGAGGCTCTGATGGGATGACCGGAAGACCGAGTCCGAACATTTGCTTGCATGCGGCCTCGAGGTCGGCAAATAATGTTGCTATAGCGCAAGTAAAGTACGCTACTGTGTCCAGGTTCAAGGATTCATTGCGACGAAACTGTGGTGTTGCCTGAGCGTGGTGCGAGGTAATTGCATGCACAAGCTCCGAGAAATCACGCATCGAGGCTTGTTTGGGGCGTGCGTATTCACCCATAAGAAATGCTTCGAAACGGATGTGCGAGTTGAATGACCCGTCTTTTTTGGTTCTTGCAGCAAATTC
This sequence comes from Silvanigrellaceae bacterium, assembly GCA_044376695.1. GTDB lineage: Bacteria > Bdellovibrionota_B > Oligoflexia > Silvanigrellales > Silvanigrellaceae > RFOM01. Next base: position 39,390 of record JBILKM010000015.1, read on the forward strand.
GGATTGGCATGCGTACAGGAATGAGTCATTGGTCAGATGGAGCTGAGAGTTTGAACTCACCAGAGTCTCTCCTTAGGGGTATGGAGCGTTGACAACAAACGAACGATTGGCCGCTCTGCGGGAAAAGGTTGCAAAGGTTCCAACTCTTCCCGGGGTATATATCCACAAATCCGCCGACGGGAAAGTTTTGTATGTCGGTAAGGCAAAAAATCTTCAAAATAGATTAAGAAGTTATTTCAGTGGCTTAGATAGACATGCACCCAAAACAAGAGCGCTGGTCGGCCGGATCGACGATTTTGAGTTCATCGTCGTGGATAATGAGAATGAGTCACTTCTTCTCGAAAACAACCTCATCAAGCACCACCGGCCGCCCTACAACATCCTATTGCGGGATGACAAAACTTATCCCTATCTTAAGGTGACACTTGAGGAATCCTGGCCACGGGTCTTCCAGACACGTAAGCGCCGCAACGATGGCGGTATATATTTCGGCCCCTACTCCAACGCGGCCGAGCTTCAGGCAACCCTCAGCGTCATCCAAAGGTTTTTTCCGCTGGTGAAGTGTACGCCGAATGTTTTCAGGACTGTGACCCGGCCATGTAACTACTATCACATCAAAAAATGCCTTGCGCCCTGCAAATTGTCAGTCGATCCTGTCCAGTACAAGGATATGGTCGAGCGAGTCGTTGCCCTGCTGTCCGGAAAAACGGCAGAGCTGGTGGCCAAAATCAAGATCGATATGGGCGCGGCCGCGCAGGTGATGAACTTCGAAAAGGCAGCACTCTTGAGGGATCAGTTGCGAGCTCTGGAAAAGCTATCGCAGCAGCAGAGCGTGACTCTATTGCCGGGCTTTGATGCCGATATCGTTGATTTCGCTTGGAGCAGTCAGAGTGTCTCCGTTTATTTTGCGATTGTCCGTGATGGCAAACTCGTGGGTGCTAATGCACATTTGATTCGTGATGGACTCGAAAAACTCTCGGAACTTCAATTCGAGAGCGAGGATCCGCAAAACCACGAGCTCTCCTCGCAAGCTGAATTCATTCATCAGGTTGTCGGGCAATTCTATGCTCAGCATGAAATTCCCCGATCAGTCTTTGTTCCCTCAGGTGCACAGCACCTCAATGCTGCTCGGCTCGACAGCCTCAACTCACTTTTGGAAGCTCTCGAGCAAGACAGAGCTAGACGCCAGAATCGCACACCACAGCAGGTACAGATTTTTGGAGGGGCTAAGCCATCGGAAATCAAAACCCTAAAAGGTACACAGAAAAAAATGTTTATCGATGCATTCGATGGTCTGTGTGCCATGGTGCTCGAAAATGCACGAGGCAAGTTGCAGGATAGCTTGAGCTCCGATGAATCTGTGCAAAAGCGCATGACTGCGCTGCAGCAATTTCTCGGACTTTCGCAGTTGCCAGCCTGGATTGAATGCTATGACATTTCAACATTTCAAGGAGGCTCAACTGTCGCTTCTGGAGTGGTTTTCAAAGAAGGTCGTGCATCGAAAAAGGATTATCGAAAATATATTATCAGAGATGTTGTCGGACAGGACGACTTTGCGAGTCTGCGTGAGGTTATTCGTCGAAGATTTAAGAGCGATAGACGGTTTGAAGTTCCTGATGTGTTGCTCATTGATGGCGGAGAACCTCAGGTACGGGAAGTGGGTTGGCTCTTAAAGAGCCTTGGCCTCGACTCTGTGCCGCTCTACGGAATCGCAAAGTCGCGTACAGAGCGAAATTTCCGTTCACAAAAAGTGACCGCAAGCTCCGAAAGGATCGTCATCCCGCGCCGCGCTGAAAGTGGTGAATTACTGCCCGATGAGGAGCCAGAGACGCGCTTTCTGACCACGGCTTCACCTGAGTTTCAGATCGTGACACAAATTCGCAACGAGGCGCATCGATTTGCCATCAGTTTTCATCGCAAAACGCGCGACAAAAAAAGCTTGCGCAGCATTTTGAACGAAGTTCCTGGGCTTGGGCCAAAGAGGCGTAAAAAGCTTCTCCAGGAGTTCGGAAGCGTAGAGGGAATAGCGCGTGCGAGCGCAGACGAGCTCATCCAGAGGGGTGAGCTACCGCGGAGTGTTGCTGCGGCAGTTGTAGAATTTTTTGCCCGAAATCAGCGAGACCAAGAGAAAAAAACAACTCCTCAAAATGAGGTTCTTTAGTTGTTGTGTTTTTTGCGCCAGTCTTTGGGACTTTCGTAGCCTGGAAGAGCCCAGATGCCTTTTTTCGCCTTGCGAGCATCCTGCTCAGCCGTTTCGAAAAGTGCAATATTCAAGCCACCTGACTTTTTTCCACGATAGACCTCAGCCCATCCTTCAGAGACCATCTTTAGGTTTGCCGATTCGTTGTTTATGATGATTTCAGCCAGATTTCGACCATACATGTCTACGCCATAAGAGCGAAGAAGCACGGTTTTGCCCACGACAAGGTTGTTGAGGAATGCTTTTGCATCTTCTCCTCCAGGCTGTCCTTCGCCTTTCTTCTTACCCCGTTTTTTCGACATTTCAGGAGCATCGATCCCGGCAAGCCGAACCTTGATTTGGGTGTTGTCGGCACTCTTCAGACGGCAGGTATCACCGTCGTTACAGGCCACGACAGTGTATGTAGGGCTCGTGTTCGACTGCTTCAGGTCGAGCGATGGAGTTACAGAACTCACGACTGGCGATGTACTCTGTGCCCAGCAGTGTTGTCCTGCAGGAAATATAAACGTTGCCAGGGCGATGGCGAGACCTGATTTGAGTTTAAATTTTTTCGATTTGAGCACGCATCGACTCCAATTCTGAAAGAGTGAATGCAAATTTACTGCCATACCAACTCAGTGCCTGTCCATCCACCTTCAGACATTTGAATTTTTGAGCAGCTTCGTGCTGGAAAGTTTCAATGTGTCTGTTTTTGAAGGGAAAGGGCTCAGAGGTAAACAGAAGATATTCGGAGTTTTGAATACGCTCATCCGTTGCTTGTACTTCAGGATAGCGTTCCTGAAGTTGTGATCCTGTGACAATGGTGTTTCTTCCGCCAATCAATTCGAGACATCGGGAAATGTAGGTCTGATTGCCCGCAGTCATCCATGGATTCATCCAGATGAAACATGCGAAACTGAAGGTACGTTTGCCGCGCATCTTTTCACGTAGTGCGCTGAGGCGTTGGTTCTGTTTCACGCACCACAATTCTGCCGGGGCTTGAAAAGAAAATATTTGGCCAAGGTTCCTGACCAGTGTGAAGTTGTCTTCGGGGGACTCGAGAAAGGTTTCGATGACTGAAAAGTTGTGAACCGTGGAGAGTTGTCGAAGCGTGTCAAGCAATGCTTCAGTGTTTTCCTCTCGGTTTGTCACAATATGGCTTGGTTTGAGCGCAAGGATTTTTGCAATGTCTGCATCCTTTGTGCCTCCCACGGAGGGTACGGATTTGCGAAGAGACGCTGGGTCAACGCAAAAGCTCGTGCAGCCGACAAGAGCATTTTTGAGGCCAAAGTGGCACAAAGTTTCGGTTAGGCTTGGAACGAGTGATACAATTCTCAAGGAGGTCGTTCCAGCGTTCATCGGATGTAGATGGTTTGCTTGGGTTCCGCTGGTGGAAGTGTCGTCAGCTTGACGTCTATCATCCACTGCAGAATGGCCCGACGCGTATAGCGAATGTCGTATGCTTTGAGGATTTGGTAAAGCGCAAACATGAAGTCGCGAGCCGATGGGAACCGCTTCTGTGGATTCATGTGCAACGCCGTTTTAAGCATCCGTTTGAGATATTCGTCGACCTGTGCATCACCTGTGCTCGGGAGACGTTGAGGGAGATTTTTCATTGCAGCAAGTACTTCTTTCGGTGCTGCATTGGCAAAAAGACGATCACCGATAAGCATCTCGTGCAGAATTATACCAGCGTTGTAGATGTCTGCGGCACGAGTCATGGGGTCGTGTGTGAGACGTTCTGGGGCCTGATAGCCAGGTGTTCCAACCGTCATGCCTTCGTAGTTCTCGATGTCCTGTTTGCAGCTCAGTCCGAAATCCGCAAGAACCGTGCGACCGGTAACTTCGAGAATGATGTTGGCTGGTGTGAGATCCGAGTGGATCATGTCTAGGCAATGGATGTGATCAAGACCCTGCAGAAGATCGAGAGCTATGGAACAGGCGATGAGTGGCGGAATTGGTCCGATCTTCTTCAGCAGATAGTGACAATTAATGCCCTCGATGAATTCGGTCACGATGTGGGCGTGCGGTGGGGTTAAATCTGCTGCTATAAATTTCACACAGTGTTTGTGCGAAACCTGTGCATGCATCAGTATCTCTTTATGGAACAATCCAAGCAGCTTTGGATTGTTTTGGTACTTGTCGTGCAGCCTTTTTAGGGCAACTGTCTGGCCTGTTTTTTTGTCGATGGCACGGTAAACTTCTCCGAGTCCCCCTGAGCCCACCATTTCGATAATTTCACATGCACCGATAGTGTTCGGAATCATGGGTTAGAGCTTCCTCCCTCGGGTCGGGGAGAGGCTGCGACAGAATTGTTCGCTTTGCTCCTCGGTTTATGATTCGACTCTGTGTTTTGTTTCTTGGTTTGGCGTTTCGGTTTCCGTTGGCCACGCGCCTTGATTTTGAACCGTTCCAGCGAATTGAGGGATGAATATCCAGCAAGCTGCGCAACCTGTTGTGCACTGACACCCAACTCAAGCCAACGAAGAATCGCGTGGTTTCGCAGACTCTCGGAGTTGTAAGGTATTCCGAGAATCTCTTCGCACGCTTCATAAACAACGAACTTTACACCATGCCGGTGTAGACCATCGGATTTGAGTCGCCTGCTAACGTTCAGAAAGCCGAAGAAGAGCTTGTCCTGCAGCGTACAAGGCAGGTTGAGTTGTTGCCGAACCTCTTTGAGTTTCCAAAGAATTGTGGCGACATCGTGATGAGCTTTAACGATGCGCTCATTCTGGCCGGCAATGCGAATAGTTATGCTAGTTTCCGAGTCAGAGATGTCACCTTCGAACAGGACATCGGCCCATCTCATCTGAGCGGCTTCGCTCGCCTTCAAACCACATTCACCGAGGAGCTGAATGAGCGCGAGATCGCGAATAGCCTTGGGATCTTCAGCACGTTCCTTCGAACCCAGCGTATGGATCAGGCGGAAGTAGTGTTCGGGGCGAACAGTCAGCAACTCATGTGCAGGTTGTCTCGGAGACTTGCTTTCGAGCATTGGCGAACGTTCGATGATCTTTTCTTTAACCAGGAAGTGTAAAAAAGTTCGCACACTCATCAATGCCCGGCGCACACTTGCTTGGGATTTTCTTCCATGCGCACTGAGATAGGCAATCCAACGCTCTTGAAAATGCGATTGGAAATCTCGTGGATCGATTTTTTCGGCTACGAGAAATTGGCAGAAGATCGATAAGTCGTTGCGGTACGCTGATATTGTGTGAACCGACTTTCCAGTTTGCTTAAGACGGTTGATGAATCGGAGCAGCAGCGGAGTGAGCTTGTCAGTTCTGAAGCGCGGTGCTGCAGCCTCAACTGAATCATTTGTTCCAGATGTTTGGGACAGCTCCGACATTGCGCTCAACCTCGGGCGAAAAATGATTTGTTGATTCGCTTCGACACTAGCTCGAGGAGCATATCACCGCCAAGGACAGTCGTGGAGAGGATGTCAAAATGAGCTGCCATTGAAAGTTGTGGAGACTTGTGTGTTCCGTTGCCTACGCGGTGGGCAGTTCCGCCGAGCAGTGCAGGAGCGATAAAAACGTGGAGCGCGTCGAGTGCTTCTGCTTCAATCATGAGCGAAAGAAGTCTTGGCCCGCCTTCGATGTAGACACTCTGTGGCATCCGCCCAAACCAAGCGAGCATTTCATCCTCTTGCCAGAGTTGCTTGAGCGCAACACCCAAGTGCTCTGCCTGTTTAGGAGCTGAAAAGCCAATCGGGGTGATGCAGGATGGAAGTTTCTTTGCGATTTTTTTGATGTGGTCGCGGGGACACACGAGGGCGACCTTGCGGGTATCCGAAGCTGCAATAAGGTTTGCCAGGTTATCCTGAAAACGTTTGTCGTCGGCGACGCTGTGTCCCTGCGGATCAATAATACAGACATCAGGTTGGCGTGCATTCGGACGCCAACAGTCTCTTGCTGTGAGCGCTGGGGCATCTGCAAGGAGCGTTCCGAGGCCAATTGCCGTAATGTCATATTTCAAGCGCAGCCAATGCCCATGCGCGCGTGCTCTTGGGCCGGTAATCCATTTCGAATTGTGGTGAGTGTCTGCCACAACTCCGTCCAGCGTTTGGGCCCATTTGCCAACGAGAAGGGGTCGGTTCTGGGTTTGTTGAACTAAAAAAGGCAGATGCCAGGCTGCGGTTGCTGCAGCAACCTGAGCCGAGGAGAGAGAAACCTGAGCTCCGGACGCAGCCACAAAGCTTATCCCACGGCCGTTGACGAGTGGGTTCGGGTCACCCAGAGCCACGATAACCTCGGCGACACCGGCACCTTGGAAGAGTTCGCAGCAGGGTGGCTGTCGGCCCTGGTGGGAACAGGGCTCAAGCGTGACATAAACCTTTGAATTTTCAGAGGAATAGCCATTTTCCTGCAAATGAGCGAAAGCAACTCGCTCTGCGTGTCGACCCCCATAGGCCTCTGTCGAGCCGAGACCTACAATTTGGTTATTCTTGAGAATAAGGCAGCCGACCGCTGGGTTAGGGAGAGTTATGCCAACACCTCTCATTGAATGAATAAGTGCCCGTAACATGAGCTCATTGTCAGAGCCGGGTACAAATCCTTCAGTCGGTGAAGTAAATGGATGCCCCGTTGGGGGGCCCTGCAGCGTGGTTTCGATGTGTCCCCCGAGGCCGAATCCGGGTGGCAGCAAAGACTCCATGTGGCTTGCCTTTCTATGGATGGGATGCTAGCCCAGCTCGTCGGAGAGGTCATGACTGGTATGGTGGATCTGGCTTTGGTCGGCCGTCCCCAGTCTGGTTTTGACCAGAAAAAAATGCGGATAAATCCGCGAGAAGCATGCAAGGAGAATTAACATGCAACAGACCACTCAGCAACGCGAAGTGATCATTTCAAAGTTTCAGCTGCACGGCAAAGACACAGGTTCAACTGAAGTTCAGGTTGCCCTCCTGACCGAGCGCATCAACACCCTCACAGAGCACTTCAAAGTCCACAAAAAAGACTTCGCTGGCCGTCGCGGTCTTCTGAAGCTCGTTAGCCAACGCCGTTGTCTGTTGGACTACCTCCGTCGCTGCGACGAAGGCCGTTACACCAAACTCATCGGCGCACTCAACATCCGCAAGTAATATTGCGCGTTGAAGTAATGAGGGGGAGCTTTGCGGCTCCCCCTTTTTTTATTTTTAGATCTGAACAGCCCCGATTTCTTCGAAAAGCACACGCCCCAATTGTTCAACCCAAGACTTTGAGAAATCGAAATTCAAAGAAGTTGCTGAAAAGAGTTCTGGCAGCGTTCTCTGCGAGCCGAGACTCAGTCCTCTGATGTAGCTCTCCACCGCGTGGGGATAATTCTTCCGGCTATTGAGCCAGAGCTGCACCCCTCCCATTTGTGCAATGCCATAATCGATATAATAGAACGGGGATGTCACAGGATGAGGCCGACTGAGCCACCCGAGTTCTTCAAAATCTTCCATCTCTGACCAGTCGATGTTGGGTCTGTATTTTCGGGAAAGCTGCCGCCACAAAGCACTGCGATCCGCAGCATCGAGAAGTTTTTCATCGTAGACAGTGTGCTGCCATTCGTCCAAGAGAGCCATGAAGGGCCAGAATTGTAATGCGTTGAAACAGTGAAGTGCCCAGGCTTTGTCCGCGTCACCTGCGCGCGGCCAGAATTCGTTGAGGAATGGCTGTGCGAGGAATTCGAGTCCCATCGATGCCACCTCGCAGTACTCGAGACCAGGATGGCGCAGCAGGGGATTGTCGATTTGAAGCGTTGCGGAGCCATGAAGTGCGTGTCCGAATTCATGCAGCAATGTGAAGGCATCACGAAAGTGCCCCGCGAAATTACCGAAAACGAAGGGTGTCCGAGATTCAGGGAGAACCACACAGAAGGCTCCGGGTGCCTTCATGTTGCGCGGGTGAATGTCGATGTAACGTTTTTCGAGAAGAGTCTCAAAAAAACGACCAAATCCCGGATGAATTTTAGCGATGATTCGACCTCCCGCATCAAGCATGGCGTCGAGGTCACCTTGGCAGGGATTCTCCGAGGGCAGAAATTTTGGCCAGACGTTGGCATCCCAAGGGCGGAGAGTACTACTCCCGAGGCTTTGAAGTTGCATGGACTGAAGCTCAGACACGAGCGGTACGATAGTCTGGTGGATGCTGTCACGAAATGTCTTGCAGTCTTGTGCTGAGTAATCAAAGCGACCTAGATCAGAAAAGCAAAGATTGGTGTAGGAGTTAGCGCCAGCAACGCCGGCTTGTTCTATTCTGTTTTTGAGAAGTCTTGTGAATAGATTTTCAAGCCATTCGCGCGATGATCGAATCTTGCTCCAGTGCGCAAGAAAAGCTTCTTTGCGGATCTCAGGGCGAGGATCATTGAGTTTGCCAATGACAACTCCGAGTGATGTGTTGCGGCCAAAGAAGGAGCATGTCGCCTGAGCTGAGAAAGACTTAAAGTCACGGATGAGCGAATTCTCTTCGATCTGTAGCTGAGCCAATTTCGGAGAGGTATATTTCCGCCTTTGTTGCAGTTCACGTGCAATTTTATCGCGATCATCAGCGTGCATGGAGGCACGCCAAGGCGACTGAAGATAGATGTCCATGAGCTGCGCCCTTGCATTCATCAGCTGTATAAGAACATCGTTTTCAAAACGGCTAATGCGATCTGTTATTTCTTTGCTACCCGTGTTGAGCGACATCTCGAGGTCGAGCCGAGTTTGAATCTCGTTGGTTGCGTCGGAGAGCTCAGAGAAAGTCTCGTACCAAATCTTGGCACTTGCGAAATCAAACGGAGGCTCTGAGCGAAGGCGAGCGAGGGCATGGCTCACGTGAGAGCCGTTCTCGGGGTCGAAATCTGCTCTCAGGTATCGCCTGGTGGGTGTTGTTTTCTGAACTTGAAACAAATCGCCCTCAGAATGTGCAGGGATAAAGGAAAGATTCTGTCTGGAGTTCGGCAGAATCACTTCTATTGGAGAAAACAGCGATATTTTTTTCTGTGGCTGTAGGTGCAGCTTTGATGGTCATGACGCGGTTGAAATTCTTTGGTGGGAGTATGCCCAAGGAAGGCGAAAACGATAATCCTAAGCTACGACCATCAGGACTTTTGAGCGATGTACTTAGGCTGGTCCGGAATTGGGGAACGACCGGCTGCATGAGCAGTGCAACGTCTTTTTCTAGTTTTGCCCACCAGCCGAGAACGGGAATTGCCTGTGATTGATTGGCGGTGAAAAGAAACTCTGGTTCATTGGCTTCGTAATCTAACTCGGTCACGAGGAGCGGTTCGCGTTCAAGATCCCGAGCTTTTGAAAAAAAACGCTCTGGAATGACTCGCACACTCAGCGTGGTTGTCTGTAGGTATCGTCCGGAACGCTGCTGGGTCGAGAAGAGCCATGCGAGGTGGATCCCTGTGCTGTTGGGTGGCGATACATGCAGGCTGGAGATGAGACCCTTTCCCTCGAAGATAGCCCGCTCCTGACGCTGCGGCGAAAAGAGGCGGTGAAGTGAGACGCGTGCTCCAGAGCTTAAGCTCGGGCTATCGATGGAGTCCTCGGCGCCGCGTGACTGGGTAATTGCAATTGCAACTGGCTCGGCTGTTTTTTCGAGTGCCACAAAAGCACTTGGCTGAATGATTGTGTTTGCTGGCTTGACTGTGCCCATCAGGCGCGCCGAGTTTTCGGTACTTCCTAACTGAAACCATTGAAATGTGCTTTCGTCGACTCCAGCGTTGTTCTCGGATTCTTCGATCGGAGTAGTGCGCACAACAATATTTGCGGCCCCATTGCCGGCGGGCTGAGTGATCCAGATTTGCTGTACCGACATGTTTGCAGCGGTCGGGAGAACTGTGCGGACGTTTTTGTTTTTGACTATAACCTCGACCAGTCCTTTGTATATTTCTGTATCCGCAGCCTTGAAGCGGCTGATTGTCCACATGTTGCCCGCTGAGTCATCGACCGTTTTGAAGTCGGTGACGTTCGGAGCGCTTTTCTGGCCAACACTAATACCATCGCCATCGAAAGCGAGCCCTGGAGTGAGGGGCTGGTAAATTGTGCGTGGACCTGACCTCAGAAGAGCTTGATAGATCAGTGCAAGCGATGACTTGTTGCGTACAATTTCGGCTTGCTGGACGTCGCCGGGAACAAACCACTCTTGGTTGACGATCTTGCAGTCGACCAGGCGCTTGGCGTTGAGAATAGCCTTGAGCTCCTCTCGTTGCTCGGGTGTGCGGCTGACGGCGGATGGGGCTGATGTGCTTTTGCACCCGAGAAGGAGCACCGACATTCCTAACATCGCCTTCCAACGAAGGCTTGAGCTTTGCAAGGCGCCGCGTCTTTTCGGAACAAATTTCCTATCAGATGTCATTGTCCTGTCCTGCTTTGAAAAAGATTCCCCGGCCAGTCTCATGGAGTGCACGGATGCTCCGAAAAGCACGGGAGAGCGCCGAAGGGAGTATGCCGTGACACTGGACATTATGGCAGTCATCTTAAACAACTTAACAAGGTTTGTCGCCCACCTGTATCGGCTGGGTCGCAGAACAAGCACAGCGTCAAGACCAACGGTCTTTGCCATGCTGCTGCTGTTGGCTACCGGTTGTGCAAGCATGCCTGAGCGTCGCAAGGAATTGGGTTACCCTGTGACACTGCCATTTATGCGCATGGAGCCTGGCGAGTGTTATTATCTTGACGATTTCATGCCCACACCCGATAGCATGGTTTCGGGCAAAAGCTCCGGTCTCTATCTGCGCTACTACACATTTTCCTCTGCAGTCTATAAGGTCTGGGAGAAGGAGCGAGTCATGCTCGCGTTCTATAGCAGAGACAATCGTTGCTGGTCTTTGTTTGAGGAATACTCAACTGGCAACCGTTTCTAATCCTCCCGGAAGACCGTTTAATTTCTATGACTGCATTCGCAAATCGACTCGCCAAAAACTTTAAGCATCTGCGACCCTGGGCGCAGAAGTTTCCCTGCGACGCATTTCGTGTCTACGACCGAGATATTCCTGAATACGCCGTCTCAGTGGATTTCTATAATGGCAAGATTCTTGTCTGCAGATACTTCAGTGAGAGATATTCTGCCCGGGATGAGCTGCATTTCTTAGAGGTGATGGGCGCTCTTAAGTCTTTTTTTTCCGTGGGTGATGAGGATATTTTCATCAAAGAGCGATCTAGGAAGAAGGGACTTTCGCAATACGAGAAGGTGGGCAACAAGACCGTGCTCCATCATGTGAGCGAAGGAAATTTCAAATTCATCGTTAACCTTTCTGATTATCTGGATACCGGTCTGTTTTTGGATCATCGTTTGTCACGCCGCTGGGTTCATGACAATTCTGCAGGAAGAAGAGTCTTGAATCTGTTCTGCTATACAGGAAGTGTCAGTGTTCATGCTGCAGGCGGCGGCGCTGCAAGTGTCACTTCGGTAGACATGAGTTCAACCTACCTTGATTGGGCAGAGGACAACTTTCGACTCAATGGCTTCTTGCGGCCCGAGCACAAGTTCATTCGTGCTGATGTTTGCGAGTGGCTGAGGCAGCCACACAGTGGTGCGAAGTTTGATCTTGTCTTCCTTGATCCCCCTTCTTTCTCCAACTCGAAGAAAATGAGAGATGTGTTCGATGTACAGAAGGATCATCTCTGGATGATTGAAAGCTGCCTCGAACGGATGACTGAATCAGGAATCTTATTCTTTTCCAACAACTTGCGTTCGTTCAAACTCGACGACAGTCTACGTGACAGGTACTCGATCACTGATTTTTCGAAAAAATCCTTGCCTCCTGATTTCAGGAATGAGCTCATCCATCATGCTTGGGTCATAAGAAAAACTGCGTGAGCAGGTTCGGTTCAAAGTTTACTGTCGCCGCCATCATCTGCTTCGTCGGCTGTCTCTAGAGACTGAGCCAAGGTTGGATCACCAACTCCGTAGACCGATCGGATGCGAACAATGTCACCTTTGCTTAAACGGCGTGTAATCATTCCTTCGCCGATGAACAAAGATGGATTCATTACACTGAAGCGGTCTTCTGTTTCATTTACGTGTGTCAGCCCGAGCAGATGTCCAAGCTCGTGGAGTGCGAGGCTCTCCATATCCACTATGGTTCTTTTTCCTTCGCTGAACTGCTCAAGCGAATTTCCAAAAATATAAAATTCAGAATTGTAGCGAATATCTGCTTTTACAATCGCGCTTGAATCTCGCGGGCTGTTTTCCCAGATCGTGGTGGCCAGAACGCTGTTTGGTTTTCCTGTTGCTTTGAACCAATTGTTATCGAAGTAGTTACCGTTAATCAAGTCGTTGAGTGGTTCGTAAAGCTGTCTGAAGTCCGCACCAGTACGTTTTTCACCACCTTCGTATGCGAACAATGGCTTGCCCACGGCAAGCTCCCAGCTCTTCATGGCTGTTTGAAGCTGTTTAACAACACCTGGATCAATTTCTTCGCTTGTGAGGAACCTCACCGGGAGACTTCTCTTCCAACCATTAGAGCTGTGAACACCCGGTAGGCTGCCTGATGCGAGGTTTGCTCCACTGGCTCCGGTGTTGGGGCGGTCAACCTTCTCGCTGGCTTCACCGTGTACCGAAATCCGGTAGGACTGCGCGCCACAAGCTACGAATCCACCCATCAAGGTGGACACAGCTGAAGTGCCAGCCACATATGCCATGATCAGGTTTCTCTGTTTCATGAGCAGACCTCCTACCTCTTCTGAAAGAAGGGATCGGCATGAAACAAAATTAAAATGAGGGGTGAGTGGAAATTGTTTGAGTGATTGAATTTTTCTTTATAATTCAATCTGTTGGGTTAGCACTCGATTGCTTCCGGACTCCACAAAGAAGATCGTCACGCGTTTGATCGACTCCTGACGCGCAGGAACGACGAGTTCTGTCGGCCTCAGGCGGGAAAATCGGACAAGCTCGCCGTCGGCGCAGGAATTGCTGGGATTCTCTGCATTCTGGACGGGTTGACCGCTTGGAATGGCAATCATGCCCGCTGCACTCGCTTTTTGTTGTTGTACAGCCGAGTTCAGCTCAACCACTCCGCACACCCGCCCTGTCCACGACTGGCTGCGGTTTCGAGATGTGTTGACGAGCTGGAAGTGCAGCGTGGTCTGTCCATTGAACTCGGTCGTGTGACGTTGTTCAACTTGAACTCCGACCAGAGGGGTCTTGGGAGTTTGCTCGGGAACTGGAATGTTCGAGGGAGCCCTCGCCTGCATCGCCTTATCTGAGGATGACGCTGATGTAGCAGCCACGGCATTTGCGCTGGATTTTTTCTCTGCAAAATTGACAGGCGGCTGCGCAGGTTTGTCATTGCGAGCGAGGCTGGCGCTGACAGTGCTCAGGCTAGAGAGGCTCGATTGAAGACTTTCCAGAGTGTTGGCGCCGCCGGCAACTGCGGTTTTTGAGTCAGTTTCCGAAGGAATTTCAATTTCCCTCGCCACCCTGCGGCTCAACTCGGTCTGTGGATCGGTTTCGTTGGCCAGATTGATGTTGGTTTTTTCATTGGTAACCGCAAGAGCTGCAATCGCAGACTTGAGTTCACGAATGTATTCATTCTTCTGGCTCAGCAGATTGCGATTGCTGTTGTAAAGATACAGGGACACTCCCGCTGCTGAGAAGAACAGAGCGAGACCACCACCAAGCAGTGCGAGATTGCGCAGGCTGATCGAGGTTGATTTGGTTTTTGATGCGTCGGTGAAAAAAACCAAATGAAGGCGCTTGTCACGCGAATTTTTTGGAGATGTGGTTGGCATCTTCAGCGCACCTCCCATCCTTGATCGGCGCTACGTCTCACAGTTGCTTCGCAGGTGCTTTGAGTGCTCTCAAAGCTGTTTCGCTTCTTGGCGTGCGGTACCATTTCTCTGCGATAATTCTGTATCTGTCTCCTTCCCATTGGAGATAGAGAAACTTCCTGCCAAAGTCAGCGTGCTGTTTCGAGCTGTAGTCTTGCAAGAAAACAACTAGGAGTTGATCTTCGAATGCCACGATCTTGGGTTCGCTGATCTTGACGTGGATGTCTGTTCCGCGCTCGTCACTCAGGCGTGCCTTGAAGGATTGCCATTGGTCTTTGTTCTTGCCGAGCGACCTGAAGTTCTTTGAGTAGTAGCTCATGTAGGATTCGAAGCTTGAGGACTCCCATGCTTTGCGCCAGGCTTCCACCATTTCCAACGCCTTCTTCCGGGTCGGAACAAGCTCTGTTTCATCGACCGAGGTCATCTCTTTGGTGATGACCACTGGAACCTCAAATGCAGCGATGTATTGCTGTAGGTCAGAGATGTCTTCGTTGCTAATGACGACACAGCCTTCTGTGTCGAATGGTTTTTGGAGTCGGCTTCCGTCGTCGGTCGCGTGAATCCAAATACCATACCCAGATTTGCGTTGGCGCTTGTCGTAGATGTTTGGGTAATCCAGCGTAAATGCCATGCGGCCATATTTCGGTGGAAGCTCTTCATCCGAGAGGCGGCCCGTGACGAAATAAATTCCCTCGGGAGTTCTCAGGTCGCCTCGAGACAACTTGTCACCCGGGTCACGTCCTGTGATTGCGCGGTAACTTTTCACTTTTTCGTAGGAGCCTGCGTCTGTGAGACGGAACAGGGTCATGCGGTGGTGAAGCTTTTCAACGACAATTCCATAAGCGGGA
>JBILKM010000049.1:0-18949 GCA_044376695.1 Silvanigrellaceae bacterium
GCGAAAGAGGGCTCATATTTCTGTTCGAGTTGCCATCTTTCGCTCGACAAAGCTCTTCAGGGAAATTCTCAAAATCAACGTCGAGAATTGACAGCGGCGGCCGTTCAACTTTCGGCGGACAGCCAGATAACACGCATGTGTGCAATCGATCACGCGCTGCAATTTCTATTGGGGTATCGCCTTACCGGCGCATCTGCAGCGGTGTTTAGGCGTGTTGGGACGAATTCATATCAACTGAATGCGGAAAGCCTGGCAGCTGTCATCCGCGATCTCTCACTTGAATTGGCAAGGAGAGAACCAGAATGAAGATTCAAGAGCTGTCCTTCTTCCAAAGTAAAAGAAAAGTGATCGTGGTTGGGCTCGTTTCGATTCCCTGTCTGATTGCCATCTGTATCTCTGCGTGCATGAACGGCAGAGCAGGCGCAAAACCACTCACTACTCAACACAACACAAAAGACCTCATGGCCTCTGTGCAGCAAAACCTTGAACAGGAAAAAAAGCAAATCAACGCCATGAATGAGTGGAGTGCGTTCTCTATTTATCACCCTCATTCTCAGGTAAACGAGGAAGCTCTTTTCCAGACCTTCAGAAAGAGGAAGGAAAACAACAGCGATAACTTCGAAAAATCCAATAAAACAGTGGAAAAATCTGAAACATCGTTCTTGCTGAGCGGACAAGCTCTCATTCCCATCCTGAAGTCTACCTTCGGAGATCAGATCCGGAGTGGAAATGATATTGAAAGAGATGCTTGGTTTACCACCCATCCGTCTGCATTGTTTACACCCGATCAGCTCAAATCGCTTTGCAACAATGATTTCATTGAGATCGGTGAAGGCAATTTCGAGGTCTGCTGGAAACCGAAGTTGACCGATCAATACCTGAGTGCCTTGACCGACTTTGCAACCGATGCGTGCCCGCAACTTGTTGCCAGGGAGGTCAGAAACAATGCACTGCAGGGAAATAAGCTGATACGTACGAGAGATTTTCGCGAGCAGAATTTGAAAACTTTTGCGATAACCTGGCTAAAGTTACCTTCGGAAAAAGTAAGCGAAGGCTGGCTTGCCGAAATCACAACACAGGCGCGAGCAGCACTTAAGGCAAATGTGGAGAACAACGGCGAAATGGAAGGCGAGGATGGTGAAGAGGAATCCTTGGAGTCTTCTGTACCCGACCTCTATACACTCTCATGTCAGGCCATGCTACTCTCGCCTGAATTTTACTCAAGGTAACTTTCGAGTCGCTCTTTTAATTCTGCTGGCTTGATACGCTCGAAATCCAAAGAATGTTGGTCTTTTCTGAAAACCAGAAAAACATCGGGTTCACCCCCGATCTCTCGCATTTTGCCACTTTGTGCACTTTCCCAGAGATCAAAAATAGACCAGGGCCCAGGTGATTCAACGAACGCGGCCTGCTTATGTTCAATGAGAGTCATAAATGAAAAATTACGATCACGCGGAATCTCACCCAAGTCAGCACGCCAGGCAGCGGTCCGCACATTCCAACAGGCAAGACCACACCTCATCAGTGCCTCGAGTTGGGCGACGTGGAGATGAGCGCGTTTGGAGGACAACAAATCAATGAGCTTCTCAGCGTGGACTACTGGACTCTCAAAATAAACCGGATGGTTTTCGAGAAAATCGAGAATGAGACGGGCTAATTCGCGCGCACCCAACCACTGACCAGCCTGCGGAAAGAGATTTTCAATCCAGAACAGCACCTGGTGATATTGCGCATGCTGGTGATGAAGCCCGACGTGAGCAACCTGTTCGTGCGGCACGAGATGAAGCAAGCCATCAGCCCAGTGTGACTTACGTTCATCCCGGAGCCGAAATGCCTCCATCAGCAGGTTCTCGAAAGAAAAACGATGTTGCATCGATTGCTCCATGTCACACCTCACTCAGCCGGTTCAATGCACTCTGTCCGTTGATCACCTCAGCTGCGAGGTCTTGCGCCGGAATAAGAGGCTCGAACCATTTCAGAAACACAGCGCGGTGCTGGTTGGCTGGAAGAGCGTGGAGAACGTCCTCGAGCAAACCCCAATGAGTCATCGACAAACGACCACATTCTGCATCCACAACACCTTGTGTCGAAAGTGCAAGTGCACCAATCCGGACACTGGTAATGGCATCAAGTGGCAATTTTCGGAGTTCCTGCTCAAACTCTTGCTCGGCGTGATACAGGCTCACGTAAAATGCGGGAATATCAAGAATCATTTTACAGCCGGTTGCATCGAGAAGCCTGTTCCAGAACTCAACCTCAGCCAAAGTATCGAAAGAGTAGCGGAACATTGAGGCAATATTCACAAGGGAGATTTCACGGCGGCAGTGGCGTTTGAGACGATTCACTCTCTCGATAATGTGATTCAGCATGTCTTTGGTTTTGGGTATCGGAAGAGGTGTCTGCAATCCGTGACCACGGTGGGTATTAAAGCCAACAGCAAAGGCCAGCCAGCGCGGAGATATTTCATCCACACACTCCGATAACTTCCTCAATTCGTTGTCCGAAAAATCTTTTTCGCCACCCAAATTCATGAGCCGCGACAGAAGACAGACGTCTGTTTTCTGTGCGAAGTTCCGAATCCAAACACGATCGACCGAACCCGAATCCTGGAGAAGGAGCGTATCGAGTGAAACCTCAAAGGCGGGCAAGTTGTCCGAGTGGGCAAAGGCCGAGTGAATGTGCGGTAGGAGTGGCAAGCCCCAGCGCACCGAGAGTGACTCATAGGGCTTACCTTGCAGGGTCCAATCCATGCGCGCAGCAGCACCAAAATCACTCATGACCGCCCCTTTTGACTGGTGTCAGGTGGTGCTCTCAGCCGGAATCGAACCGGCACGGCCTTGCGGCCAACGGATTTTAAGTCCGTTGCGTCTACCAATTTCGCCATGAGAGCAAATGGTTTCAGGAACACAGATCTATAGCGCAACCAATCCCACAGCTCAAGCCGAGCAAGAAACTACCCCGATTGGAGATTTTCACAAAAATCGCTTATGAGGGCACGAAATGTACATGCGTCTCTTGCGCAAAAGCTTACCCGAGGAGGTTCCATGAGCAGCACACAGGACATTCTGTCATCCTCTCAAGTCGCCGAACATATCCGCAAAACCTACAACGCACAGCTCTTGGCTGGAAAAGTTGCATTGGTAACAGGGGGTTCGCGTGGAATCGGGCGCTCCATCGCAATTGCCTTAGGCGCTTGCGGCGCACGAGTCGTGGTGAACTACGCAGGAAACGCAGCGGCAGCTCAGGAAACTGTCGCTGCGATTGAAGCGATTGGTGGACAAGCTCGTGCTGTGCAATTCGACGTTTCTAACAGCACCCAAACGACCGAGGCCATCAAGGGCCTGGAAAAAGAATTCGGTGGTTTTGATGTTCTGGTAAACAACGCAGGTGTGTCGCGCGACAACCTTTTCATCAAAATGAAAGATGAAGAGTGGGATGCAAACATTAATACAAACCTCAAGGGCTCGTTCGTGTGCGCTCGTGCCGTGACCATGGGAATGATGCGCAAACGTGCTGGCAAAATAATCAATATTTCTTCGGTCATTGGCCTGACAGGCAACGTCGGCCAGGCTGCCTACGCTGCCAGTAAAGCCGGAATTCTGGGGCTAACCAAAAGCCTCGCCAAGGAACTTGCGAGCAGAAATATTCAGGTGAATGCTGTTTGCCCTGGTTACATCACAACCGACATGACCTCAGCTCACGGCGAGAAGCTCATCGAAAATGTGCTGAAGCAAATTCCCATGGAGCGCTTGGGCGACCCAATCGAAATTGCCCGCATGGTCATCTTCCTCGCGAGCGACGCCTCGAACTACGTCACCGGACAAACTCTTGCCGTCGACGGCGGAATGACCATGGTCTGAAGACCATCAAAGTCCAAAACAACGCGGGCACAAGCCCCACCACCAACAGAACAACCCATGACGCTCTGCTCTGCAGCTCGTCATGGGTTGTTCCTTGCGCAGCTCTTTTCAAACCATTTTCTGAACGCACCCATGTCAGGCTACCGCAGGGAGCGAAATTGTTCGTTCGCTCGCCAGCTCGGGGCGGGTACAGACTTAAGACTCCAGCCATATCGTCCAGTCCCAGCTGAACGACTCCACGCGGTTGCCAATATCCCATGATGGCTGAGGGATCAGAGTGATTGTGTCCGAGCCCAAGGCAATGCCCTAGTTCGTGAATCATCACAAAAATGAACACAGGAATCGATGTAATGTCCTCACCAACCTGTATGTCGCAGTCTCGGATTCGGCTCAAATCCGAATCGTCGCTCAGGGGATACGCGAGTCCACTTGCCACAGAGTTGATTTTTCCGATTCCGATCGAGAACCGGTTGTCTGTCTCATCGATCTTACCTGAGACCTCTTCGGCGAGCTTCAGCTGAATCCCCAAACCAGGAATTTCATTCCACACAGACATGGCCCGCTCAACCAACAATGCAAAGGTCTGAGCATCGGTACGGTCTGCATAGGCACCATCCTCAAAATCATCTTTATCAATAAAGCGAGGTGTCTCAGGGGTCAGGTAAAAGTAGAAATTGCGTCCGTCTTGAGCCTCCAAACGTGGCTTGTGCGCACTCAAAAAGACATAACCGGACGCTACAGGGAGAGTCAGAGTCGATAGCAGTGCAACAGTGGCTGAAAGAATCAGGCGCAACACGTCCCATCATCCCCATCGGATTCATTTTTAAAGCGAATTCAGAATTGATATTTCAAGGAGGATCGTAGCAGATCCTTAAACTGCCGACGCTCCAAAGCATGGCCCTTTGACGTCTGTGCGAAATACGCATCAAAAGAAAATTGAAGGGAGTCGAACACCCTGAAATTCAGGCCTGAAGTAATCAAACTTTCATTCGAAGAAAAAGAACCAAACGCCCCCGCCGAAGCCTCAAGGCGACCTGAGAAAAAAGGCTTTTGTAGACGCGTTCCCAGAAGCATATCCGCATTGGTGAATTGTTGGCTCGATGGAGCTGACCACTGCTCAGCCCAGACCTGCCCAGATATCAGAAAGTCATCGAGAAGTGTCAGGTCAGTGGTGAGATTCAAGACAAATTGATCGGAGGAAGACTCGTTCTGTAGACCTACTTCGGGGAGTGCTCGATTGATGTGAGCCGCGACTTCACAGCGAAAAACAAAATCCCCAAGCGATTGGGTTGCTGTCAGACCAAGAGTAAAAACACGTGGCTCGTAAAGACGAGCCTGAGTTCCCTGTGGCAGAAAAACAAGCCTCAACTGTGGAATTCTCTCAAGATGTGAGGCGAGATAGCCATTGATATCCCATCCACTCTTAAGCAGTCCTCCTGCTTTCAACCCGAATTCAAGCTGCTCACCATAAGCCAGCTCATCAGGCGCTTTTATCACAAGACCAGCAGCACTCTCTGGAACGGGAGACCGTTCCGGCAGAGGGATGAGCACCAACTGAAAGACAGTGCTCGAGGCAAGATACTGCAAGCTCAGCGCAGGCACAGCAAGCTTTAGAAGCTCATCATCGGTATAGAGTGGCTCACTCAGATCTCGAGCATTGAGAACATCGACACCATCGAGGAAAGCAGTATCTCCCCACGTAAACTTCTGCCATCCGAAACTGACCGAGGCTGAATCGCCAACCCACTGCAATGCAGCTTTATCGAAACGAAAATCATAGCGATTTTGTGTGCGCAAAAAATCAGCCTGCGTGTCTACGCGCAGGCGTGTATCGACTCCCAAACTCCAACTTTTAGAACCAAGAATCGGCTGCTCACCCTTAACATTGAGTGTCGGGCGGAGGTTCCACAACACTTTGTCTGGAACTGATCCAACGCTAAGAACTTCCAAAAATCCGCCCCAGTTGCGTAAATCAGCCTGCGCTGCACTCGACATCCCAACAGCCGCACCAAGAGAAAACAGAGCAACAAATCGTGCAAACATCGAACCAGGGCAAAACAACATTGCCGCAAGTGAGAAGTCGCAAGGAGATTCAACGCAAAGCGTTTTGATTGAAAAGAGCATCTGACGATTCTCTTGCTTCGATGTTCAGTATGCGCAGAACTGAAGAATCCTCGGAGTTCTTTGCGTCTTCAATATGAATCTCAGTGGGGCGCACCTCACCGGCGATCTTCTTAAATTCACCAAATCGACTCCGTTTGAGAACCAACCCCGACAAACTCAAATACTCCGCTTTGTTGGGACGAAAGTTTCCCTTTTCGACCCACGCGCGGATCTTTTCGTAGGTCAAACCCTTCTTACGAGCGCTCAACATCAGAACCCAATACCGAGAATCCTCAGACTCAATAGTTGCAGCATAGTCGCCCCACCAGCGCATTCGGCTGACATCACCATTCGATGCCTGACCCGTGAGCTTTTGATTGAGGGCGACACGCACAGCGCGCTTTAGGTTGGGAACATAGGCCCACATATCTTCACCAATCATGACCATATTACGGCCTTTGTCGCGCACTGGAAGCAAAGTATTCACCCGGGTCTTCTCTCGCCCTTTTGTGAAGACCTCAAGCTTCACAACATCTTCACCACCCTTGGAATGAACCTCAACCTCCATGTAATAAGAGGTCATTGGGCAACGAACCTCGTCGGTGCGCTTGAGAATGTCATCCGCCGACATTTGAATGCTTGATTTGTTTTTTTTGCTTTGCCCAGAGGCGGCTAGTGCATGATCCTGCCAAATTTGCGATGCCGGGAACCCAAAGGCAAGCGCAATAACAAGCAACAAGCTCTTCACAGCAGCTCTCCTCACGCCGAAT
This sequence comes from Silvanigrellaceae bacterium, assembly GCA_044376695.1. Classification (GTDB taxonomy): domain Bacteria; phylum Bdellovibrionota_B; class Oligoflexia; order Silvanigrellales; family Silvanigrellaceae; genus RFOM01. The sequence goes on from JBILKM010000049.1 coordinate 6,734, forward strand.
GGCGTCTGAATACATCCGTTGTATACATTTGAGTTTTTTCCGATGACATCAGTTTTTCATATTCATCGCCAACTCTGCTGAAGCCACTCGTATCTACAGACTGCAAAACCCGCAGGTAATATCTGGCCACGACAAGTGCATCGGGCGATAGCCCAGAAGCCATGCGCTGTAGAAAATGAGATGAGGTTTTTTCGTCAAAATAAGAGGGAACGTCAGAAAGAGAAACGAAATCGAGCCGATCGTTTTGCATTCTCTCAACAACGTCAACAACATTCCCAAAACAGTATCCGACTTGGGCGTTTCTGATTCCCGTCTGAATCTCTTCGTACACACCAGGCATACACTCAATTGGATTTCCCTCCGCAAAGCGAAGTTCCCCCAAGAAAGTCAGCTGCAGAAAGAAATTTTCGCGTGGAAGTCCGATTGCAAAATTCTTCTCGTAGGCAGAATGATAGAAGCTGTAATGGCTTCCGGGAGTATTCTTGGGCGGAAAGCTTCCGCGGTATAGAAGCGTATTAAAAAAGGTTGAGTTTCCAATCAAAAAAACAAGAGCTTTCCAGCGGAAATCAGGAAAATCGTGGGCCATATATTGCCTAAAATCTGACTCATCTCTGAAGTCGAACAGCTTATCGACAGAGTCTCCCAGCGCGATGCGGCACATCTTCGAAATCTTAGAAAATGTCCGCTCCCAACGCCCGGAGTACAACACCGGAGCATATCCATTCGCCGAGAAAATACCGTCGAACAGTTCGCGGCATGAAGGCGATAATCGCAGCCTGGAATACAAAGCCTTGCGCGAATCCGGAGCAACCAATCCCGGTGGATACCCCCAAAAACTCAAAAACTCCTCCCGATTCAACTCTCGAACAGACTCAATTCGCAATTCCGTGAGGAGTAATTGGTCGGGTGAAACATCAACAACAGTGAGCTTCCTTGGCATTTTCGAGAAAAGTGGCAAAACGCGTGCTCCGCTACCTGCAACACTGAGCACATGTGCGCAATCCGGCTTGAGAATTCCACGCTCAAGCGAGGAGTCTTCATTGGCCAGAGTATAGTTAAGCGTGCTGAAGTAGGTTGCACTCATAGGAGTCTCATTCTGCGTTTTGTGGAGGAAGGCTGTGTTCTCCACTCAGCCAGATTTTTCTGCGCGAGCTGCCTGCAGTGCTCAATCTTGTCATCGGTCACCTCGCCCTCATGATTGCGGATGCTCGAGAGTCTCGCACCGTGTTTTAGACCCAACTGGTATATTTGCTTGACCCTCTCCAATTGCAATTGCCGCGATAAAGAGAAGGTCTCATAGCGCCCCTCCATGGTGAGAAGGACAGTCTCTGCAAGACATGCATACACACTTGGTTTGGGCAACCCGATATCTACCGACATGCGCACGGGCCCTGGCAAATCGATTTCTCCGCTCTCGATGACGAGGACATCTGGACGCCGACGAGCCTCCTCAGGCCGGATATCGAGAGGGCGAGAGCAGTCGCAGATTACGGCGCCCGGCTTGACCCTCATGATATCAAGAATCTGCCCGCGCTGATTTGAAGTGGCCGTCACAATCAAATCTGTATCCTCAAGTTCCTCGTTGGGATCTGTGCGCACGTGTACAACCGTGTGAGGCGAAAGAGCTTTGAGCTCGTCGCGCAACTCAAGGAGTTTATCGGCGCGAGGAGCAACAACCACAATCTCACTCGCAACCATGGAAAGAAGCTGCGCCGAAACCCGCCCGATACTTCCGGTAGCACCCAGAACCATGACCTTCATCAGCATTTGGCCATGCTCATTTTCCTTCTTAACGAAGCCCATACGCTGCACCATGACCCGGGCAGCCCACAGTGTTGCCGCTGCTGAATACGAATTTCCAGTAGTCACAGGGATAGGGGATCTGCGTGCAACAGTCACACCTGAATCCCCAATGACTTTTGTGTAGGCACCTAATCCAATCATCAACGCACCACGACGATGAGCATCCTCTGCAGCTGCAACCAATTGGTCGTAGATGAAGTTTTCATCCATTCTCAGCATCGCGCGGGGTGTGGCACACAGCGCATATATGTCACAGACAACCTCCTGCCCATTGAGCTCACTGCGCGCATGTGTCAACTCTCCGTAACGAAACACAGGTATTCGGGCCATCGATGATTCTGCAAAAGAAACAACTTTCTTAGGAGCAGTTCTAAGAAATGAAAACCCAGGCGTGAGGGCCAGGTGCTTCACACTCAAAGGATGAATGATGAACGCACATCTGCGTGGAACACGTGTGACGCCATGCCAGCGTCGTGGCTCAATCTTAAGACCTTCAATCAATTCGAGTGCAAATTCACTGAGCTCGAGTGGGCTTTGCTGACTGATCCGCACTTGATCCATGATTGCCGTGGTCAAACCGAACGACCACATCTGCTCAGGAATATTTAATGTGGCGACAGCCGGAGCAAACTCAATGATCTGTGCCACATTGAATCGCTCCAGCTTTTCACGTTGCTGTGGCGTTAGAAAATCAGTGAACACAACCTTTCCCTCGAAGACCTCGGGTTGGTCGATTTCACCAAGCAGAGCCGAATACGTAACAAAAACGTCGCAGTCGGCAATCCAACGGCTCATCCATTTCCGGTTGTGTTGGCGCATCCAGTCGGAAAAAACGTGCTTGCCCGCAATCACTTTGGAGGCCAATAGCGTCGTGACCATTGAAAAAAAGCGATTAATCTGACTTTTATTTTTCAGAAGAGTCGGAATACCAAAGAGAAAAAGAGGATCGGCCGACTGGATAATGGCATCACCCTCTCCGAACGATTCTGCAAAAGGAGTGTAGAGAGCAGTGTGAAGAAGCACTTTCTTGCGCTTGAAGAAATGAGGTTCCTCACGGAGGAACTTACGCAACGTCCAATTTCCAAAAAGGTTAATGAGATCTACGCCGGTGTAAACAGGTGTTCTATCCGCAAAGCGAATGAGGTCTCTCGTGGGATAATGTAACACCTCGCGATTTCCGAAAACGGCTTTGTCACGCACCCCGCTGAGCACAAAGGCATCCACCTCGCCGTCGAGCTCATGAAAAATATGATGTGCTGCGGAGAAATCCCAACCTATCCGCATCTCGGTAATTTCAAAATCGATACCACCCAGACGAACAGCGTCTACAACATCATTTCCTTGCTGAAGGAAGTTGAGCACAATAATTCTGCGTAATTTGCTCGCTGTCATGCGACTGAACCTCCGGCAGTCAGTAGCGCAAGCGCTCCTCTGTGAACCCGGAAGCGCATCACTGAGTCCATCTCGAACGCTTCGCCATCTGCGAAAAAAAGCTGGCTCTGACCATCGGATGCACGCACTATAAGTTCATCGGTTGTGAGACGCTCCGAGAGAATCGGCTCCCGATCCATTCTCATTGCAGCGAGTGATCTCAGCAAATCGACCGGAGTCCGCGCTTTGAGAAACAAGCTGTCGAACCGGCCATCAGATGTACTTGCGCTGGGTGCAACCATGAGGTTCCCACCCAGCCGAGGCTGGTTGCAAACAAAAACATTGCTGAAAACACCTGAGAACTTTCCACTCGAAGATTCGATTTCATAATGCCGAAGATAGGCTCTCCGTCCGATGATCGTTCCAGCGGCGAGAGCGGTATAGATGTTGCTCCCCGCAGCCTCGGTGGCCATCTTGATAAGCGGCGATAATTTTCGCGCCCTGTTGAAATCACGGGTCAAATACGCACCGACCCCCATTCCGCCAACAGTGATAAAATTGATCCCATTGCAACTGAGAACATCGACCTGTCGCAAAATACGACGCGTTAAAGCCGCCTGAAGTGAAAGAACATCAGGCGCGTATCCCCAGTGGTTTGCGAAATCATTTGCGGTGCCGAGCGGCAGAATCACGACAGGATGCTGGGTCTCCATAAGAACCTGGAGTGCACACTGCAGCGTTCCATCACCACCAGCTATCACCAGGTCTTCGTGTGCAGGAACAGAACGGATGAGTGCATCCATTTCAGAGGGTGACTGGGGCGCATGCAAGGTCACCGGCCAGCGCGGAAGTCCGGCGCGCAAGGCCAAAGCCAGTCGGTCACGGTGGGCGCGACCCGCGGCAGCATTCATGATGACATGACACATCCGAGCCGACGTTGATGCCTTCCGCTTGTCCGCAGCCATGCTCAACCTCACTCCCTCGTTTTCTGCAAAACCTCACAAAACTAATCAGGTTTCGGAAATAGAGACGAGGACTTGAGTCGTTGCGACCGCAACCAGCCGATATTTTGAGGTAAAATATTATCTTTTGGGCGAATTTGCGTCGGATTCAGAAAAGAGAAGACTTGCTGCGAACATCGTGTCGGAATCTTGCTGCGGGGCACCGAGCAGAAATTCCGTCGAACGCTCAAACCCAGCAGGGATCTTCTTCAGGCTCAAAAACGAATCAACAACGCCCTCATTTTCTTCCACACACCAACTGCATGTTCCATACACGATCCGGCCGCCGGGGCGCACCCGTGTCGCTGCCTGACTGAGTAGCTGCAGCTGCAACTGATGAAGAGAAGCGCGCGCTATGGGATCTGAAATTCGCAGTCTCGCGTCAGGGTTTCTACGCCAGGTTCCTGAAGATGTGCATGGAGCATCAACAAGTACGGCATCGAATCCCGCTTGCAAGTGAACTTCCTTGCCAAACTTCGGGAGTTCTTCACCATTCCACACCAGGGTTCGAACATTGTGAAAGCCAGCGCGCTGACAGCGCCGTTTTGCCTCTTCAAGCTTATGGCTTCGGATATCAGAAGCGTACAAGGCTCCTTTGCCCTGCAACGCGGCGGCCAACGCAACTGTCTTGCCACCTCCGCCCGCACATGCGTCCCAAATTTTCTGACCCGGTTGTGCGGCCACTGTTCGGGCTATCTGCTGGCTCGCTCCGTCTTGAACTTCAAAGAGCCCAGCTTTGAATGTATCGCACTGGTAAACACCAAAACTTCCACTCACTACAGCCGAGTGCCCTTGGACAATCCATGAGATTTCCAAGTCGTGAGCAGTGAGATCTTGAATCACCTCGCTGCAACGCTCCGGATGATTGATCCGAATCCAAAGCGGAGGTCGCACATTTTGAAGCCTTAAAAAATCGAGAAGCTGCGCGGAAGACCATGAACTTCGAAGCACACGCTGCTGGAGTGCTGCAGACCACGCAGGAGGAATTCCGTGAGCGACAAGCAGTAACGGCAGAATGCTCTCTAAAGTGTCCGGATTGCTTTCGAGACGCTCCCTATAAAATCCAATAACCCCAGAGCGAAACGCAGCCTGAGCAGACATGACCTCCGACGCGACATCTGCGTTCTGGTAGGCACACTCAATGACTTTCTCCGGTGGCAGCGACTGCAAAGCTGCCCACAAATCTTTCTCAGTGGAGACCTGAGCCGAAAAGCTGTTGATTTGTGCCAACTGCTGCTGTTCGGTCTGCTTCCAAAAAGGCCCAGGGCTCGAAAAAGATTTCTCTCTCTCGAGGAACACTTCAAAGAGAAGCGTGGTCACCGTTCGAGCAGCAGCAAAAAACACATCACTGTAGAAACGCCTGTCTTGGCTCCCGAAGCTCTTCTCGGCTCGCAATGTCTCAGCAAGCCATCGGTCGAGTTGGCGTGGGGCAGGACTACCGGCATATTCCTTCCAGAGCCGAGCGGCATGCTTGAGACGATTCACATCTCTGTGCGTCGCTTCGCGTCTCAAGCATCGACCTCGTCGTCGTAAACGATTTCTGTCTCATCGTAATCGACGGACTCATTCGCGCCGTTGGCTTCTTCATCCCATTCCAGGTCGAAGCGTGCCTTGGGAATATCGAGCAAATCTTCCTCAGGCTTGGAGCCGTGTGCCTTGCGCGAACGCTCACGCAAAAACAGGCTGATAGGGATTTCTTTGTAGCCAAAATGTTCACGCAGCTCATTCTCAAGGAAACGCCGGTAACTGAAATGAACATCCTTTGGATCGGAGCAAAAAATCACAAAGCGGGGAGGCGAAACTCCGACCTGTGTCATGTAGAAGAACTTGATCCGCCGCGACCGGTTTTTCGTCAATGGAGGGGTGTGCTTTTCAAGAATGAAACGCAGGGCTTTGTTGAGTTCCGAAGTACTGATCCGCTTGCGACTCTGTTCATACATTTGAATGCACGTAGGGAGAATCTTACTCACTCGCTGATTTTCTTCAGCGCTCGTGAAAAGAGTTGGTGCATAGCGAATGTAACGCAACGCAACGTGCAGCTCTTCCTGATAGCGGTTAATGGTAGTTGAGGTTTTATTTTCAACTAAATCCCATTTATTCACTACAATCAGAATCGGCTTACGCATTTCAAAAGCATAACCCGCAACACGCGCGTCGCCCTCAGTTGGGCCTTCATCGGCATTTATGACAAGCACCGCAACGTCACATTCCTCGAGACACGCCACCGAACGCAACGCAGAGTATTTTTCAAGGCGATCGGTCATGCGACTTTTGCGCCGGATACCCGCGGTATCGAGAATTTTGAACTCCCGGCTGAAGGCTCGAACCGTGATGTCCACCACATCGCGGGTAGTCCCTGGGCGGGAATCAACGATGCTTCTCACTTCTCCCGCAAGCCTATTTAGGATGGAGGATTTTCCGACGTTGGGTCGGCCGATGATAGCCAACTTGATTTGCTCTTCCGCCTCTTCAGGAAGCTGAGGCTTCGCCTTTATCATGTCGACTGCTGTTTCGAGAAGTTCACCCACTCCGCGTGCATGTTCAGCACTAATGGCAAAGAGATGCTCAACTCCCAGCTTACGGAAGTCTTCGGCAAGATGATCGTCTTTGGGAAGGTCACATTTATTGGCTGCAACCACAAAGAACTTGTCGGCACGACGCAGTCGGCGGATCAAATCTGAATCCACCGGATGCAAACCCTCTCGTGCATCGGTCACAAAAATCACAACATCAGCTTCTTCGATGGCAAGCTCTGCCTGCTCAACCAATTGCTTCTTTATGTTGTCTTGCGAAGTTGGTTCAAAGCCACCCGTGTCACACAGGTAAAATGATGTCCCACCGAACTCAGCGCGTGAGAAGATGCGGTCACGAGTCACGCCAGGTTCATCGTGAACGAGACTTTTTCTCTGTTTTACAATGCGGTTGAAGAGCGTGCTCTTGCCAACGTTGGGACGACCCACAATGGCAATAAGGCGTGTATATGTACGAACTGGCATTTATGACCTCAGAGGCAAAGACTATTTTTCAGCTTTCGCGCCAGTTCCGGGCAAGGGCACTGCCGGAACCACAGGAAGAGCGGTTTTCCACAAATCCGTTAAATCCTGTTCAACCTCCTCGGGTTGACCATTCCATACGGCCGAGTGCGCACCCTTATTGAAAACCTTCACTCGGAAAACATTTTCTTTTGGAAGAGCGGCGACAACCTGTGCAGACACCTCAGGCTGAACAATGTCATCATTCACTGCATTGTAGACGTAGGTTGGAACGCTAACGTTGGGTGCTGCGTCCACAGGCTGGCACGAATTGAAATCAGCACGGGCACGCTTCCCTGCAAGCCAAACTCCCGCATTGATGAAAGCCTGCGGAACGTTGGGCTTCTTCGGGGTGTTGAGTGTCAGCTGTTCCACTGATGGAATCGGATTTTCGAGAACCAGAGCATAGATACTGCGATTGTTGTTCTGAGCTTCTTCGGGCAACAGCTTGCCTGCAGCATTCAGCAGAGCCATGCTCCCCATGGATGTTCCATGTGCAAGAATCCTACGGCCCGGAAATTGTTCTTTGAGGGCATTCACGACCGCAATAACGTCGTCCTGCTCTCGACATCCATAGCTTGCGCCGAGATTGTTGTGATCAGAAAGTCCATGGTTGCTGAGATCCATCACTACAAGCTGAAAACCTAGGCGCTGCGCCATTTTGAAATACCGAGTGCCATGCATGTGAGTCCCGGATACTCCGTGGACATGAAAGAAAATCGGCATCACATCGAGCTTATCGCGCTGATCAGGAGCAACGTTGTCATAAACTTTGTAGTGAATCCGCTCGCCAGATTTGTTGTTCACAAAATAGCTCTGACCAGGAAGATTGAGCGACTCCTGACAACTCAGGTCAACCGGTTTTTTGCCAGGGCCACCCTCGCGCAGATCGGCGTAGGCCCACTCGTTCATCCACTTGGTACATTCGATGGTTTCAACTTTTGTCCACTGCTCACGAGGCTTGAACGGAAAGATCAACATGTCGCTCAGATAGAACAGTGCACCAGCAAAAACGGCTGATAAAAATGTGACTATCGCGGCGATCACAAGTGTGAATCTCGAGCGCATCAATCCTTCCTTTCTACAGGAGCAGCTGGGCTTACACCTGACGGGTTCGTGGGGCTTTCAATAGGAATCTTAGCCATTTCAACTCTTTCGCCGCATCCGCAGGCCTCTGCCGCGGCAAAAAACCTGTCTGGTGAACGATTCTCGAGGTACAAAACCGACACATCCCCAATCCCCTGCTCCAGGGGCGAATGACGGAGTTCCCTCGGATAGGGGCGACTCGTCAAGAAATAATCTAAAATTTCATACGAACGAGGGTTAGGCTGCGGAACCCACCAATGCCTTAAAGGAACCCTATAAATATCAAAGGCCTGGAACTCCCGTCGAGCAAAATCAAGGTCGGCTGTATCCAAAAACAGGGCATCAAAGGAGGCGGCCGCAGCCGCATCTGAGGGTCGGATGAAGTCCGCTCCTTGAAGATCGTGGGCATACCAGGCCATCGGCCAGGTCGAATCACCGGTCATGGTCACACGCGGAAAGCGCCCCATGACCTTGCTCAAATCTATCCAGCGATCACGGATTGCCTTTATAGAGGGGGTGGTTTGGGTGAACACCAACCGCTCCGTAGGTTCGGCTGGCGCGAAAAACGACAAACGCACTGCTTTCCAGGCACCAAAAATCAAAAGGACAAATGTGGAAATAAGGGTGAGCCGTTGAGCCCGAACGGAAAATCGCTCCTCAGCTTCCATGACCGACGGCCTCAATTCTGATTCGAGCGCAGAATCGGTCAACGAATTGTGGCTGAAGAAATTCTGGGTACCGGCCAGCAGCCGGCCAATTTCAAGCCCAGCCAAGACAACCAGAGGCAGAAGAATATAAAGAAGGAGCCATGGCACCTTTTCGCCCACATATGAATAGATACCCAGCATTCCTGTAGCCCACCACCACAGAAACGCATCCAGGAAGCGACGCAATCGAGCATTCGCAAGCACCGCAATTGCACCCAACAGCGCGATAGAGAGCAGCTGCAGAAGATGGCGCGAGTGTCCAATATGAAGCACTCGTGCAACAGACGACACTGCACTGCTCGTTTTTTCTCCCACCAACTGAGTCAGACAATATTCCGAAATGCTGCAACTCTCAGAGGTCATACCGATTCGCGGAAGCAAAATAGACAAGAGAAGACAGGCAGAAAAAATAAAGATTGGACGAGTCTTGTTCATCAAAGACAATGGGAATCGCAATGCAGCCTGGACGGTATTTTTTGCGGAAAGACCAACGCAACGAATCCATGCACAAATCAAAGCCGGAAAGAGGGCAAACTCATAGTTAAAAAGTAGCGGGAAGTGATAGTCGAAAGGTCCGTCGATGCGTCGCTTTTGGTTTTGATCCCACCAATAAAGCAAGCTCTCACGATACAGACCATCGAGAATACCATGCAGAGCGCCTTTCGAGTGGCGAAAGAAACTCGAATAGAAGACAACGTAGATGAATACAAATACAGAAATACAATTCAAAATGAGTGCAATTCGGTCTGACCAGGCCGTGAGAGGGCGAAATCCACCACGGAGCGCATTCAGATCCTCGACCCCACTGCGACGTATGAGCCAAAGGATGGCCACAATTCCCAACAACCATACAAAGACGTGAAGATATGCATTCTCTTTATTGCAGAACTGCATCGAGAGAAACGCAGCGGCTAATACCGCTTGCCAAGGTTTACCCCACCAGTGATATGCAAAAAAACCCGCAAGCGACAATCCAATCCAGAGTGAGTTGAAAGCATCTTCGCGCAGAAATCGCCCGTAATACATGAACGTCGGACTGAGCAATAGGAAAAGAGCAATGATTAGGGCAGTTCCGTTGCCCAGTGTCCTTCGCCAAAAAAGAGGCAACAGCACCAGCAAGACACTGCATACAGCCGCTGGGAAACGAGCGGTGAAATCGCTGGAACCAAAGAGTGCCATGAAAGCACCAACGAGGTAGTAAAGCACGGGCCCATGTAGCAGCGCGGAGTACTCGTGTGGATGACCATCAGAAACACGATGTGAATAGTATCCATGCAGGCTCTCATCGTGGTGAAACGGCTTGTCTGCCAGGAACAAGAACCGGGAAACAATGGCAGCCAGAACAATAAAACCACAAATCAGAAACCAGCCTCTGCCCTCGAGCAGTTTGTTCGTGATAGTCTTTCGAGTATGTTCACTATGCATGAGCTAATTGTCCGTCCTCTCAGTACCCATCGGAGTTCCCAGATTGAGACAAATGCTACCACACAAACTTCACCCGACGGTCGCGAAGCATCCACGGATTTTGGCGGCCCGTGAGGTCTGTGAAACCTTACGCGCAGCAGGGAGACAAGCTTGGTGGGTGGGAGGATGCGTCAGAGATTTCCTTTTGAATCCAGAGGAACCTGCGAAAGATATCGACATCTCCACTGATGCCTCATTCGAGGAAATTCAGCGACACCTCCCCAAAACTATCGGTATCGGAAAGGCCTTTGGCGTCGGGCTAGTGACTCGGGGAGAGTATTCGTTTGAAGTTTCAACTTTCAGAAAAGAGGCAGAATACACAGACCGCCGACATCCCAGTCAGGTCTCACAAGGCACTATCGAAGAAGACAGCTCACGGCGTGATTTTACTGTCAACGCACTCTATTTCGATCCCATTGCCGAAATCATTGTCGATTTCCATGACGGACTCGCTGATCTTAAAAGCAAGCAAATTCGCTGTGTAGGTGATGCAAAAATGCGACTACATGAGGATCCACTGCGTATCCTCAGGCTCCACCGTTTTGCTGCGAATCTTAATTTCTCCATAGCACCTGAGACCGATTCCGCTGCCGAATCTCTGGCGGGTGAGCTCATCCACATAAGCCTTGAACGTGTATTGCTCGAAATTTCAAAATTGAAGCCCAATGCTTTTGCATCTTTTGCGCACCAGACTCGTAAAGCACAATGGATTTTAATCCGTCATAACTCAAATGAGGAAACAGCACAGGGCGAACCTTCGGCCACAGGAAGCGAAGGTACAAAAAACCTCGTCGTGCCTCCAGAGGCTTTTCAGCACCCTGGGACACTTTTTCTACTTATGAGCATTGCAAACTTCGGAACGAATTCCTTCGACTGGGCCAGGGTATTTAAAGCATGGCCTATGTCTCTCACAGAGCGTGCTCACATAGAACTCACTGCGCGTTTCACCAAAGAGAAATTCCGCATTCCTGCAATGAGCAACTCTCTTTCACAACTCCCAGCCTGGTTCGATTTTATGGAGCAGTGCCGCTGGCTCGTGCGACAATCAAGAACCGAGGTTTTGGATGCTTCGTGGCTGCTCGAAAACCTTACCAAACATGCACTTGATCACCGAGATCTGCTTCATAATTTCTGCAGAACCTGCAGCGCAGAATATGCACATCTGAGTCTTGCACAGGCCATTGAGAACACAGTTGAAGAAAGCTGCATGCCGATTCGTTCAGAATTGACCCTGTGGGCAAAGGATAAACCGCAGGAGACATTAGGCTGGGCCCGCCTCATGACCGACATCTCCGCGCTGTTGAAGTACATCGGTTACAACCAACAACAGTTGCCGAGCTTCATGCAACACGTTCATCAGCAAGTGAATCCTGAGCTGTGCTTGCAAGCACATGCCTGGGCAGAGCAGAACCGTGGGAAAAAAAAGGCGCCCCGCAGCAATTAAATTGCTTTAACGGGGCGACTCCAAAACACATCCAAAATCTGGAGCTCAGCGACCCAACGTGTTCTTCAAAGCAACAAAGGCTTGGGGAGTCGTGCTTCGAGTATGACGCCGAGTGATGCTTCCCTGCGAAACGAAATTGAGCAGGTACCATTTTCCACCAGCCTTGGCATTCGTTCCACTGGCCCCGTCACCACCAAAAGGCTGCTGGTTCACAACCGCACCCGTGGTCTTTCTATTCACATAAAAGTTACCCGCAAGCTGTGACAAAACCGGAATTGCTTTCTCTAGGAAAGTTTCGTTGCGGCTGA
>JBILKM010000016.1:0-53129 GCA_044376695.1 Silvanigrellaceae bacterium
TTTCGTCCCATTCAAATCTGCTGAAAGATTAATGTTGGACTGGATTATGCTCCCGCCCTGTCGAAGAGTTTGCGAAGTGTGGAGTCTGTCAGCTTACCTTCTTTTTCTGCTTTTCCCATTCTTTCCAAAGATCCCATGCAACCTGAAGGTTCATCCAAAACTCGGGTGTGTTGTCGAATACGTCGGCCAAGCGCATTGCCATCAGAGGGCTAATGGCACGCTTGCCGTTGCAGATTTCGTTGATTGAGCGAGGTGCACATCCAATTCGCTCAGCGAGGGCTGTTTGAGACAGTCCATTTGGAATAAGGAATTCTTCTGTGAGCATTTCGCCCGGCAGTGTGGGATGTGGAATGCGTGGCTTCTTCATATCAGCACCTCGAACTCAGTGATAATCGCAAATCTGGACTTCAAACGCTTGACCCTCTTTCCAAATGAAAATGATTCTCCATTGGTCATTGATAAGAATAGAATGATGATCAGCGAGTTTTCCTTTCAGTTGCTCTAAACAGTTACCAGGAGGTGACTTGAGATCCTTCAAGTGGTTCGCCAGTGCAATGATGTTGAGTTTGCGTTTGGCAATCCGATGAAGCTCCGCGGGCAGTGTTTTGAGTGCCACTTTGGAAACTCTCAGGTGATAGATGTCCTCGGTGCCTGTGTCTGCAAAACTAGCGATCATTGATTCCGTCCATTATTACTCTATACCACGTGGTGTAATAAATTCAATATCTATTTGTAAGAGGTATTTATTTGGAGGGATATTTCAAAAGTGTATTGCTTTGGTCGAAGAATAAACACCAGCGGATCGAAAATGAGTCAGATCGGTGCGCATAGAGCACCGACGTCCCACGGGAATTTCCGGCGGTCACAATTCGCAATTCACATCCCAAAAACAAAAACCCCGCGCACTGCGCAGGGTTTCATTTTAAATGGCGGAGAGAGGGGGATTCGAACCCCCGGTACCTTTCGGTACGCCTGATTTCGAATCAGGTACGTTCAGCCACTCCGACACCTCTCCGCGGCTGTGCTGGGGTAGGTAGCATAGCGGGGGGAGGCTTGCAAAGCCCCCGCGCATCCGCCCCCGCTGGGATGCCTTCCAGCGAGTCGAAAAACCCGATTTTCAGCGGATTTCCTGGCATTCCAGGAACTGCCGGGGCTCCAGGGCTTTCCCACTCACGACAACGCTCATTTCGAGCCTTACCGCCCCATTGCCCGGGTTGCGGGGTGTGTTGAGCATGTCCATGGAGCGAAGGCGCTTTTTGGAGGAGCACGATACGAGCCTATCACGTACCTCGGTTCTGTTTCTCTGAGTTTCAAATTCGGTGAGCAGAGGCTCGAATGATCTTCTCTGCGAGCACCTGAACCACGGCACTTTGCCCGTGGTGTCCCTGACCCTCGCGAACATCGCGTTCAATTTCGTGTCCAAGAACGAAATTGAGTCCGCTCAATTCCCTCTCCAACTCGGCAAGCTGCATAAGCATGTCGGGTGCTTTAGGGCCGCCGGTTCCGTGTTTGAGCTGTTCGGGAGTGTAGGCTTCCAGAATCAAACGGCCACCTGGCTTGAGTGCTCGCACAATGCCTGCGTGCACCTTTTTGCGGAGCGCTGAAGGCAGATGGCACCAAATGGAAACGATGACGTCCCATTGCTCTGTACCAAGATCGAAATCGGTAAGGTCTGCGAGACAAGATTGAACGTGAGCACTCTTTTCCTGTGCGAGCCTCTGCGTTTTCTCGAGCCCGACTTTCGATGCGTCGACTGCAGTTACGCTCGCCGTGGGGTAGGTTGCTGCAATGTAGACGGCATTGCGACCTTCGCCTTCAGCAAGGCACAGAACCCTATCGCTCGGCTTAATGTAGCCAATTTTCTCTTTCAGAAAATCGTTGGGTTCCTTGCCATAAAAATACTCTTCACCGGCGTAGCGTTCATCCCACATTGTTACCTCAGCGCGCACTCTTGCACTGCAGCCAACGAACCTGGTCAACGGTGAACTCACCCACGTTGATTTCCATTTCCAAATAAACTGAATTTCCATCGAGACCAGCCGGAACCGACAGCTTTACGTTCGACTGTGCGTCTTTGCCGGTGAAAACGAAGTGGCTCCAGGTGGTGCTTGTTCTGGTCACTTCAAACTTGCCTTGCACAGCGGGTTGGCTCGCATCGGATGCATAGCTGTACGTGAACGTACCTTCATTGGCCTGCTCGCGGATTCTGAGCTCAAAGCGAGTCTTCTCGGCAGAGTTTTCAAAGGTGCAGATATACTGTGGTGCTGCATGTGCATAAGTTGTGGACAACGCGCTCACTCCAAATGCAGCGACAAACGAAATTGCATGAATGGCTTTTCTCATGACCAAAATCCTCCTCCCGACAGGGTGTGTGTGCATTTAGTGCGTGTATTAGAAACCCGCAATTTAAAAGATTCAAATATCCCCTTTCAGGCCGCCTGGCCGAACACGCTGCAGGGGAGGGGGCAGAGTGAGGCAGCCAGGTGCCCGCGGCCAGCCAGCCTGCCGCGAGAGGGTGCTGAGTCAAAATTATAACTCATTTAAATTAATATTTATAGCAACTTAATCCACATAAGTAATTATTTAATTAAACACTTGAATATATCCTCCGAAGAGATTAGTGTCAGGAATCGAAGCATGGAGGTTCCCTATGACTCTTCTGAAGATGAACTGCCCAGAATTCATGGCTCGCTACAAAGCGGCTGAGCCCGGCAGCACGGTGATGTTGGATGTACGCAACTCCGATGAAGTCGCAGCAGGCATGCTGCCCAACGCTGTTCATATTCCCCTGGGCGAACTGCAAGCCCGCATGGGTGAGCTCGATAAGAAGAAAGAAATTTATCTCTACTGCCGGAGCGGAAACAGAACACAAATGGCCTTCGATATCCTCAAGCAGGCAGGTTTTTCAAATGTGATCTGTTCTGTTCAGGGCGGATACGATTTGTTGAAGACACTGTGAGGAGGCATGCAAATGAGCCGGATTATTTTTGAGCAATATCTCGATGAAGAAACATCAACCTACACATTTTTAATTGCCGATCCCAAAACCCGTGAAGCAGCTTTGGTCGACTCCGTGCGTGAGAATGTTGCTTTTTACAAGAAGCGTGTTCAGGAGCTGAGCTTAAATCTGCGCTATCTTCTTGAAACGCATGTTCACGCAGATCATGTCACCGGTAATGGTCTCTTGCAGGATGCCTTTCCGAACGCTCAAGTTGCGTTGAGCGAGAAGGCGAGTGTGAAGTTTCCACACATCCCGTTGGCTGACGAAGCTGTTCTGAAGGTTGGAGAAATTGAAATCAAGGCCTTCTACACGCCTGGTCACACCAGCGAAAGCATCACCTTCCTCGTGGATGGCAATCGTCTGCTCACCGGCGACACCATGTTTATTGGTTCCTGCGGTCGTACCGATTTTCAAGCAGGCGATTCGAAGATGATGTTCCAAAGCCTCAAGCGCTTGGCTGCGCTGCCCGCTGAGACACTCGTGTACCCGGGACACGATTACAACAAACGCTGGGTGTCCTCGATTGGCGAGCAGCTGGTGAGCAACAAGCTTCTCTCCATGACCGAAGCGGAGTTCATTGCAGAGCTCGACAGCTGGAAACTTCCTCCACCTCGAAAAATCAAAGAATCCGTTCCCGCCAACTTGCTGAACGGTCGTTCGCCCTCTGAAGTCCGTTCTGCAGGGGCTCAGGCATGATCACCCCCCTCTTTATCGTCGGGCTTTTTTTAAGCCTGCTCATTGGTGTGTCTCTCGGTCTCTTGGGCGGCGGAGGGAGCATCCTCACTGTGCCGATTCTGCATTATGTGTTTGGCCTGAATGCAAGTGAAGCAACAGCACTTTCACTTTTCATTGTCGGCGTCACGGCCGCAGCAGGCTCTGTTGCCTACGCGCGGCGCAAGGAGATTGCCTGGCGCGAAGGGGTGATTTTTTCGATTCCGAGCTTTCTGGCTGTCTATGCCACACGACGTTTCGCACTTCCGGCACTTCCGACCGAGATGGCGGCGTTGGGTTTTACATTCAGCAAAGACACTCTCATTCTCCTCGTTTTTAGTGTTGTCATGTTACTTGCAGCATCTGCAATGCTCAGGCCTTCAAAGGCAAAACCATCCAGCGATGCTCATTTGAATCTGTCACGTATCCTGCTCATCGTGCTCGAGGGCGCAATTGTGGGTGGTGTCACTGGATTTGTGGGTGCGGGCGGAGGGTTTCTGATTGTGCCCGCGCTGGTGATTCTCGTAGGCCTGGATATGAAACGCGCAGTAGGCACGTCGCTGGTGGTCATTGCGTCGAAATCTTTGATTGGTTTTGTTGGCGATTTGTCTGCGGGAACGAATATCAACATGCCTATTTTGACCACAGTGACTCTGGCTTCTCTGGTGGGAATGGTTGTGGGAACAAAATTGGTGACGAAAGTTTCAAATGAAAAATTGAAGCCAGCGTTCGGTTGGTTCGTTTTGATTATGGGAACATTTATTTTATTGAAGGAGACCCTGCTCAAATGATGATGGCACTTTATGGCGGTCTTATTATTGGTTTTGCAGCAGCAATGCTGATGATTTTCAATGGTAGAATCATGGGAATAAGCGGCATCGCCGGTACTTTTATCAATATGCTGTTCACGCCGAAGGCCCGCAGTGCACAAAGCGGTGAATTCGCTTGGCGTGGTTTCTTCATTCTGGGAATGCTTCTCGGTGGTGTCGTGTTGGCTCGGTTCACCAATATCTTCACAGAAGCCTCCATGGTTACGAGCAACCCCGTGGTTCTGATTGTGGCAGGGTTGTTGGTTGGGGTTGGAACTCGCTTGGGTTGGGGCTGCACGAGTGGGCATGGGATTTGTGGAATTGCACGTTTCTCAGGACGGAGCGTGATTGCCACCATCATCTTCATTGCCGCTGGCATGGTAGCTGTGGCTCTGGTCAACGCACTCTTTGCTGCCGGAGGAAACTGAAATGAGTTCAACTTTTTCTCGTTCTTTTGTTGCCCTGATTTCCGGCGGACTTTTCGCGGTTGGCTTGGGTGTGTCTGGAATGTTGAATCCTGCCAATGTGCGTGGCTTTCTCGATATTCTAGGTGAATGGAAGCCTGCTCTGATGTTTGTGATGGTGGGCGCCATTGCCGTTTATGCAGTCAGCAACCTGCTTGCACAGCGCATGCAAAAACCTATGCTGGAGAAGGATTGGAGCAATTTGCCGCTCCCGGGGTTTGATTTCCCAAACCAGGCCAAGCTCGGTGCTGTGCTCTTTGGTGTGGGTTGGGGGATGGCTGGTTTCTGTCCGGGTCCTGCGATTGTTTCGCTGGTGAGTCTCAATTCCACCGTGTTCATTTTCACTGCGGCTATGTTTGTTGGATTTTATGGCTTCGCTCTCTATGAGCGCATGAAGCAAAACCGAGCTCATTAATACAGGATCTGGTCTGAGAGCTGACTGTGCGCAGCAGGAATTCAATTGCCCGCGCGCGCACAGCGCATCGAGTCGGGGAATGCCTTCGGATGTCCTGGTTTATCGGAGCCCGCGAGGCGTGTGAATTTCATGCCACTGCCTTCAGGTAAGTTCCAAAACTCAACTCGTTTCTCTTTCGCAAGTGCATCGGTGCGTGCGTCACGCGCGCAAGGGTCAACGATGTTCTCGCAGATGCGATTTTCGACTCCCCTCCATTTCGCGCATTTTTTTTCGGTTTCCGGTGAAGCTGGATTTTTTGAAAAAATCTCTTCTACAGCTTGAAGTGCATCGGTCATTGTGACTTTGGGAGAGCGCGGCGTGCCGGGAACTTTTGCCAGGGCTGCGGTCTTCTCCTGAATTTTAAGTGCACCGTAGTTGTCAATATAAACAAAAGCAGAGGTCAATTCCTTCCAGCCTGAAATAAAGATTTTGATGTTTTCAAGCTTTCCATAGGAATACCAGGATTCGGGAGAATCTGAGTCGATGCCTTCCGAAGCGTGCATGCGCTTCATCTCTTCCTCATCGAGGAAGGTCATCCAGACTTCGCTTTCAGCTCCTGCGTTGTAGGCCAACCCTGCAGGGAAGCTCCCATTCACTGGAACAAAGTGTGCGGCGTGAACGACTTCAAAGTTTTTCAAGGTTGCTTTGAGAACCGGAAAAATAGCCCATCCACGAGCAAACTTTTCACTCATGAACTTGCGGTTCAAAGCGCTTACGGCTGCATTCGAGCCGTATGCAATGATTGCTGTGCGCTTACTCATGGGCTCGGGGCGGGCTTGCTTTGCGGTGCGTGAAAGATCGTTGAGTAGAGTATCGACCTGGACAACTTTACCACTCACACGCACGGTTCCGTCGGAAAGAGGATCTTTACCGAGGTATTCGTAGGGGTAGGGCGTGCCGTTCACAAAAAGGTATGAGCCGGATTCGCGCTCGTATGGATAGCTTAACCCGAGGGCGACGGTGTCTGCGAGAGCTTTGTCAGCTGATTCACTTGAACCACTGCGGAGTTGGCTTTTGTTGGCCCAGAGCTGACATCCGCTGAGAACTAGCATCAGCAGGGAAGCTGAGAGGATTTTTACTGAGCAGTGGTTCATGATTCATCCTCGGCCAATAAAGAGCTTTGCCATCAACTGTTGGTTTCAATTCCAGCCTGAACAAGGAAACAGAGCCTTCAAAACCTCGGGCTTGCCCATGTGGAAAGGGTTGGCGACAGTGCGCATCGAGAGGGCCAGATACTCATCTGGTTTGAGCTTCCTTTTTGCTCTGAGCTCTTTGAAGTCTTTGAAGGCCTCATCGGCAAGATTTTGGAAATCAAAAAACACGTCCCAGAGCGCTGTGCCGTTAACGAACTCAGTTCTGCTCCAGTCGAGGCTTTTCACTGTGCGCTGAGCGAACATGCGATTGGCTCGGGCGAGGTCGGCCTCACCTGCTTCGAGTGCCTTACGTGCCTTTACGGCCTCCTCTGTGCCAGCCTTGCTGGTTATGATCTTGCGGTTGTTCTCGATATCCTTTTTGATTCCCGGCAGGTTTTCAACAATGCCCTGCAGGCCGATATAAACAGTAAGTTCCTTGAGCTTCACGCCATTGCAGGTGCTCCCCTGCTCCTCGCAGGACAGCCACAGCTCAAAGAAATCCATCACGTGCACATTGACGCTGTGAGCCGATTTGTGTGCCATACTTCCTCCGGGGGCGAAGGCGATGTCGAGAAAGGGCGATTCCTTCTCGACAAGATGGCCGTAAAAGGGGACAGCCGTAAGGAAGGCATCGGGCAGGGGCTCTGGGGGGCGGCCGTATTTGTGGATAACAAATTCTTTCAATAGGGAATTGAGCGCCTCTGCACGTGGATTTTTACCGTCATTACTGAGCGCGCATGAGTTTTTTCCTGGGCCATTTTTTGCCTCAACGATTTGCTCGATAAGCTGCTCGAGAACAATGCGTCGCTGAATCTTTAAGATGCCATCACCACGCTGTGATTCAAGCAATCTCTTCATTGCGGTCTGAAATTCAGATGGAATGTTTGCGGGTAATGTTGAGAGCGGCTGTTCCTCGATGGCTAATTCTTTGGGTAGCGATGCCAACTTCTTTTCAGCATCGTTGACAGCCTCTTGGATCCGTTCCCAGTTGAATTTGAAACCAGGTTTGGTTTTGGTTTCAATTTTTGCAAGGAAATTATTCACATCAGCAGTGTAAGCGACCTTGATACTGCGCAGCTCGGAAGAGTTGAATTTTCGATTCTGGCAAGCGCTGATGGGGAAAATGCTCATGGCTCCGAGAGAAAGCAAAAGAATGCGATTTAGTGGAGTTTTCGAAAAGGAAATCTTCATTCGTCTTTCTCCGCAATTGAAGATCGATTTTGCTTTTGTTTGTTTTCGGTTGCGCTCTCGCGCGGACGCTCAATTTCAAGTGCAGTTTCGCGCAGACACCAGGCCTGTCGGCCTTGTGAACGCAGAAATTCAGCCGTCCGCGATGCTGTAATGCAGTACGCGCCGCGGCAAAAAACATAGACGGGTTTATCTTTGGGGGTGGCCTGCAGAACCTTCTCGAGGTCGGTTTCGCTTTCCACGGGAATTTGAAGAGCCAAGTTCACCGGTGTGGCCGACTGCTCTTTTGAAGTGCGTACATCAATGAGTGCCGCGCGTTGTTGGGCAACATCCTCAAGAATATGTTCAAGTGGCTCAGGAGCCCGCAACTCGGGGGCTACAAGAGTGTCTTCTGCCTTTACGACCTCTGCCGAGATTTCGCGTGCCAGTTCTTGGAGGGCAACGACCACTTTCTGAACTGTTGGCGAGGCCAATGCATAAAGACGCTGCACCCCTTTTTTCTCGGACTCAACAAGGCGTGCATTTTTCAGCTTGGCGAGATGCTGCGACACATTGGCCATCGATTGGCCGGTGATCTCGGCGAGCTCTTCAACGGTGCGGGGCGATTGCACGAGAGTTGAGAGTATAACCAAACGCACTGGCGTTGAGAGCATCAGTGCGGTGTTGGCTAAATAAGAATTGAGGAGTTCTCGCGACTCCTCAACCCTTCTCTCCTGCGCAGATTGCTTGCCCACTCCGGTTAGTCTCCTGAAGCTTTTTTGTAGTCGTCGTGTTTGTCGAGACCAAATTTTTCGCATTTCATAATAAGCCCGGCGCGGCTGATTCCCAAGATCTTCGCAGCCCTGGATTTGTTCCAGTTCTCGCGGATGAGAACATCATAAATCATTTTGCGCTCGAGCTCTTCAATTGCATCTTTGAGTTTACCATCGACGCGCAGGCCGGGAAACTTCTCTTCCTTCTTGGCACGAACGCGATCTGAGAGCAGCTCTCCGGCAATTTCGGAGTCGCTTCCTGCTAGAACGCAAAGGCGTTCAACCTCGTTCTGCAGTTCACGCACGTTGCCCGGCCAGTCGTGGCCCTCGAGTTTTTCGAGGCATTCACGTGCCATCTTTTTACGCGGAGCATTGGTTGCGATGCCGTAGTCGTCGAGAAATTTGTTCACAAGCAGTGGAATATCTTCCTTGCGGTCGCGCAGCGGTGGAACTTTCACCGGAATCACATTGAGCCGGTAATAAAGGTCTTCGCGGAAGGTTCCATCTTTAACCATCTGCTCGAGGTTCTTGTTGGTTGCTGCGAGGATGCGCACATCAACCTTCCTCTGCTCGGTGCCGCCAACAGGGATAAATGTTCCTTCTTGGAGAACACGCAAGAGCTTGACCTGCATTGCAGGCGAGGTGTCGCCAATTTCATCAAGGAACAATGTGCCTTTGTCGGCTAATTCAAAAAGTCCTTTTTTGTCGCGGATGGCGCTTGTGAATGCACCCTTCACGTGACCGAAAAGTTCAGATTCGAGGAGATTGTCGTTCAAGGCGCCGCAGTTCTGTACCACGAAGTTCTGCTTTTTGCGCTTTGAATTGAAATGAATTGCTCGGGCAATTCCCTCTTTTCCGGTGCCGTTTTCACCGGTGATGAGGATGGTGGCATCTGATTCACAAACTTTGGTGAGCAGCTTGAAGAGAGACACCATAGGTGCCGAACGGCCGACCATCTTGCCGAAATCCCATTTTTCGCTCAGCTCTTGTGAAAGTGCTTCAAGACGTTCACCCGATTCACTCAGAGTCTTGCGCAGGGTGAGCACTTCCTCGATGACCACGTCGACAAGCTCGGTGAGGTAATCGACCTCTTTTTTGCTCATGATCGGCAGAGAATCGATATAAGTTTCGAGTGCAAGTGCATCGTTTGGAAATTTGTTCTTCAGATAATCGCGCAGCTGTCGCTTTTGTTGCTCAGCGGTCTCTTGCATGAGGAAGCCATCGGCAAAAAGCGCCCCCATGAATTTACCTTCAATCCTCAACGGAATTGTAAGTGTGCTGAAACCCGCATGGCAGGTACCACTGCGTGGGTTTGCAGCCTCGCTTGTTGCGGTAGTGCATTGCCTTGCAGTGGACATGCAGTCTTTGAAGCCTTCGTTGTTTTGCGTGATGAAGGCGCACACGCGATTTGCAGGGTTGAAAAAGCGGCCTTGCGGAACGCCCCTCAGGAATCCGCGAGCATCGGTGAAGTTAAGCTGTACTTTCCACCAGTTGCCAACAATCTGTCGCATCCGACGCACCACGTGAAGTCTCTCGAACTCCTCGTAATTCATGATGTTGGTTGAATCTGCCATGCCCGTCCTCCTCAAACACAGTTCTGTCTAAACTTTCGGCAGTCTGTGTTGGAACTTGAGAGTGGTGTCTGACAGGAAGACAAGCTCATCAAATATGCAGGTAAATTTTTAGACAGCGGGAGTGAGAACTTACACTTGACGGGGCGATTGCGGTGGGGTGATACTCGGGATGCCTCAGGTGAGCTTGGTTAATATGCCGGTGAACCTACAACGTAAGACACGGGAGCCAAAACGTCCTCGGTGTGCAAGCCCTCCGACTCAGTGCGATAGAGGGAAGCCTGAAGAGGCCGAAAGCGGCACCCACTTTAAAAAAGTGGGTTTCTCTGTGCTCTTTTTCCTCTCACCTGGGGTTTCTTCCTTCAAAAGCTAATAACAAAACCTGCCGAAACAGCTCTACTGGAATGATTGTAAGAGATATCGGTCTTGTTCGAATCATCGATTCTGTAGCTGTAAGCGGTTGTGCGCTCTTGCGATGCCTCGTTGTGGGTCACGTTCAGAGCATGTCTCTTCCAAGGAACTCTGTAACCCCAGACCATGTTTGAGGGCGACGCGGAGCGGATATCTGGAAATTCAGCGAACATCAGTTCCTGCGACTCAGTGGCTCGAAGTGCGAATTGATTTCGTCCATCGACCATGCGCCGTTCAGCTCGCATGTTCACTTTTGTGAAGGGAATCTGCTGTAAGCCAGCCATGCGTGAAAGATATTGCATGGTGGTATAGGCCGAGGATAATTCATAATCTGGTGATGAATTATTGGCAGAAATTTGCTGTTGCTCCAAAGCCTTTGCGGCTGCAGTGGGTTCGAAGGTCTCCCGAATCACCCGCTTTGAGCGCCGCGGTTTTTTGCTCAACCAGTGTGGTGATTGAGAGTCGTCGAGGCTTCCCTCGGGCAAGCGTCCTACGCTCGCAATGAATTTGCGTTTGTTGAGAGCTTGGGGTGCATTGGGAGATGATTCGAGTTCGACCACATATCTGGGCCGAGGGGCTTCGGCGGTTTTACTTTGTACCTGTGGTGACCAGAATTTCCCGAAACCAAAATCAATTGAGATACGCCCTTGGATGATATCAGCGAGGGTTTTGTTTTTCTGGGCAAGGTCATTGATGGAACGCTGCAGCAGGCGATCGCGGGCAGCTCCGCTGATGCTCGTCCATTGCAACCGGCCCCCGAGGGGCGATGCAACATAACCCTGGGATGTGGGGTCGGATTGGAATCTTTCGTCGAACAGAACAGCCTGGCGGTTCTTGTGTTCGTTCATGCATGAATATGCAAAGTTACTGTAGTTCTTCTCGAAGAATGAAGGAACTCGGCTCGAGGTTTCGCAGGCGCCGAATGAACCGGCACCATAAAGCGAATGAAGATCCTCATTGCGGAAAGCTTTCCCGAGCACAGCTGAAATCCCAGGAGTCTGTGCAATGCCATTCGGGGTAGGAGGCTGACTCATGAAGATCGTTGATGCTGGCAGGGTTCTTACTGGATTCTGATGATTTGCGGGATTGGTCTGTTGCTGAAGGGGCAGCTGCGCGGCAAGGCTCTGAGGGGCAACAATGGCAGCAACCACGCCTGCGAGGGCCGTGATTTGGGTTTTGGATTTGTAGAAAGTCTGGACAACCATTGTGGACTCTCCCCTTCTTCAGCTCCATCAGCAAACATTGAGCCAACGAGAAAAGTATGATTCCGCGCCTGCGCGTACTGCGAATACAGCGCGGAAATCAGACATTTCCAACGCTGCGTCTCTTTTTTATAAATAATGGCGCATCGGTCAAGTGAAAAGAATGGCTGGAGAACTTGGCAAAATTTTCTACACTGTATAGCTATTTTACGGTGGGTGTTTAGAAAACATACATGGGGTCACCACATGAGCATCTATGAGAAGCATATTTTTGTTTGTGAAAATCAGAGGCCAGAAGGCGATCCCAGGGGATGCTGCGCATCGAAGGGGGCCTCAGCTTTCACTGCGGCTCTCAAACAGCTGGTGAAAGATGCCGGGCTGAACAAAAAGGTGCGGGTGAACAAGTCAGGCTGTCTCGATCAATGTGCTTTCGGTGCTGTGGTTGTTGTTTATCCCGAGGGTACTTGGTACCGCGGAGTCACTGCCGCAGACGCGCAAGAGGTTTTCGAAAAGCACATCGTTGCAGGGACGCCCGTTGAGCGCCTGTTGCTCAAGCGTTCAGAAAAGAAATGAGTTGAGCGGCTATGTTTTCCTCTCCCCATCCAATCGAGCGCAGTGCGCTCTTTTCACGCTCTCTCGAATTGACCATGCCTGGCGGAGCGCTCGACTCCCTGCTGGTACCGGTTCTGCAGATTCAAGCGCAACGTCATCCCTCTCATGCGAGAGCCATTCAGGCGGCTGGCCTTTTGTTTGCAGGAGACCACGCGGTTGCACGTCGGCATGAGGTGAGCGCTTATCCTGTGGAAGTGACACCGCAGATGGTGGCCAATATCGTGAGAGGCGGGGCTGCAATCAGTGTTCTCTCGGCACGACGCAATGCTCCGCTTTGGGTCTGCGATGTAGGTGTTGCGGCAGGGTTCGACGATCTTTTCCATTTCGAACACGGCACACAGGCGCACTTTGTGAGTCGCAATATTCATAAGCGATTCCCGGACGGTGGATACCAGCAAGGCAGCCGCGACATTTCGGCTGTTGCAGCTCTTTCGCACGAAGCGCATCAGTACTGTTGGGAAGCGGGCGTAGCATTGGCTGAGCAGGTCATAAAGGAAACGGACTGCGATGTGCTCTTTCTGGGGGAGATGGGAATCGGTAATACAACCCCTGCAAGTGCTTTGGCTGCGCTCACGTTGAAGAAAAAACCTGCCGATTGTGTCGGCCGCGGCACCGGATTGAATGATGCTGGCCTGAGCAGAAAAAAAGAAGTCGTGACAGCAGCCGTCGATCGTTTTACCTCGAGCTTTGGTCTTCCCTCATTTGTGAGTTCCGATGAAGCCCATTGCGTGATGCGTGAGGTGGGAGGTGCTGAGTTGAGCGCACTTGCAGGCGCAGCATGGCGTGCAGCACAGCTCCGCCGATATGTTCTTCTCGATGGGCTTATCGTGACGGCTGCAGTTGCCCCATTTGCCTTGGCAGAGCCAGAATTTTCAAAGTGGCTATTGGCGAGCCACCAGAGTGCAGAACCCATCCATGAGGGGCTCTTGAAGGCACTCAATCTCTCTCCGCTCTTGAAGCTCGGCCTCCGCCTGGGCGAGGGCAGTGGTGCAGCTTTCGCACTTGGACTTCTTCAAGATGCAGATGCGCTACTGTCGGGTATGGCTACGTTTTCGGGAGCAGGGGTGAACTCAGGAACTCAGGGATAAACTCGGAAGCTTATGCCAAAAGAGTAAAGATGCTTTTGAGATTCAGAGGCTTTGAGAATATATATTTGATCCCAGCAGAGCGTGCCGCACGTACCTCAGGTGAGTCCTGGGTGTAGCCGGTGATAACGATGAACTCTGGCCTCTTTTCTTGACGATTGATGAGTTCGTAAAGCTGAATACCTTTGGGGTCATTTGGAAGGTTCAGGTCGCAGAGCACTGCTGAATATTCGTTCTCGGTGAGTTTTTTTGCTGCTTCATCTCCGCTTGCAGCAAGGTCAACATTAAATCCCGACTTCTGAAATTTTATCTGCAGAAGTGAACGCAATTCCAACTCGTCGTCTACAATCAAAATTCTACTTTTTGTTTCCGTTTTAAGAGAACTCTGAATCATGGGTAAACCCGTGCTCCAAGTGTCCAATTGATGGGCTGATGTTTTGAAATGCGTGTTTGAATATCTGAAATATTTTTGAGCGCGAGTTCCGAACTGATTTGGTATTGGTTCATGTGCGCTGCTGCGACCCCTGCTGCAATGCCTGAGTGCCACTCGATTGGATGCAGTCGAGTGGCCGCGTTGGCATGGAAAGATTGGGCCATGGTCTTACCGGCAACCAGCAAATTGTCGAAAGCTTTATTGGTGAGTGCACGGAAGGGAATGAAGAATGGAAGAGTCGCTGCCTTGTTCATGTAAGCCGGTAAATTGCAGGTTTTCAAACCGTGAAAATCAGCAACGTACGAGCCAATTCCGACTCGATCCGGAAACTGTTCACCCGTAATGTCTTTTGGCTCACTTATGCTCAAGTCGGAAAATTTCAGGACGAAGTCGTTGAGTCCGATGCTGCGGCGTGTGTCGCGCATGTAGGGAACCTTCGAGAGTCCTGTGCTGGTTCCGAAGACTTTCCAGCCGCGGCCAATGCGCTTTTGGAGATTCTCGGGAGCTTTGGATTTAAAATAGTAGTACCAACCTACGGCGTGGCGCTCAGCCGCTTTCAGTACATCAATGTCTACCCCACCAGACCAGTCGGATTTCTGGGTCAGCGTTTTTTCTTTGGAGAGGAAAACATAGCCATAAGGATAGTCGTTGCCTGGGTTCCAATTCTGCATAGAAATGTCGCCCGAAGTGGCGCCCGTCAGGGGTTTGCCGCGCAGACGGCGATAGCGCCAGATTTCGTCCCATGAAAAGGTGCGCGACGTCGTTTTGAAATTGTAGAAGTCGGGATGCTCAACTTTGAACGGGTTAGAACCTTCAGCAACCGGCTCTGCATTGAGCACAGCTGCAATCGGATACACGATTGCTTGGCCGCAGGTGTCGTTGTCGTTCTCAATTGCTCCGTCTGTGCTCTCTGTTCCCTGAAGCCAGGGGGATCCTGAAAGAACAAGAACATCTCCGAACTCGGTGGCATCGATGAACACGGGCATCTTGCCGTCGCGGCCTCGGAAGGTGAGAGTCGTCTTGACGAAGTTTTTGCTGTCTTTGCTAGAATACCAATCGGCAAGGTCTTCGGAAAGGTAACGTTCGTATCCTGTACCCTGAATGGATGTTCTCGAGATCGAGGTCAGCGATACAATCTGCTTGTCCTTGGTTTCAACCGATTTCACAACCGTGTTCAGGAACACTTTCAAGAAAGGTTCAGCATCGATCGTTGGGCGAATCATTTTCTCGACAAATGGTGCTGGTTCGTAGCATTTGTCTGAAACCCAGCAGGCACCTGGATTCCCTGGCAGAGCCCGCATCCAATTGTAGAATGTGGATTCGAGATTCTCTGGCCTCTGACTTTCCTTGCCAAGCATCACCCCATTGGAATTGATGTGAGAGAAGTCGATGGCACTGACTCCAGAAGATGTCAGTTGCCCCCCTGGCCAGTCGGTGGGTTCGAGCAAACAGGTGACCCGCTGCTCGCGGGCCGAGGCCAGTGCTGCAGACAATGCGGCGGTTGAGCCACCCGCAACGATCACATCACAGCGCGGGGAGGCAAACTCAAAATCGAAGTTGCCTCGAGGATTTTCGCTCATGTTAAAATTGCGAGGCTTACATCCGGAGATTGCCGTGAGCAAAGTGCAGGCCAGCAGCATGCAATGTGCAACGGGCAAACGTGAAGTGTGTTGGGTCATTGAAATGTCCTCTGTTTGGGCCTTGCTGAATGAAATAATAATGTGAAAATGGCGGAACTGCAGTTTTCGAGACTCTGCTGTTTTTATGTCAATTGATTGGCGATAAGAGGATGAGAAATGAAACAAGGCATTGTGTTGTTGGATGGGGAACTGAGCCACATCGATCAGGCTCGCATTCCGATCACAGACAGGGGTCTTCTTTTCGGCCATGCCATCTTTGAAACTCTGCTTTCGCTCGATGGTGGCCTTGTCCTTTGGGATGCGCATTTTGCGCGGCTCAGAGCGGGCGCATTGAGAGCGCGTTTGAGCTGTCCCGAGGAAGGTGAATTGCGCAAGGCCTTGCACAAAGCCATTAGTTTCTTCGCACGTGAATTTGGAGCAGCGGCGGGCAAGCGCCTATCGGTGCGACTCCTCCTCACAGGTGGAGATAGCCTGACTCTCCAGCCGCGGCGCGATGAGGACGGTGGGCTTCTTCCAGCGCGCCTCATTGTCATCTGCAGGAGCGCGGCAACTCCAGACGACGAGGTTTTTCATCGGGGCTATGCACTCAAAACCTGCACGGATGCGCGTTCCAAAGAGCTGGTTGATATCAAAAGCTGTTCTTACTTGTGGAATCTGATGTGCCTCGATGATGCGATTCTCGAAGGATTCGACGATGCTCTCTTCGTGAATCCGAATGGTGAGATTTCGGAGTCGACCACCGCGAGTTTTGTATGGATGAGCAAAGATGAAAAAGTTCTTTACTCGGCACCGCAGGAGAACAATGTTTTGCCGGGAACCACTCTTTTATGTCTTCAAAATGCGCTTGAGGCGCTTGGGCATCCGGTTCGATGGCAGGCTCTAAGAGTCGGTGAATTCGACAAAGTTCTTGCCTGTGCAATTGTCTCGTCGGTGCGCGGTTTGGTTCCGGTGCGCAAGATTGATGATTTTGTTTTCGACACGGCAACGAGCCGTCAACAGCTGGCCTTGTGGAACCAGGCGCTTCGCGAGGAACAGCTCAGGAACTGCGAATTTCCACTGAAGTGATCTTGTCGCCTGAGGAGAGGATGCGTCCTTCTTGCTGCGCAGAGTCGATAATTGTGAGCTCGCGGTTTTTCCAATCGTAAACACGGACAGCAATTTTATAGTTGAAAAGAGCTCTTTTCTTGACCGTCACCTCGCGTGGAACACCATCGAGTGAGGGGAGTTTCAGCACATGGCGGCTGTCGTCCATGCTGTGCAGAATTTCATCGAGGGGAAGACGCCAGGTTTGCTTTCCAATTCGTGCTGCGGTTTCTGTCGCTTCGGGAGCGATATGAAAGGACTCCCAAACGAGGAAAGAGAGACCTTTTTTGTTCTTATCCCAACGTGTTTCGCGCTCGATGTTGGCGACATCGATTTTTCTCAGACTTTTGTTTTTCTCATCTTTAGCTACCTGATAGCAGCGACCAAGCCATTTTCCAGCGGAATAATTGAAGCGTTGGCGCAAGCGTTCTTTCAGCCATTCCTTCAGGCGATCCTTGAGAACGTAGACGATTACGTTTCCTGCAGCAAAGATGGTGAAGGCAACCACCCCGCTTTCCTGCAGCGCGCTGCCGTCTTGAACCGAGGCGATACCGAGGCCTTGATAGTGGATCCAAGCAAACGTACCGAGAAATGCAAACGCAGCAGAAACCGCTGCGGCACCACCGCCGATCCAGAAATCCACCTTCTTTTCGTTTGCGACCAGGTCGGTTTTTAGATCCCAGTACGCATAGTGTAGCCTTTTGAGCTCACGCAATCTTTCGAAGTAGTCTACTGCCATCTGTGAATCAGCTGCGATGTCCATAAGAGATGGCAACTTGCACATGATGCGCCATTCACTCACGATGCGGGCCCATTCCGAGAGCCAGCGTTGCTCTTTGAGTACGCGGTTTACGTTGTTTTTGGTGATCTCAATGGCCGCGTCGAGTTCTGCTTTCGAGCTGATACTGCCCGACCGGAGCACTGCAAAATGACTTTCGTAGGCATCGTAAGTATCCCGCAAGGAGCCTTGCAGCTCACCAATGGTTGCCGTAGCGAGCATCAATACAAATTCTGCAAGGTTTGCAAGCGCAGGTGTGAAGTCTTCAGGATCAATTTCTTCTTTTTTTTGCTCTGATTTTCTTTCAGCTTTGATTTTGTTTTCTTCGGCACAAAGTGTTTCCCATTGATGGTGGGCTTGAACGATCCGGAATGCCGAGCGCATGCTACTGAGCAATTCATGCTTTGCATGCGCGTATTTCTCCCAGTCCATGCCTTTGTCGACATCACTGGTCTGGATGAGCTTCTTTATTGTGGAACGACAGCGCTTCATATCCGATTGGAAGATGATCCCGAGGCGAGGCAGGAAGGCGTCGCTCCAATAATCTTTGGCCTTATGCAGAAAGAAGCGTCGTGCACGTGGAACAAGATTCTTGTCTAGGCTTTCTTCGTGATGTGTATCTTTGCCCAGAACGCCGAGTAACCAAAGAGTGTCGCGATAATAAATGAGCGATTGGAAACGAACCGACGCGGCGGAGTCGGCAAAGCTCAATCGTGTTGTAGATAGGTTGGCCTCAGAAAGCGCGGCTCTCGCAGCGCCGGGAACCTTGTCGCTTGGAAAGCTGAGTTCAAATTCACCTTCAATCTTTTGCCCTGGGCTAATTGGAAAATGGTACGACCATTCGATCGAATAGTTTCCATGAGCTTCAACATGCGGGTTGATTCTGACTTTCTGACTAGTGGACGACAGAGGTTCACTTGTGTTCATATCATGACCACGCACTGATATTTTGGAGTGAATGACAAGTGAGAGTGATTGCCGGAAAGTACAAACGTCGACTCCTTAAAACGCTCCCCGGAACAGATGTGACTCGGCCGACATCTGATCGTGTCAAGGAGAGCCTCTTCAACATGTTAGCACCCGATATTCAAGGTGCAATCGTGTGGGATTTGTTTGCCGGCAGTGGAGCCCTCGGGATCGAGGCGCTGAGTCGAGGAGCAAGTCATGTGACGTTTGTCGAGGAGTCGGCTGCAGCTCAGAGAATGATTGTTGAAAATTTGAAGAATCTGAATGTTTCCCCCGAAACTTACCGGGTTGTTGGGGCTCCGGTGCAGGAGTTCCTCAAGCTCGCTGCAAAGCATCAGGGGAGTGATGCGGCAAATCGTGCAGCATTGGTCTCTGTCGTGTTGGCAGATCCACCCTACCAATCGAGTTGGTATGATGAGGCACTGGAGTCATTGGCTGTCTCAGGGGCATGTGAGGCTGGTTGCCTGCTGGTTCTCGAGATGAAAACCGGAAGAACAATTCCACAGCCACTGCACAACTCCTGGGAGCTTGAAGACGAACGCAAGTACGGCATCGCTCAGCTTCAATTTTGGCGCTTTCATGGACGAGGGGGATGAAATGAGATTCATTCGTGACGCATTGAATTTCAAGGTGTGCATAGTCGCTTTCACCGCATTTTTGCTGGGAGCCTGTGCTACAACTCCGAAACAGGATGTGACACGTCTGTTGCTCGACGGCAATGCGGCAGCTCTCCGCGGCGACTACTCCGCAGCTGCGAATTCTTATGAGGCAGTGCTCAAGATTGCTCCAGAAAACCTTCCAGCGAAGAGAAATCTCGGAATCGTGCTGGTTAAAATTGGCGACTTCAAACGCGCCCACAAGACCCTTCAGGGCATTCAGAATGAATACAAGGAAGACCTTGAGGTTTTTTATTTTCTCGGTGAGGCAGCACGAGGAGCGAACGATCACAAATCTGCTTTGGCCAACTATCTGAAAGCATCGAAAATCAACCCCCAAGATCTTCGTGTACAGAAAGCCTTGGCTTGGAGCCAATTCCGCCTATCGAATTTGGAACGTGCATTTGCGCTCGCCCAGAAGCTCAACCGTACGCATGCTGATGACCTGCAGGTCAAACTCATCTTTGCCAGTGTTTTGAATCGGCAGAAGAAGTTTGAAGAGGTTCAGGCCCTGCTCGCCAATGTTGAGCGTTCTAATTTCAACGTTCAGAGCAAAGACAAAGTCAGTGCTGCAACAGAAAGAACCCTGCTGATGAATGCGCTAGCAGAATCGTATGTTGGGAGCGACAACTGCGCGAAGGCAGAGCCCCTCTACAACGAAATTCTCAAGGCTCGCCCATTCCTTTCCTCTGCTCTGGTTGGAGCTGCCAAATGCGATCTCAAACTCAAGCAGAGAACCCGGGCAATGAGCCGGCTTGAGCGGGCGACGAAATCCGACCCCGATGCCGAGGAGGCCTACTTCCTGCTCGGTCAGCTCTATGAAGGGACAGATAAGAGCAAAGCGACCTATTACTACCGCCGCTTCCTTTTGCTGGCGAAGGACAATCCACAGTTCGTAAGTGAATCCAGAATTACCCGCTCGAACCTTGCAAATCTTGAGCGCGGTACGGCCCGATGAGCACCCTTGCTTTGCCGTTGGGAAAATGGCGCCGAGCCAAAAAAGCGGCAAACGTGAAGTGGGGTGGGGCGAAGGCTGATAGCATAATGATGAATTGGGATGATGTTTATTTGTGTTTTTCTTCATGCAACAGGGGTTGAGGAATGTTTTCTTCAATTTCGAGAGGAATGTTCAAGCGGCCAACGCGTGATGCACGGCATGCATTGAGCAAGAGTTACAACGAAGTGTCTCGTTCCGCGGTTGAAATCACAAGCGTGCCGCGCGCCGAATTCGGGCAGGCTGTGCGTGCTCAGGATTTGCAACAGCCCGAACGCGAGAAAAATGCACCGCGCTCTGCAGCCGGTCGAAATACGGGTAGTTTTGGCAACGACTCTGGCCAAGGTGACGATGCCGGGTTCAACGAGAACCCACGCAATTCGCATCACGGGGGGGGACGTGGCGCCGCAGGCCCGCGCATCATTTCTGTGGGCGGTGGCAAAGGCGGAATTGGCAAGAGTTTTCTCTCCGCCAACATGGCCGTTTCGTTGACTCGTCAAGGATACCGAGTGGCACTCGTTGACCTCGATTTTGGTGCAGCGAACCTGCATACCTGTCTTGGTGTGCCGAGCCCTAAGATTGGTCTCTTCGATTTCGTCAGCGGCAGAATTGAGAATCTCGAAGATGTAGCTGTTTCGGGCGGTGTTCCTGGTCTCACGCTGTATGGTGGTGGACAGGAGTTCTGGCAGCAGATTCGCCCGCAGGCAGCCCAAAAAATCCGACTCATCAGCAGGCTTCAGCGGCTGGATGTGGATTACGTCATTCTCGACCTGGGTGCCGGTACACACGTTAATACGCTGGATTTCTTTATCTTCTCGCACGCGGGAATCGTTGTTGTTGTGCCCGAGCCTACCAGTATTGAGAACGCATATGTTTTCCTCAAGAGTGTTCTGTATCGTAAGCTGCAGAGCATCGTGAAGGCGATCCATCAAGAAGAGGCCGCCGAGCGCCTGCTGCAGAGCCTGGGAGATCCTCGCTTTGCAACACCGCCGCTCGCGCAGCTGCAGAAGTTTGCAGCTGAGGAGCCTGAAATCGGCCAGAAGATTTTGAATCTCATCCAGATGACCCACTTGGGTGTGGTCATGAACCAGGTACGCAACCAAGCGGATGCAGAGATCGGCTCTTCGATTACGCAGATCAGCCAACGTTACTTCGGTTTCTCGGCCGAGTTCCTGGGGGCTGCGATCTTTGATGACGTTGTGTGGAAGTCGCTGCGAAACCGCCGTCCGGTTTGTGTCGATTTCCCCGACTCAAGCGTCTCTCAAGGGTTGATGGCGATTTCCAAGACTCTTGCGACGCGGTTCGAGCCGGTCATGCCTCAGCATCAGAACGTGAGTGGAATGGGTTGAAAGAGGGGTTCGCAACCAAATGGGTGAGCGAGTGGCAAACACACCAGCAGACATTATTGGCCTGACAGGTGAAATGACTCTGGACAATGTGCACCAGAGTTACCGCAAAACACGTGAACGCATCATCAATGGCGGGCGCGCCTCCGAGCTTGATCTCGAAGAACTCGACTGGGCTTATCGCGCGATGATCACTGAAATCGAGCAGCTGACTGTCAACGATTCTGAAGATAGCGTTGTGTCGGCCCTGCTTTTGCCGCAACTCTCAGCTGAGTCGATCGCCCAGCTCGACCAAGATGAAAATGTCTTTTATCTGAAACGTGAGGGCCATTCAGCAGGCACATCGCCGGCCGCGCCGATGAGTGCACTTGATTTACCCGAACTCAAAGGCGCTTTCTCGCCTTCTCGCTCGGGGGCTTCGGGTCGGACGACTCGTGATGCGCGGCCTGGTTCCATGCACCCCCATGCACCACTTGATGCAGTGACTCCTGTTCGTTCTGGCGAACCTTCGGCCTACCAGCCGCCACGCAGACTCCGAACTCTGGTTGGCGAACACGATAAAGATGTGGTTGATGTTTGCGCCAAAGCTGCATTGCAGCCTGAAGCAGTGAACATGATGAACAACATCATCGATTCTGCCGAGCAAATCACCGGAAGCATGCTCAAGAAATTACGCGAAGAAATGGGTGTCGACGTTGAAGAGATGTCCAGCCGCACAAAGATTCCGCGAAAGTATCTGCTCGCAATTGAGTCTGACAGATATGAGCAGTTGCCTGCGGCCGTTTACTTCAGAGGCTTTTTGGTGTCTTATTTGCGTTACTTGAATCTGAAACGCGAGGACATCATCGATGCTATCACCGAAAACTATCGCTCTCGTCTTCGGATTCAGGCACGAACAATCCGTCGTTGAATTTCAGGGATCATAGCCTGTGAATCATTCAATCTCCCAGGCGAATGAAGACAAGGTCACGTTCAATGTGACCACAGATGACATTGGACGTCGGCTTGATCATGCTCTGACTCGCTTCTTTGAACTGATCCCGAGCCGCTCCTTTGCTCAAAAACTCATTGAGGCACAGGCCGTTCTGGTGAATGGTCAGCTGCGTAAGTCGTCTTGGTTGCTGCGTCAGGGCGACGTTATTGAAGTCGATCTTACAGCCCTTCGCCCCCCACCCGCTGTCCCACAACCGCAGGCCATCCCGCTCGAGATTATCTTTGAAGATTCCGACATTTTGGTCATCAATAAGCCTGCCGGGTTGGTTGTACATCCAGGTGCGGGAGTGCCCGATGGCACACTCGTTAATGCTGTTCTCGCACACACAGGTGCAACCCTGCCGAGCTTGGGCGACCCTCTGCGCGCGGGACTTGTGCATCGCTTGGATCGGGATACGAGTGGAGTGATGGTTGTTGCCAAAAGCCAACGTGCACTGACAGAACTCTCGCGACAATTTGCGGAACATGCACAATTGCGTCGTTATCACGCGCTCGTTTTTGGGGAGCCTAAACCCGGTGCGCAAGCTGTTGAGACCTGGCATGGCCGCGATCCCAATCATCGTCTCAGGTATGCCGTGCTCCCCCAGGGCCATGGAAAAATCGCACGCATGCAAATTAAAACTGAGAAAGTCTTTGCCGACGGCAAGGCGAGCCTTGTTGTTTGTGAGCTCTACACGGGTCGCACACATCAGATTCGCGTTCAAATGGCGCATCTCGGCCATGGTCTACTGGGCGATGCAATGTATGGTGCCGCTGCGTCTTCTAGCGCGGGGACAGCTGCTCTGATGAGAGACAAGGCGCTGTGGGCGAAAGTCCGTGCGTTGGCAACTCGCCAGATGCTTCACGCAGCGGTTTTGGGGATCACTCATCCCACGACAGGGGAACGCCTTTTGTTTGAAACGCAACCCCCTCAAGACTTTCAGGTTCTTGAAAAAATGCTGAGCGATTTCGCCGAGCAAAGAATTTGATTTTTTGTCTAAGGTTTCGGTTTGTTCAGCCGATACGCCGAGGATATCAGGGCGAAACCTCTCGAGGAGAGAGGCGATCGCTCGGCGATACAAAATGAGGTGAATGCGGGGTCATGAAAGCGAGCAAGCCAAGTGCATTCCATACGCGCATGTTGACGATCTGGATGGTCGTCGGTGTGGCTGCGGGCAGTGCAGGGTCGGTTGGACTTTTTCCTGTACAGGAAGCTTATGCCGAGGTCGCCCTCTCCGCCAAGGCAGGTTCAAAATCACAGAAGGCATCCTCAGCAAAAGGACAACTGACTCAGACCTCCAGCCCCAACTGGACGCCTGCATTTCCGGCGCTGTTTAAGGCCCCAATCAACCCAGCGCGAACATTTTTTATCGATGTTGTTGGCTCCGATTCATCAGTTCTTGAGGGTTTTACGCCCGGTCAGCAGGCTGCAGCGACCCGCGCCGTTCAGATTCGGCAGATGGAGGCGGAGTACAAACTCCAGCCTGCGAGATCTCAGCAAGCCTTGAATGTTGGTTTGAAACTTGCTCGCTTGCTTGAAGAACAAGCTCTCTACATTGAGAATCTGCGTGCGACAGGCGGAGTGGATCAAAAATATCCTGATTTGAATCATTACGTGAAGGCTTCCAGAAGCCAGCTTGTAAACGTGATCGATGGCTTGATTCGAAGTTTCCCGAAAAACGAGCGCGTTTTGATGCTGCGCGCAACCCAACTCGTCTCGCGTTTGAAATCGGGCGATCCCACAGCTCGCGACGAGGCGTTGCGCTATGTGGGATCTGGAAGAAGTGCAGAGCAGCAGCGTGTCTCCTTGACGGGCATTATGCTGGATTTCGAATCTGGCCGAGCTTCGAGCCCATTTGGAAATCTTGAATTTGCTGCCCAGAACTCGGTCGATCCTTCTGCGCGTGCAGCTTTCCGCTATTTTGCGGCAGAGGCATCCTTTGCTCGCAAGCAATATGCCCAAGCCTCCGCGGTTTATCAGGAGGCACTCAAAGATATAGCGGGGCTCAAGCGCGTGGAGGGCAAGTCTGGACCACTCCTCGCGCGTGTGTTGTATCGATTGCATCAGGTCGCCTTGCTGCGTGATTCGCTGAATGTAGATAGCGAGGTTGTTGCATCTTTGCAGAGTGCGGGTGCGATCGATGTTGCGCGACACTATTCTGAACAGGTCGCGCTCAACAATATCCAAAAGCAACCCGGGCGTGCTGCAAAAATTTATGCAGATGTGCAGATTCTGGGTGATTATTCAAAGTCGTTCAATGCATATCTTGAGCTGAGAATTCTCGACATACACTTGTCTTCGCGCGACCTGATTATGGGTCAAGCACAATGGCAGCGTATCGGGAAGCTCAATGAAGTGCTTGGTAATGTTGTTCCTGGACGAATCTTTTACACTCAGAATCTTGCACTGAGCCAGGCCCAGGCCAAGCTTGATGGTGAGAATATTGCACGCTTTGTTTCGTTGCATGACTTTTTCGTTCAAAATTATGAAATCTATGCTGCACGCGAAGACTGGGTTATCAAAGTGATCGAGTTGCTCTGGAAAGCACGTCGTGCAAGCGATGTTGCGACCCGGGCCGATGCTTTAGCAACCCAGACCAAAAACAAAGATGTTCTCCTCACAGCTCTGCGTTTCTCTTTGCGTGCACGGGAGTCGATTCTCGGGCTCAGTCCGGAGCCAAAATTCATCAGAGCTAAAAAGTTGGGTGGCGACGACCAAGTGGCACAAGCCTATGTTGTGACACTCGACAAAATGAATGGAGTTGCGGCTGGCCCGGAACTGGAGCAATCGATATTCCAGGCAGCCTATGTGACTCACTTGCTTGGTCAGGAAAATCCCGCACGGCAACGCTTTGAGGGTGGGCTCACCCGGTTCCCGAAAACGCGTTTGGCAAGCGAGTCTGTCAGTTTCCTTTTCGACGGCGCGGAAGCAAAGAAGGATTGGGTTTACGTTGAGAAGATAGCGCGGCTTGCGATCAAGCAGAAGATTGTTCCGGCGAAGGCTACGCACAGAAATTTGCGCGTCATTCTTGAAAATGCAGTTTATTCGCATGCACAGCAGTTGTCTTCGCAAGGACAATTCGAGGCTTCGGCAAATCGCTTTGTTGCTTTTCAGCAGGAATTTCCGAAACACCAAAATGCTGCAACCGCGCTTGATTTGGCTTCGAAAAATTTTCTTCAAGCCAAGAAGACCGATTCTGCCGTGACTCAAATGGAGTCCCTGCTCAAGAGTTATCCAAGCTCCGGATATGTGAAGGAAACGACTTGGCAGGCGGCCGAGCTCTCTCGCGGTATCGCGCAGTTCCTGCGCGCTGCAAAGCATTACGAAGATTTTGCTCGGAAGTATGCTCAGGAGGGTGCGAAGCGCAATGCGTGGCTGAAGTCAGCCGAGATGCACAAATCGTTGGGGCGATTTGCAAATGCAGTGTCCCACTACGAGAACTATCTTGCTCAGGTCAGCAGCTCCTCCGAGAAATTGCGTATTGCACGCGAGATTGCGGATATCCATTTCAAGTTTGGGCGTTCGGCTGAGGCTGTTGCGGCCTACGAACGCATGATGAAGTTCATTGCGAATAGCGACGACGAACTATATCTCCGCTCGCAGATATTACTCGTTCAAAGCCGGCAGGGACTTGAACCTCAAGTCCGCAAGACAATCGCGCGCATGTTGAGCTTAAAGCCAAGCTCTCAAGATGGATTTAGGCACCAGGCGAAGGCTAAATTCACACTGGCACGACTCGATGCCCCGGGAATCCGCGACCGCAACGTCCAAAACCAGAAGGAATTGGGTAAGGCCGTGCGCGCCATTGCGGCCGACTACGACCGTGTTAAGTCGCTGTTCCTAGCCTCATGCGAGGTACCTGGATTGGAATGGTGCTCTGCCGGCTATTACGAAACAGCGCGCCTGGCCGAGGAAGTGGCTAAAACCCTGTTTGCGGTTGAGTTGCCACCCACGTTGAATCCATCCGAGGTCAACGGCATCAGAACCGCCCTGACCCAAACAGCCGAGCGTTTGCAGGCAGATGCCAAGAGCTTCGCCGCGCAGGCCGAGCAGGCCTTGGGCAACGGTGCTCCGGATGCAGAGATGGCTGAGCGGATTCGTACATATGCGCAGCAAATGCGCGGAGATTCAGGGGAAACTCCACCTCAGCAGTGAAATATTTTGATTGACGGGCGAGCTATAAGATTCTACCTACTGGCCAATGAGCCAAATACGGGAGGATCCCATGCTCGGACGGCCAAATTTTCTTTTTGTGTGCGCTGTTTTTGGTCTTTTGATGGGATCTGCGGGGTGTCATCTGCTCGGTTCGCCGCAGACCCCAGAGCTGGCCGCACCTGTCCCTGGCCTCGATCCACAGCCTCAGCCTGGTCGGGCGAATTTGCCTGAAGTTCCGTTACCGCCGTTGAAGATGGGCGAAGACCGCATTCGAGTTTCCTCAAATTCATTTGTCCCAGTGCGTTATGCAGCTGGTCGAGCTCTCATTCCTGTGGAAGGGGTTTTGGTTGATTCGGGTTTCGTGCGCACTCAGGCAAACGCCTCCTTGGCACGGCTCTCTGATTCAGAAAAGCAGCTCCAAATGCATAAGTTTCTGAGCAGGGTGGTCGATGTCATTGGACTTGAAGTTGCATTGAGTGATGTTTTTGTCGCGCCCGATGTCGGATATTTTTCTGCGTGGGTTGCTGTTCAGGAGTATCCTCAGCTCAAAAATCTGAGCCGACTTCCGATCGATGTAAAAATTGCGCCCATCCTTCAAGCAGAGATGCGGCCACACAATACCGTAGGCTTGGAATCTCCCGCGCTGGGATCGAAACCCTCTTTTGCAGATTTCAGTGGAATTGAACGCATGGGTGTGAGCACCTTTGCGCGGCAAGTAAAGGGGGAACTTGGGCTTGAACCAACAGGCCAACGCGTGAAAGTCGGCGTGACCGATACGGGTGTGACTCACGCTCATCCTGCTTTTCTTTCCAAGACGACCGGCAAATCTCGTGTCATCTACATGAAAGATTTCACCAGTGAAGGCGCAGGGTATGTTTCTTCGCTTGCCAAAATATCCGTGCAGCGTCAGGCCGAAGGCCGCAGAGCATCTTCTTCGGCAATGATTCCCGTGTCTGTGAATGCCGAATATTTAGCGTCTGATGCGCTTCAGAAAATAAGCTCAGGTGAGCAGAATTCACTCCCGTTCAACAACATCACAGATGAAGTTTTTCTTCTTCCAAAAGAGCTCGTCGAACTTCTCGAAGCACCGGAA
Source organism: Silvanigrellaceae bacterium (assembly GCA_044376695.1). Taxonomy (GTDB): domain Bacteria; phylum Bdellovibrionota_B; class Oligoflexia; order Silvanigrellales; family Silvanigrellaceae; genus RFOM01. The sequence goes on from JBILKM010000016.1 coordinate 27,511, forward strand.
ACCAAGGTGCGTCTTGGAGTTGTTTCTGAGCTTTCGTTTGCTTCCAAAGATGAAGATGTAGACGTTAACGGCAATGGGAAGACTGACGACTCATTCTATTTTTTCCATGTGCCAGCAAATGGACGTCGGGCAGAGAAGGTCTGGATTGATTTCAGCGGCACGGGCAATTTCAATGCAAGCAAATCGCTGCGTGATTTCAATGTATCGGGTGATGTTCAGGATGTTCTCAGCGAACGTATTGGGCTTTCATTCACGGAAATGGAGGTCTCACCGCCCAAGCAAACTGATGTCAATTACAGCTTAAAAAAGGTGGCACTGGTCGGATTCGATCCGGGCAACCATGGTAGCCACGTCGCCGGTATTATCGGTGCAGCGAAGACCCTCAGCAATGACAAAGACTCCACCTTGGCTCGAGGAGTTGCTCCCGATGCAAACCTGATGGTGAATCGGGTTTGCTCGAATAACTCGGGATGTAACGCCACGCGAGCCATCATCGATTTGGCGCAGAATGGTGCGCGCATTATCAACATGTCCTTGGGTGGCCTGACATCCGACAACGACGGCTTTGGCGTTCAGGAAACCATCATCAACCGCCTCACTGAGCTCTACGATGTTCTTTTTATTATCTCCGCTGGTAATTCTGGCCCCGGCCGGCAGACGGTCGGGAGTCCTTCGACTGCAAGACATGCTCTGAGCGTCGGTGCCACCGCAACGCCTAACATGATTCTGAGACAATATAACTGGCTTGGGAGTGGTGCTCCTGCAGATGTTTCGGAAAAGAGTGACGATGATTTTGTGATGTATTTTAGCTCCCGCGGGCCAAGTGCTGCAGGTGGTTTTAAACCGAATATTTCAGCTCCGGGAACGCAGCTGAGCGTTATTCAGCTGAACTCTGCACAGGGCTCACGGGCTGGAACGGATATTTATTGGGGAACCTCCATGGCTGCACCAGCGGCCGCTGGCGCTGCGGCACTTTTGCTCGATGCTGCGCTGGCGTTCAACGAGAAATACCCCAATCGGCCACTGCCGACCGATGCCCTGACCCTGCGTCGCGTCTTGATGGATTCAGCCCGCCCCTTTCAGGTGTCGTCGTTCAATCCTGCGACCGGAGCCAGCCGCAAGGGAATTTATTCATGGATCGACCAAGGCTATGGAATGGTCTCTCTGCCGTCGGCGTGGGAGTTGCTGAAAAAGAAATCCGCTCTGGCTTTGGACACGGGTGTTGCTGTGGCTGAAGCCTCTGGTGCAAAGCGTGCTGTCACGCCGGATTATCAGGTGCGTGTGCTGCGCACGATGGGCAACGGCAAAAAATACGACGGTAGCCAGAGCTTCAAAACAGGAAGCTTGATGGGCGAGGAATCGAGCGAGCGCAAATTCGGCCAGGGGATCTGGTTGAATCCTTCTGAGGCGGACAAGTTGGTTGAAGTTCATTTCAGCCGCAAGCTTCCATTGAAAGCCACGGCCGAGAAGAGCGTTGGCGATCTTCTGCGGCAACTCAACACAAGCGCGGAATCGTTTGAGCTTGAAACCATCTACTATGGGTCACGCACCGAATGGTTGAAGGTGGGTGTGCCACAAAGCGCCCAATGCGATGAAGATACTACACCCACCAACAATACCCTGACTCTGATTGGTTCTGGTGCTTTGGAAACGCCTGTCTCCGCTGAGCCGGGGCCTGCTCTGAATCCATTGCGCGCAAGCTCTCTGTTTGTTTGCCTGAAGAAATCGGCTTTTGCAGAGCTGGTTCCTGGAGATCATGCGGCGCTGATTCGGGCCTACCGCGTTGTCGATGGGCAGCGCGATGTTTTGGCTTCTTTTGAAGTGCCTGTTTACATGACTGTGCCTCACCATTCCGCGGCTCTGCAGGCGAAGTTCAGCGTTCAGCGCCAAATCAAGAGCTTCATGGTGGATCGCCATTATGTTCGTGTTCCTGCCGGAGTGAGTGTTCTGCGCGTTGCGCTTGAGGTTCCTGTGAATGATTCCGTTAATCAGTCACGCTGCTCTGCAGCTAGCCTGATGGTCTTGAAGGGAAACAACACTTCGAGCCCGGGCGACCTCGCAGGATCAGGCGGAGTTGCGTTGAACTGCACGTCTGCCGGTGCAGCTGCGCCGGGTAATCGTCGGGTGGCTAAGTTCACTGAAATGAACCCCAATGCGGGAATTTGGGATATCCATGTTTTGGGTCGTTTTCAGTTTCCGATCAGTAGCTACAAACTAGACATTGATTATGCGACTTTTGCTGACATTGCGCCCATCAATCTCACACCCAATACCATTGCAAGCGGCGCATTTGATGCTGTTCTCAAGGAAAGCACCTTCGATGCTGAGCCCGACACTGCGAAAAGTGAGATCCGTTTGGCTTCGCTCCTCGGGCGAACTAAGCATGAGATTGGAAAAGATTCAGGATTGACAGTTGTTCCTTCTGCAGCTGGTCAACTTGCGCGCACCTACGCTGCCGATGCGGGAACCGTGACCATCACAACCACTTCAATTGTGGCTGGGTTGGATATCGATATCTATGTTGATGAGTGTCAGGATCCCGAACTCAAAAATTGCAAGCAGGTCGCTGAAAGTGGCAACGCGGGCTCTGAAGAGCGCGCTGTATTCCTGCCCTTTGCTGGAAAGTTTTATGCAGTGCGCGTTGATCCGTATGAAGTGCCCGCTCAAAGCGCGCAGTTCTCCGCAACCGAAATCATCAACGCGCCCCTTCCCGAGGCAGGACGTTTGAAGGTCATCGCGCAGGAAGGAACTCCGAGTGCCTTCAAGGTCGAATACGGATTCGATGCTACCACCAGTAAGTTGCTTCAAGACGACCTATTCCGCAGCGGGAAGTATGAGATTCTTGGTGAGTGCAAACTCGCAAACCCGAGTGGACTGACTCTCGTGAAAGTGCCTGTTCACGTGCTCGCCAAGTGAGTGATTGCGTGAATTTGGGCTGAGGTCTTTGCACTTGGGATGGTGCAGTTCTCTGGTGAACGCCTTTGTTGCCAAGCAGCAAAGGCGTTTTGCATTTGCTGGTAGAAGTGCAGCAACGCGCGTCCTTCGTCGGCATTGATTTTGTGTTCAATGCAATTGAAGTAGTCGCTCAGTAATTCGCGCAGATCATGAAACTCTTCGGTCTGAGGTGCGAGCATTTGCGACTGCTTTTGTGTTTCTAGAAAGACAAAGCAACGACACCAGCGGGCAAATTCACTGGATTCATTCCAGGCATTGAGCTGAAGGTTGAGGGTCTTTTCTAGCGCTGCAGGAAGCTCCGGAGAGGCCTTGCCTCCCTCGAACCAACCAGCAAACCAGGCGCGATGTCCAGTGTGGCTGTTCCAGATTTCACCAACGTCGAGCCGCAGGGCATTTGGTGTGTTTTTGAGTTGGAAGAGGGCAGCATCACCAATGTAGAGGCGAGCCTCTGGCAAAGGCTTTTCGGGGTTGGGCGACGTAAATTGTTCATTTGCAGAGAGCACTTTTACATCAAATCCAGCCATTGCACACAAGACCCTGAACATCCACACCGACTGCGCGCTTTCACCAGAGGAGCGCAACAAAATGGTTCCGTGGCAGTCATGATGTTGGAGGGCTGCTAGAGGTTCCGGATGGCGGTGCACCCACAATTCTCTGAGCTGGTTCCAAAAAACGAGGTGCGACTCTTTGTGGATTACAGGTTCGACAAAAACACTCATCACAGCGCCGCGGGAATAAACTCCGAATTGAGAGGTGATGGGAGTTTTACCGGCTTCGAGGCCTGCAATCAGAGAGGAGCAATAAGCATCGAATTTCGAATGATTGCTATTGAGTGCTTGTGGCGAGGCAAACAGGCAGAAGTGGTTCTTCTCGAAGAAGAACGGCAGCATGTTGAGATACGCCACGGCAGCAAGCTCGGGGTTTGTGCTGAGTTGCGTGTTTGCGTGTGCTGGCAGGGTGGATTCCGAGAGCGTATTGTGAGCTGTCATGAATTCAGGACTCCCTGGGCCTCATTGAGAAGAGCCTTGGCTTGCGCGAGGCTCTCGCGTGTAAGCCGTTCACCCGCGACCATTCCAGCCAGGGCATGAATGCGCTCCTCTGTGGATGCTACCTTTATTTCTGCCACCGTTTTTCCTTTTTTCAGGTTCTTCGTGGCAATAAAATGGCAGTTTGCAAAGCAGGCGACCTGCGCGAGATGTGTGATACACAAAGCCTGTCGCTGCGCACAAAACTCAGCCATTTTGCGGCCGACTTTCGAGGCAATGCTCCCACTGATTCCAGTGTCGATTTCATCGAAAACGAAAACACTCACGGCGCCGTCTTCAAAGAGAATGCTCTTGATGGCCAGCATGGTTCGCGAGAGTTCGCCGCCGCTGGCAACACGCTCAATAGGCTGCGGAGCAATTCCAGCGTTGGCACTCATCAGAAACTGCGCTCTCTCAGCTCCGTTGCGACTCAACTGTAAAAATGCATCGAGCTCATCGGCTGAAATGTTTTCGACCGTATCCGCGCTGATTTGGCGTGGCACGGACTGTGTGGCGCCGCGCTGGAGTTCGCACAGAAAGCGAGCCTGTGGCATGCCCAATTCAGCGAGTGCTTTTTGAATTGAGGCACTCAGTGCACTGAGACCAGAGCGTCGACGCGCAGAAAGATCGCGCGAAAAGCCGAGGGACAAACGGATTGCTTTGGCGAGTGTGTCCTTCTTTTGAAGAATTTGATCGCGCAGGGCGTCGTTCAGAGAGAGAGTCTGCATGCAGCGCTCGCGGTGTGCGCGCACGTTTTCGAGGCCGGGGCCAAATTTCTGCAGGATGGTGTTGTAGATTTCGGAGCGAGCAAGGCACTCCTGCAGCTCGTGTTCATCGATGCTGAAGGCATCTTCCGTTGCCTCCACCTGTTGCAGGAGCTCTTCGAAGTGCGCTGAAATTTCGTCGATTTTTTCGAGACCCAAAGGGATGTGTTGGCTGGCCGAGAGCTTGAGCAGGCGTTCAATGGAACGACGGCACATGCTGAGCTGCGACATGCAACTGGTCTCTGCGTCGGCGATCATTTGCCGCAGCTCGGAGGTATGGCGCGCAGCCTGTGCGGTTTTCTGTCCCAGAGCAACAATGCGCTGCACACGGCTCCATTCGTCGTCGCGCAAATCTGCTTGGTCAATTTGGTCGAGCTCAAACTGGCAGAGATCCTGCTCGCGCCTTTGCAGCGCAAGTTCCTTCTCGAGACGTTCGATTTCGCCGACAAGGGTCCATGCACTTTGCCAGGTCGCCTGGAAGCTCTCACGCACTTCTGTCGTTTCCACGAATTCATCGAGGTAGAAGGTGTGGGTGTCCGGGTTGAGGAGTTTTTGGTTTTCAAATTGGCTGCTGATGTCGATGAGCTCGGCGGCGACCTCTTGCATCACCCGGGCGCTGATCTGGGTATCGTTCAGATAGCTGCGGTGTTTACCATTGCGGTTCAGCACTCGACGCAAGGTGACTTCGTCGGGAGCATCTTCATCCCTCAGGCAACCGTGGGTCTCGAGTTGAGCCCAGACCTTTGACGAGGAGAGAAGCTTGAAAGTTCCTGTCACCGATGCCGATTCTGTTCCATCCCGAATGAGGCCGACGTCGGCTTTATTGCCGCGCAGAAGCGCAAGTCCATCGACCAAGAGCGATTTTCCGGCTCCGGTTTCTCCGGTGATAATGTTGAGACCGTTTGTCAGCGAGACACAAACGTTCTCTGCAATGGCGAGATTCTGGATGTGCAGTCGGATGAGCATAAGCGGGTTCCTCTGAGCTCTACTTGCTTAACATCATTGCAGGCAGGTCGCCAATTCGGTGGGGGCTGTGGGCAAAAAAATTGGGCAAATCCCCGGAATCTGAGTAAACTCCTTGGCTATCGCGAACCCTCTCACTTGGCTGGAGAAAAACATGGACAAAGCATTCATGCGAACCGTGGTTCGGGGCGTGGGTCACAACCTGCCCCCAAGGAAGGTCACCAATCTCGAACTCTCCAAATTTATGGACACAAGTGATGAGTGGATTATCGAGCGCACAGGAATCCGCGAACGCCGTTTTGTAGAAGAAGGCACGACCACCACCGACCTCGCGCTGCCAGCCATTGCAATGGCTTGCGAACGCGCAGGAGTGAAACCTCAAGAATGCGACATGATCATCGGTGCAACGCTTTCTCCCGATTACTTCTTTCCCGGGATCGGCACGGTTCTGCAACATAAACTAGGTATGGGTCACGTCCCAGCACTTGATATCCGTGCACAATGCAGCGGTCTCATCTATGGATTGGCCACTGCAGATGCTTACATCCGTTCCGGGATGGCCAAGCGCATTCTGCTGGTTTGTTCGGAGGTGCAATCCCCCATTCTTGAGAAGAACAATCGTGGCCGCGATATGGCTGTTCTCTTTGGAGATGGGGCTGGCGCACTCGTGATTGAAGCACAACCCTGCTCCGGCGAACCACCTCGTGCCAACAATCAAGTGCGCGGCGTGATCGACTCCATCATGGGTAGCGATGGTTCAGGAGCACAGTTGTTGTTCCTCAAGGCTCCGGGCTCCGTTGTTCCGGGCTTCATGACGCAGGCCGCAATCGATGCAGGCGATATTCACCCTAAGATGGATGGTCGAGTTGTTTTCAAGAACGCTGTGACACGGATGGTTGAAGCCGCCAGTGCTATGCTCGAGCGGAATGGAATTTCTGCGAGTCAGCTTGATTTAGTGCTTCCGCATCAGGCCAACTTGAGGATCAACGAGGCGGTGCGGGAGAAGCTTGGTGTTGCCGAAGATCGGGTCTTCAACAATATCCAAAAGTACGGCAATACCACAGCGGCCACGATTCCAATTTGTATGTCCGAGGCGGTTGAGCAGGGTAAGTTGAAAGAAGGTCACCTTGTTCTGACTCTTGCTTTTGGAGCTGGTTTTACCTGGGGCTGCAATCTCATCCGCTGGTGAGGTTATTTTCCAGAGCGGCTCCGACCCGACCGAAGCTCGGGGGTTCATTTGAATTCGAAGCAAAAGGCCCGGTGGTTGAAGAACTCACCGGGCCTTTTGTCATTTCAGATTTTCTTGCAGAGGGAATCACTTTTTCTTCATGAATTCCTGACGCAGCAAGGTTCCATCTTGAGAGAAGAAGCTCTCTTCTGGGTTGACCTGTCCGCGAGTGAGAACGTCCATGGACGTGAACACGAAGAAGAGCACCAAGAAAAACAGCGAAATAATAAAGATGAGGCTGTAAAAACGATCGTCGAACTTCAGGTGCATGAACCACAGAACCACGAGCGTCGCCTTCACAGCTGCCACGGCCATCGCAACAACGATGGAGAGTGTTGGCGGCAAGCCAATAACGGACACAACGACCGTGAGTATGGTCAGAACGAGCAATGAACCAAAGACTGCGAAGTAGGTTTTCAGGGGAAGAACGTGTGGTTCATTCCCGTGATCACCGGAGTGTGAGGCAGACGCTGATTTATGGGCGAGACTACGAAGTTTTTCGAACATTGTGGGTGTCCTCCGGCTCAGCGTACGAGATAAAGAAGTGGGAACAAGAAAATCCAGATGAGGTCCACGATGTGCCAGTAAAGGCCCACGTTTTCCAAATAGACGTGATTTTCAGAGTTGAAGTCGCCGCGTTTAATGCGAATCAGCAGCCAGATCATGAGACCCATACCGATAAGCACGTGCAAGCCGTGTGTGCCCGTCATGACAAAATAAATGGCAAAGAAAATCGCTGGTGCGCCAGGAATATTTGCCGGTACGCCATTGTGCATAGCTTTGGCTGCATCGAAGAGTTTTCCAGGTAACAAGCCATCATGGAATTTGTGGGTGTATTCGAAATACTTGACCACCATGAATGCGCCACCGAGGACCAGCGTAGCCATGATGTTCCAGTACATCTGCTTCTGGCTGTTGACCTGTGCGCCACGCACGGCAAGCGCCATGGTGAGTGAGCTCGTGAGAAGAAAGACTGTATTGAGTGCACCCAACTTCCAATCGAGCAGCTCGTGGGCCGCGAGGAAGGTCTCCGGATAGAAAATTCGGGCAAGGATGTACGCCAAAAACAGACCACTGAAAAACAACACTTCCTGGCCAAGGAACAGCCACATGCCAAGCTTTCCTGCGGCATTTTGCTGAGCCATGGATTCGAAGTGGTGTGCCAAATACTTTGGATGATGACCCGCAGTCGATGCGTGAGCTGATTGTTGACTCATGTCTCAGTGTCCTCCGCGGGGTGCTTGCGAGTGGTCGATCTCAGGGAACTCATATGGACCATGCGTTACGACAGGCTGATGATGGAAGTTGTGCTCGATGGGGGGTGAATCGGTTTCCCATTCAAGTGAACGACCACCCCAAGGATTGGGAGGAGCCTTCTCGCCATTGATAAGCGATTGAATCATGTAGCAAAGCGTAATGAAGAAACCGAGGCCCAAGAGATATGAGCCAATGGTCGAGATCTGGTGCAGGTATTGGAACTCAGGAAGGTAGTTGGCATAGCGGCGCGGCATGCCTTTGGTTCCGAGTAAGAATTGAGAGAAGAAGGTAATATTGAAGCCCGCGAACACGAAGAAGCAGCTCACCTTACCCCAGAATTCGTTGAGCATGCGACCGGTCATTTTCGGCCACCAGTGGTGAAGTGCGCCGACAAACGCTGTCATGGTTCCGCCCATCATCACGTAGTGAAAGTGAGCAACCACAAAGTAGGTGTCATGCAGGTGAATGTCGACCGAAAGGGTTCCCAGGAACAATCCTGTGAGACCACCGATTGTGAAAAGAAACAAGAATGCCTGTGCGTACCACATTGCAGAATTCATGCGCAAAGAGCCGCCATACATTGTGGCAACCCAGCTGAATGTTTTGATGGCTGTGGGAACGGCAACTGCAAACGTGAGGAATGAGAACACGGCTGCGGCGAGTTCCGACTGACCACTGGTGAACATATGATGGCCCCAAACCAGGAAGCCAATCACGGCGATGGCAACGCTCGACATTGCAATCGCTTTATAGCCGAAGATTTGCTTGCGGCTGTTGATTGTGATGATTTCAGAAATCACACCGAAAGCTGGGAGAATCATGATGTAAACAGCAGGGTGCGAGTAGAACCAGAAGAAGTGCTGGAACAGAACAGGGTCGCCGCCAAGCTTGGGGTCGAAAATTCCAACACCAATTGTTCTTTCGATAGCCAGCAGCATGAGCGTAATTGCCAAAACCGGGGTCGCGAGAACCTGAATCAGGGATGTTGCGTACTGAGCCCACACAAACAAAGGGAGGCGCACCCATGTGAGGCCGGGAGCGCGCATTTTGTGGATGGTCACGATGAAGTTCACGCCCGTGAGAATCGAGGAGAAACCCAAAATGAACACACCCAGGACAGCAGAAACAACCGAAGTGGATGTGGTTGACGAGTAGGGCGTGTAGAAGGTCCAGCCGGTATCAACTGCACCCGTAAAGATGGAGAACAGAAGAAATGCGCCGCCCAGAATGTAAACGTAGAAGCTCATCAGGTTGAGCTTCGGAAAGGCTACGTCTTTTGCACCCAACATGAGCGGCAGAAAGAAGTTACCGAGGCTGGCTGGGATAGAGGGAATGATGACGAGGAACACCATCACTGCGCCATGCAGAGTGAACAGCTTGTTGTAGGTTTCGCCGCTGAACAGCCACTCTTGCTTTCCGGATGCGCCTTTAAAAACAGGCCCAAGCAGCTGTGTACGCACAAGCAATGCGAAGATTCCGCCAACGGCAAAGAAACCAAGCACGCCAACGAGATACATAAGACCAAGGCGCTTGTGGTCGACGGTTGTCATCCACGACCAAATGCCTTTGTGTGCATTGATATAGTTTGGCTCAGCTCCGCCAGCTGTCGCTGCGTGCGCGCCTTGAGGCACATTTTTGCGGTTGCTTTCCATGATGGAGTTCCTTATTTCAATGACTTCATGAATTCGATAAGTGATTCAATTTGTTTGTCGTTGAGCTGGCCTTGGTAGCTGGGCATGACACCCGGATAACCAGCCACGACCTTGGCGTTGGGAACCAGAATCGATTCACGCAGGTAGTTTTCGTCGGCCGCAGGAAGAGACGAGCCGTCTGCAAACTGGCGCGCAGTTCCGAATGCACCCTTCCAGGTGGGGCCCACTTTTTTAGAGCCATCAATTGAGTGGCACGCCACGCAGCCGCGCTGTTCCCAAAGTTTCTTGCCCTTGTCTGCCAAAGGTACGCCTGCGCCGCCGGCTTCTTCGCCGCCGTTAGCGATCCATTCTTCGTACTTCGCGCTGGAGATAACTTTCACTTTCGAAAGCATGTTCGAGTGCTCAGCGCCGCAGTATTCGGTACAATAGATCTGGTGTGTGGCTTCTTCTTCAGGTTTGAACCACAAAACGGTGTACTTGCCTGGAATAACATCGCGCTTAATGCGGTAATCAGGGATGTAGAAGCTGTGCAAGACGTCGGTCGAGGTCATGACGAGCTTCACTGTTTGGCCAGCAGGAACCACAAGGTCTGGCGAAACAATTCCGTCTTTCGGGTAAGTAAACGTCCAGTTCCATTTTTGTCCCGAGACCCGAACTTCCATCGCATTTGCAGGAACAACCGCAATGGCCAGCCAATCTTTGAAACCCCATGCAAAAATCAGCACGAGCAGAATTCCGGGAATCACACTCCAGACAATTTCCAGGGTGTGGTTGCCCTTGATGGGGCTTGTACGCTCAGGTCCATTGCCCTTGCGGCGGTATTTCACGATGAAATAAACCATCGCACCAACAATCAGGACAAAGAAAAAGAAACAAAGGTACATAATGAAGTTGAACAGGGTGTCCACTGCAGCAGCGTGACTAGAAGCCTGCATGGGCTTCCACCACGATGCGGTATTAGCAGCCTGCGCCATCATGTTTCCAAGAGCAGAGCCTAGGTTCACTGTGCATACTCCTCGCGACGAAGTGCCTTCTCTTTACGAAATAAAGCAACGACCAAAATCAATAAGCATAAACTGAATAAGATGCCAGCCACGCGCATGGAATTCATGGCGATGGGGGTGTACTTCCCTGCGAGTTCGTCGAAGTGGAAGCAGCGAAGAATGAGCTTCTCGAGTGTCGAGCCCATGCGGCCCTGGGAGGCATCGAGAAGAGCGAATTTGATGTCTCGGGGAGAGTACTGCAAGCCATACAAATAGCGCGATACTTTGAAGTCGGGTGACAAAAAGAAAATTGCAGCTGTGTGTGCGAATTGATCGGTATCCGGATCATATTTGTACTGAAAACCCACAGCATCGGTGATTTGGTCGATTGATTTTTGCTCGCCCACAAGGAAAGTCCAGGCAGCTCCCGGGCGACCAAGGCTTTCGAGATAGTTCTTTTCCTTCATTTGCGCCAAAGAGGCGCTGTTGCGCGCATCGAAGCTCACGCTCAGAAGGTTGAAATCGCGGCCTGGGAGATAGTCGAGCTTTTTGAGCCCATCCACGAGGCCATTCAATTGCAGAGAGCAAAGTGCTGTGCACTGATAATAATTGAGAGTGAGAAGTGTAGGCAATCCGGGGTTGAGGTGCTTGTCCAGAGACAGAGCCTGGCCTCCTGGGGTGCGGCTAAAGAGCATCTCCCGCGCAGGCAGCACCGTTCCGAGCTTCTCAACGATTGTCACGTTTTGGAGCTTCTTGGGGACTTCCAGGTCAGGGCGAGTTGCTTCAGCCGCCGGAAGATCTTGTGCCAAAACAGCGGTCGGAAGGGCCGAAACAACAGTCATCAAAACCAGTCCAACACCGCAACGGATGAAGGCTTTGGTTTTGAAGTTGTGGCTCAGCCTCAGCATGGTTCCTCACTCTGACTTTTCAGTTGCCGTTCTGCTTGACGTAGAGCTTGATGGCCTCGTCGATGGGCAGACGATAAATGCCCTTTTGTTGATCGACAACGTCATAAGTGGTCAGCACGCTTTGGTCAGCTGCGTTGAGCGTTTGGAGCAGGGTGTTGGGTTGATCTAGCTCAATGTGCTGAACGGCCTTCGAGCTCGTGAACCAATACAACTGGTTCACACCGATAACCGTTCCGACCACGATGATCACCAGCGCAACGACGGCCCATCCAATAGTGCCAACAGGCAGGTTGTCGGGTTCAATACCCGAGTGGCCAGACGATTGTTGGTTTTGGTCGAGAGTTTTTTGATTCATGAGTTTTCCCTTTCTCACATATTCTCGAAGGACATAGACTCGGTGAGTCGGGGATCCTTCTGAGGCAGGAGACTCTTGCGCTTAAGAAGAAGTCCAGCGATTCCAAAAAAGAGGCCGCCAATTCCAACGAGGGTCAGGACGTCCACGAGACCAAAGCTGTTGAGTTCGTGAACCCAATTGGGACGCACAAGCCAGTGAATGTCCACGTAGTGGATCAACAGCATCCATGCAGCACCCAGGCCAACAAGCACAGGACGACGCTTGATGTGGCGGGACATCAAGAAGAAGAACGGCACGATAAAGTGGCCAATCATGAGTGCAAGGCTGACAGGGAGCCACTGTTCACCGCCAAATTCAGGAATCGAGCGTTTGGCGTAGAAGAGGGTTTCTTCGGGAATGTTGCCGTACCAAATGAGGAAGTACTGCGAGAAGGCGATGTAGGTCCAGAAGACATTGAAGCCGAACAAGAGTTTGCCGAGGTCGTGGATATGTTCAACCGAGATGTAGTTGGACATTTTCGTTCCGCCGCGCACAGCCAGTGTGGTGAGGAGCAGAAGCGCATAAACAACCATAATACTGCCAGCGAAGTAATACACGCCGAACATGGTTGTATACCAGTGTGGGTCGAGTGACATAATCCAATCGAAGGCGCAGAAAGACACGCTCAGAGCAAACAAAGCAATGCTTGGGTAGCTCGATTTTTGCAGTTTGAAGGTGATCGATTTGTCGCCGGTTACATCCTGGCGGGTTGAGTTGCGGTAGTAGTAGACCCCGATGATGCTCCAGATGATGACGTAGATGAAGCCGCGCACAATGAAGAACGGCTCGTTCAGGTAAGCACCCTTTGCTGCGATCAGTGGATCGGCCTTGTACTCTGGTGCAGTCCAGTGGTGAAAAAGACTGTGGAAACCCGTGAGCATGGGCAAAAACAGAAGCGCGAACAGTGGCAGAGTTGCTGCGTAGGTCTCAGCGAAACGGCGCACGACCACGGACCATCCGGCACGAGTGGCGAACTGAACCAGAACAAAGAACAACGCGCCGAGTGCCATACTCAGAAAATACAAATATGAAGTGTGGAAAGACCACTGCAGGAGCTCGACTTTTTCATGGCTCCCCAGAGACATTGCGAGGGCGATACCCAAAGCGAGGATTCCCACAATAACAGCCACTGTGGGAGCTTTGTTTAACCAGTGCGATTGCGGAAGCATCACTTCAGCGGGATTGATGGCTTTTGCGTGGTTTGAGCTCATCGCTTCCATCCTTTCGAGGCAGCAAGGTCAGAGGGGACATTGTCGATTGTGCCGCGGTAGCTCAGCTGCAGAGCCTGAACATAAGCCACGATGGCCCAGCGATCTTCAACAGGAATGGCGTAAGAATATGAGGGCATGTTGCCGCGCACGCCGTTGATGATGGCGTCGTAGATTTGTCCGGCTGGCATATTTACGAGACGCTCTTCGTGAAAGCTGGGTGGTTTGAGCATGCCCGCATTGCGCTGCACCACAATGCCGTTCGCCTGACCGGTTTTGCCATGGCACACTGCGCAGTAGATATTATAGCGTTCCTGGCCACGCTCCACGAAAGACAGGGTAATGTTCGCAGGAATCTTACTGACGAATGTTTCACCGTTCTTACCGTAATGAAGCGCAGTGTCTTCTTTAAGCTGTCCCTTGGCTACCGTTCCTGCCACTGGCACGCGCATCGCACGGCCGTCTTCGAAGAACTTGTTTTCTTTCTGGGGACGATATTTGGTTTGGAAATCCATGTTGAGATTCGGGTGAATCGGTGGATTTTCCGAGGGCTGACCTTGGCAACCAGACAGCGAGACGAGGGTCAGAGCTGCTGCACAAAGGCCCAAGTTTGAGAACAATTGTGTAGAGAGTTTCATTTTCATTGCTCCACCAATTCCACATGGGTTGCACCAAGTTCAGTTAGCATCTTGGACGTCGCGGTCGGATCGAATTTTGGATCGCACGCTTCGATGGAGATGAAGAACTTGTCGTCGGTCACTTTTTCAAAGCGCTGCGAGCGGAACAGCGAGTGGTACCACATAGGCAAGCGGTTGATGAAAAGCATGCCAAACACAGCACCAAAAGAACCGAGGAGAACGCCAAGCTCGAAGGTCACAGGTACAAAGGCCTGCCAGCTAAAGAGTGGTTTTCCTGAGATGACCAGCGGATAAGCTTGCGTGTTAATCCACCATTGGAGCAGCATTCCGCCGCTTGCTCCTGAGAGACCAAGTGCGAGCACGATCCAGGGAACCTTACTCGGCTTCAGGCCCATTGCTTTTTCGAGTCCATGAACAGGAAATGGGGTGTGCGCATCCCAATGCTTGAAGCCTTTGTCGCGGACTTTTTCGCAAGCGTGATAAACCGCAGCGGCAGTGGGGAACTCGGCAAGCACGCCATAGAGATTTTGTTTCTGGCTCATCAGTGTGCTCCTGCTTTGGTGTCATGGCCATGTGGGTCGGCTTCAGGCATCACTGTTTTAACTTCAGCAATCGCGACGATCGGCAGGAAGCGCACGAAGAGCAAGAAGAGAGTGAAGAAGAGGCCAAATGAGCCGATGAACGTTGCGATATCAACAAAAGTCGGTTTGAAATAAGCCCATGACGACGGCAAGAAGGTGCGATGCAGCGATGTGACGATAATCACAAAGCGTTCGAACCACATACCGATGTTCACGAAGATGGAGATGATGAACAGTGCCCACAAGTTGGTGCGGATTTTGCGGCTCCAGAACAGCTGCGGGATAACGACGTTGCAAGTGATCATGGTCCAATACGCCCAGGCGTAAGGGCCAGTTGCACGGCTGATAAAGATATAGCGTTCGTACGGGTTGCCGCTGTACCACGCAATGAAGAATTCCATCGCGTAGGCATAACCCACCATTGAGCCCGTGAGCAGAATGATTTTGGCCATGTTCTCAAAGTGGCGCATGGTCACGAGGTGCTCGAGTTTGAAGACCCAGCGACAGATGATCATCAGGTTGATGACCATTGCAAAGCCGGAGAAGATCGCACCCGCAACAAAGTACGGTGGGAAGATGGTCGCATGCCAGCCTGGCAGCTGTGAAGTTGCGAAGTCGAAACTCACGATGGTGTGCACGGAGAGCACCAGCGGTGTCGAGAGGGCTGCGAGAATGAGGTACGCACGTTCGTAGTTCAACCAATGGCGATGCGAACCGCGCCAGCCGAGTGCAAAAAGACCGTAAACAAATTTACGGATACCTTTGGAGCGATCGCGGAAGGTTGCGAGGTCGGGGATGAGACCAACAAACCAAAAGAGAGTTGAGACTGTGAAGTAGGTCGAAACTGCGAACACGTCCCAGAGCAAAGGGCTGCGGAAGTTGGGCCACATTGCCATTTGGTTGGGGATTGGGAAAAGCCAATAGGCAACCCACACACGACCCACGTGGATTCCGGGGAAGATGAGAGCGCAGATAACGGCGAAGATTGTCATCGCTTCCGCAGCGCGGTTAATGGACGTGCGCCACTTTTGTCGGAAGAGGAACAAGATAGCGGAAATGAGTGTACCGGCGTGGCCGATACCAACCCAAAACACGAAGTTGGTGATGTCCCAGGCCCAACCGACACGGTTGTTCAGACCCCAAACACCCACACCTTCCCAGAAGAGGTAGGCGATGGCTGCGCCAAGGACACCACATCCAGCAAGGGAGATAAGGAACAAGACCCACCACGCTTTAGGCGTGGCCATTTCCATGGGGCGGGCGACGATGTCTGTGACCGACGAAAACGTCTCATGACCCAGAACGAGTGGGGAGCGTTTGTCGACGTGTTCTTCAAGATTCGCAAGCGTAACTGATGTTTCCATGTGCGCTCACCACTTCAGAGTTTGGTTGAAGGTTCAAGTTCAGGATTCGTATTGCGGACCTTCGCAAGGAAGGTTGTGCGCGGCTCGAGAGCAAGCTCGGAGAGCACAACGTAGTTGCGTGGTGAAGCCTTGAGTTGCTTCACGCGGCTGTCCACTTCATCTGCAAGATTTCCGAACGTGATGGCGTCTGTGGGGCACACCTGCTGACACGCCGTGACCACAGAACCCTCGCGGAGAATTTCTTCACCACGAACTTTGGCCTCGATACGGGCTGCGTTGATGCGCTGTACACAGTAGGAGCACTTCTCGATCACACCGCGGAAACGCACTGTGACTCGAGGGTTCTTCTGCATCGCGTAAAGCGGATTCGATTCATCGTTCTCTTTGGAGAAGTTGAAATAGTTGAAGCGGCGCACCTTGTAGGGGCAGTTGTTCGCGCAATAACGGGTTCCGATACAGCGGTTGTATGCGATGTCGTTGGTTCCTTCGACACCGTGAACCGTTGCAGCAACCGGACAGACCTGCTCGCAAGGCGCTGTTTCGCAGTGCGCGCACGCCATGGGCTGAAACACAGCCTGGATGGAGTCAGGGTTATCAACGTTACCCGAGAAGTAGCGGTCGATGCGGATCCAGTGCATTTCGCGCGCTTTGAGAACCTGCTTTTTACCCACAACAGAAATGTTGTTTTCGGCCTGACACGCAACCGTACAGGCGTTGCAGCCCGTACAGGAGTTGAGGTCGATGGTCATACCCCATTGATTGCCGCGGGTTTCGTTGGGTTTTGCCCAAAGCAGGGTTCTGTGCTTTTTGGGGTCGCCCAGATTGAACTTTTTAAACGTGTTTTCCAGGGTCGGGTCGGCTTTGTAGGCTGCGAGTGTGAGTTCGCGGGTCACACCGCGGGTTTCAATGGCCTCGCGACCAACCATGGTGTCGTATTGGTAGTCCGATACACCGTGCTCTTGGGTTGTTGCGAGTTCGTATGTTCCCGCAACCTTCTTCACATCTGCGCCAAGTGCATAAACTTCGTCGCGACCCATGAGGCTGTAGCCGTTGAAGCCAGTGCCAGTAGAGACACGGCCATTGAAGCTGCGGCCGTAGCCCAGCGGCACGACCACTGTGTTTTCAGCAACACCTGGAACCACAAAAGCTGCGATTTTGAGTTTGCGCTCGCGGTCTTGTTTGATGGTGATTTCAACGAAGTCGCCGGATTTGATGCCCTTCTCTTTTGCTGTCTTCGGACTCATCAGGGCTGCGTTGTCCCACGTGAGCTTGGTGACGGAGTCGGGAACTTCTTGCAGCCACGCGTTGTTTGCATAGCGGCCGTCGTAAACGCTGCGATCGAGCGCGAAGCGGACTTCGAGCTGTGAGGATGTTGGAACAGGAGACTCGCCCAATCCAGCAATCAACTGACCCAGCTTGTCGAACTCAGGTTTGTTGCTGAGTGTCTGCCCAGAAACGCCAGCGACAGTGCCGTCGTGCAGCCAGCGGCGCCAAGCTGCATCGAAATTCGCAGGTGTTGTTTTCTTCCATTCAGCCTGTACGAGTTCGTAGCCGTTTTTGTTCACACCCATGAGGCCGGCGAGGAACTCGACGTCGCTCAGGGATGGGAAAAGAGGCTCGATGATAGGCTGAACGATTGCAGCGGTGCCATCTGAGCTGACGAGGTCGCCCCAGCTCTCGAGCATGTGGCTGCGCGGGAAGTGCATGGAGCACGCCAGAGCAGTTTCGTCGGCATGGTAACCATTGTGGATGCTCGTCTTCACCTTCTTAAGGGCTTCTGCAAAATCGAGATCCGCAGATGCAGAGTAAACGGGATTGGAGTCGAGGATAACCAGGGTCTGGACGGCTCCACGGTTGATTTCCGTGATCAGCTCGGCCAGCGTCGCCGCGTTTGGAAGCGGGCTGGAGCGGACAACTACGCTTTGGCCGATGTTGCCCAGCGCGGAGTTGATTGCGAAAGCAACCGCGTGAACCCACGCGCGCTGACCGTGGCCAACCATGACAACGCTCTTGCCCTTGTTCAGCATGAGATCGCTGGCAAGAGCCTTGATCCATTTTTCATTCGGGTTGTTCACTTGGTTGCTGCGCGCGACGATTTCCGCTGGAAGGCTCAGACCCTTGGCTGCGAGCTCGGATGCAAGCGCCAGCAGTGCTTCGCCAATGGCGGAAGAACGCAGACTCAGGCGGTGATCCGCGACGACACCAGTGTTGGTGAAGGCTGATTCAACGACGTAGAGGCGAGACATGTTTCTCGACTCATCAACGCTTCTGCGCTTGGTGGCGAACATTTTTGAGTTGCGGACAACATCGCCTTCGATTCCCAGCGGGTCTGCATCGAACATCGCAAGCACATCAGCTTCTTCGAGCTTGTGCATCAGCTGAGCGTTCTTCATGCCGAGTGAGTCGAGAGCGGTTTTTTCATGCCAGCGCATCGCTGGGTCGTGAATGGCCACAATGGTTTTTGGATAGGTGGTTTGGAAATCACGCACAAGGCCAAGCAGCGTAGGTGACGGGACTGCTTCCATCAGGATGGCCATGCCCTGCGCAGAGCCAGCGCGCACTTCAGCGGCTGCAGCGGTCAGCTTTTCTTTCAGGCCTTTGAGTGATGGGCGAGCAGCGTCTGCCGTTTTGCCGTTCTTAAGAAAATGCTGACTGCGGTCGGGATCGTACACATCAAGCACAGCAGCCTGAGCAAATGTGTTCGTGCCGCCGAGGCTCATAGGGTGCGAAGGGTTGCCGTCGATTTTTGTGGGGCGACCTTCGTAGCTCGTGACCAGAAGTCCGAAAACACTTCCACCGAATCGGCCAGCAGAAGCATAAAATTGCGGCTTGCCTTCGATGAGGTCTTCAGGGCGCTTGTTGTATGGAAGGATTTTTTCAGCGGGCTTACGGATGCATCCGGTCGTGGCGGTTAGACCCGCAAAGGCCGCGGAGGCGCCGATGATTCCCAGAAACGAACGACGGTCGACGCCAGGAGTAATTTCTAGTTCAGCGGCACCCGACGGAAACTCGTTTTTCATGCGTGCAAGGAGTTCGGGTGACTCTGCCATCTCTTCGAGGCTTCGCCAGTATTTCTTGCCGCTCTTTTCCTGATTGTTTTCAGACTGCATGTTTGCATTCCCCAGGTTCAAGTCTTGATTTCAGTAGTGGCAGCCGGAGCAGTGTTGCGGAGGATTCACGCCGCGAACGCGGTGCGGATCTTTTTCCGGAACATAACCTGCTTTGGCAGGATCGAAGGCCAGGTTGGTGACCTGATCTTTTGGAACCAGATTTGGTACGGGATTGCGGTGACAATCGAGACACCATCCCATGCTGAGCGGTTGCGCTTGGCCAACAACTTTCATTTGGTCGATGCGGCCGTGGCACGATGCGCAGTTCACACCGGCGGTGACGTGCGCCGAGTGGTTGAAGTGAGCATGATCTGGAAGCATGTGCACCTTGACCCATTCAATTGGCTTACCTGATTGGTAAGAGTCGCGCACAAGCTGCAGCCGAGGACTCTTTGCTTGAACCATGCTGTGACAGCCCATGCATGTTTCCGTGGGTGGAATGGACGCAAACGCGGCACGCTCCACTGTGCTGTGGCAGTAACGGCAGTCCATTCCCATTTGACCAGCGTGAAGCTGATGGCTGAACGCCACGGGCTGTTTCGGTGAGTAACCGACATCAGTCCATTTCGGTGAGAAGAAGTACCAGACAAAAAGAACAACACTGACAAGGACAATTGGGGCACCAACCGCAACCATAGTTGGAAGTTGATTGGTCCACTTAGGAAAAATGGGTGTCACTCTATCACCTTCATTCATGAGGGTTTGACACACGAAACTCGCGACTCCGGGAGGAAGATTCCGATCCCGTTGCGCGATTTCTGTAGTTCATCCGACGTACACGAGCAAGTCTCGCACCAAAACAATCTGATGAGAAATTTTCAGAGGCGAGTTGATCTGAATCATGGGGTGAGGTGAGCGAGATCTACAATGTCAAAATCTCGGTGCAGTCAAAAAAAGCGTTCCCCTGCGATTGCCTCTGCGCGAGAAAAAACTTCATCCACGCCATTTGGCGTAGCGTCATAGAAACCGCGTATTTTTCCGCGCGCATCGACAAGCACGAGTTTTTGAGCGTGCGCGATGTCCATGAGGCCTCCCATCATGGAAGCTTCACCCACAGCCATCATGAAGCCCCCTTCGATGATTTTCGTGAGCACAGGCTTTTCTGCTGTCAGGAAGGTCCATATCGCAGGATCGCTCGGAATTGTTGCAGCGTGAGTTTTCAGTTTCTCGGGGGTGTCGTGGTCGGGGTCGACTGTGAAACTCACGATTGTAAGAGGAAGTCTGGAGATCTTGATTCGCTCTTGGAGAGTTTTCAGATGTTGAAAGATCATCGGGCATGCTGTTTTGCAGCGAGTGAAGATAAAACTTGCAACATAGGATTTGCCGGAAAGTTCTCGGGAGCCAAACGCCTCTCCGTTTTGGTTGGTCACCGTGAATTCGGGAACTTCTGCAATCACGGGCGGAGGCTCGGGAACGCGGCGGGTCAAGGGTGTCAGAATTGTAATGACCAGCATGCAAATGACCGCAGACCAAAAGTAAGGACGGCTTTTGAAATTTTCGACGGCCTTCTCAAACATGACGAGCCTTTCTGTTCCGGGTCATGAGTGTGGTGAAATAAACGCAAACTGCAGCGTGCAATGCGAGGAATCCGAGATGAGACCAGAGCTGATCTGCTGTTGGTGTGTCGATGAGAGCAAAGCGGAAAAGCGCCGCAATGTGCGTCATGGGGTTGAGCATGGCGAGCCCTGCCATCAAACCCTCTTGAGGGAGCGGAAACATCGCGCCTGAGACAATCCAGAGCGGAAAAAGGATGAGTCCCATGATCGAGTGGTAGCCTTGCACCGAGTTGATGAGCAAAGCCGCACCGAGGTTGAGTCCTGCCAGCGCTGTGCTTCCGAGAATCGCGGTGAGCAAAAGGAGGCCCCAGTTGAGTGCTGTAAAGCTCAGGCCAGCCAGTGGCACGAAGACCAGCAGAATCGCCAGTTGCGCGAGCACCAGGGTTACCAGACCTGCGATTTTTCCGGCGGCGATTCCCAAGCGCGGCGCTGGGGACGCGAGGATCGCACGCAGAAAGCCGCTTTGAGCGTCTTCAATTAAGCTGATCGCACCAAAGAGAGTTGTGAAGAGCACGCACATGACCAACGAACCAGCGAAAAAAAACTGAAGATAATTTCCGCTCGACTCGGGAAGTGAGACCACGCGGTTGAGGCCAAATCCGATAAGAAACCAGAACAGCAGTGGCTGCGAAACCAGACCCAACCAGCGAGAGCGTTCCTTGGCAAAGCGCAACATGTCACGTTGCCAAAGTGCTCCCGCAACTTGAAAAGCGTGTTGCCGACTCATGGTAAGACTCCAGCGCTGATGACCGCTGTGCCCGAAATGGCTTCGTGATTGGAGAGAAGTTGTCGAAGTACAACATCGGCCAATGTGGTCTTGCGGATAGTTGTTGATTCAATCGTGGAATAAACACCTTGATGGAGCTTCAATTGCGAAACAACATGCTCAGCGGCGTCAACGTGCACGAGAATTTTGTTGTGCATGGGTTCGGTTGCTGAGAGTGACAATTCCTGGATCAGGAACTTCTTTAACAGCAGCGACTGGAAAGTTGTGATTTCGAGGGTCTCTGCAGGGAGTTGAGAGAGAAGCTCCTCGCGTTTGACGTCGAGTTCTACCCTTCCCTGATCGAGAAATAAAAACCTTTCAAACAACCCCAGCTCGGCGGTGTGGTGCGAGGCGCAGATGAGAGTCAGGGCAGGATTGAGGTTTTTAGTTTTTGACAGCAGTGTCCAGAATTCGCGTTGTGCAACAACATCGAGGCCTGTGGTTGGCTCGTCGAGGAAGAGCATTTCCGGTTCCGAGAGTAATGCTCGTGCGAGATCTGCTCGGCGCTGTTGGCCTCCGGAGAGAGCACCGACAGTTTGGTTGAGTAGATTCTCGAGCTCGAGGAGCTGAGAAAGCTGCGACATGCTGCGTTCGATTTGTGTGGAGTTTAGCCCCCAGACTTTGCCGAATACGACCAGATTTTCGCGCACGGTAAGTTTTTTGTCGAGACAGGGTGCTTGGAAAACAAGTGCGACTTTTTCAGGTGCGACACGGCATGTGCGTGTTCCTGAAGTGGCTTCAAAAACACCCGACAAGCAATGAAGCAGGGTTGATTTGCCTGAGCCGTTGCGGCCGACAAGCGCGATTTTCTCGCCCTGTGTGATTCCCAGCGAGCGCACTTCAAGTGCTTTGCTGGAAGGGGTGTACCCAAATGAGAAGTCGGTGAGTGATACAATCATTTTAGAAGCACATCGATAGCCAGGCTGATGGTCAGAACCGGCAGATAAACGAGTGAGACCAGAAAGAGCTGACGCGCCCAGGCGACGTGTTTTTCTGGTTTGAAACCGCGCAGGCTCATCCAAATCATCCACAGCCCGAGCGCAAATGCAGTCAGGCCATAAATGGAGCCGGCGATGTCTGCCTGACAGAGCAGCAGACTCACGGGCAAAAGTGCAATTGAGTATGAGAGCGCTTGAATTGTTGCAGGACGAAGGCCGCGTTCGCCCGGCCAGGTTTTAATGCCCGCATTTTTGTAGTCATTCTGGTGATTCACCGCAATCGCGATGAAATGCGGGATCTGCCAAATAAGAAGAATGGCAAAGAGAACCAGTCCTGGAAACGAAATTTCGTTGGCGGCTGCAGTCCAGCCCAAGAGTGGAGGCATTGCGCCAGGAACGGCCCCTATCAACAGAGCATGCGGGGTCACGCGTTTGAGTGGAGTATAAACAAGAACGTATGAGAGCAGTGCAAACAAGCTGAGCGCTGCGGTAAGTGAGTTGACCCACTGCGCCAGAATAACCACTGATGCAACAGCCAAAACGAGGCCAAAAACAAGGGCATTAAACGAAGAAATGCGGCCTGTCGCGAGCGGGCGAAGCGCAGTGCGTTTCATGAGTTTGTCGGTGTCGCGCTCCCAATACATGTTGAGAGTGTTAGCAGACCCCACGGAAAAAGCGGTTCCAACCAGTGTGGCCAGCACAGTGACCCAGGAAACTGATTGTGGTGCGAGAGCGAGACCACCGAGGGTCATCAACAGACAAAAAAGATTGATGCGTGGTTTGGTGAGTTCGTAGTAGTCCCGCCAGAAACGCAATGGCGGCTCGAATGTGACTTCAGATGCTGCGCTCATTTGTTGTACTTCTCAATTGATGCGGGTAGATATCCCAGCCCGCGGCAATGCAGGTCTAATGTCTTGTAAGAATTTCCGCAAACCTTATTTAAGCTTCTTGAGAGCTGCCGTACTTCGCATTCCTTGAAGCCGAAGTGGGCGTCAGCAGGACGGTTTTTGAGGGCCTCGCACTCGGGGACTCGGCTTTTTCCAGCCAGACAGCTGTCCATGACGCGTGGAACCGCACCTTCACACAGAGCTTTCATCCCATTGCATTTTGGAACCCACTTGATGACTTCGTCGATGCACTGCTCGGCCGAAGCCTCCGCTCCCAGCGTTTTGAAATAAGTGTACATTTCGACCAAATGGACGTCGGTCTGGCGGTAGGCGACCGCGGTGATACCGGACATGAGCACCGAAAACACAGCCACCGCTCCCAGAACCCACCACGCTTTGTGCCTGCGGGGTTGGGACGTTGGAGCGGAGTTGGTTGGAGTAGTGGTCATGATGCGGCCCCCTCAAAAACAGGTTTCGCCGCACAATAGACTTAGTGGGCCGGGACCTCAAGCCGAGAGTCGGCCCAATAACCCGCAAACACTCCCTGCTTGTCGGCCATCAACTCCCGAGGTGAGGCACATTCGACAATGCGGCCACTTTGCATGACCACGACCCGGTCGCAGTGCATGACCGTGTTGAGGCGATGGGCAATGGTCAGGAGGGTGCATCCAGCGAACTCATTTTGGATTGTGGTTTGAATGAGGGCGTCGGTGTGGGTGTCTACGTTGGCCGTTGCCTCGTCGAGGATAAGAATTTTTGCTCTCCGCAACAATGCACGTGCTAAGCAGACCTGTTGCCGTTGGCCAACGCTCAGGTTGCAGCCACCTTCCTGAACCGGCGTTTGAAGGCCCTGCGGCAGATTTTCGAGAATGTGTGAGAGATGCGAGCGCTTCAGCGCGTTAAGCACTTCTGCGTCGGAATATTGGTCAAATGGATCAACATTCTGTCTGAATGTTCCAGAGAACAAGATGGGATCTTGTGGAATGATAGCAATCCGGCTGCGCAGCACTTCGAGAGGCAGCGAGCTGATGTCGACATCATCAATGAAAACACTCCCAGCCGGTGGCTCAACGATTCGGAAGAGGGTTTGCACCAGAGTGCTTTTGCCAGCCCCCGTGCGCCCAACAATCCCTATACGTTCGCCGTTTTGAATCTGAAGGCTCACTCGCTCGAGCACCGGAGGCAGTTCCGGGCGATATCGTAAAGTCAGCTGTCGAAATTCAACTTTCCCAGTGGATGGCCACGCTCCATGAGGTGTGTTTCCATCCCAGCGTTCTGCGCTCGTGTCTGAATAATGTTTGACGCGCTCGATTGCATTCATGCTGCTTTCTAGTTCGCTCACCATGCGCACGGCCCAATTTAGAGCGCCTGTGACAAGGAGGGCATAGGTGAGCGAAACACCTGCAAATGCTGTGGTGATTTGACCATGCAGCAGCATTGAGGACGCAGCCGCAGAACCCACAACCAATGCACCAATGAATTCCAGGCGAGTGCCTAGCCACCGGTTGATGGAGATCATCGTGTAGAAAGCCCGCTGATTACCCTCAAAGCGGCGAACGCTTTCGCGCAGAAAAACGGACTCACGGTTGAAGGCACGGATGACGCTTACACCTGCCAGCGACTCGGAGAAATGAGCATAGACGGGAGAGCGCGAGATCGACTCAAGTCGTTTTACTTCGCGCGAGGTCACACGGAAGAGATGCTGGATTTTTAAGTACACAAAGCCCAGGGGCACAAGCGCCAGTAATGCGACCGGTGTGGCCATCGTTATGACAACCAGGGTGGCTCCAATAGTGAAGAGGCAGGCGAGTGCTTCCATGAGTGTATTCGGAATGTGTTGATCGATTGCCTCGGTGTCCTTGCCAAAGCGGTTGAGAATGCGTCCTGTGGGCGTTCTTTCAAAGAAGCTCATGGGAGCCCTAAGCACGCCATCAAGCAGGCGCTCGTGTAGCGAGCCTGCCGCGCGCACTCCTCCGCGCGCAGTCATGAGTGTCCGGAGGAAGGTCATGAGTGCAGCAGAGGTTCCAAGAAATGCAAGGACGATGAGGAAAGATTGGATGCTCTCTGATTTGTGAGTTGTCCACCAGGCAAGCCATGAGTCGCTCCCGGCGTTGAAGATTTCTCGCAAGACGAACAAAGATGCGAGCAGCAGGAGTGCACGGCCAGGTGCGAGTTCACGCAGGTAATCGGAATAAAGCGCACGCTCAACGGCACCGACCTGCCGCTCTTCGTCGACAACAAGTTTACCGGCGGTCGGATTGTGCATGCGCGCAGGTGATTGCGCTGGGTGCGCTGTCACAGGAACAACGGTTGGCGTGCGGAACTCAAAAGAGGAAGCTGTTGCTGGTTCATTTTCAGCATTCGAACGAAATACCTCAGGACTCTCTGAGGCAAACGCGCGGCTGGAATTTTCTGGCGCGGCCTCCATCGGTGCCTGTGCTT
>JBILKM010000088.1:0-6699 GCA_044376695.1 Silvanigrellaceae bacterium
GCAGACTCTAGGTGTACAGATGAAATCTGTTGGTGAGGTGTTGGCCTTTGGCCGCACATTCCGCGATGCCTTTCAAAAGGCCTGGCGCTCACTGGAGCTGGGATATGAGGGTTGGCCCGACGCACCTGAGGGTGTCGACTGCAAAGCTCAGTTTTCATCCCCTACACCATTGCTTTTTCCGGCAATAAAATCAGCACTGCGTGCGGGGAGTTCGGTGGAAACACTCCACATCCAGACGGGCATTTCAAAATGGTTTCTGTTTCAAATGCGAGAGCTTCTTCAGTTGGAAGAGGACTTGAAGCACAAGTCGCTCACGCCTGATCTATTGCGCAAGGCAAAGCAGGATGGATTCACAAATGCCACTATTGCGCGTCTCTCTGGGTGGGAGAAAAGTGCAGTAGAGAAGATGCTCACCGAGAATGGCTTAAGGCCAACATTCAAGATGGTGGATTCTTGCGCGGCTGAATTCGAAGCGGTGACTCCGTATTTTTACAAAACCTGGGATCAACACGACGACAACACACCCTCTGCAAAGAGGAAAGTGGTGATCCTCGGCAGTGGACCCAACCGCATAGGACAGGGTGTAGAATTTGATTACTCCTGTGTACATGCCGTGCGTGCAGCTCAGTCGTTGGGATATGAGGTCATCCTCATCAACTGTAATCCCGAGACTGTCAGCACCGATCACCTTGTGAGCGACAAGCTCTTTGTGGAACCCCTCCATCAAGAGGATGTTCTCGACATTCTCCGCGCAGAGCAACCTGAAGGTGTGTTTGTCCAGTTTGGAGGACAGAGTCCGCTCAAGTTGGCACCTGCGATCCTAAAGGCAGGTTTTCGCATCCTCGGCACGCCGCAGGAGGTCATTGAACTTGCTGAGAACCGGATGGCGTTTGGAGAGTTCGTTGCACGCACGGGTGTTCAGGTTCCAGCCTGGGGCACCGGAGTCGACCGCGGCGAATGTATTGCAAAAGCTCGATCCTTGGGTTTTCCGCTGCTTGTGCGTCCGTCGTATGTTTTGGGTGGTCAGGCGATGAGGATCGTTTGGTCAGAGCAGGAGCTGCACTCTGCATTGAATAATGCACTTGAGGTTTCGCAGGGAAAGCCTGTTCTGCTTGATCGCTATCTGGATGGGGCTATCGAGTACGATATCGATCTGGTTTGCGATGGTCAGCAAGTTTTCATCCCTGCAATCATGGAACATGTTGAGGAAGCGGGCATTCATTCGGGCGACTCGGTGAGCATCATTCCATGCATCCGTACAAACAGGCAGATGCAAGATGAGATTCGCCGCGTGTGCACTGAGATGGCCTTGAAACTCGGGATCCGAGGATTGCTCAACGTCCAATTGGCATGCAAGGCAGCTACGCTTTATGTGATCGAGGTGAACCCACGCAGCTCGCGCAGTGTCCCTTTTGTATCGAAGGCCACGGGGGTTCCGCTCGCGCAATGGGGGGCATTGGTTGCGCTTGGTGTTCCCTTGAGCTCGCTGACATCAGGAAAGATTTCATCCGAACGTCACGAACCGGATTTTTTCTCTGTGAAGGCTCCTGTTTTTCCGTTTCACAAATTTCCGGGCGTGAGTCTGCGTTTGGGGCCTGAGATGCGGTCTATTGGCGAAGTCATGGGGCGTGCATCAACCCCAGGACTAGCCTTGGCACGGGCATATGAAGCTGCGGGATGGCGCCTACAAAAGGCTGGGCAAGTCGTGGTTTTGTGTGAGCCCGAACAGCTCTCGAGATTGAAGGAACCGCTCAGCGTTCTCGTGCATGAAATTGGTCTTGAACTTTGCGTCGGTGGCGGTGAATCCGACATGACAAAAAGGTTCATTCAAGGCGAAGTCGCTCTTGTTTTCTTCCTCTCTGAGAAAGCAGGTGCTGAACTCCAGCAGCGTGCTGATCGGATAGCTTCTCTCGCGGTTCAGCAGGCTGTGCCCTTTGTGGATTCCCTTTCCGCACTCGATGCCTGGGTGATGGCCCTTTCGGCAAAAGATAAAATTGAATCTCCCCTTCCTCTTCCACAGGAGTTTCGTTGATGAGTTCTCCGTTGCAGAAATCATTTTTGAGCTTGAATGACCTCAGCACCAGCGAGTTGCGCGAACTTTTGAGGATGTCGCGCGAATTGAAGCAAGAGAAACGTGCAGGGATTTTTCCGCAGCGTCTCAAACATAAAAACATTGCACTGCTGTTTGAGAAATTAAGCACACGTACGCGTTGTTCGTTTGCTATTGCCTGCAAGGATGAAGGCGCCCAGGTCGAATTCCTCGGCAAAGATGACATTCACTTTGGCAAGAAGGAATCACTTGAGGATACGGCTCGGGTTTTGGGGCGCTTCTTCGACGGACTGGTCTACCGCGGTTATGCCCAGAAGACGGCTCAAACACTGGCGCAACTCTCAGGTGTGCCGGTGTGGAACGCCCTGACCGACGAAGAGCATCCGACACAGGCCGTGGCCGATCTCATGACTCTCGAAGAGCATTTTTCTCATTTGGCTGGGTTGCGTGTCGTTTACGTAGGTGATGCTGCAAACAATGTGGCTCATTCGTTGATGGTTGCATGCAGCATGATTGGGGCACATTTTGTCGTGGCTGCGCCAGAAGAGTACTGGCCCGCATCGGAATATGTGGAGCAGGCCCAGCGGCACTGTGAGAACACGGGTGCAACACTCTCTTTTGAGAGCGACCCAATGAAAGCAGTGCGAGGTGCCGATGCCCTCTACACCGACGTCTGGGTCTCCATGGGTTTTGAAAATCAACCGGGAGCCGAACAACGCATTGCCTCTTTACGGCCGTACCAGGTCAGCTCTGAGCTTATGAAGGCTACAGGGAATTCAAATACAGTGTTTCTGCACTGCTTGCCTGCAAACAAGGGGCTGGAGGTGAGTCATGAGGTGTTCGAGTGTGAAAAGAGCTTGGTCTTTGATCAAGCCGAAAACCGGCTGCATACAATCAAGGCGCTGCTGTTGCGTGGTTTGAGTTAAAGCTTCTCGGGACTTTTAGGTTTGCGAGAGTACAAGCAAATTGCCTGAAAGGGTGCATCGGTTACTGTTTGCACGCTGCAGGCTCACTCCATGGCGCAAATGGCTCGGAAATAGAATGATGTCACCCTCGGCCACCTGTAGAAAAGTGGATTCGGCGATCTCCAGGTTTTCAACCAGATTGAAGACCTGGTGTAGCCCTGCAGCAGAGTAATTTGCAGAGCGCTCGTTTTGAAAAAAGAAGTGTGCATCCGTCTGTGGATTGAGATTCATAAAATAACAAAATGAGAGATTATTGTTGGGGCTGGCATGGTGATGCAGTTCTTGCCAATTGCCAACGTTGTAAACGTTCATCCAGAGCGATTCGATGCGGAATTCAAGTGGACAGCGTGTGCCGATTGAGTCGCACAGTGTGCTGACCACCCCCTTAAGCTCTGTCAGGAATCCAGAATAATCGATTTCACCACTCTCGCGTGTGGTTTGTACTTCGCAATTCCACTCCTTTGTTGGTCTGCAGTGTGCCAATGCTTGTGGGAAAAGGTTGTTCTTCAATTGCTCATGCGCGGCAAGGCGAGTGTGGAAGTAGAAATCCGGCATGATTTTTTTGAGCATGGAAAGGAGCCTCCTACAAAGGCACTATTTTGTGAAATAACCGACACCAACAAGAAAGACCGGCGTGGTAAAGTTTTCCTTTTTCCCAGACGTTCCTGATGTTGTCTGTACCTGATCGATGCTCAGACCACCTTTGACCTGAATGGTAAAGAGATTCTTTTTTCCGGCTCCAATTGGATAACGCAGTTCGGTGTAGGCCGAGGGAACAATGCTGCTCCAAGAGCCACTGCGCGAAACACTGTTGCCAGAGTCCTTTGAGGTCCATTTTTGGGGAATTCCTGCAGCGAGGTCGCCCCCAAGATACAAGAACGGAAGCGGCGAAAAATCTCCCCCCAAGCTCAACTCTAACCCCTGAAGTGCCAAGCTCAGATTCGTGTTACCGCTGCCCACGTTGGTCTCCCAGGCAGAATTTGTGTTTGCCATTGTGTAACCGAGGGAGGCCCAATATTGTGAAAGTGAACCGCTCTTCGCTCGAGACTTAAAGATAAGTCCGAATTTTATCTCGTTGGATGTGAGCTTGAACGTTTGTGTTTCATCTGTTGAGGCAACACGGCCAACGACCGTTGAAGGCAAGCTTTGAGCGTATGAGAGCCTGATACCTAATTTGTTATCAAGAAATTTGGGAGATTCTTCCGGGAGAAATCCTTCAAAAATAAGTCCGAAAGATTGAGTTTCTTGATTGAGGTCGAGCCCGGTCATGACATTCGCAGCACTCGAGGTTGCAGCCACAAAATTCAGATGTGCCGAAAAGAGATGATTGCGGCCAAGAATGGGTTTAGGTGCAATAACCGCAGCAATATCAGTTTGTGCATATTTAGCATTGAAATCGGCCTCACGATAGAGCGTGAGGCCCACAAGCTCAGCAGCCCCGCTCACAGATTCGGACTTAACAACTTTTGCAGCAGCAGTGGTCTTGGCCTTATTTACACTCGTGACCTCTACGCGGGCTGCGATTTCGCCCGAATTTTTACTCTCAACAATGAGTATTTGTCCTTTTGCGATATCTGTGAATTCTCTGGGATTGAATCGAAGCATACCATCGATGATGCCGCGGATAATGGCTTTCGGCATCTTACTCTCGGCCGTGGTGTTCTTATCTGTATCCTTGGTTGTCTTTTTCTCTTGAGGTTCGGGCTTCGAGGCAGCATCCGCACCTGCAGGCAACTTAGCTCTGGGGCGTCGGGGATCTTTTGCGGTTCGCGCTGGTTCCCTCCCTGCGGCTTTTTCATTGTCTTTAGTTTGGTTTTCTGTCGCTGAAGGTGCGGGTTGATTTCTGGGCTGAGGTGTCGGTTGCTGCGTGGGTGGTAGAGTTGGCTGCGGTGTTGGCTGCGGTGTTGGCTGCGGTGTTGGCTGCGGTGTTGGCTGCGGTGTTGGCTGCGGTGTTGGCTGCGGTGTTGGCTGCGGTGTTGGCGCTAAAGTCTCGGTGTCTGAAAATGTACCTGGGTTACCGACGGGTGCAGATGAGCCCAGCGGGGAGGGGAGCGAAAAATCCTGTGCGCGAGCCTGCAGCAGTGTAGAGGCTGCAGCAGCCCAAGCGACGTAGATTTTTCTGGGTGCGATAATCCGCACGTCTCCTCCAAAAACTGGATATCTATAATTTTAGTGCAATCACCCACGCTGTCCAGACAGTTGAGTCAATCGGGAGTCAGTTGGGTTTCCAGCAGACCAGTCCAGGTGTGTTTGTCGAGTCGGGGCTCGCAACACAAGGTGGAAATGAGAGAGTACCTGTCCCTGAGTTTCCAGCATTGTCGAAGAAGGTGACTGTGACTGTCGCATTGGCAGTCGGGCTTGAGGGAAAGCTGACGACATCTGTTGAAAGAGGCACTTTTCCAGTTGTACACGCCGCAGCGCGAGCGACCACTTCATTGTAGTTGGCAGAGGCACCAGTAGAGAATTTGGCAATCGTGGTTCCTGTTGTTCCGGAACCATCGGGATCGGTGATGTCGGGCTCTCCAGAACTGAGTACAGATTGGCAGCCGTTGTTTCTGAAGGCAAAGAAGTGTGACGCGAGATTAGCCGGCGTCAATTGAACCACTGTTGTGGTGTCAATCACAGGCACAGTTGTCGCACCAGAAATGATTGCGGTGATGCTGCCGAGCGGTGCCGAGGAAACCAACGGTCTCCCAAAGTCCACATGCAGATTGGTGATCCTGTTCTTGAAACGTGCCGGATCTGTGTCGTCCTTGCTCTCATTCAAATATCTGTCTGTGTAAAAGAGCTGCATGACCTTGTTTCCGCCAATGTCGTTGAAGGCATATGCAACGTCTTTGAAGGTGAAGCTGTTGCCATTGATATTGCAGTCCTGAAACTTAACTATCTTCGATGAGCCATTGGGGTTGTCGATTCCATTTTGGGTCACCAGCAGGCCGATTTTTCGACCCAGAGAGCACGTGCTAAATCGCACTGTGAATGGAATATCATTGAAACCTGAGATCGTGTTGCTGCTTCCCACAGGGCTCGTCACGGTAAAGAGTGACTTATCGACCTCAGGGAGCTCTCCTACCACCTTATCGCCTTGGAGCGTCTTCATGAATTCAGTTCGACCTGCGGCTCGATCGTCGTCGTTCAAGCGAGATTTGAGTGTAATAAAAAAGGAGCCATTCTGTGTTCCACCGGTGTAAACCTGAGGCAAGTTGACGAGAATCTTATTGGCAAAGGTCAGGAACTCTTGAGGCGAGAGTGCCTCGGCTTCTGCAGATGTTCCTTTGTGGACGGTCACGGTTAATCCGCGCAGTGTTGCGCTCTTGTTGGTGAGCTGAAGTTCGATTTGGCTTTTGTTTGTGAACAGTGTTCCTGCAGGAAAAATGCCCTCGGAGGTTGTGGAAACAAAAATATCTTTTGGCGCGCTGACATCCCATTCTACCTGCGAGTTACTGCGCTGTTCCGAACTGCATGGTGTCATCACAATTTCGAGTGTTGCCAATGATGTTGTATGGGAGTTTGGTTGGCTCGCCTGTGTGCAATACTCAGGATGACTTACACTGATCTGAAATTTTGTGTCTTTGTTGGCCGTGGGGATGGGCCAGGCAATTGCAAATCCATCGTTTCCAGTTTGGGAGCTGATCGGTAGGTAGTTGGGTTGCAGCGCAAAATCAAACGGCCTCACATCCTGCT
>JBILKM010000017.1:0-53013 GCA_044376695.1 Silvanigrellaceae bacterium
GGCCAATCCGAATTCGAAGAAAAATCCGTTTTGCTTTTCTGCGAGTATTGCGAAAATCTGGTGTGCCTTGCCTTGTGAAACGACCAGAGGTGGAAGGGTTTGTGGTCCGAATTGTCCGCTGGTGGTGATCGGAGAATCGAACTGAATCCAATTCTTTTTGTCCGCAGTGATACGGTTGAAAGGAACAACCACATCTTCAAGTTGGCAATTGGTCGTGTCACAGACAGGAAAACCGCTCATCGCCAACACTGGTTTTTCTTTGCCCCAGTTTTTCTGCAGGAGTTGATTCTCGTCATCGGAGAGCTTGTGGCTCAAACGCACGTGGGTGGGGCGTGAGGAGAACTGTGTATCCGAAACAAAGCGACCTCTTCCGAGTGGTAATCGCTCACTTGCAACCGCATATTTTCCATCCTCTTGACGCTGGAAAACCCGCTTGCATTGACCATCCATACCTGATTGAGGGCAGGCATAGAATTCAGCAATCCAATCGGTGAGCTGGTGGTGCAAAGGGCCGTGGATTTCCACATTAGCCGTTTTCGACTGTGTGTCTGTCTGCCGCTGCAGAGCAGTGCCGGCCACAATACAAACCAATAGCGAAATGACAGCAGGTGTTGCAAAACCTGAAGTCTGCGCGCGGACAGTTTGCCAGAAAGCCGCAAGTTGGTTGTAAAAGGCATTGAAAACTTTTTTAGCCTTCATTTCTCTCACCCTCAATGACGAGCACGAGTGCGCCGGCATCCGCCTGGTTCAAAGGCGGACACACAAAATCACGTCCTGGGAGTGATCGGAGCAACGCAGAGCAAGGGCTGGGCACTCCCTGCAGCGTAGAAACAAACGTTGACTGTTTTACAAACTGCCGAGCGAAATGAGCTTGGGTTCGGGAAGAACCTTCTGTGCAAAGACTTGTGCGACCTGGGCAAATCGTGCCGGGGCATCGGTGCAATAAAGAGAACATTCACTGCTATGAAATTCTTCTGGTTGTGGATGTGTACCGAGAAAAGAATCAACAGCCGTTACAATCGACGAGGAGCTGTCGAGCAGAATGATCGGCTTCTGGTTTCCTGAACTTCGAGTGAATAGCTGCGTGTCTCCTTCGGAGGAGCGCAGTATGACAGAACGATTCTTGAGCTCGCCGAGTGTTCTGGCAATTGCACCAGCAAAGCGGGGGAAGTGGGTGCAGGCAAGCATCACCACATCCACATCATCCGGGACGTCGGAAAGATACATGCGGCAGGCTGCTTCTGCGATGTCGCCTTGAGAGACGCCTTCTTCCACGAGCGGAACAAAAAGTGGACAAGCACGCTGCCAGACGTGGGCAATTCCATTTTGTCTCAGGACAGCTTCGAAGCGTCCGCTGGCGACAGTGAAACGCGTTCCAAGAACAGCAATGCGCCGATCGGGAGCTACAAGGGTTGCAGCCTCCGCGCAAAATCCCTCGACAATACCTACGACAGGTAAGCGAAAAACCTGTTTGAGGCGTTCCACCGCCACGCTCGATGCCGTGCCGCAGGCTACAACAATGAGCTCAGCTCGCTGCGCAGCGAGAAAAAGGATCGCTTCGCTCGCATAGCGCGTTACTGTATCGGCGCCTTTGTTACCGTAGGGGTACCGCGCATTGTCGCCCAAATAGATTGTATTCAGGGTGGGGTGGCGTGAGACCACTGATTCCCACACAGTGAGCCCTCCTTGGCCTGAATCGAAAAATGCAATTCTGCGTTTCTTTTCGGCGCTCATCGTTGCAGCGGAGGGATTTTTCATGTCAATGTCCTGCAGATGAAAGAAGCTCAACAAACAGTGATTCGACGCGCTTTGCAGCCTCGTCACCGAAAACCAGATTCCCAGACTGGGTTGAAACACGGGCCAGTGTGTCAGCATCCAGTGTTCTTGCCTGCGAAAGAAGTTCCTCCCTCAAAAGACAAACAAGGCTCGACTGCCAGCCTAAATGACGCGCTGCGCGTACATTGATAGGAGTGTCATCCACAAACGCAAGCTGTGATGTTTCGAGCGGGTTCGCTTTGGCTCCAGTACGCATCGCATGAATTTTCTGTGCAGCCTGATGAGCGCTTTCATAGATTTTTGGATCGGGTTTCTCGCTGCCCACATCTTGGCTAAAGACAACCACATCGAACAATTCGTGGAGCGAGGTTGTGCGCAGGATGTCGCTCTCATGCCAAGGCGTTGCATTGCTCAGCGCCCCAACGATGTAGTTCTTTTTGCGGAGAGCCTGAATGAGACGCACAATGCGTGGGCGGGCTGGGCCAACGATAAGGCTACTCAATTCCTTCACGAGCGCAGGTGCATACACGCCATTTCTGAGGCGCTCTGTACCATACGCAAGACGTTGGGCTTTCTCTTTTGAATGGCCTGCAGCCTCCAGCATTCCTTGAACGTATTCAAAGGGCCCCAGATGGCCTGTGCACCATCGCACCATCAGCTGGTTCTCACGAACTTTCAGCATCATGTTGTCGACAGAGAAGTTCTTATCGTCTGGATTCAGTTCTTGTTGGCGTGCAAAGAAGCTGTCCCAATCGAGGTCGATGAGCACACTTCCAATGTCGAAAAAGATGGCCTTAACGGCACTTTTGGGATTTTCTTTGGAGGCGCGGAAAGGTTCAAAAAGGCTAAGATCTTCGGGCGATAGGCGAGGCCACATGGAAAATTACCCTAAAGTTGTCCAGCAGGACTCCGAACTGCCCCACATGGGCGGCCGCAAGTTCTGCGGTTTCTTCTTTGAAAAGGATTTACGCTATGGTCGCTGCCGAATCAATCAAAGGGTCTCCCGAGAGCGCACCTGTCACGCTCATGCTGGTTGAAGACGTCAGCGTGACGGCGGAGATTGAGCGGAGTTACTTTTCGAGCGTTGGCTTTAACGTGCTTGCGGCAGGGAGCGTTCCTGATTCTCAGGCGATGATTGCCAAAGAGTGGGTTGATGTTGTGATTATCGATGCAGCCTTCGCGCGACGCAAAGGGATTGATCTCATCCCGCTGCTGAAAAAGGAATCGCGCAACCGTGACGTAAAAATTATTGTGACGAGCGTTTCTGGCGACCCTGCCTTGAAGAAGTCGGCTTCTGCTGTGGGTGCGAGCGCTTTCATTGTTAAGCCAGCACCTCGGCCGCGCTACCTCAAAGAAATTAAGAAACTCTCGGCTCAAAAAGCGCGCGATACGGAACGGGTGCACCAGACATTAGAAATTGAGCTGAGCGATGGTCACGAAAGTTTCAAAGCCGAAACACTTGATGTGAGCAGCGAGGGTATTCATCTGGCTATTCCTCAAAAGGCAGCAACGCCGGGTATTGGGGCGATCTTCCAGATGAACGTGACGATAGAAGGAAAGCCCCTGAAGATTCAGGGGCAGGTCGTTCGCCACACACCCAAGGGCGTGGGTATTCGCTTTTTGAATTTGGGCGTTCAGGCTCAGCGGGCTCTCGATAAGTTCTTGCTGAGATACAGCATGGAACATCAGGCATCACACTTTTATCTGTGATGAGATCCTGAAACGGAATCAGCCTGGATTGTGTGGCAACAGAATGTGGTTGCAGCTCGGACAGAATTCGATGTCCTTACCCCGTGCCATGTTGTTCAAAAGCTGCGGTGAGATGCTCAGATGGCAGTTGCCGCAAGCACCGGAAACCACGCGTGTCACGGGGCCATTTGGGTTGCGCGTGAGCTTCGCAATGCGCATGTAGTGCTGGCTGATGCGATCGTCCAGACGAGCCAAATAGGTGTCGCGGATTCCGCCAATTTCGCTCAGGCGACCGGAGGAGCGTGCCTCTGCGTCCTGTGCCTTTTGGCGCTCATCTGCGGTTGCAGAAAGCGACTCTTTGAGATCGTTCTCAGCCTTAATAAGAATGGCCTTGAGCTGCTCGATGCGCGTTTCGGTTTCTTCCGTGCGGCGCGAGGAGTCGCGCAGATCGCGGTCGAGGTTGTCCACTTCACGTTTCAGAGCGCGGTGTTCATCGTCGTTGCGGGCACTGAAGAGTTTCGCGGAACGTTCGTTTTTGCGTTCATCGAGTTCATCGGCGCGCTTGTACTGACGACGCAATTCGCCTTCGAGAAACGCCATGTCGGTTTTGGTTTTGCTGATGAGGTCTTCGTTGGCTTTGGTGCGCTTCGCCAGCTCGTTGAGCTCCTTCTGCGCGTTTCTCCAGTCCATGGTTGCCGCCCCTGCGTCGATGTCGAGGCGATAAATTTGCTCTAGGATCTCGTAATTTGGGTTCAAGGTGACTCTCCCGAAGGTCGTGGTCAACTTTCGAATTTTCCAAGGAAACTCGAATAATCAGCGAAGACTAGCACAGCTTCTGCAAAACTATCAAGCCAATCGAAGCTGACTTTTGTTTGCTGTTTTTGACGTGTTTTCTGCTGGAATCAAGTTGCTCATTGCCCACTGTTGCAGATGGTCACCTGACCCAACGCCTGTTCCACGGGCACTTCTCCTTGGAATCCGGTGACCAGACCAACATTCAAGACGCATGGGCGGCCGAGGCCCTGAAAACGGAACAGCTGACTCGCAGAGCCTCCTGTACCAACGAGGTCTCCGTTGAGGCGGAGAAAGTAGCTTCCGGACATGTTGGTTTGTTCGTTCCAACCAAGCTGTGTGTTGAGATCAAGAGTCGGCGCAGAAATCGTAAAATCAGCAAAAATAAATTCTCTGCTGTAACCGAAAGCCTCCCACTGTGTCTGGTTCGTTGGTCTCTGGAAGGAGGCACTGAGTGTGGCGAGGCTCCCGACCAGCTTGAGTTCACCGGCAGCCGGCTTCCATTCGAGTTTGAGAGGGGAACGCTCATCGAGGCCAGCATAGAGAAGACCCCATGATTTCTTCAAAACTGTGGCTGCTGAAGCACGTTCAAGTGCGACTCCCTGGACGCTTCCGCGCACCAGATGGAGAGAAAATGCACGTGTTGCATTGGGGCTAGTGAGGTCGCCACCACGCACAGGTTTAAAGGGAAAAAGTGTTGCGAGCTCGAAGCCATTACCCGCATCATGCAGAGCATCTCCACCGGTGAGGGTAGGGAGGCTGCCTGTGGTTTTGATTTGCAATGCAGAACCGAGTTCAAGCACTTTGAGTTTGCCGTCACGCTCGATATTTCTTCCAGAATTGAGACGATCTTGAAGTTTAGCAAGGTCAACACACTTGCCGTAGTCGAGTGTGGCCGACGTGCTGTCGGCCGATTTTGCAAACGGTACAGAGAAAACCTCTTTCAAACATTGCGCCTGGGGCAAGTCTGGTGAGGTCGTCACCGTTTGTTTAGCTTCGGCTGCATCATCGCTCACGGTTTTGAGGGCATTGGCGAGAAGTTTGAATGGATTGCTTTTGAGCAGCGCGCTGACCTCAGTGGCCGGATCGAGCTTCGAGCGTGGTGTGTTCTGGTTCCAAAAATCGAGGTTGAAGTTGAACGGTTCGTCGTTCTGCTGTGCAGAGGAATCGGAGTTGCTACAATTGATTTTACAGCGTTTCTCTTTGTCTTTGTAAACGTCTGTGAGTCCACAGCCAGTGAGTGCGAATCCCGAGAATGCGAGAACAGCAAACAATGGGAAAAATGTATTTCGATTTTTGAGCGGGTGTGCGAGTCGGCTGGAGTAACGTAACGTGTGAGACATGATCCAGACTCCCTCTTTTTTTAGGCACTTTTCAGTGTAGGCCCAAAAAGAGGGAGCTCAGGAGGCATGCTTGAACCATCAACGATAATGGCAGGCGACAAATCTGCCGGGCTTTGATTCTTTCAAAATGGGCGTCTCGACGCGGCACTTGTCGGTCGCAATGGGGCAGCGATTCGCAAAACGGCAACCCGGCTTCGGATTGACCGGGCTGGTGATCTCGCCACCCAGTAGTTTGTGTTCGCGGGTGCGCTCACGTTTGGGATCGGGAAAGGGGTTCGCCGCAATGAGGGCCTCAGAATACGGGTGCAGCGGCGAACTGTAGAGTTCTTCGCTTGGACCAACTTCGACCACTTTACCCAAGTACATGACCGCCATGCGGTTGGAGATGTAGCGCACCATGCTCAGGCTATGCGCGATAAAGAGATAGGTGAGCCCGAATTCACGCTGCAAATCCTGCAGCAGTGTGACGACCTGAGCCTGCACGGAAACATCGAGCGCAGAAATAGGCTCATCACAGACAACAAAGCGTGGGTTGAGCGCGAGCGAGCGCGCAATACCGATGCGCTGTCTTTGACCACCGGAAAATTCGTGCGGGAAGCGCATGGCATGCTCAGGAACAAGACCAACGCGGTCGAGCCATTTCATGATTTGCTCTTTGCGTTGGGTTCCTTGCCATTCACCATGAATCGCCGGGCCTTCCGAAATGATGTCGCCGACAGTCATGCGTGGGTTGAGCGACTGGTAGGGATCTTGGAAAATCATTTGCGCTTGACGCGCAAATTGTTTGCGCTGAGCAAAGCTGAGTGCTGGCGGAACGGCCTTTCCATCGAACGTGTAATTGCCCGAGGTTTGGTCGTACATGCGCACAAGAACACGCCCGAGGGTCGATTTTCCGCAACCGGATTCACCAACGAGGCCGAGTGTTTCACCCTTGTGGATAGTCAGGCTAACGTCATCAACGGCGTGGAGTTTGGCACCGCGTCCGAGGTCGAAATATTTGCAGAGGTTTTTGACCTCAATCAGGGGTTGGTTTTGAGTCACGAGAGCGATCCTCCCTGTGGATTTTCACCGCAGGCGCTGATCCCGGCACCTGCAAGATATTGGGCCGCTTTCTCGTGGTGTAGCCAGCACGAAACGCGCGCGCTTCCGGATTTGGTTTCTGGGGGCTGTTTGCGGTGGCAGATTGTGAGCGCTGCGGAGCAGCGTGCTGCGAACGCACAGCCGGGCGGCGGAGCAAACAGGTCTGGTGGTGTGCCAGGGATGGGTTGCAGTGGCTCATCGAGTGCGCCCGTATCCTTTGGCATCGCTCGTTTGAGGCCGACGGTATAAGGATGCTTCGATGTATAGAACACCTCATCCACCGTGCCTTCTTCAACAATTTTTCCGGCGTACATGACCGCAACCCGATCGGCCATTTGTGCAACAACACCAAGGTCGTGGGTAATGAGGATTGTTGCCATGTTAAAGCGGCGCGCGAGTTCTTGGATGAGAGTGAGAATCTGTGCCTGGATGGTCACGTCGAGCGCTGTTGTTGGTTCATCTGCAATCAGAACCTTGGGGTTGCACGAGAGTGCCATGGCGATCATCACGCGCTGGCGCATGCCACCCGAGAGTTCGTGGGGATACTGTCCGATCCTGCGTCGAGGCTCCGGAATGCGCACAAGCTCGAGCAATTCGATGACCCGATTTTTGCGGGCGGTGGCGTCCAGAGTTGTGTGAAGCTTGAGGGATTCCTCGATCTGATTGCCGATGGTCATTGTCGGATTAAGGCTTGCCAAGGGATCTTGGAAGATCATGGCAATGTCTTTGCCCAATAATTTGCGGCGCTCGCCATGACTCATTGCAATGAGATCTTTACCATTGAGAAGAGCCTTGCCACCGGTGATTTGACCACTCGAGAGACCCATCAATGATTGCACGGTGACCGATTTTCCGGAACCCGACTCACCGACGATGCACAAACACTCACCTGCTCGCACATGAAAAGAAACATCACGAACGGCATAAACCTGTCCGCCGTAGACGCGGAAATTCACCGACAGGTTCTGAACCTGAAGAACAACCGGATTGTTGTCCTTTTGTGTGGATGTGCTCAATGGAGCGTTGGACTGTGTAGATGTTTTTTGGGTTTCACTGTTTTGCATTGTTTGCATCCTTGTGGCGTCGCGTTGGGCTCGGATTGTTCACGGGTCTCCCGGAAAAATCAGTCGCGCCCACGGAGTTTGGGATCAAATGCATCGCGCAGCGCGTCGCCCAGAGTGTAGAAAGCCAACAAAGTTGCGGCCAAAATACTCGCTGGGAGGAAGAACTGAGCGGGGTACTGCTGGAAGTGCGCAGCTGCATCCTGCAGAACCGTTCCCCAAGTGGCCATAGGAGCTTCAACACCCAAACCAAAGAGAGACAGGAACGCTTCCGATGTAATGATGCGTGGAATTTGGGCCGACCACATCACAATGATCACGCCAAGAAGGTTTGGAGCAACGTGCCTGAAGACGATGGACATCAACGGAGCTCCGAGCAAACGGCTCGCATGCACGAACTCAA
Source organism: Silvanigrellaceae bacterium (assembly GCA_044376695.1). Taxonomy (GTDB): domain Bacteria; phylum Bdellovibrionota_B; class Oligoflexia; order Silvanigrellales; family Silvanigrellaceae; genus RFOM01. The sequence goes on from JBILKM010000017.1 coordinate 8,145, forward strand.
TTTCGCGCAGTCGCAGAACTTCACCGCGGAGCACGCGCGCATAACCAGTCCAGGAGAACGCGCACAGTGCGATGACCAGACTGCTGACACCTTTGCCCAACGCCACCTGGATAAGAATGAGAAGCAAGAGTTCGGGAAGAGTATCGAGGATTTCAACAATACGCATCAGGATCATGTCGACCTTGCCGCCCATCAGTCCGGAGATAGCGCCGTAGCAAAGGCCGATGAGGAGCGAGACTGTCGGAACCAGAAGAGCAAGGAAGAAGTCGATGCGGGTACCAGTGATCATGCGCGCAAGGATGTCGCGACCGAGCGCATCAGTTCCAAACAGATGCGCATGACCGCGGATGGTTTCGCCCACCTGGGCATCTGGCTTCAAAGCTTGTGCGTCGGCCAGAGAGATTGTTTGCACGAGAGAAACCTTGAGTGCTTCAGCCCGTTCCGACACGATTTCTTCTTGTGTGTTTGGGTCAAGGACGTAGGCAACAACGGAATAAATATATTGCTCGGCAGGATTAAGACCTGAGCCGTCGGTGAAGGTGGATTGTGCTGGATTGCTGATGGTTCCAACTTGGAGTCCACGCATTCCAGCATCTGAGATGACGTCTTCGATGCTGATAGGCTGTCCCGAAACCACTGTGCGGTAGATTTGGTAACCAGAAACACCGCGGACGGTATTCCAGCTGAGCGTCACTCCATTGACCGTCGCCTGGCCCACAACAGCAAATCCACTTGGAGGAGTAAGTTCTGTGGCTTTGAGAAGAGGTGCGGTGAAGTCATAGGCTTCATCGATTTTGTCATCCATAAATTGTCCGGCGTCTTCGATCACCAGAACGGGTTTTCCGAGTGTTGGGCCTTGGTTGATGAAGTTCAGGTTTTGACTGTTTTCGTAGGGTGTGCCGTCGCTTGTTGTGGGAAAGAACCATGGCCCCACAATACCGACAAGTGCAACCGAAACGATGAGTGTTAACGCGAAGACAGCAATACGGTTTTTAGAAAGGCGGATGAGTGCATCTTTCCAGTAACCGACCACAGGCCGACTCAGCTGTTCAGCGGCCGAGCCTTTCGCTGGCTGTGGAGTAAATAGGCGCGCGTCCGCAAGTTCGTCTGCCGTTAATTCGTGTGGGGAGAGGTTTGTGTTTTTCATTGAGCGTGTTCCTTTTCAGCCGACACGGATGCGTGGGTCAATCACGCCGTAGAGAATGTCAGTGATGAGATTCATGACGATCAGGAAGCCACCGAAAAACACGGTGAGGCCCATGATGACGTTGTAGTCGGAGTTTTGGATGGAGGTCATGTATGCACGCCCAAGGCCAGGAATACCAAACACGCCTTCGATGATCAGTGAGCCCGACATGGTGAATACCAGGATCGGGAAGATGATGGAGATGATGGGTAGAATCGCATTGCGGATCTGGTGCATGACGACCAGACGAGCCAGCGATACGCCCTTGGCTTTCGCCGTTTTTACGTATTCAGAAAAACCGACTTCAATCATCTGGCTCTTCAGCATGCGAGTGATTGACGCGATAATTCCGAGCGAGAGAGTAATAGACGGCATGATGAAATCGCGCGGTTCACCCCATCCAGCCGGACGCAGCCACGTATCTGGATTGAAGCCCAATGTGGTGAGTGGATAGACAGCAAGAGCGTATTGGAAAATGAATGCAAACAAGAACGATGGCAAAGAAATTCCGGCAACACAAAGAAACATCGCAAATCGGTCAATGAAGCTGTTGCGGTAAAGAGCTGCAACAATACCGAGTGCAATACCCGTGGTTACGCCAATGAGTACGGAAACGATCCCCACTCCAGCACTCACCGGAAATTGTTCACGGATAATGTCGTTCACTTCACGGCCAACGGTGCGGAAACTCGTCCCGAAATCACCGTGAATGAAAATGCGCTCGAGCTGCAAAAAATATTGCTTGTGAAGTGGCTTGTCGAGGCCATAGCGTTCCTCAAGATTCTTGCGAGTCTCTTCAGGAATTTCTTTTGTGCGCATGAGTGGATCGCCAGGCACAGCGCGCATGAGAAAGAATGTGAGTGTGAAGAGAGTCAACAGCGTAATCACTGCAAGGAAAAGACGTTGGAGAATAAAGCGCAGCAGGCGCATCGCAATTTTCCTCTACTGAACAGATAGGGCGAAGGGATGAGCCCGGATCGCCTTGTTTGCCGAACTCACTTTCTGAGTTCTTTGGCAAAGAGATGGACTTCTGCCACGTCTTCAACCTCTGGTCAAGCCGTGGATTCGTCTATAAAATCAAATAAAATCTGATATTTAGCTGGCTATTTTTTTAATATCTGAACGCGGAAAAGCCCAGGGAGAGTCGGGCTCCGGTGTGGTTCAGCGTCGGCAGGAAGGCCTGTAGGAAAAAAAAAGCCCCGCAGAGCGGGGCTTCGATGCGCTTACTTCTTGGCAGAAGCGCCTGACCATGAGGCAAAGCGGAAGTCGGGATCCTGGCCCACCTGGTTGCGGCGGACGCCTTGGAGTCCTTCGGCCAGCAAATAGGCACGGCCCCTCTGAATGATGGGCACGATAGCGGAGTCGGTCACGACCAAAAGCTTCTCGGCCTCCTGGAAGAGTTTGACACGCTCAGCCATGCTTCCCGAGCGCTGAGCCTTTGTGATGAGCTCGTCGAAGGTCTTGTTGGTGTAGCCACCATGGTTGTTGCCGTTGGTTGTCATGAACAGATCCATGAAAGTCATGGCATCGAGGTAATCTGGTCCCCATCCAGCTGAAACGATGTCGAACTGGCCATCGCGCTGTTTTTGCAGACGGGTTTTAAAGGGAACACTGTCAATTTTAACTTCTGTTCCGAACACATTCTTGAGCAAAGCCTGCAGGTATTCAGATTCTTTCTTGGCGTTGGGAGAGTCGCCCGCGAGAATCGAGAAGGGTGGGACTTTGCTCTGCTTGGTTTCAGCAAGGTATTCCTTGATAAGCTTCTTCGCGCCGACGATGTCGCCATCACGATAAGTGAGGGAAGCTTCCTGGCGGTAGGTTCTGTTGACTCCGGGCATGTAGTCGGGAACCAAGCCGAAGGCGGGTTTGTCACCGGGCACGCCTGTCACTTTGCTAATGTACTCGCGGCGGCTGATGGCCGTGCGCAGAGCCTGACGCAGCTTCTTGTTCTCGAAAAGTTTTCCTGCACGTTGGTTCATTTCGAGGAAGAACACACCGCCATCGGCATAGGTCTTGACCTGCAGGCGCTCACGCTGAGCGGTTTCGAGGCGCTCTTTGTCGAGGCCGGTCATGTCGAGGCCGCCGGTTCTGAAGTTGTTGAATGCGGCACCCACATCCTTGAGCATGACGGGAGCTTCAATTGCGCGCAGTTTGATGGCAGCTGAGTTCCAGTAAGTCGACGCCTTTTCCATGCGCATGCTGGTCTCTTTTTTCCAAGACACAAGCTTGAATGGACCGTTACCGATGATGGTATCAACGTTGGTCGCGAACTTGTCGCCGTGCTTTTCAACGATGTCTTTGCGCACTGGGAAGAAAGCTTGGAAGGCCATGAGCGACTTGAAGAACGCAACTGGGTTCTCAAGCTTCACGACAAAGGTGGTGTCGTTGACAGCCTTAGCGCCGAGCTCGGTGACTGGCTTTTTCTTCTTGATGATGTCCGCTGCGTTGGCGATTTGCGCTGTTTCGGCGATGAATGCGTATTCGCTCGCGAAAGCGGGATCAACCAGGCGATGGAATGCATACTCGAAATCTTTGGCGGTGACTTTTTTACCATCATGCCATTTCGCATTGGGGCGGATAGTGAAGGTGTAGGTTTTACCGGAGTCGCTCACAGCGACGTTGCTTGCCGCTCCAGGCACGATGTTCCCGTTTTTGTCGGTGGTCATGAGGCCTTCAAAAAGGTGCCCGAGCCAAAAGTAGGAGACGGAGTCGACGCCTTTGTTTGGATCCATGCTTGGGGGCTCATCGCCCATGTTCAGGAAGACCTCTTGGTTGTTGCGACGGTCTGCCTGGGTGTTTTGCTGCGCTTGTGCAGAGACGGACACGAACAGTGCCGCTGAAGCGAACGCAGCGGCAATCACTGATTTCATGTTGCCGGAAGCTTTGCTGAATAACATTCTTATCTCCTCATGGCCTGAAAAAGCGAGAGAACCGGAAAGCTTTCCGGCTCTACATGATTTTGGCCAACGAGGCAATTTCCTGGGAGAAGGGGTTAGGCTGTGTGGGCAAGTGAGCGAGGCGGTGCGTCTGTACCAATCTCGCCGGAACCAGGATCGGCTTCCACTGTCGGCGTAGGCTGTGGCAAAGGTGCTTTGGCGGCGTTCTCTTTGTCTTCGGAGCCACCGGAATAGGGCACAAAGTTCTCTGGCGATCCGTGTTTGGCAATAAACTGTTCCAGCGCAAGTCTTTGCTCCGGCGAAATCTGCACAATCCTTACACCAAAGCCAGAAACAACTCCTTCAACGAGCCGTGCGATTTTACACAGGCAGCGCAGTTCATGAAGCTCTTCATTTCCGTGTGCTTGAAGGTGAACCGTGGCCTCCAGCAACGTGCTCTGCACGATGAAGGGATAGCGGCGGTGATCCGAACACAACACAAACATACCCGTTGCCGAGAGGTCTTTGGTCAGGAAATGATATTCGTTGCCAGTTCCGAGGCTCTTTAAGCTGACGTTTAGCTTTTGGGCGATACGCAGGTTGTCGATGCGCTTCGGCGGGGCACCTTTCTTTTCGTCTTTCTTCTTGAGAAGATTATTGCCCGAGGCTTCTTTTTTCTCGGACTCGACTTCTGGTTTTTTTTTCGCCCAAAATGCCATGGTGAAATGCCTCCACACTGCTCTCCCCTGGTATCGGCAGCTTTGCGGCAAAGGTAAGGGCTGCATTGCGTTGGCGATTTGACGGCGTTCGCCGCATCCGGTAGCTCTTGAAGCAGGAGGCCCCTCGCATGATTGGCAAACTCAGCGGCACACTCGTTGAAAAATCGAGTGATTGCATTGTTTTGGATGTAAATGGTGTGGGTTACGAGGTACAGCTGCCCGCATCAACCTTGTGCCGTATGCCTGCCCTTGGAGAAGCCGTCACCCTCTCTGTGCACACCCATGTGCGGGAGGATTCGCTCCGCTTGTTTGGCTTTGCGAGCCGAGCCGACCGCACTGTCTTTGAAATGCTTCTGAGCGTGACTGGCGTGGGGCCAAAACTCGCGTTGGCACTCATGGGTCCATTTGAAGGTTTCGACCTTTGCCGTGCAATCATTGATGAAAACCTCGCCGCCCTCACGTCTGTTCCCGGTGTCGGGGCGCGCACTGCGGAACGCCTGGCTCTCGAGCTGCGGACAAAGGCTCAAAAGGTCATGTCGGCACTTCAGAGCGAAGATGCTCTGAATACTCTCCGAGGCAAGACCAGCACGACGTCTACAATGCCTTTGTTTGCTGAATCGCGTTGGGTTCAGAGCTCGGTGATTGAAGATGTTCGCAGTGCACTCCAGAATCTCGGATACAAGGATAAACAGATTGGCGAGCTGGTGCAGAGCCTCGAGAAGCGTCAGGCAGCCGGCGAAGACATCGTGCTTGAAGTCGCCCTCAAGGACGCTCTCAAGCAACTCTCTGGACATCTGCTGGGACGGACCAAGTGATCGAACAAGACCATGTTGTATTCACCGAAATTGCGCGCAGCGTTGATGCCTTCGAAACCGAACGCACCGACCTACGTCCGCGCACGTTTGATGAGTACCCTGGTCAGGAACGCGTTGTTGAAAATCTCAAGATCTACACGCAGGCTGCGCGGCTGCGCGGTAAAATGCTCGATCATGTTCTGCTGCACGGCCCTCCCGGACTGGGCAAAACCACATTGGCCGGCATTATTGCTCAGACCATGGAGTGCGCACTCAAAATCACTGCTGGCCCTGTCATCGAACGCCCTGCGGACTTGATGGGTTTGTTGGCGAATCTTGAGTCAAATACGGTTCTGTTCATCGATGAAATACACCGGCTTCCGTCACATGTTGAAGAAGTTCTCTATTCAGCAATGGAAGATGGGCGTCTCGACGTCATGATTGGGCAAGGCCCCTCAGCGCGTTCAGTGAGTTTCGATTTGAAGCCCTTCACCTTGATTGGCGCCACCACGCGCGCGGGTGCGCTGAGTGCGCCGCTGCGCGATCGTTTTGGTATTGTAGAACACCTCGATTATTATTCGACCCAAAGCCTGGGGCTCATTATTCGTCGCAGTGCAAGGCTTTTGAATATTCATCTCGATGAATCGGCTGCCCTTGTACTCGCTGCCCGCTGTCGCGGCACGCCACGCATTGCCAACATGCTGCTTAAGCGTGTCATGGATTTTGCCCTCGTGAATGGCAAGCAGACTATCGATGTTGAAGGAGTTGAATCTGCATTAACCCGATTGGGCGTAGACACACGTGGACTCGCCCGAATGGATCGCGAATTTCTTAGAATCATGCGCGACCGTCATGATGGCGGCCCGGTGGGGCTTGAGTCTATCGCAGCGGCGTTACACGAAGAGAAAACCACTCTCGAAGACGTTTATGAGCCTTATTTGGTCTCCATTGGATTCATCAACCGCACTCCGCGCGGTCGTACCCTGAGTGCGAGTGGAAGCACGCACCTGAAAGAAACCGAGGCCCGGTTTGGGTCGAACTTCTGAACGCGTCATCAGAGCTTTTCAGGTATCCCATCCCATCGCAGGCATGCCGCACGACCATATCGGGTCAGGCGTGCTGCACGGCCTGAATCAAGAGCATAGATGCGAGCTGTCTGGGCAGAGCGCAAAAACACCACCGCGCGCCGCGCGCCACGTTCACATTCAGGAACGGAAGCGAGGGTTGTGCTTGCTGGAAGAGCAAGTTCGTTCAGTTCAACAAGCAGGTTTTTGACCTGGATTTCGGCCCGCGGTGGCTCACCGGGCAGTCTCTTTTCAGAGGACTTAGAGATATCGAGCTGGGTGGTGGGCTGCAGCAGCTCTGTCGGGGGCGGATCGAGGACAACCACACTCAATCCGAGCGATTCTTCAAATTGTACGCCAGCGACTGTGACCAAGGCTGTGCCATCTACGTACTGAAATTTTTGAATTTTCCAGGACATGAGTGAGTCTGGCTCGCGGATGTCGCTGATGTCCGTCGTGCTCAGCGTCACGGGCTGAACCACTGCGGGTGGGGTGGGTTCTGCGCCCAATGCGATAAAAGGGCAGGCAGTGAGCAGTCCAATGACGGGCGCTCCGGCCCAGTTTCTTATTTGAGTCAAAACTCCGCGCACAATTACCCCCGCTGAGATGCCTCATGGGTTTGACGTGTGTCACTGAGGCGTGTCAGATGCTTGTATCGGCAGCCCCGGCAATAACTGCAGGGGCTCGGCAGGTTGCAGAATTGGCGGAGTCGCTCACAGAATGTCTCAATATGGCGTAGATCCAAGTTTGATTCGTAATTTTTGCATTATTGCCCATATCGACCATGGCAAGTCGACCCTCGCAGACCGTATTCTTGAAAAAACCGGCGCGGTGGCCGACCGCGAGAAGCAGGCGCAGATCCTCGATAGCATGGAGCTCGAGCGTGAGCGCGGCATTACGATTAAGGCCCAGACCGCAACGCTCACCTACAAGGCGAATGACGGTAAGACCTACACCCTTAATCTTATCGATACTCCGGGACACGTCGACTTCACCTACGAAGTCAGTCGCAGTTTGAGCGCCTGCGAAGGTGCCTTGCTTGTGGTTGATGCGACTCAGGGAGTTGAGGCGCAAACCGTGGCCAACGTCTATCTGGCGATGGACAACAGCGTTGAGATTTTCCCTGTCATTAATAAAGTTGATTTGCCGAGCGCCGACTACCAGAAGGTGTGTGAGCAAATTGAAGAAGAGCTGGCCATCGACACCTCAACAGCCGTGCCTTGCAGTGCAAAAACAGGGCTCGGGGTTGAGAATATTCTTGAGAGTATCGTTTCCAACATTCCGCCTCCGCCGGATAACCGCAAAGAACCTTTGCGGGCGCTGATTTTTGATAGCTGGTTCGATAGCTATCAAGGAGTCATTGTGCTTGTGCGCGTTGTGGATGGTGCGGTGAAAGTCGGCGATCGCATCACAATGATGAGCTGCGGCAAGAGCTTTGAAGTTCAAAAAGTCGGAGTGATGTGTATCCGTGCTTACCCGCGCGAAGTTTTAAGTGCGGGTGAGGTGGGCTATATCATTGCCAACGTAAAGGATGTGCGTGACACCCGTGTCGGTGACACCATCTGTGCAGAAGGCTCAACAGTGGAACCTTTGCCTGGTTTTAAGAAGGCCAAGCAGATGGTTTTCGCAGGTGTGTTCCCTGTAGAATCCAATCAATATGAAGCTCTGAAAGATGCGCTCGCTAAACTCACTCTGAACGACAGCTCGCTGAGCTATGAGCCGGAAACATCGGTTGCATTGGGTTTTGGATTCCGGTGTGGATTCCTTGGTCTTTTGCACATGGAGATTGTGCAGGAGCGGCTTGAGCGCGAATACGGGATGAATCTCATTTTCACCGCACCCACGTGTGTCTATGAAGTCACCACTACAAAAGGTGAACATATGCGGGTCGACAATCCGGCGATGTTGCCTCCGGCCACAAACATCGAAAAGTTTCTTGAGCCAGTGGTGATGGCCACCTTCCATCTTCCTCAGGAATATCTCGGTTCAGTGATGGGGCTTTTGTCGGAGCGACGAGGTGTGCAAAAGAAAATGGATTACCTCTCGCAGAGCCGTGTGATGCTGCAATACGAACTTCCCTTGAATGAAATGGTTTTCGACTTTTTCGATCGCCTCAAGAGTGTTTCGCGCGGCTATGCAAGTATGGATTATGAATTCCTCGATTACCGCGAGTCTGATCTCGTGAAGCTTGATGTCTTGGTGAACGCGGAGCCTGTCGACGCACTCTCTTGTATCGTGCACCGCTCGAGTGCTTTTGAGCGCGGCAAATTGCTGGTCAAGAAGTTGCGCAAGGTCATCCCTCGTCAACAGTTCGAAGTTCCGCTGCAGGCGGCTGTCGGTTCAAAGATTATTGCCCGCGAAACCCTCAGCGCATTGCGCAAGGACGTGACCGCCAAATGCTACGGAGGCGACATCTCCCGTAAACGCAAGCTGCTCGAGAAGCAAAAAGAGGGCAAGAAGCGCATGAAGCAGGTGGGATCGGTGGAAATTCCACAAGAAGCCTTTATGGCTATCCTCGATTTGTCTGACGTTGAGTAATGAGGCCACCCCAGAGTGGGGATGTTCAGGAGTGTCTGATGAAGCCAGTGGATCGAAATGTGGCCGTGCGCGTTGTTGCCTCGGTGATGTTGTTGGTTGTCGTGCTGGTGGCCATTTTCGCCTGGCCGATCGTTCGCTTTGTGTATCGCGAACGCACCCTGGCTGAGGCCGTCCGCAAATATTCCGAGACCCCTGGGGTCATGATGACAGCCGATGAAGACGTCCGGCAGTATGTTGTCAAGTTGGCCAGGCATCATCGCCTCGATATGTCCGAGGGTGATGTGGAGATTGACTACCTGAATTCTCCAGAGGCCTTTGGTGTTCCCACCCGTATCGGCTACACTCTCTCTGCGAAGATTGATTTCCATGGTGTGAAGCAGGTTCCGTTGGTGGCGCAGCGCACTTTTGAGCTGCCGCGGCGCAGCCTGACACAGCAGGGAACGAAGTAAACCTGTCATGCGACGCTCAGGTAGGGACACACATGAACGCAGAACGTTGTCAGGAATTGCTCAACACACTCCTTGAATACTCCTGCGCCCCCGAATTTGCAGATCAAATGCGTATCGCTCGCGAACTTTTTGCCATCGCCACGGGAAAAGTAAACGACGATGACCCGTTCTACGACAATCGCATGTGTTCTTTTCAGGAATACTTTCTTTTCGATTACCGCCTGTCTGAGGTTTTTTCAGGTTCAACAGTTTATGAAACATGGCTGCTGCAGGCTCAAACCAAGCTCAATCCCGAGGAACTCAACGAATATGAGCAGCTCCGCAGTTTTCGGCATTCTCTCTTCCTTGTGGAACGGGTAAACGCCGGAAGTCTCATTGTGAGCGACCTCATCGCACATCAGCGTTTTGAAGTGTTCTCTTTGCCGCAGTTCCTGTTCGCAGGTTTTGAACCAGGGCTGGTCTTTGAAGGGCGCGCAGTGACATTTGGTGGTGTTGATTACTTCACCGGTGCATTCATTATTCATCCTGAAGATGTGCGCGGCCGTATCGAGAAATATGTAAAGCAATTCCTGAGCAGTGGTATCCACTGCAATGCACAGCACACCGCCGACTGGCGTGCCGAGCTGACCCGCCGTCATGCACTTTTATCTTCAGTCAGCGAACAAAAGCGGATTGCTGAGAGTGCCGACAAAAAGCGCGCGGTTGACATGCTCAAAGCCAACAAACAGCTTGTGAGTGTTTCAAGAATTGTGAGTTCGCCACATCTGGTCATGGCCATAGGCCGTCAGGAACAGGTGTCGCCCTTTGTGCCAGAAACTCCGTTCTATGATGCCATTCCACTCATCCACAAACTCGCCTACTGCGAAATCAAGAGCTACCGCTATCGTCATATCGGGCCAGAGAAAGTTTACACTCTCGAGGCGGATGACCAGGGTAAGATGGTGTTAGCACCTTCGCTCAACCATCCGACTCCAGATTCGTCGGTGGTCGTTTCTTCTTCCGGGAAGGCGGTATAAAACTCACTTCTTCGCGTGGTCGCGCGGGAAGTTCTTCAATTCTATCTGTTTCTAGTCTGTTTGAAATGGTTCGGAGTTTGTGTTGGTGCTGCACTGAGGTGGCTTCGTCCTCTTTGAACACGGAATGCTCTTGAAACACACCATGAATGTAAGCGTTCTCCGTGAGTGAGTTTGTGTCTGTGATCGACTCATAGTCATTCTCGGGTTCTTCGCCAGGATTCATGCTGTTTAGGTCGCTCCCCGAGTCAACACCGCGTCCAACACCACCATCAATTCCCATAAGCAGGGCGTTGGTGCGCGTGTCCATGCGGCGCTCGAGCTCTTTGCCCAAATCTACAGGAAGTTCATCCATTGGTTGAATATGTCTGTGCGGGTTAATGTCAGAGACAGGTCTCTTTCTCTTGCTCTGCTCTTTCGGTTTGGAAAAACTTTTTTCTCGGGGATCGGATGTACTCATTCTGTCCTCCGCAAGAGTGAACCAGTTCACATTCGAGTGCTCATCTCACTTGTGTTTGAGAAGGCACTCCGACACCCTGATTCTAATCTTTTTGGAGATCCCGGAGAGCGCTCACTTTTCCATTCGCGGCAGAGTGCAAGTGCGTGGGCTGGCTTTATCCGAACACAACAATGGTTGCACCGTCGCCACCTTCCCCAGAAGTACCGGGTCGAAATCGGAGTGAATAGCCACAATTTTGGAGGAATTCACGCAAGGCCGTTTTTATGCGTCCGGTTCCGTGGCCGTGCACGATCACAACGGTGTTTTGATCGTTGCGCCAGCATTTATCCAGAAAACGTTCAACATGTTCAAGGGCAGTGTCGACAAGATGTCCGCGCACGTCGATGGTGTTGTCACGGGTGGGCAACACCGGATCAAGGCTCATGTCGAGTGTGTTACGTTGGCGTTTTTCAGGTAGAACGGTGCTGGAAGGCATCTTTTTTTGTTGGGTTTTGGGCGTTTGTGCCGCTTGTTCGATCGTCATCAGTGCCGAATGATGCAATTTGGTTTTGAGCAAACCGAAGCGGCATTCAACCATGCCTTTGTTGTCGGCGGGGCGAAGCACTTCTCCAGCCTGATCGAACGATGTGGTCTTGCAGCGCATGCCTGCACTCCAATAGGTCGCTGGTCGCTGTGCAACGGTCGCCTTTTTGTCGCGGGCGTCGGAGAGCATTTCTTTGGCTCTCTCGGATGTATCGCGCAATTCGCCGCTTATTTCAGTCCGACGATGCGCAAAATCATCCGAGGTGCGCTCAAAAACTTTCCGCATGACATCGAGGCTCTCACGTGCTTCATCCATGAGATCGCGCTGCGTGAGGCGTTCGGGGCGGCGCGCCTGCTGATGTGCAATATCGTCTTCCGATTCCTCCCATTCGGTTTTTCTTGTGGGCAAATTCATCTTGATTGATGCCAATTGCGAAAAATCACTCAATGAGCGCGCCTTCTTCTTTTCGGAGGCTGCGATGGCTTGTATTTCTTCTCTGGAGAGTGGTTTGTTTTGCGGAACCATTGTTGCAATGGGCCGCTTTGTTCCGGCGGATTCAGGAGTTGTGCCTCCCTCAGCGGAAGGTTCTTCACTCAGCGCTCGCTCACGCTGTTCCTGAAGGATCTGTTGTTGGGCCCGCTCGAATTGGCGTGCACGCGTCTCAAGGCGATTTTCAAAAGCGTTGAAGCGCTTTTGCATTTTTGAAGTGTATTCAGCCATCAATGCTTCCTGCGCGCCGGCCAGTGCTTTGCGCTGCGCACTCAATTCATTGACCTCAGACTCAAGCTCTGCGTTGAGCTGCTTGTTGGTTTCAAGAGAAGCTCGCAGTTCATGGCGTGTGCGTTGCAGTTCGGCCAAGGTATTCTCGAGTTCAATTTCCCGCTCACCACGGTATTTCATTGCTCTTTGCAGAAGCTCTTCGGGGTAATCGAGCCGGCGTGCGAGTTCGATTGCGAAGCTTTGCCCAGGGACTCCATTGAGAAGGTGAAAAGTGGGCTTAAGACGCTCGGGCTCAAATTCCATGCTGGCGTTTGCAAATACAAGTGGCTGTTTGTCGGCCAAACTCTTGAGCGATGAAAAGTGCGTGGTGATGATGGCGGTCGTGCCGCGTGAGGCAAGAGTTTCGAGGGTGGCCTGGGCCATGGCGGAGCCAATGGCAGGATCTGTGCCCACGAAACCTTCGTCGAGTAGAACCAACACATGCGCATCGGCCAGTTCACAGATGCGCTTCACATGCATTAAGTGGCCAGAAAATGTAGAAAGATCCTCGCGCCGATCCTGGCGGTCACCCATCTCGACGAAAATGGAATTGAACTCAAAAAATCGCGCAGCCTTTGCAGGCACAAACAGCCCCGCGAGTGCCATGGCACACAACAGGCCAACTGTTTTCATGGCCACGGTTTTTCCGCCTGCGTTCGGCCCTGAAAGAACCCAGACGCGTGGGCATGCTTTGTGTTGAGTTTGCGGTGTCAACAAGAGGTGGTTGGGGACACAATCTTTATCTTCAAGCACGAAAAGAGGGTGGCGTGCATCAAGAATCTCAAAACGCGCGTCTTCCGCTTCGTCATGAAAAAGGGGGGCAACACCTTGGAGCTGCGCAGCAAGACGTGCTCTTGCTGCGATGTCATCGAATGTTTCCAAGATGTCGAGGGCAGCCAAAAGCTCCTGGCGCAGGCCATAGGCTTCATCTGAGAAGCTGCGCAGAACTCGATTTTCTGCGATCATGACGTCGGCTTCCGCTGCACTGAGCTGCGATTGTAGCTCGCTTAGACCAGCAGGCTCGAGAAAAATGGTGTTGCCTGTGGAGCTCACACCGCGTGGAATTCCTGGCACATCCGATTTGCGATCGACACGCACCGGCAGAACGTAACGACCGTCGCGGATCATCCATACGGCATCCTGAAGCGCATCACGGACGGTCGGGATTTTGAGGGTGTTCTCCAGGGCCATGGTCATTTTGCGGGTCAGCGCATCGTGTTTCGCTCGTGCGTCTTTCAGCTCTGTTGATGCTGTGTCGAGCAGCCTGCCGCTTTCATCTGCCGCAAGTGCCAGGCGGCGTGCGAGTGATGCCTGCGGCTTGAGCTGGCTCAGCAAGTTGGTCAGCTCCATGCCAAGTGGAGTTTCCGGCCCACGGCGAGCATCGTTGCGTGCCTTGTTCCCGAGACGTTCGATTTGAGAGCAAAAAAGGCCGAGGTGGAAAAGACCCAAACCGTTGAGCAGGGCGCCGTGCTGAAGGGCCTCTGCGAAATAATTTGCATCAAACGAGAGCAGGTTTATGTCTTCGCCCGCCTGATGCAGACGCAGCAGTCGTTCAGTTGCGCGTAGATTCCATTCCCGTTCATCACGGTTGATCCAGGGAGAAGCCCTTTTGAGACGCTGTTTTGTGTGTGATAGCGCAGCCAATGCGGCGAGCGCGTCGGTGAGTCGCGACCACTCGAGCCGCTCCAGGGCATCCGCGAGAAGCGCTTCGCGGTTCCAGCTCTCGGCGTCACCGGCCAAATGGTTTTCGGAAGTGTAGTGAGCATCGTGCATGGATTGGCCCCCGGACAGAATGCTTTTCGAGCTCTGAAACGCGACAAAACGCGCAGGATTGTTTAGCATGTCCAAAATCAAGACATGCCAGAGATAAAGGAAAGCTTCTCAATGGCAAGAGACTGGCGCAAGTATCTCGACGAAACTGAATCCAGACGTCGGGACAGGCTCGTCAAAATAGAAAAAATCAAAAAGCAAAAGCGCTCAGTTCGTGGACGCGTTGTCGACGACTGGCTTGTCGATGCACCCCTCAAAGAGGGCGATGAGAGCGAAGCGGAATTTGCGGAACGGTTGCAGGCCTTGAATGCGGGCGGCCAACGCCGCGGGCGGGTCATCGAAGTTCATAAACGCAATATTTTTGTGGCGGAAGAGAACGAAGAGGGCAAGCCCGAAACAGAACTCCTGTGGCTGTGCTCGGTTGCTAAAAGGCATTTTCAGCGCGCCCACAAGGAACGCAATTTTGTGGTGGTTGGTGACCGCATTCTTTTTGAACCTGATGCTGATGTCACCCTCGATGCTGATGGTCAGCCCAAAAACACCGATCTTCCGCGGGGGGTCATCCAGCACGCGTTCACCCGGCATAGCCGGATTGCACGCCGCGACCCACTCAATCCCGAGTGGGAGCATGTGATGCTCGCCAACATCGACCTGTTGGTTGTTGTGGCTTCGGTATTTCATCCGGAAGTGCGCTGGGGACTCATCGATCGCTTTCTTGTGCAGGCTGAACTCGAAGGTTTGCCTGCAGCAATTGTGCTCAACAAAGTTGATTTGCTCGACAACCCGAAGTTGGCGACTGCGGAGTTCATGGAGCGCTACAACAAGAGGGTTTCGATTTATAAGAGCATCGGTTACGACGTCTTTGAAATCTGTGCGCTCAAACCCAAGAAAACCCAAGCCGAGGTTAAGCGTCTGCGTGAGGCATTCAAAGGTAAATTGATCGGTTTTGCGGGGCATTCAGGCGTAGGTAAAAGCAGCCTTTTGAATCTCATGAAGCCCGAGTTTGAGCAGATCGTCGATGACAACCCCGATATCTTTTACAAGGGTCGACATACGACAACATACAATTCTCTATTGCAGCTGGGGATAGGTGCCTACGCAATTGATACTCCCGGAGTGCGTTCGTTTTCCATCGAGGGCTTCGACAGCATCAACCTCACTCAGTGTTTTCCCGAATTTCGGGGTCACAAATGCCATTATCGCGAGTGCACACACGATCATGAGCCTCAGTGCGGCATTAAGACGGCCGTGGAAGAAGGAAAAATTTCGCGAGAGCGTTATCGAAGTTTCCTCGGCTTGCTCAAAGGAGTTTCTTTCCGTGAAGGCGAAGGCGACGCCTCAGAAGCTGAAGTGATTGCCGATCTAAAAGCACGGAGCCAGATGCGCGACGAAAAGCTCAGTCAGTTGGATCAGCTTGAGCTTGAAGCGGAGGGAGAGGAAAATGACTCTGACCAACGATGACTGGTTGTCGCTACAAAGTACCGGTCCTTCCGATGTTGCAGTTCAGAATCTGTTGTCATGCTCTGCACCTGCTGAGGAGAACCCGCCTGCTGATGTTGTTGTGGGTGGGGGCTTAGCTGGCCTGCTGTTGGCTTTGAAGCTCTCCAGTTCTGGCTGTAAAGCACCTCTGGTCGTGCTTGAATCACGCCCGACACTCGGTGGCCGACTTTTTCAGTCACCACCTCTTTTGCCAGGAGTGACACGCGCCGAAGCATTGCGTGCCCAGTTCAAGC
Source organism: Silvanigrellaceae bacterium (assembly GCA_044376695.1). Lineage (GTDB taxonomy): Bacteria > Bdellovibrionota_B > Oligoflexia > Silvanigrellales > Silvanigrellaceae > RFOM01. The sequence continues at coordinate 24,029 of JBILKM010000017.1, forward strand.
AAGAGGCGCTGCAGCACTGTAGTGGCCCTGGTTTTGAGCTCTTCGATCCACTTGCGCTTGAGGTTTACGAACGTCATTTGCGGATGCTGCTGACCGAATCCGAGCAAGAATTTCTCGAGGGTTTCGTGAACGAACGTTCGCCCGCAGAGGAGCCATTTGCGCGACGCACCTTGTTGGTGCGCAAAGAAATGACGCCACTCACTGAGGCGCTTTCGGGTTCTTCGGAAATGTTAACTCGCAAAGAGGCTGAAATTCTTCTTCAGCTCGCGCAGCCGGAAAACATCAGTCCCGAAAACGATGGCCCCTTCGAGGCCACGGCCTTTTGGCAGGGGCTCTCAAAAGCTCAACGCGAATCCCTGACACCTTTGCTTGAAACTGTTTTGGGATGGACTCTCGATCGCACTCCGGTGTCGGTCGTGCGCAGTGCAGTGCATGCTTTTGTCAAGAGTAATGAATCGGAGCTCCCTAAGTTGTTTTTGCGCACGTCGCGTTTGGAGCTCGGCCTAGAAATTGTGCTTCTCTCGCGCGGTGTGCGCGTGCTAACACAGGCGGAACTTGTGCGCGCTGTGGTGCCGGAAAAGAAGGCCACGACAACACTCATCCAGGTGGCTGATGTTTTTGCGCGAGCCCCTCAACAAATGACGGTGCGTAAGTTGGCCCTGGCCATTCCATTGATGCGCTCGTTATCTGTTTTGCCTCGCGAACAATTGCACCCGCAGCAGTCGCGTTTGGTATCGCGTCATAGGCCTCGCTCTCTTGTTTGGGTTGAGTATGGGCATTGGAGGCAGGCGCTGCTCAGCACAATTTCACAAGAGAGTTTGGTTCCTGGAACGCGTCTCGTGTGTCCGGTAGAGCGGGTACAGGGTGCTCTCCTTAGCAATGGTCAATTGGGTTTTTATACATCCATTGATTTTGAAGATTCGCTTCATGCACAATCGGTGCGTGAGGCATTGAATCGCTGTCGCAAAGCTGCATTGCGTTTTCTCTCTGAGCCACACATGAAGGCTGCGCAACAGGCGCGCCCGGCGGCACCTGGCATCACGTTGATGCGCGAGCGGATCAGTTTGGTTCCGGTTGGCTACAATCTACCGCGCAACGAGATTGTACCTGCGGCCACCGAGGTCAAGATGGCTCCGGCGCAATGGTTTAGTGCAGGTGATCATTTCACATTTGCAGCGGAGTCGTGGCGCAACGTGATCGATTCTACCCATGAAGTTGCTCAGCTTATGCTCAAAAACTAACTCCAAAGCGCTAATTTATCTAAAATTTTTAATAAGAGATTGATTTTGGTGTGTTCCTTGTCGTAGCCCACCTTATCTTTCTGTTTTTAATGTTTCGAGGAGTAGCAGCTGTGTTCAGAGCTTTGGGCGTGTTGTGGGTCATGTTTATTGCTGCCTTGGTTTTTCAGGCTGCCTTTGCACAAACTCCATCACATGGTTCAGCTGTTTTGGAAAATCAGGTTTCTTTCATTCCTGGCCCAGCTCAGCAGATGTGGGAGGACTACACCTTTAACGCCTTGGCTGCGGATGATTTTCAGCCTGGGTGTGAGCCTATGCATTTTCGCCCTGAGCTTGGTGTTCCGTACCGCGGGGTTGTTATCCTTTTGCACGGCTTCACCTCGTGTCCAAAACAATTCAGTGCCATGGCGCAGAGCTTCACTGAGCTTGGATATCATGTTCTCCTTCCCGTTCTTCCCGGACATGGGCGTGCTGGAGCTGATGAACTTGCCGAGCAATATGATCTTCCCGGAGCTCAGAATTGGCGAAAGTATGATGTTTTTGCGCGATGGTTGAATGATCTTGCCGCGTCCGTAACTCATGGCGAAGTTCAAATCGGTGGTTTGTGTCTCGGCGCAACTATTGCGGCGCAAGCGTTGCAGTTGCAACCGAAGCTTTATAGTCGCGCTTTGCTCTTCAGTCCGTTCTTTGAGTTGGCCATGCCACTGCTTGGGCGCGTTGGGCGCCTCATCGGGCGCATCGGAGAGGTGGTGAAGATTAGCCCGGATATGAACATTCCGTTCGCCTTGGGTGACCTCGAAACATGTGAAAATTATGAGCGGCGTGTTCTTGGCCGAGCAGGCTATTGCCGCGTGCGTGTTTCAAATCTGATTGCTGTGGTGCGTTTTGCTGAGCTCGTGAGATCGAACTGGAAGCCTGTGAGCACTTCGATTCAAACCATTCTTGTAAATGAGGATCCTGTTGCCAGCCCTTTCACAACGTTGAAAGTTCTTGAGCAGGATGTATTGACCGCTGATGCTCGTAATAACACGTGCGTTATGAATGCGGCTGCGAGCCACTCGTTTTTTTCTCAGACCGATCTTCCACAACCCAAGCCTTGGTTGCCAGAATTGCACAAAGAGCTTGGTGAGTTTGTGTCACAAGGAAAGTCGCTCACACAGACTTTCACCAGCGCTTTTGCTTGGCCACGTTCACTCGCTGCGGTAGGCTCATGCGCACTTCTTCCGTGAGCTCATCAAACTGTATTCTCCTGGCACCGTTCATGGGTGCGCAGTTTGATTGCTCTCGTTCGATGGGTTAAGCACACAGCGTCTGTGCTGATGGTTCGATGAGGGAGGTGCTGCATGCGGCTTTTTCAGTCTTTGCGTCATGACGGTTTCGATTTCAAAACCGCTCAACTGAATCCATCTCCATTCCCTTCAGATTCGGCTTCACAGCAAGTGTCCTATGCACACGCATGCCTGAGTCTCGACGGCCGCATTGCTGCGCAATGGATTCGTCATCATTGCGCTGAGAAGGTGAAAGAATGGGGGCCTGCGCATCTGGCTGTGATTCTGGCTTCCTCCGACCCGGCCAGTCGTGTTTACGTCAACCACAAAATCAAAGCCTTCAAAGAAGCCGGAATGAATTCCACCCTGTATGAAATTTCTGAAGACATGGTGAGTGAGGCGGGTTTGGTTGAGCTCATTTGTCAGTTGAACGACGACTCCTCGGTGCATGGTATTCTGGTTCAGTTGCCTCTCGCTCAAGGAATTTCCCAAACCCGCATCATTGAATCCATTCGTCCCGACAAAGACGTGGACGGCTTTGCAAATCACAACGTTGGGCTGCTACATCAGGGGCGCCTCGAAAAGGCGCTTTTACCTTGCACTCCAGCGGGTATCGTGGCGTTGTTGGGTTTGTATGGAATTTCTCTTGCAGGCAAGCACGCTGTTGTTGTTGGTCGCAGTGCGATTGTGGGACGCCCAATGTCAGGGTTGCTGTTGCATGAAGACGCCACGGTTACAGTGGCGCATTCAAAAACACAAAATCTCGATCGCGTGTGCCGTGATGCAGATGTTTTGATTGTGGCTGCAGGGCGACGTGGAATCGTTTCGCGTGCGGCAGTGAAGCCGGGTGCTGTTGTGGTGGATGTGGGAATGCACAGGCTCCCAGATGGCAAACTGTGTGGCGATGTGGATCCTGATGTCTCTCAGGTTGCAGGGATGCTGACTCCCGTCCCTGGTGGAGTGGGGCCTATGACCATTGCCATGCTCCTCCTCAATACACTGCGAGCGGCTCATCTGCGCCAGCACGGGCGGTAAAGCTCCCTGATGACTGCTGGTTGATGTTTTTGGGTGCAGTTTTTGGTTTGATTTTAATGTTCATAAAATTATAAATCACTAAAAATATTGACTTTAAATAAAATACCTCATGTGCAGAAAAAAAACTCCGAAGAGAATGGTATGGAGGCAATGCAGCCATCCTAGAGTTCAAGGAGTACCTCATGAAAGTTTTCAATCTCGCTTCCCTCGCTCTGGTTCTTGCAGCCCTCACCGCATGCGGCACGGCACAAGAAAACGGAAACTTGGCCGAGATGGTTGAGCCCGAAGCTCTCGAGGGCGAGGCGGCTGTTGCTGAGCTTCAGGCGCTTGGATTCAACAGCGATGCATGCAAAATCAGCTTGTCGCAGGCGACCTACACACTCGCGCAGAGCGGCAACATCAGCATCAACTACAGCTTCTTCAAGTTGACAGGCGGTGACCGTGTTCGGATCACACGAATTTCTGATGGCAAGAAAGTATGGGGATCGCGCGAGTTGGCTCAGGCTTCAGGAGTGCTTTCTGTGCCTGTGAGCGAGTTAGGCAAGGGTCAGTTCCGTATTCAGGGTTTTGTGAACACCTACAAGACCAATCAGGAAGCTGATTGTGGCCCGAGCGTGAGAGTTGTGATTCGTGTGAAGTGATTGATTCCAGCATCCCCAATGGGCTCCCGGGCAGCAGTGTTCTGCCCGGGGGTTTCATTTTTTGAGATTCGCAAGGCAGCCCCATTCGGTATAGCGAATCGAGCTTTGCAGGTCTAAAACGAATTTCAATTCTGAATTTACTGACAGGGTTTCAAATCAAAGCGCAGTGTGACGTTTCCCCAGCCGTGCGCAACGTGAAAAACCTTAAATACAATTCGGTTCGATGCATCGACGAAACCACGAGCCTTCAAATCGCTCAGTAAAATTTTGTTGTGAGCAATGAGAGGAACGCCAAGGCCATAAACAGATCGCAACGACTGCGATGTGCCACCTGGGAGCGTGACACTCTTGTTCGTGAATTCGTAGATTGTGGTGGCGCCGCTATCGACCGACCCTGAGGCATACTCAGGATCGTTGCCATCATAAATCATCAAAGCATCTCCAGGAACGATGATATTGCGGGTGCGAGTGCTTGGCACCCACCTGCTTGCAGTGGCGAGGTTCTGGTTCTCTTTCACGATGATGGCGATGTCATCTAACGCGAAGGAGGTTACGGGCAAGACGTCGCCTTGAATGCTGTTGAGGTCGAGACGAACAACCTGCGACTGCGCCACATCAGAGCTGGGCATGCCGCCTCCGTAGCGGTTTGTGACCTGTGCGTCTAAGTCTTGGTGGGTTGGCACTGCGGCTAGCACAGTAATCGCGCCGCTTTTTGAACATGCTTCATTTACCGCGCGTGGCGCGATTATTGGACTTGCGGATGGGGGTGGAGTGGGGGTCGGCGAAGGGGTGGTTCTGACCTGTTCAGGCCCTGGCTTCACTGAATTTTTTGTGCCCGGATTAGCTTCCCCGTTGGCCTGCTTCTTTGGTGTTGTTGCGTTGTTGTTCGATGAGCCTGAGAAGCCAGAGCCACTGCACGCGGTGGTTTGTGAAATAAGAGCGCCAAGGATGAGAATGCCAAAAACATGCATGTTTTATTCCTCTGGGTGCTGGATGTAAATACAATCTCAACTGTATCGGTATTTTTGTTGATTTATTTAAATAAAGTAATTTAATGAAACAATTATTGATGTTTATCACTCAATAATGAGGGTGCTTAGAAAACCATGGTGTCATCCGCCCAAGAGACCGCAAGCACAGACCGCGTAGCAATGTTTTTGGATCCGTAGACACATCAACTCGATATTTGAGTGCAACGAGTTTAGTATAGGCGTATTAAACGAGTTGAGGAAGAAGCGGTGAATTTGAAACCTGTCGGTCAAAGAGGAATTTTGGCGTTACTGATTGCACTCGGAACATCTGTTTCGTGTGTGAAGAAAAAGAGCAGCAATCCTGCTCACAAAACGGGACAAGTTCCTTTACGCACCGAGCCCTTCCTTTGGCAGAAGCAGACTTTAGAGGAATTTAAAGCGGAAGTTCTTCCGCGTATGTTTGTTTCGGCTAAGGCCTCCGATCTTCTTCCTGAAACTCATCCGAGAAGCGCGCTGATACAAAATGCGATGAATCGCATTCATAAATTGATCATTAAGAAATACCCATCACTCTCACAAGTGCCTCAACCTCAGGCCGCACTGTTTACTGATCCGCAGCCCAACGCATTTGTTGAAACTGTTCGCAATTGTTTCGATAAACCGGTTTTGTTACCTGGCTCCAGTGATAAACCAATCTTCGAAGACGCCATCAGAATCACAAAGAATGGCGCGGTCGCCGACACGGAGGACTGCCGAGGTGCTGAGAACACTCTCATGAATAGCATATTTGCGTTCAACAATTCACTTAGCCATGGATGCAAAATTGAAAATAAAGAGAAGGCACTGGCGCTGTCTGAAGGTTGTAAAATCAACCGCTACTTCGATAAATACTCCAGTGCGAAACGTTTCTCTTTCGAACGGATTTCATCTGTCATTTATTTTTCCACAGGCTTATTTGATGTGCTCGGCGATGACAATTTGGTCCTCTTTATTGTGATGCATGAGCTTGCGCATTATTATCGAGCTCATCCCCTCCTACCTGCGGCTGACTTCGCCAGCTACTACGAAGTAGGTGATAAGAACGCACCAGGATGCCCAATTCCGAACCCACAGTTGACTCGACTTGCGCAAGAAGAGAATTGGCCCGAGCTCAAGAAGACGATGCTTGAAAAGCGCTTGGGGTTTTACACGTACGAACAGGAGGCCGACGAGCTCGCGCTTGAGTTCTTGGCGGAATTGAATATCCCGACTGAAATTGGCAGCGAAGCGATGATGCGTATTTTGAAGCATACGAAGAGTGTTGCCGCTGATGAGTTGAACTACGAGGCATGTGCTGCTCTCAAAAAGCAGAAATGGCTGACACCTGACCAAAAATCTGCGTATGTTCCGATTGGGAACCTTGCTGATCCGCATCATTCACTCTGCTATCGCGCATACAACATCGACCGTGAAAGAGAGACGCATTGTTTTAAATAGTGCTTGTCGAATTTTTTGAATGCATCGTTGCAGATTTCAATTTTCTGAAATCTCAGACTTAGATTCTGCATCTCGACAGTTTTCTGAAGTTAGAACGCGTTGTTAAGAGTGGGGACATGCTTTTTTAACAAACGGCCCTTAACTTCTGACCTCAATCAAAATTCAAGAAATTCCGTCGATCACCGAAACACCCTGTGTTGTTTCATGGTGTTGCCAGTTCGTCAGATGATTCGTTCGAGCTGCCAGCCAACGAGGGGCATTAGATGATGCGTCCAATATTTGCGATCGTTCTGTTGAGTTTCTTCGTAAATGCCTGCAGCGAAAAGGGCAATTATGAGGGTCGTTCCGAACCGAACACACAAAAGCTCAATAAGACACCCCAGTCGGAGAACTCGACCAGTGTAGCGAAAGCGTCTCCATCCCCATCGCCCTCGCCTAAACCTTCTCAAGCAGCGGTTGCTTCGCCCACGCCCAGGGTGCCGGCTTACGGCCAGTGCCAGAATCCCTGCAGCGGAGCAGAAAAGATTTTTCGCAACAGCAAATTGAATAAATGGGTGAAGGTCGTTCTCTGCTCTTCTTCCCGCTACGACATTCTCATGAGCGAGAGCGAAAGTGGTCCGTTCTTCAAAGTCGGTGATACAAGTGGGCACGGTCAAGATCACTGTGAAATCGTAAACAATTCATTTGCGACGTTAGCCTCAGATGACGATGTTAAGAGTGGCAATTGCCCGAGTTGCAATGTTGCGGGTGCTGGTTCGGTGACAAATCTTCCCGAGATCTTCGGAAAGAATATTTATGCGCGCTCTCGGATGGGTGAACCGTTTACTCTAGGAACTGCAACGAGCTGGGGAATTCACACATCCTGCTGGTACGAGTGTGGTGTGAGCTTCTGAGAAATTCGCTCCACACGAAATTTTGAGAGCATATCCGTCCTTTTGACGACCTGTTGAGAGGTTTCTCTCGGTTTGGTGTCGTGTTTTCTTTACCACTTTCTCCCAGTAAACATGTGAATAACGCTGCAAGACAGGACACTCCCGATTTTAAGGCTGGTGGTTTTTTGACTTTTTATTGAGAGTCAATTATCAAGAGTGTTCAATTTTCGTTTGGAGGACGTAGGTATGAAATCTCAATCTCGTGGTCTTGTGGTCATGCTCGCTGCAATAGTCATTTCCGCATCGGGTTGCGGCAAGAAGGATTCCGGAACAGCGGCGTGCAGTGGTGGGTATCAGATCGAGTCACTCTGTTTCAAAAGCCAGTCCAATGCGAATTTCGTTTTCAATAGCGGTGCGTTGAGCGGAACGGGAAGTGCAGTTGCAGTTGAGCCTCTTTCCGAGAAAACCGACGGTGGCCGCAACATTTCAATCTCGTTCAGTGTTCAAGACGGTGGCAGCCTTGTGCTTAGAACCTTTGCGAAGAATGATCTGAGCAGTGGTATTGATATTAAGTTTTCAAGAAGCTCAAGTAAGTTAAATATGAGTTTCATTCAGGGTGAGGCGATTTCATCTGCAAAAGAACTTGAAGGAATCGATGCTTCTACAGAGATCAAGCTTCTCGTTGATGTTCACAATGATGAGTCGCCGGCTCATATTGTCGTTTGGAGTGGCGCCGGTTCTTTCAACAAAGAACAGCCCCTTCACGATTCTGAGGACAGCGGTGCAATTCAGCCTGCAGCTCAGGGTGTTGATAAGTACTGGGGTGTTGCTCTCGATAAAGCGACCCTGTCCAAAGTTGCTGTAGGTGAGCCTAAAGATGAGGAGTGAGAGGGCGAGTGCTTTTGCTTTGGCCTGTGTCGTCCTGTTTTTCGCACCTCTGTTTACTGCTTTGGCCGACACGGGGGGGCTTAAGACCTTCGTTGCGGTCGATTTAGTAGGAGAGGCGTTCGTCCGGAGCAAAGTGGTATCACCACGTGAAGTAGAAGTGCGTGGTGTAGAGGTGTATTTTTTTGCTCCAGTTGACCCGCTTTTTGATGCATCGGTTGGTATTGCTGCTCATCCGGAAAATGGGGTGTCACTGTTTGAGTTGCATGAAGCAACACTCAGTTCTTCGAAGGTGATTCCGCATACACAAATGCGCATCGGGAAAGGTTTTCTCAATATAGGCAAGCTGAACCGAATTCATCAGCACGATTGGCCATTCATTGATACTCCTGAAGTTCAAAGGTCATTTTTCGATGATGAGGGCGTGAATGACCTGTTACTTGAGGTAACAGTCAACACTCCCACCTTTGTTCCGTTTGAGGCAACGGTAGGCATAGCGAAAGGCTGGGTATACGGACACGCTCACAACGCGGGGAAGCGACCTCAGGTGCCCACACACTATAGCCGGATGCAAACCTTTTTCGATTTGCCGCGTGGTGGTGGCCTTCAGGTGGCGGGTAACTACCTCGGACGCACTGCGTCTGATTCAGTAAAAACACAACTGCTCGGTCTCGACCTGACTGCGAAATGGCGAGAGGGGCGAACCGTTCCTCTACTGTTGCAAAGCGAAGTTTGGGTGCGACGCGTGAAGGCTCCTCAAGTTGATCGTGAAACCGCTCTAGGAATGTACGTTTTTCCGCAAATGAATCTGATCGAGATGCTTGATTTTGGAATACGCTTTGACCAGTTTTCGGTTCTCACGACAAAGGATGCTCTGGGTAAATCTATTGACAACTCGACCTACAGAATTGTGCCAACATTAACACACAAACCTAGCGAGTTTTCGACCTTCCGGATCGCCTACGCATGGGATTTGAAGCGTCGCGGAGATGCAACTCCGAATTTCACGAACTCGAGTCTTTTGGCCCAAATGACATACGTGATAGGTGCGCATCCTAGTCATGAATTTTGAGAAAGTTTTAATCCCATGGTTTATCTCCTTGCTGTCGCAGTAGCACTACTCATTACTGTTAAACCCTTTTCTGCCAACGCACAGATTGCAGCCAAGAAACCCCTCGTGGTCACCACGACGACGGATCTCGCGTGGGCTGCGAGGGAAATTCTCGGGGACGCTGTGGAGGTGCGCAGTCTGCTCACCGGACGCGAGGACCCACATTTTGTTGATGTGCGTCCGGATTATGTTGCCCAGGTTGCTCAAGCTGACGTTGTCTGCGCTGTAGGGCTCGACCTGGAGGTTGGATGGTTGCCCAAGGTGCTTGCAAAGGCGGCTCAACGCGACCTTCAGCCCGGTGGAAAGGGATATTGCGATTTTGGGTCACGCGTGGATGCGCTCGACAAGCCGGAACAAGCTGTCGACCGCAGTCATGGAGATGTGCATCCAAAAGGAAATCCGCACTATTGGTTGGCGCCGGTGATTTTTGCGCAGGCCGCACGGCAAGTGATTGACGCCGTCGAGCGTGTGCGGCCCGATCTCAAAGGAAAGTTCGAATTGCGATACTCAGAGTTCAATCGCATGATGATGGGTCTCGAAGCACAACTCAAAACTCGGCTGCGTTCAGCGAGTATCACTGGAGGTCGAGCTCGCTTTGCTGAATATCACCGGGAGTTCAGCTATTTTGCTCGTTCCTTTTCTTTAGAGCACTTTGGTGTATTGGAGGAGAAACCAGGTTTACCGCCTTCCGCGGCGCAGTTGGCAAAAGTGTCAGCTCAAATGCGAACGAATAAAGTCCATCTGTTGATTGCGGCACGAACAGCCCCTCCAAGGGTTCTCCGTAAATTCGAGGAAATTTCCGGTCTCACGATTGCCGTTGTTCCGGTCAGCGTCTCTGTTTTGCCTGCATCCGATATTGCAACTTATCCGAGGCTGATGGAGAAGATTATCGAGGAATTGATTGCCGTTTCAGACAAGAACTCTGCTAAGGTGCGTTGAAGTTGAGTACAGAAGAATTGGTCTTTTCTTGCCAAAGTTTTTCGATTGAATTGTCGGGCGTGCAGTTGTTTTCACCTGTGAGTTTTGATGTTCAACGTGGCCAGGTTGCGCACATCACAGGGAAAAATGGCGCAGGGAAATCCACTTTTCTCCGTTTTCTTGCTTCTGAGAATATCGAATATGCGGGACGAGTTATGATTCGTCCTCGCCCCAAAGATGTTCTTTATCTTCCGCAAATGCTTGCCGCGTGTGCCCACCTGCCTTTTTCTCTTGAGGAAATTTCACAGTTATTCGCGATACAGGTGTCACAAAAAAAAGGCCTTTCAAGAGGAGAAAATACAGGCATTTCTGATTTTCCTGATTGGTTTAGTGCAGCGCAGCGCAAGAAATGCTGGAACGATGCAAGCGGTGGGGAAAGAGTGCGAGCATTGCTTGCCGCGGTAATGCAGGTTTCTGGCAACACGATTCTCTTGCTCGATGAGCCACTCAACCATCTCGATACCGAGGCAACACTAGATTTTCAAACTGATCTTATTCGCCTCATGGAATCTGATGTTCAGAAGCTCACTGTTTTTATTGTCTCGCATGCCCCCATGGAGCTTCTCTCCAAACACCTTGGTTCTCGCTATCAGTGTGTCCACATTGAGAATCAATTAGGTGGAGCGAGGATAAAGTGATCGATATTTTGGCCCTATATTTGTGGACCTTCCCCTTTTTGGCACTCATGACGGCTCTTCTTGCTTTCTGCGGAGCTCATCTTGCAACGCGTGGTCGCACTGTGCAGACGCTCTCGATAGCTCAAGGTGCTGAGTTGGGGTCTTTGGCCTTTATGATTTTTTCAATCTCGATGGATCCTGAAAGCATTGAGCCAAATTCATGGAGAGGGATTCCTGGTGCGGTGGGTTTTGCATTTCTTGCTGGACTACTGGCTGAGAAGCTTTCAATCGTAAAAGTGGGAAGCCGCTCAACGTTACTTTTCACTCTTTGGATTGTTTTGTCCGCTTCTTCGCTGATGTTAGTTGCGCTGCATCCTGCTCTCGAAAGTCATTTTTCTCGGGTGACAATCGGCGATGTTGCTACTCTCTCGCGCAGTGACAGCCAGATCTTAAGTTTAGCACTTTTTGTCTTCGGAATTTATCTTTTTCTGAGACGTAGCCACTATCTGCACCAGAGTTTTGCGGACGCAATTCTAGGAAGCCGATTTCGGAGTTCAATACCGAACAATTCTCTCTTTTTGGTTATTTTGCCTGCTCTGAGCACCTGGTCGTTGGGATTCATGTATACCTGTGCCGCGTTGTTTATTCCCACTACGATTCTTTCGCTTTCATCACGTGTGGGGGCTCGATTGCACATTTTTCGTTGTTGTTTTGTTGGTCTAGTCGCGGCCCCCCTCAGTCTACTTGTTGCCCTGGTTCTCCTCCCAGGCCAGCCAACTGCTCCCATTCTTGTTCTTGGTCTTTTGCTTGCAGCGGGGCTTGTCTTGTTTTCAGATTCGCTGCTGCTGCGTATTTCAAGCCGAAAAATTAAAGGTTGAATTGCTACATACTTGGTGTTTGACCAGAATTATATTGTTGAACTTTCTATTGTTATTGTTCACTTCAGTTTGGTACGCACCCTTACGGGCAATTTGCTCAGGAGGGTTCCATGAAAAAGATTCCATTCGGTTTGGCTTGTATTGCGGCCAGCGTGTTTGCCTCAAATGATGCTTTTGCGTTCAGAAAATTTCTCGATCAGTTTACAGAGCATTACTCTGCCAACCAGATTTCGACCCAATCCCTCACCAACGAGCAGACTTGTGGATTGTGTCATGTGCGCGCCGGTGGTGGTGGTCAAAGAACACCCTTTGGTGAAGACTTCCGGAGCATCTCGCTCGGCGAAGGCAGCGGTTTTCCGGGAATTGAGTTTCTTGACAGCGACAAAGATGGATTTGTCAATCTCGAGGAAATTTTTCTCCAGACAGCGCCTGGAAAGTCGGAGAGCGTTCCAGCGGGTCGTATTGCTCTGGAGCTGAAAGATTCGTCCACCTTGTCGATAAAGCCCGTTGCTGCATGTTCAGTTCTGAACCTCAAGGCTTTTGGTTTCAGTTTTGAGAATGGCGCCGTTGAGTTTGCACTCAGCAACGTTGGAACTGAAGCTGAGGTCAAAGTGACCGGCACAAACGGTGCGATACTTGCACGTTGTGATGCAGAGAGACTCACTGGTTCATTACTGCGCTGAACATCCTTCCTCGCTCACTCCGTTTTTATTTGCACTCAGTCAAAATCTTTGAAGTGATGGCAAGATTCACCGGAGTGGGTTTGCTTTCCTGTACTGCCCTCCTATAGTGTTGCACGGACAATATATCGGCAAAGATGTTTATGCATCGTTCTGCAGAAGACTTCTTTTCTGATGTTGTTGTTTTTTGTGATGTGTTCAACGCCTTAATTGCAAAGGAGAGCAGCATGGCGAAGAATCTCAGCGGTACCAAGACCCACCAGAATCTCAAGGACGCTTTTGCTGGTGAGAGCCAGGCCAATCGTCGTTACCTTTATTTCGCAAAGGTTGCAGACGTTGAGGGTTACCCTGAAGTGGCAAGCAACTTCCGTGAAACAGCTGAAGGTGAAACTGGCCATGCGCATGGCCATCTTGATTACCTCAAGCAAGTTGGCGATCCTGCGACTGGCTTGCCGATGGGCGACACCGTGTTGAACCTCAAGGCTTCAATTGAGGGCGAGACCCACGAGTACACAGATATGTATCCAGGCATGGCCAAAACCGCACGCGAAGAAGGTTTTCCTGAAATCGCTGATTGGTTTGAGACTCTGGCTAAGGCAGAGAAATCCCATGCCGGTCGCTTTGGGCAGATGCTCAAGTCGATTTCCTGAGGATCTGTTTGCGATGAGCGCTTGAGAAAGCGCTCATTTTTTTATGTCGCTGGGTCAGAGGCATAAAAAAATGAGCGATTTTTGTTTCGATGCGGCAACTCAGCCAAGGAGTGCAAGAGTGAGTCAACAAGAAAAGAGAATCTCTTATTTACCGAGTGATGGTCTGAGTTACGATCCCTCGGATAAAAAATATTGGGACAAGGATGCGTTGAACAAGGAAGTGACCCGCGCCTTTGAAATCTGCCATGGCTGTCGCATGTGCTTCAAGTATTGCGATTCGTTTCCCAGCTTGTTCAAGCTGCTCGATAATAAATACGATGGCGACGTAACTCGCTTGTCTGCGGATGAAACGCGAACGGTCATGGATGCTTGTTTTCAGTGCAAGCTCTGTGAGGTTCAGTGTCCATACACCCCTCGCGATAAGCATGAATTCCAACTCGACTTCCCTAAGTTGGTTCATCGTTATCAAGCTATTCGCCATCTTGATGAGGGTGGGGATTTGCGCGAATCATTTCTTGGAAATCCTGATCTCGCGGGCGCACTCTCGCGCGCGAGCTTCGGCATGGCCAACGCCATGAACAAAGTTAAATTGCATCGCTGGTTCATGGAAAAGGTCTTAGGAATTCACCGCGACAAACTTCTCCCCGATTTTGCCGACGAGACCTTCGAAAGTTGGGCAGAAGCTGAGGGCCTGATTTCAGAGGGAGAGCCCAACTGTGAGGTTGTCCTTTTTCAAACTTGTTATGTGCAAAACAATGAGCCTGAGATTGGTAAAGACACAATTGAGGTGATGAAAAAGAACAAGGTCGATATTCGCTGCGAAAAAGGCCTTGAGTGTTGCGGCATGCCAAAGTGGGAATCGGGTGATCTCGACGGCTTGCGCAAACAGGCGGCTGAAAATTTGCGCAAGCTCGAGCCCTACGTCGACGCAGGAGCAAAGGTACTTGCTATCAATCCGACCTGCTCGATGATGCTTCGGCGTGAGTATCCTGAATTGGTAGAGCCAGAATTGCGTGAGAAAGCAAAAAAGGTTGCTGCGGCTACCATGGATCCAAGTGAATACCTCTGGTCGATCCGAGAACAGGAACGTTTCAATACGGAATTCAAGAGCACTCCGGGAAGCTCTGTGGGTTATCATGCGCCGTGTCATCTTCGTGCACAGGCTGTGGGTTTCAAAGGCCGCGATCTGCTCCGCAAGATTCCTGGTGTTGTTCCAAAAACAGTGACAGAATGCTGCGGTCACGACGGTACCTACGCAATGAAGGTTGAAAGTTTCGAAAGCTCGGCCCGCATTGGTCAGAAATCGTTTGATGGGATGAAGGCGAGCAATTCCGAGGTTTGGAGTACGGATTGCCCGCTGGCTGCGATTCAATTCAAGCAGTTTGCAGGTGTGAAGCCGATGCACCCGATGAGTATTCTGGCGCGAGCCTATCGCGAGGATGGTTTTTCGCAGAAGATTGAGAAAAAGGGCAACGAAGATGAGAAAAGTTGAAAGAAAAGAGATCCTGAGTGTCGCACAATACGAGAAAGTACGCGACCAGATGCGCACTCAATTGATGAAAACCAAAGAGCCCCGGCGTATTCACCTGGGCGAACATCTCACCTTTCTTTTCGAAAACCATGATACGACGTTATATCAGATTCAAGAAATGCTGCGGGCTGAGCGCATCGAAGATGAGGCTCACATCTTGCATGAAATCGAAACCTACAACGAACTTGTGGGCGAGCGTGGAGAATTGGGCTGCACGTTGCTGATTGAAATCGACGACGTAGAGAAGCGTGCTGAGCTTCTGAGTCGTTGGATTGCTCTGCCTCAGAATCTGTTCATCAAGACCCAAGACGGTGCGCGTATTATGGCGACGTTTGATGAACGACAGGTGGGTGAGCGGCGAATCAGTTCGGTAAACTATCTTAAGTTCAAGCTTGGCGACAAAATCCCTGTCGCCTTGGGTTCTCAGCACCCAGAGTTGAGTATCGAAACTCCGTTATTACCTCCGCAGTCGGCTGCTTTGTGTGCTGACCTAATGGCGAAGTAAGCCAACCGCGCTGAAGCGCAGAATTCATTTTTTTCATTTCTCCCATAACGCCTCAACGTGCCCGATGCATTCCGAAAATCAGCATCCGGTACGTTGAACCGTTTCAAAGTGCGTCGTTTTATGAATCATAGATTTAAACGAACGATAGCATCTTAATTATTTATTTAATTAATACTTGGATCTGACGTAAATAAGTGAAGAGAGAATTTGAGACCAAGGATTTCGTCACTTGATTCTGGAGGATCTATGATTGTCAACGATCGGGTGATTATCAAGAGACTGCTTGACTCGAGAGAGGGAGTCCACCTCACCGGTTATCTGAGTGCTGCCGAATCAGAAAATACACCTTTATCTGAGCAGCTCAAGACCATTCTCAAGAGAGCGGATGCCTTTCTGGATCCAGTGATGTCAGCCTCCGAAAAGGAGCACTTTCTGCGGCCTGTGCATCAGCTCCTGCGTTCTGAGTCGACGTTATCGCTGATGGCGGGCAACATTGGGATTTTTCGAACGCGTGATGCGTTTCATGTTTTACGGCTGCCAATTGAAGTGCGCATGAGTTGTATTGTGGCTTCCTCCTTTCACGTCAAGCCGCTGCTCAAGTGGTTTCAGTCAGATCAAAAGTTTCTGCTGTTGGGGCTGGGAGAGAATGAGGCGCACCTCTATGCGGGGAGCCAATACACACTGAGCAAGTTGGACAGCTTACCTTACCGAGATGAGAGACTCAGTTTCGATATCACGCTCAAAGGCGCGCGTAGACTCACTCCGTTGCAACGGATACGTCCACTCATGGCCTTCGTTCATGAGTGGCTGGAACAACTCACTCGGGATGACAAGCCAAGGCTTTTTGTTGCTGGTGAACGGCATCTGACCGATGTGTTTATACGTTCAAGGTACTACCGCAATATCGAGAAAAATCCTGTTTGGTCATCCTTCAATGAGAATCAGGTTCCGATGATAGTGGATGTGATTCGAAAAATGAATCGTCGGGAACAGATGCTCAAGCACGACAAATCATTTTTTGCCTCGAGGCATAGGCAGAGAAGTACATCTCTCAACGATCTTGGAATGATCGCAGAAGCGGCGGCCCAAGGCACAGTGAGAAGGCTTTTTGTCTCCGAGCATCAGCAAATATTTGGAACTTTCGACATCCACACAGGTCGAATCAAGATTCATCCCGAGGATCTCAATCATGAGGATGATGATCTCCTGGATGACATCGCTCAGGCTGTGCTGGCTAGCGGGGGAGAGGTGATCATCGCATCGCCTGAGCAGATGCCTTCAGGAAGTCCTGCTTTGGCAGTGATTGATCAGCGGGTTGAGAGAGAGCCTACATCGACCAGGAGAAAAATGAGTCAAACGTTGCATCGTTGAGAGTCAGTGCTTTTTTTCACCACAAGGAGAAAGGGGAAGCTCCATGATTCGCGTTATTTTTAAGAACCTGAATAAGTCTGAGTTGGCGAGGGAGGCTGTGCGACAAAGATTAGCCTCAGTTGTCGCAAAGTTTCCAAATTTGTCTCCTGGATTCATTCAGGTGACGCTGGAAATGAAAAACTCACCACTTCAACCTGGGCCTGATGTTTTCACAATTGCATGCCAAATTCATCGTGGTCGCTATCAGGGGGTGAGGGTTGAGAAGTCCGCCCCGAATCTCTACGCCGCGCTGCACGACCTCATCGATCATCTTCTCTATAAACTCAATACCTTTGCTGACAAGGTTAGAGTTAAAGAGAGGGCCAAGGCTCGGCGCTTGCTCATTGCCGGTTCATATCCAATTGGCGAAAATTGAGAACCTCCGCGTGCTCAAGGTCGACCCGTCGCCCCCGATGAATTCTCATCGGGGGCTTTTTTTTGTAACAGTTATTCATTATTCAATGATTCTTTGACTCAATTTCCAAAATCAGTTTATTCTAAGGGTCGGAGATCCTTAGATGCAACTTCCAGAGCTTATCGTCGACCTAGGCTACATTCTTGGTGTCGCTGCTGCCGTAACTTTGTTGTTCAAGCGAATCGGCCAGCCAGTGGTCTTAGGCTATTTGCTTGCCGGTATTTTGGTCGGTCCGGAAGTCGATTTTCTTCCAACAGTCAAAGACAAAGACGCAATCAAAGTGTGGGCCGAAATTGGTGTGATTGTGTTGCTTTTTGGTCTTGGTTTAGAGTTTAGCTTCCGCAAGCTGGCTTCGGTTGGCAAGGCAGCGACTGTAACAGCCCTCACTGAAGTCATCGCCATGTTGGGCCTGGGGTATTCACTGGGTCGTCTATTTTCTTGGAGCACCTGGGACAGCCTCTTCTTGGGTGGAATCCTCGCCATTTCCTCAACCACAATCATCATTCGAGCTCTAGATGAGCTTGGTATGAAGCAGAAGAGATTTGCGAATCTTGTCTTTGGTGTATTGATTGTTGAGGATTTGGTTGCGATTTTGCTCCTCGTGCTTCTCACCGCAATTGCAACGACGAGTCAGTTTCAGGGTATCGAACTGCTGTCATCGGCTGCACGTTTGATTTTCTTTTTAACACTCTGGTTTCTGGGGGGCATTTTTCTCGTGCCTTGGTTGCTACGAAGAGCACGCGAGGCATTGAATCCAGAAACGACCCTGATTGTTTCATTAGCTCTTTGCTTTGGCATGGTTTTTCTCGCGGCCAAGACCGGCTTTTCTCCCGCCCTAGGTGCTTTCGTGATGGGGTCTATTCTTGCCGAAACTCCTCAGGGCGAAAAAATTGAACATATTGTTCAGCCAGTGCGCGACCTTTTCGCAGCCGTATTTTTTGTATCGGTTGGAATGTTGTTTGATCTTTCGGTGCTTGCTCAATACTGGAAAGAGGTGCTCCTCATCAGTGCCCTCACCATTTTTGGGAAACTTTTGAGCTCCAGTATTGGTGCTCTTATTTCAGGGCAAAACCTCAAGACTTCGGTCTTCGCAGGATTGAGCCTCGCCCAGATTGGCGAGTTTTCTTTCATTATTGCAACATTGGGAATGACACTCAAAGTCACCTCCGAATTTCTTTATCCCATAGCCGTGGCTGTTTCTGTTTTGACGACCTTTACAACTCCTTACCTTATTCGCTCTGGATATGGGGTTACGGCCTTTCTTGAAAGGCGACTTCCAGGGCAGTTTGTGACCCGCGTGAATCAGGCTTCGCTCTCGAGTACGAGTCTCGAGTTGAGGAGTGGAACCTGGAAGCAGGGGGTTTTAATTTTTCTCAACTCTATTGTTGTGATTGCTTTGGCCCTCGTTTTCGTCCAGTTTTTTCGGCCATTTCTTTATCGCAATTTCGACAATCAAACCGCTGCAGACTTTGTTGCTCTTGTCTTTGCCCTTGTGATGTCATTTCCATTCCTTTGGGCTATTGTGATGCACAGTCAACATGAGCGGGTTGTTGTGGGTGGACGCGAGCAGCTTTCACTTCTTGTCAGCCGTAGCTTTTTTTCGCTGGTCGGTCGGGTTCTTCTTGCACTTGCGCTCTTAGCTTTTGTCGTGAACGTGCTGGCCTCTGGCCGGACTGCGATGATCATCTCTCTTGCATTGGTTTCAATTGTTGGTGCCATTGGTTTTAAAAACTTTGGCCGGATCTATGCCCGCCTCGAAAAGAAGTTTTTGGAGCATCTGAACGAAAAAGAGAGGCTTAAATTAGGACAACAGGAGGAAAAACCGACCTTAGCTCCCTGGGATGCCCACCTGACCGAATTTTCGGTGCAACCCAATAGTCGTCTGGCTGGACAAACTCTTGGTGAATTGCGCTTGCGCGAAACAGTTGGGGTTTCTGTGGCCATGATTGAACGGGGGCAGCGAAAGATTTTTGCTCCGCGACGCGACGAAAGATTGATGCCTTGCGATTTGATTCATGTCATCGGAACCGAGGAACAGCTCGCCACGTTATCGAGTTACGCCCTTGAACCTGGGGAGCTTCATCCTTCCACACAAAGCACACAATATGGGCTGCGTAATGTTTTGCTCACCGAGCAAAGCCCTTATGTTGGAAAGAGTATCCGCGACAGTCGGATCCGCGAAGAGACAGGTGGAATCATTGTCGGGCTGGAGCGCGAAGGTTCTCGAATTCTGAATCCAGAATCTGACATTCAATTGCGCGAAAATGATCGCCTTTGGATCGTGGGCGAACTGCAATTGATAGCCCAGAAAATGACGGTCGATTGAGCGCTTGTCTTCATTTCACTGGATTTCTTGTTTTTCTCTGACGGCATTGAACTCTTTGCTGCGGCAGTAGAATCTTTTATACTGACCTAAAATATCTAATGTCGAGGAGTGCCATGGACGTGCAATTCAGACAGACTCCGGCGAGTAAAGCCATTTTGTGTTTCAAAGAAGAAATGCGCGCTCCATTTCAGGGTGTGCTGCCGGAGATTTCAGTTTACTTTGAAAGCCGCGAACATTTGTGCCGAGCTATTGAGGTGCTTATCGCTCATTCCAACCTCGCAGCAAGTACGATGCAGCGTGAGGGTTCTTCGAAGCGCGAGTTACTCGCACAGCGCCACTCTCCTCGCGAGGTCGTTCAACTCGTGCAGGCTGGTCGTCATATTCTATTGAAGAAGACCTTTGGTTTGCCCGATCTTGGAATCGGTGTTCTCGAAGACTCCATGCGCCTTGATTTTCGACCTGGCCCAGAATGGGATGATCAACAAATCACACGATTGCTTGATGCCTTGAAGGTACTGCGTGGCCGGGCCGAGGTTTCCGACATCTGTCTCGATGAAATGTCGGAGCATTTCTCTCAGGCTGGCACAATCGGCTTTCAGGAACTTCTCGAGGGAGAATCAGACGAGGATGAATGAGCTTTCCTTGAGTGCAGCTCCCTGCAATCAGGAGAATGAACTGACATTCGATGTTCAAGAGATCCGGCGACATCAGAAGCAGGTTCTTTCGGTTCTAGTCCTGACGTGTGTGACTATGGTGGTGGAGGTTATCGCGGGTCACATCACGGGCTCTATGGCTTTGCAGGCTGATGGTTATCATATGGGCTCTCACGCTGGCGCTCTTGGAGTTGCCTTTCTCGCGTACAGAATGATGTCCTGGGAACGGGTGAGATCGCGCATGAATTTCGGCTCGGGAAAAATTCTTGCGTTAGGAGGATACTCGAGCGCTATCGCTCTAGGATTTGTGGCTGTCTGGATGATTGTGGAAAGCATAGAGCGTTTGCTTTCGCCCACGAATATCAGCTTTGATGAAGCACTTATTGTTGCCGTCCTCGGGCTGATTGTAAACCTCGTAAGTGCTTGGCTTTTAGGGTGGGGTAGTGGTGCAGGGCATCATCACCATCATGGCCACCACCATGATCATCATCACGACCATCATCATCATGAGCATGATCACCATGACCATGATCACCATGTCCATCATTCGCGCTCAGTATCTACGACAGATCACAATCACCAGGCCGCTCTTGTGCATGTTCTTGCCGACGCGCTCACTTCCCTGCTGGCGATTGTTGCTTTGCTTGTTGCCCGACAGTTCCCTGCGGCGGCGTGGCTGGATCCCGTTATAGGTGTGGTTGGCGCTCTTGTGATTTTGCGTTGGGCTTGGTCGTTGCTGAAACAAACTGCTGTTGAACTTCTCGATTTTTATCCAAGCGGTGTCTCTGTGCCAGAACTCAAGGCACGCATCGAACAAGATGGCCATCGGGTTTGGGATCTGCACGTATGGAGCCAAGGCAAAGGAGCGCTGGTTGGTTTGCTTGCTGTGACTCCCGCACATTCAGATGCAGATTTTAAGAAATACTTCTCGGGACACGGGCGCGGGATTCACCTTTCGGTGGAGAGGGTTCCCCACGCGCAATCGACCTGAACTCTCAACCTCCGAGTGCTTTCAGGCGTCTCAGAATTGCTTCAGCTGTGATGAAGTCGATTTGAGTGGACGAATCGGAAAGAGCCTTTTCTGGGTTTGTGTGCACTTCCATGAACAGCGCATCAATTCCGACAGCGTAAGCGGCTGCACACAGGCTCGGAACCATATCGCGCAACCCAGAAGATTGACCAGAACCAGCGCCCGGGAGCTGCGCTGCATGGGTTCCATCGAACACTGTGGCATATCCTGAGCGGCGCATCAGCACGAGATTGCGGTAGTCGACAACGAGGTTGTTATAGCCAAATGAACTTCCGCGTTCACAAAGTAGAACTTTTGGATTGCCCTCCGAGGCGATGTAGTCGGCACAAGCCAGGAGTTGTTCTGGAGAGGTGTGTTGACCTTTTTTAATCTGCACCGCTTTTCCTGATTGGGCGCAGGCTTTTAAGAGATCTTTTTGATCGCAGAGAAATGCTGGCACTTGAACAACATCAACAACCTCGGCCGCTTCTCGCGCTTGTCCTGGTGTGTGGACATCGGTGAGTACTGGAACGTCGAACTGCTTGCGAATCTCGGCAAGCCAGCTCAATCCTTTTTCGAGTCCTGGCCCGCGCGCAGTGTTGCCGCTGGTGCGATTGGCTTTGTCGTAGCTGCTTTTGAAGATGTAATTGAACCCTAGTTCCGCGCACAGCGCTTTCATGTGGGTTGCCACAGCAAAACCGAGCTCTTTCGATTCGAACATGCAGGGGCCGGCAATGATGGTCAGGGTTTTAGGGCTGAGTGAGAGCTTATCGCTAAATGAACCGCTCCAGCCATGTTTGTAGGTCATGTGTTGTCCTTTTGTGACGCAATCCACAGCTCTAATGCCTCTGTGTTGAGCTCTCGCTGCGAGGGCAGAACCAGAAACCGAACGCCGAAAGCGATCGCTGTGCGCACGAATGCGATGTCGAAATGATCATTTCCGAGCCAATTCGGGCGATGCTCGTACGCAGCGCCTACAGCCGCCGTGAGGGGATTGAGATTCAATGCGATCGGACAGCCTGTTTGCTCCATGATGGCCAGCGCACGCGGATCGAGGACGCGGTCGGAGTAGCCAAATGAAGAGCCGGCCTCCACAAGGATCACCCGCTCACGCGCATCTCCCAATTTATCGACAGCGCGCACAATATCGCTCGGTGCGAGGAAGGCACCCCGTTCAAGAAAAATCATTTTTCCGGTTTCTGCTGCAGCTGAGAGGACATCTCCTTGGCGACAGAATTCTCCGGGAATGTACAGACGCTCGTAGGATGAACTTGCCTCGAGGATCTGCTCGGGAGTGGTGACAGCGAGGCAGACAGGTTGCAGCCAGCCGCGGCGTTCCATGAAGTCCTGAGATGATTCGGGGTGGCCTACACGCCATAGGTTGTGCCCTTGGAGGGGTGCACGCAACGCCGACGGAACTTTTGTGTGGCGTTGGGCGTTCATGGCATCGACAAAACAAGAACCCAGGGGAATGGGCTTGAGCGAGTGTGTTTTCACTCCAGGAGTCTCCGCATTGTTGCGTAAAAAGTGACAGAAAGTCTGTACCGGAAAGGCAAAAGGCCGTCCAGTTGAGGGGACAGCCTTTTCTGAGAAAACGTGGCTGGGGGGCCTTTTTTAAGCGCTTCAGGATGCTTTTGTCGATTGCGTAAACTGGCCTGAATCCTCCGACGCACCTCTGAGGGTCAAAACATCAATAATCTTTTGGATGAGATAGTCTTGTTCATGGCTCTCCGGCTCGAAAATGCCGCCGGCGCGCAGCATGCGCGCGTCGTACCATTTCACCTGGATTTTGAGCTTCAACTTTGCGGGAGCCAGGATACCGAAGGATGCCAGCGGTACGTTCATGGTCAGGCGTGAACCGGGTTTGAGCTTAACCGGGTTAACGAATTCAATCTTGAATCCTTGCCAAGAGAGGTCGAGCAAAACCGCACTGGCCACGGATAAAGGGTTCCATGCGCTCATTTTAACGTCGACCAGAGCATGGCTCTCAATGCGTTTGGCACGTTTGACGACGGTGCCACCATCGCTGCCCTGGCCCTGTTCATCCGGGCCACTCAAAAACTTTGGAAACACCGACATGACCTGCCCCCCCTGAAACGCGCCCTCTTGAAGAACACAGGAGAGATTCGGTCGAATACTGGGGGAACTGAAGAATCAGCTGTTGTCTTTTTGTTGGGATTTTATTGCCGCCGCAGCGGCCAGAATTGGTCGTGCAGACTGCAGGCGTCCGAGTAATTGTTCGAGTGCAAGCAGCGCCAATGCTAGGGCTAGCAACCATGGATAGGCCTCAAGCAGTGGAATCATCCGTTGTTCTTTGAACTCGTTTGTTTTTTTGAGGCTAGCGACAAAATCCGGTGAGCTTTTGAAAAGCCCCGGGGGGAAGAGGATGGGATTAGGGAGCATTTCGCGCGTGCGGCTTGTCCCTTCGAGCACTGGCCACGCCAAAGCGCGAGGGGTATGACCCGTAGGTTTTCCGAGAGCTGCTTCACTCATCTGCCAGTTTAGCCCGAGCGACTCGAAGCGTGGCGCGAGTGCAGCATCATTGCCCGGCAGTAATCCGCTCAGTTGGGCCCCAGAATTTAAGCGCGCACTCATGCCCTGTTGCCATTTGATGGCCTCGATATCGAGGTGGGCAAGCCACACTGGAGCTGCAATTTTTGCAGCAAAAGATTCACCGCGCCCTTGAAGCAGTGCGCGTGTGGGAAGACCGCCCCGTGACCGCACGGCATGCAGAGGATCGTCGCGATAGATACGTGGGCCAGCAAACTGAGGCGGACGCAGGCCGCTGTCCTGACGCCGTTGAAGAAATTCAACCATCCACTGCACGAGGTATTCGCTGGCATCGAGCGCGGCGACACGGTTTGCACGTTGCACAGGTGTACTCGCTTCGCGCTGAGTTGCAAAAGTGTGCCAGTCGCCCGCAAGAAAGGCTAACACCAAACCTTTGCCGACGGGGTAGGCGATGACGACCGGCGAGCGGCTTTCATCCGCTGTCTCAGCAAGAACAAGTGCGCCTGGTTTGGGTTGGCAGCCAAGCGCTGTTTGCCTGGTTACAATCGAACTTATTGCGGTTTCAAATTGAGGTTCCGCCATCAGTCTGCTTTTTCCTGCCTGCCAGCGGTATTCTTTTTCGAAGTCGAATGTCGGTACATTTTCACATGGCATTAGGTCGCGAATGTTGGAATCGCGCGCAAGAAAACTGAGTGGTCCAGCCTGAAGCACCATGCGCCCACCATTGGCACTCACGTACTCAAAGAGGTGCTGCGCATCGCGTGAATTGAGATAGGTATCGAATGCAAAGTTTTGCGCAAGAACACCGTGGAAGTTGGGGAGCTGCTGTCCGAAGAGTTTCTCTGAAGGAAATTCAATCAGAGAAAGTTGGTTGCTTGGAATTGAGAGGTCATCATTGACCTCACGAAGGATGTAGTAGCTCAGCAGATCGAGATTGGGCCAGAATTTTAGCTTCGAACGCAGCTGTCGCATGCTCCAGTCGGGACCAACACCAACGTGTAGAACTGTGGTTTTGGAGTGCACGACTGAAATTGCAGTGGACGCCATGTTGAGTGGAACTGGACTTAATTCTGAAGTCAGTTCAGCTGTGAGAAGTTGTTGCTGTGCGCGGGTGAAATATACAGGAATATTTTGAATGGTATTGACCACTCCCTGGTTGTCCGCCTGAACACTGACTGGTTGGCTCGCGAGCACAGATTCACCCGAGCGCACTACCACTTCAAAATCCTGTTTTTCCTCGGGCTTCAGACGACCCACGATATCAAGCGAAAGCTGGGTTGGTTCTCCAAGGAAGTTGAGCTGTGGGGCAGAGAGGTCGGAGAGCACGAGATAGCGTTCGGGCATTTCTCTCTTCTGTTTCCATCCCAGTTCATCTGGGCGCATGACCAACAGCATGTTTGCCTTGCTTTCCGAGAGCTGGTCTACCGCCCGGCGAAAGTTACGCGCCCCGGAGCCCCAAAGGTTGGTCTGGCTGACAATCACCTGCGGTCCGGTGGTCGCTTTTAAGTACGCGAGGAGCTCCTCATGGTCTTCGAGCGGTGTTTGCGAGCTGGAACCCCATGTACGGAAGCCGACAATAACATCGCGGTCGAGTGACAGCTTTTCACGCAGTTTCTGCTCAGCCTTTTTTTCATCGGCATCGAGGCGCTGAACATTGGCATCAACCCAAACTGTGAGTCGAGCTGGTGGCTGGCGATCGATGCTCTTCTCGAGGAAGGGCACCACAACCGGAAGAATGATGAGGGCAACAACAGCAATCCGAAGAATGAGCTTTATGAACAGTGAAATCATGGTTCAAGCCCCAGGCTACGAATGCGGTTGAGAATCTCAGGAAGTTGCATTTGGTCTTCCTTGTAGTCGGTCGTCAGCAGAGCATACATCAGGTTCACAAACGAGCGGGTACGATATTCGTCGTCGGTGATGAAGCAGTCTGCTCCCTCACTCGTGTGGGTGAGGAAGCGTGCGGGTGTGACAATTCCCATAGGTGCTTGTGCATTGATTTTTTTGCGCAAACTCAGCACCAATGTGCGCTCCGGACTGCATCCGTCGAAAGTCGAAAGGAGGTAAAAGCTTCTGTAAAGAAGGCCTCTTCGCTTAGGCGACTCCCAGACAAGGCCAATGCTGGGATCAGCGCTGGCAATCATCCACTCTGGTGTCTGACGCAACGAGATACCCTCGGCGATCACAACGCCACCGGAGCGGATGTGCTGAGTGACCCGCGATGCTTGAAGCGCCTCCAGCGAAGACGTCCACCAGATTTCGGCAGCACCAACACGGCACGCGCCGGCAAGCATCTCTTTGGGAAGCTCGATTGTGCCACGGTTGGCCAACATGCGTTGTAGCTGAGAATATCTCTGTTGAACGGGCTCGGGAACGGTTGCATCACACCATGCAATGCGGAATGGATGTGTACTGATGTCGGGGCGATTGTCCTGACCGCGCACAACTCTGTTGTCGAAAGGCACGCGTGGACTCTGTGCATCGGCGCGGGGCGCGCTGCCAAAATTGAGCAGTGCAATCAGGAGTGCGGCCTGCGTAATAGGTGAGTTTCGAGCGCTTTTGTTGCGTTGCCTATGCTGGAGAATCCAAAGCAATAGAAGGCTTACGAGTGCCAGCAACATTCCCGAGAATTGCCATGCAGCTGCATTTGCTTGTGTCGACTTTCTGCTTTGCGCTTTTCCACTGCCTTTTGGAAAAAGTTTGTCGAGATCTTGTGGTGAGAGAATTTCGGCCTGCCGCTCGAACGATGGAGGTTCCACAACGACTATTTGGTCGTCGCGTTCCCGGATGTAGAGCGCAGGAACAGGAGCAATCGGGCTTTTGCGATTTTCCAGCAGGGTTCCTTTGAGGGTGAGATTGTCAACACGATAACGTAACGGTGGCGTGTTGTTTTTACGCTGTGCATCGACCCATTTAGCCCATTCTGTAGGTGTGTTGAGTTGTACCCGAGAGAGCAATGGAGAGCGCTGACCCATCTGGTCTTTGATGTTGTTCCAAAGTGCAGCCCACTTTCCCCATCGACCCAGCTCGCCGTTGGGAGCTGCGCCACCTGTGCGGAGATAGACAGTGGGTGGTTGCGAGGCCAGCAGATATGCAAGAGGCGTGCCGTCAGCCGCGCGCAACATGACTTTATAACCGCCGTCGGTCAGTGATGTTTCCGCAGGTTCGGTGGATTGCAATTTCTGAGAGCCAGTTGAGATACTGCGCGGTTTCGCGCGTGGAGCGGTGTTACCCATGTCCCAAGGGAAATTGAGAGGCGAGGGTGGCATCGGAAGAAGTGGCATGCGCACGGTTGGTTGGTTGTTTTCAAGCTGTAGAGTTACACTTTCGAGCGCAGAATCAAAACCTTGAAGACGCGTGTCGGCAATGTAAACCAGTGCATCGGTGTCGGGCGCAAAGCCCTCAGGGATCCAGTGTCTTCCTTGTTCAAAAAGCTCGCCAGTGATGAAGTCATTCATCGGAATGACCCAGATCGAGGCTCTCCGATATTTCCAGGGGTCTGAGGATTCGGCAGCGCGGGCGCTTGTTGCAGATTCTGTAGAGCGGCATGCGAGCGGACGCGTCGGAATTTTGAAGAATGTGGCATAGGCGCGCAGATCTGAAAGGCCATCGAGTTCGGTCGGTCCGGCAACATCGAGTGTGCATGTTGTGAGGAGAGGTTGGGAGATTCTCGGTGTCTGTGCGGTGCCTGAGTGCGCTTCTTCGGTCACAAAGATTGAAAAGGAGTTTGTCTGGCGAGTTGTTTTGTCCTCAGTTCGTGGAAATTCTTCGAGGCTCAACACAGGACGCGCCTGGGGTGGAATGCTGCGAGCCAGAGAATTTTCTACCCGCAGTAAATTTGGTGTACCTGGCAAACCAGCATCGGCAATTTCATTGGCATCTTTGGGTAACCAGAGTTGAGCAAGCTCCTCCGGAACAACCGGCACACGCTGACCCAGCAGTTGTTGGGGGGTCAGTGGCGTGCGAACGACATCCACTGCTTCAAAAGATTCGGCAAGACTCACCAATGGGCGAAGCGTTTCTGCTTGAGCATCGGTGATGAGTGTTAACGGCACTCGAGCTGCATCCAGATTCAATTCACGTTTGAGTGATTGGATGAGTGCGGGAGTGTCGAGCGGCTGCGAAAGAGCTGTAGGTTGCTGGCTGATGCTCTCAAGATGTTTCTGTAAAGCGGAGTTGCTCACTCGAGTAAATTTGTAGCCCGGGGTGGTAACGTTCGCTTCAGAAGTGGTGAAATCGAGTTCGATAAAAATATATTCTGTTTTGCGCATTTGTCGAAGTGAATCGATGATTGCCTCGAGGGCCTCTGGTGAGCGGTGCACCGCAGCAATGTGCGAGAAGGTGGGGTCGAACCACACGAGACCTTCACCCTGATTGCGTTGCATTTCCTCTGGTTCTGCTTGCGAGAAATAGGCCAATGCCGCTCCAGCTGTGGCCAGTAACACCAGCAACCATTCCCACCAGCGTGGCGGAGTGGGTTTTAGGTTGAAGAACTTCTGGTCGTCTTTCTGCCCCAGAAAAAAACTCGGAATATTGATTTTGCGTGGTCGTACCCGTTGAATAAAAAGGATCGCGATGGTTACGAGCGAGACGCACGCTGAGAGGATCAGCAGTTGAATCATGAGCAAATCCTTAGAGCGGCAAGGCGTGTGGTCAGATTTTTGGAGATCTCAGAAACCTCATGCTCGGGCGTGAGCCATATCGAGTTCCAATTGCGCATGTTCAATTCACGTTCCAGCTGTCGGAGCTGCATGTTTATGTTTTCGAGATAGGCGTGGCCTCCGTGAAAGTCCTGTGCTGCACTCGGTTTGTCCGAAGGATCAGTATCTGGGGCAGCGAATGCAATTGCTCCACCGCGTTGCACTAACTCGGTACTCGCTATATCGGGCGATTCCCAGGCATCCCGAACAACCACAACCATGCCTCGCGGAACACGCAAATGTTTGAGCGCTGCAGAAAGATTTTCGGTTGAGGCCGAGACACTGCGCGGGTCAAAAAGGAGGTCTGTGACAACGTAACAGAAGTGAGAACGTTTGAGACGCGCCGACTGTTGAAGAAGTGCCTCGCCAAGGTCTTTGCCCCGCAGTGGAACCACATCCACTTTTTGAGCTTGTTGGTTGTGAAGATTCTCTAAAAGTCCAGCCACGGCCCAGGCAGCTTGCATTTTGCTCGCAGTGGCCTGGGACGACCGGAACTCCATGTTTCCATAGCAGTGCACGAGAATCGTAATGTGGAATCGTCCGGGCGAAACATCGGTGCGTGTGAGTAATTCTTCTTGCAGAAGAAGATGCCGTGCAGAGAGTGCGCGCAGCGAATCGCCCGCCA
>JBILKM010000018.1:0-52585 GCA_044376695.1 Silvanigrellaceae bacterium
GCTCTGAAGGCGGCGGTTCCCAGGGAAAATCGGGGATGGTATTTTCAACACTTCGCAGCTTGAAGCGGTATTGAAACCAGCTGTTGAAATCCATGGGGCCAAACACGGTTTTGACACTCTGCTCTGAGAGCCACGAGATAGATTCGCTCAGGAGTAATTGAGCCGCAGACCTACCCTCTGCTGTTGGTTCGCAGTCGAAAAAACCAACACTGCCTGTCTTCTCCATGCCTTTTGAGACATCCGCCCCAATGCGTGCAAGCGTGTTGCCGGTCGTGGCATCAATTGCAATCCAGAACTGGCTGTTTCTTGATTCTGCATAATTTAAAAGGAATCTACAGTAACCTTGTCTTTCGAGGTTGGCGCCGGGATCAGAGCTTTTCAGGGCTTGTGAGATGAATTCAGTGAACCTCGTATCAAAAAAAATTCTGTCGGGTGCCTCTGAGCGTTTAAGAACTTTAAGCTTGAGCGCCATGGCCTAGCACCTCGAAACCTTTTGAGCTCATGCAGAGAGCCCCTCCTCTTGGGGTTGATAGGTCAGAATCACCTGACTCATCGCGCTCCGGACGTCGGGGTCTGCATCGAAATAAGAAAAAGTCTTGGGAAAGTTCTTTCGGGAATACTGAGCGATCTGGTACCCGGCTTTTCCATTCTGTGCACGTACTTCATTCGATAACCTCTCGACCTGAGAGCGTAGTCGAACCTGAATCTTGCAGAGATCTTCAACAATCAAGATGTTCGCACGTTTTGGGTTTGTATAGTTGGACATGGTTTTTTTAAGCAGAGCAATGTTCACCTGGCGGACAATCGGGTTTGCTTTGTTGAAGATGTATCGCAGCAGGTGTTCATCCAGCTGTACGTGTCTGGCTTCGTCGAGCATATGAAATTGATGCACTTGGTAGTGCAGAGGGTCGATCTTGAGAGCCTGCGGATCACGCTGTTGCATTCGATAGTGTGAGAAGCAGTCGATTGTCTTCTCCTCAAAGAGCAAGGCAACCCAAATCCAGAAGTTCAGCACCTTTGGATATTTCGACATGGCTTCCATCAATTTGTTTTCAATGGGCCGAAGCTGCAGAAAACGGAAATCCTTGTCGCCGTAGACTTCTGGATTACACAGTCGGTTGAGTCTGCGGAACATCTCCGTGTGTTTCACCTCTTCCTCGAGGAATATCTCCAGGCAACGCTTTAAATCCCAGGAGACCTGTGAAGCCCACGGTAACAAGCCATCCACCACACGACACAAGAAGCGGTCCTCGAGAAAAATAAACTGCTCGCTGATGTACTGAGAGTAGAGTTGATTATAGAGCCTGCGGTCATCCTCATCTAAAACAGTGCGATAAGACGCGCAGTGATACAGTGGAGTCAGCATTTCAGGGAAGTAGTGTCGTTGGGTTTCAACGCCTTTGTGCCATTGTATGCGGTCGATGCTGTAGGCATCTTTTTTTGCGTTCTCAGCAATTGTGCGCAGGTCGGGTAAAGTCATGACGCTTTCCTTGCTTGAGCAGTACAACCAGTGAGCTTTCGGAACAAAAATGCGGCGCTCAAAGTTTTTTTTTAATCAACGCCTTTAATCTAAAGTTTTCAGTGAATTGCCCGAAACCTCTTCCGTTCAATTGAGGCGACGGAGGCTCTGTGCCCGCTCCGAACGGAAATTGTTCCACCAGGGTTCTGCAACGCATTGAGGCGCACCCGGAGAAGCTAGCGCTTTGGTCGGTTGGCGATGGCGTTGTGAACTTTGCTGAGATCGGTCAACGCACAGCTGCAATGCAAAAAACCGCGCTTTCGATGGGCCTACAGCCGGGAGACACAGTCTTGCTGATGGCTTTGCCTGGTGCCGAGCTTTACGCGACAATTCTTGCCTTATTAGGCCTGGGTGTTGGGGTCGTGTTTGTTGAGCCTTGGATGCCCGTGCGCCAAGTTGAGCATGTGCTCGCACTCGTGAGGGTAAAAGCTGCTTTCGTTGATCGCTTCGGATGGCTTTGGCGGCTAAGAAGTCCATCAGTACGTTCGCTACGTACTCACTTGTTGACGGGTGAAATTCCTGCTGCATCGCGTGAAAAGCTGTTTCGTGCGATCGACATTTCAGCTGACCTGCCTGCAACAATCTCATTCACCACAGGCACGACAGGGCTTCCTAAGGGGGTCGTTCGGAGTCATGCCTACCTGTGGGAGCTCCATGAGATTCTCGAAAAATATGGGCAGGACTCCTCGCTCGAAGGACCTGATCTCGCGCTTTTTCCAAATCTCGCACTGTATCACCTGGGAACGGGCCGCGGCTCTTTGCTTGTTCCGTCGAATTGGTCGGTTGCTGCGCTCAGCCGAATTGAGTCGCTCGATAGGTCAATTTGGCCTCGGTCGCTCTCGTGCGGTCCGGCTTTCCTGCGGCACTTGCTCGATCACAACAAGGCGTTCACCTCTCTCAAGAGCATTAATGTCGGAGGCGCTCTCATAGAGTGTGAGTTGCTTGAGAGGGCTTTCAGAGTTTTGCCACGTGCTGAAATTCGGCAGATCTATGGTGGCACAGAGGTTGAGCCTGTTGCTTTTATTGACGCGCGTAAATCGGTAGAGAATTCTCGCCGGAAAGGGTTCATCCATGCGCTTAATGTTGGGCATCCGATTGGTGAGTTGAGTATCCGCCTCTCCGCAGAGTCGGTGCTGTGGGTCTCTGGTGTAAACGTTTGCCCCGAGTATCTTGGGAACACTCAAGAGAGCATGTTGAATAAAAGGCGAGAGAGTGATGGTGTGCTTTGGCACTGTATGGGCGATAGAATTTTGTCCGATGCAGACGGACTCTGGTATATGGGGCGCAGTACTCAGCCGCTTGATGATTTCCTTTTCGAGCAGAAGCTCTATGCACACTTGGGCCACACCAGAGCCTTTCTGCGGCGTGATAATTGTGGTCATCCTCTTGTGATTGCAGATGATGATACGCGCGTTGTTGAAAAGGCCTCAACCGAGTTGCTTGGAGAGAAACCCACGGTCATTTCCTCTGTTCTCAGCCGGGATCGTCGACACAGAGCGCGCATCGACCGTGTTGCCACCTGGGAAAAGGGGTTGAGAATGCTACGTTGGTGGATCTACCTGAAAGAAAGAAGCCCATTAGCTGTGCTCGTTTTTCTTGCCCTAGGGCCTGTTGTGAGCGGATACATGCTGACGGTCAATCGGGGCTTGTGCTTACCAGCTCAAAATTGCGCTGGCGTTGGTGGCATGGTCTTGGCCGGGTTTATTGCTGTATTGGCCTCTGTTCTTTTCATGATTGCAGCGCGCATGATGGATGAAATCAAGGATTTTGAGAAGGACAAGCTTGCCAACCCCACACGTCCATTGCCGCGTGGGCTCATTTCTGTTGCTGAGATGTCGATGGGCATTCGGATTGTCATGCTCGTTCTCATCGTTTTTGGCGTTTTCATGATTGCGTCTACATCTGCGCTTTCTGGCATGCTCTTCCTTTTATCGTCGGTATACTTGTGGTTCATGTACAAAGAATTTTATGTCGGGCAGAAGCTCGCGCATTTTCCTTTGGTCTACGCTTTTTCACATCAGATTGTTGGTGTTCCTCTCTATCTCTTCGGTGTCACCTTGTTTGTGCCGGGATTTGTGAACGAAAAGCTGGCCTGGATCTTTGTTGGTTTGAATCTTACTGCATCTTTGTCGTATGAGTTCTCAAGAAAGCTCAAACCCGATGCGCATCCGGCCGCGCAAACCTACCGACAAATCTATGGACTCAAGCGTGCTGCATCTGTCGCACTCTTCTTTCAGTTTATTGCTCTTGTGATTGCGCTCTCGGCACGCAACACACTTCCCGGCATTGCAGTCCTGGTGCTCGTTCAGATTCCAACCTGCCTTCTCATCTTGCTACACTCTTTGCGCGATCGTTTGCATAAGCCAGTTGAAGCAATGGCAGCGCTTTCTGTTCTGGCCACGGCCTGGCTTGGTGTTTTTGCGGTTTTGAAATTCTGAGTAAGGAGAGCAGCACATGACTGAATCGATGGTGCGCTATGTGTTGACCTCTCACGCCGATCCTGAGGACGTGAAGCGCCTCGGTGGCGGCAAGGCCTACAATCTGGCGCGACTTTCACAATCTCACTTTCCGGTGCCTGAATGGGTTTGCCTCGGTGTTGATGCTTTCGATCGCTTCCTCTCGCAGAATCAGCTTAAAAAGGAGCTGATTTCCGAGGATCAGAATTTTGCCGATTTGGAGAAGGCTGTGGAAGAGCTTTTTCTCTCACAGCCCATTCCAATTGATGTTCGTGAAGAGCTGGTTGCCGAGCTTGAACGGCAAGGACTTATCGGCGTTTTCGTAGCTGTGAGATCGAGTGGTCTCGACGAAGACTCGGTTGAAAATTCATTTGCTGGTCAGTTCTCAACTTTCCTCTTTCAGAAAGGTCCTGAGCAGATTCTCAAAAGTGTTTTGCGCTGTTGGGCTTCAGGTTGGTCTGCACGGGCGTTGGCATACCGCAAGGAACGCAATCTCCCTCTGAGTGGCATTAAAGTGGGTGTTGTTATCCAGCGGATGGTGGATGGCGATTCTGCGGGTGTTGCCTTTTCACGCAATGCGATCGATCCCAACGACCGCGATCATCTTCTCGTGAGTAGCGTGTGGGGGCAGGGTGAGGGTTTGGTGAGTGGATTGCTTTCCGCGGATGAGTTCAAGGTGCATAGGCGCACTCTCGATTTTAAGGAGGAGATTACCTCAAAACCAAAGGCACTGCGGAGCGCCGTCCAAGGAGGATTGCGCGAGGTGGCGGTGGAGATCGGGCTGGTCGACAAAGCGAGCCTGTCGCCAGTTGAGCTGAAGAGCATTGCCAAACTCGTTCTCGATGTAGAGAAGCGGTTTGGACACCCACAGGACATTGAATGGGCGCTGGTGAAGGGGCAGATTTATTTGCTTCAGGCACGTCCCATCACCACATTACCACCTGATGGTCTTTTCGATGAGAAATGTGCGGGTGGAGATTTCATTCTCTGGGATAATTCAAACATCATTGAAAGTTTCTGCGGTGTCACCACGCCCTTAACATTCAGCCATGTCAGCCGTTGCTACCAGGAAGTCTATTATCAGTTTTGTCGGCTGATGCTGGTTCCCGAAAAGATCATCGCGGAGAACGAATCGACGTTCCGTAACATGCTGGGTCTTGTGCGCGGTCGGGTCTATTACAACCTCGCTAACTGGTATCGGTTGCTCTATCTTTTTCCAGGAACAGCACAAAGCAAGTCTTTCATGGAAACCATGATGGGCGTGAGACAAAACTTGAAACCCGAGATAGCCGCACTTTTCGATTTCACCCGCAAACCCGTCGAGTACTCTGTCTTTGCACGTGTGCGCTTACTGATTTCGGTCTTTTACCGTCTGGTTTTCATCCGCGCTCTTGTCACAGAATTTGAGCAGCGTGTTGATGCAATTGTAGCTGAAGGGCGGCACACAAATTTTGCTCGCATGTCTCTGCAGGAACAGGTCAACTACTACCACTCGCTCACCGAGCGTGTGCTGAAGCATTGGCAGGCGCCTATAGTTAACGATACGCGCTGCATGGTGTTCTTCGGGTTGCTCAAGGCCCTAACAACCCATTGGTTGGCCGCAGGCCCCGATTCGGGAACATTGCAGAATGATCTTCTGTGTGGTCAGGGCGATCTGGAGAGCACCGAGCCAACCCGTATGTTGATGCGGATTGCCAAGGAGATCGACAACGGCCCAGAAAACAGGCGGAGCTGGTTCCTCGCCAAATCGGCCCAACAGGCCTGGCAGGAGATGTTCGAGCATGGTGTGTTTCCGGAGCTGTACCTGAAGTTCAAGGAATTTTTGGATCTGTATGGCTTTCGCTGTGTGAACGAGCTGAAGTTGGAGGAGCCCGATCTGCACGACGATCCGAGCTTTGCTCTGGAAGCTGTGGGCAGTTATCTGCGTATGAAGAGTTATTCAGTTGAGGATATGGAGGCGCGCGAGAGAGAGATCCGAACCAAGGCAGAAGCTATTGCAAGTGAACGCCTTGGTGGCATCTTTGGATTTCTTAAGAGGCCGATCTTTGGCTTTGTCTTGAAGCACGCCAGAAGCGCGGTGCGTGACCGCGAGAACTTGCGCTTCGATAGAACCAAAACATTTGGGATCGTGCGACATCTGTTTCGTGGGTTCGGAAGAAATCTGCATGCCCTGGGAGTGCTCAACTCTCCGCAGGATGTTTTCTACCTCAATATTGATGAGATAATTTCCTACGTTGAGGGGCGTGGTTCGAGTCTGCAGCTCCGCAGTCTCTCGCAGGTGCGCAAAGCTGAATTTGAAGAGTACAAAAAATCACCGCCTCCGCCCGATCGCTTCACAACCCGTGGTGCTGCTGGAGCCTCATTTGTATGGCCGGAAATACTGTCGGGGAACGATCTTCTGGCCCAAGATTTACCCGTATCCACTGATCCCAATGTGCTTCTCGGTACAGCTTGCTGCCCGGGAGTGGTTGAGGGCGTTGTGCGTGTGGTGCACAGCATGGCCGATGCACAGGGCCTCAATGGTGAGATTCTTGTGACCGAACGAACCGATCCGGGTTGGGTGCCACTTTATCCAGCCTGCAGTGGTCTTCTTATTGAGCGCGGTAGTCTGTTGTCGCACTCGGCGGTCGTTGCACGTGAATTGGGTCTCCCCACAATTGTCGGTATCCGCGGAGGACTCGTGAGTCGCCTCAAAACTGGAATGCGGGTGCGGATGGATGCGGCTCGCGGTGAGGTGCGTATTCTTTCCGATGAAGGCACTCCTTCAGAATCGGCATAAGGAGAGAGGTGTCCATGGAAACACTGTTTGAAGGTAGGTCTTTGTCGCTGTCGTACATGATGGATGACGTTCGTGTCGATGCCATTAAGCAGTTGAATTTTGAGATTGCGCCACAGAAGTTTACCTGTCTGGCGGGAGCTTCCGGTTCCGGAAAGTCATCGCTTCTGAACTTGCTTGGATTTATTGAGCCACTGCAACAGGGTGAGATGAAATATCGTGGTCGTTCGGTTGCGGATTTTTCGGAAGTGGAACTGAACCGCATTCGTCGCTTTGAGATTGGTTTTGTCTTTCAAAGTTTCTTTCTGATTGATGTTCTCACAGCTGAGGAGAATGTCGAATATTTTCTCGTGAGACAGGGTTTGCCGGAGGAGAAGAGAATTCCTTTGGTTCGTTCAGCGCTCGAGTGGGTGGGATTAGCTGAGCACGCGCACAAGCGACCAGGCCAGATGAGTGGTGGGCAACGCCAGCGTGTTGCCATTGCTCGCGCTCTCGCAAAGCAGCCGAAAGTTATTCTTGCCGACGAACCAACAGCAAACCTGGATTCAAAGACCGGCTCAGATATCCTTCAATTGCTTACTCGACTTTGTCGTGAGCATGGTTGCTCTGTCGTTATGGCCAGCCACGATCAACAGGCAATCGATCTTGCTGACAGGGTTTTGCGTCTCAAGGACGGCCAGCTGATGGGGGAGAATTGAAATGCTGCTGACTGTTGCTTTGCGGAGTCTGCTTAGGAACAAGCGACGCACAGCGGTAACGCTCGCAACTGTTGCGGTTGGCACGGCTGCATTGTTTCTATTCCGAGGATTCAACACCGGACTTCTCAACGAATACCGCAACAATGCTGTGCATGCGCATTATGGCAATGGCCAGGTCAACACGATGGGCTATCGCGATAAAGTTCTTGCAAAGCCCTGGGAGGCTTGGATTCACAATCCTCAAGAGGTTCTGAGCAATCTTGGCAAGATTCCTGGTGTGGAGAAGGTATTTCCGCGTGTTGAATTTTCCGCCTTGGTTTCAAATGGAACGCGTTCTTTGGGTGCCAGAGGTGTAGGTATTGATGGGGTCGCTGAGAGCGATTTCTTTTACACGATCAATATTGTTGAAGGTACTCCGTTGAGATCCGCCGTTGACGGTATCGTACTCGGACGTGGGCTTGCGCATTCTCTCGATTTGCAGGTCGGGCAGCGCGTCACGCTTCTTGCAAATACAGTTCACGGCACTTTGAACGGTGTTGATCTCGAAGTTGTTGGAATTTTCCATACCGGTTCACGTGAGCTCGACGACTCATTCTTCCAGGTTCAGCTGCCACATGCGCAGAAATTGCTCGACACGGAGAAAGTCGAGAAAATTTCATTAGGTCTGGCAAGACATGAAGACTGGCCGCGGGTTGAGCAGCAGATCCGGGCGACATTCTCGGGTCTTGAAGCAACGCCATTCGAGATCCTCGACAAAATTTATTATCAAAACTCTGTCGATTTTCTTAATGCACAGTATGGAATTGTTCGTGCCATTATTCTCTTTGTGGTCATTCTTGGTGTTTTCAACACCGCAACTTCAGCCATTCTCGAGCGCACCCAGGAGATTGGAATGTTGCGGGCCAACGGAGAGTCGAAAAAGGACATTCTCAAACTCATCGCCTTGGAAGGTACCTTCGCTGCTCTCGCGGGTGCCCTGATCGGTCTTGCTGTTGTCGTTGTTCTCAACACGACCCTCCTGCGCGATGGTTTCTTTATGCCACCTGGGCCCGGGATCACGCGCTCCTTTAAGACCTACATTCAACTGCACCTGAACATGGCCATTGAAGCTGGTCTGCTGGTGCTCTGTGCCGCAGTTGTTGGAAGTCTTCTAGCTGCTCTTAAAGTACTGCGGATGCCTATCAGCCATGCTTTGCGGCAGGTGGGCTGAGCGCTATGGCCACGGCATGGTTGGAATGGAACGGGACAATGTATTGGGCCCGACACGAACGACACCCCTTCGAACCACGTTCTGCCGTTTTGTGTCTTGTTGAAGGGATTTGGCACAGCAATCCAGGGTTGGCCCATTTTATTCTCAGAAGTCGCATTTTTATTGACTATGAGCCCACAGCTTTGTGTCGTGGAGTTGTTGCAGTGTGTGCAAAGCGCATGAGCCGGGTGGCTCAGCTCCCGAACGATGTCTCAATGCGGATGAGCAACGACCTGCATGCTGTCTGTGTTGGCCCTGTGCATTCGGTGTGTCCGACTCATTTGCTTGCTTCGGTGGGTGAAGAGAGCGCTCTTTATCGTCGGGATCGTTCGATTGAGGCATGGCTGCTAGATTCTACCGGACGCCTTCTGGCTTGCGCTGTGAACTCCTCTGGGCGCAATAGAGTGCATCATGCAGAATTGAATTTGCTCCGCTCCTGGTGGCAACGTGAGCGCAGGCCGCTGCCGGCGGATGCGCGCATCGTAACCACCCTTGAGCCCTGCCCAATGTGTGCCGGTGCGATTTGGGATTGTTTAGATCAGCGAGACCATTTTCGGGTGCAGTATCTGGAGACCGACCCTGGTTCTGCAGTCAGGCGTTCTATCCTCCGCGGCACACGGCTTCTTGAACACTGTAAAATCATTGATCACTCGTAGTTTTTGCAAACCACAGAAACCATTGGTCTTTGGGTTGGTCTCTGGTTTGCTAATCACTCCGCTGAGACATGCCGCCTGTCAGGGGCAACTGCAGCAGGAGAACGATTCATGAAGCGTATTCTTGAAAAACACCTCAATGCTCGTGCAGGTTGGATCCTCATTCCAGCGCTTTCGCTTCAGGTTCTCGGTGCGTGTTCAGACACGCAACCGGCAGCTGAAACAACCCCTCAGTGGATGCAAACGGAAAATCTATCTGAGGCCAACGTGAGCAGAGCGTTGAGCGCGCAGATGGCTTTGAAGATTAATCTCAAGACAAACCGCATCACTCTTTTTAAAGCTGGCAAAGCGTTGGATCAGTGGAATGTGGCCTCGGCTGATGTCACGGGTGAGTTCCATGACAACATTCCACAATCAACCCCAAAGGGAATTTTTGCGGTTGAGGATATGCAGGCGTGCCCAGAATGGT
The DNA here is from genome assembly GCA_044376695.1 of Silvanigrellaceae bacterium. Lineage (GTDB taxonomy): Bacteria > Bdellovibrionota_B > Oligoflexia > Silvanigrellales > Silvanigrellaceae > RFOM01. Next base: position 9,821 of record JBILKM010000018.1, read on the forward strand.
TGCCTCGATCACCGAAAGATCCGGCGACAGGCAAAGTGGCTACCAACGAGACCGAGCGACGTGAGATTTTCAAAAAGAACCCGGATTTGTTCGGGGCGTGCGGTGCCAAGAACCCGCTTGGAAAGTATGTGGTTTGGTTCCATGGTGAATATGGAGTGCACGGCAACGCTGCTGAATGGATCCTTGAGATCGCTGACTCCGAGCAGCGGAGAGTTTCTGGTGGATGCATTCGCAACCCGAATGCGAAGATAAAAGATGTCTTTCATCAGATTCTCGACACTTTCCAATTGAGTTCTTTTAAGGCTCAAACAGTAGAACTTGAAAAATCTGAGAAGAAAAAGACCATCACTCAGAGTCTTAAAAATGCGGATATGAAGGTTGTGGTGGGTGAGTGGAATGAAGATCCGAAGGTTGGCTCTTCAGCTGCGCAGCAGCCGGAGTCACCCAAGCCTGCCCCATCAGCGGGAGATCCGAAATTCACAAAGGCCAAGTGCATTGTGACTGGTGTTGATTCTGTGCTGGGTATCGCTCCGACATACCAGAAGCTCCCTGCAAACCACGACAATATGTTGAGTTTCTATAGTAAAGATGATGAGGCTTTTGTGAAGGAAGATGTTCCTGGAACAAGCTTTGTAAATACCATTCGTGGTCTTCTGGATAAAAAATATTTGGGTTCCTGTCGTAGTCAGGGCTGATTCCGAGTCATCGGGATTGGTCTGACCTCATGCACGTAGCCCCGGTTCGTTTCCGAGCCGGGGCTTTTTACGTTTGCGTTCTTAAGATTTGATTCGTGATCTTACTTATAGAACAAGACTGAGTTTGGAATCTTTTGCTTAAGGATGCGTGGGCCCTGGTAGCTTACCGACAGTCCTTGGGTTCCTGTGCCCTGGAAGTAATCAACCCTGATTTCATGATAGCCGGCAGTCAGGTTGATTGTGCCAGAGCGTTCGCGCAGCGTGTGTGTGCCGCCATTCTCGACAACCACTGTGTTGTTGATCCACAACCTGCTGCCGTCGTCCGAGGATGTGTAGAACGTGTATGTTCCATTGCGGGGCACTTGAATGAGGCCTCTGTAGCTGAAACCATAGTTGGTTGTCTGGGTTCTCTGGCCAACATTGAAGTTAGCAATGACCCCTTGCTTCAGCGGCGCCATGCGATCGAAGTTGGGGATATCCGACCACGTGACTGCTGTTGTGAAGTAGCTGTATTGCACGCCTGATTTGTATGTTGGTGCGGGCGTGGGTGTAGGAGTTGTTGGCACCGGAGTTGGTGTTGCCGTCGGTGCAGGAGTTGTTGGCGCCGGAGTTGGCGTTGCCGTCGGTGCTGGGGTTGTTGGCACCGGAGTTGGCGTTGCCGTAGGTGCGGGAGTTGTTGGCGCAGGTGTTGGTGCAGGAGTTGTTGGTGCAGGTGTTGGTGCAGGTGTTGGTGCAGCCGTTGTTGGCGCTGCTGTCGGAGTTGGAGCGGGAGTTGTTGGCGCGGGAGTAGGTGAGGGTGTTCCGCTCACCTTATCGAGAGCTTTTTTTGCGTTGATTCGAGTTCCTGTATCAACTTTTCCAACCAAAGTAGGGACGGCATCGCCTGTTGTGAGGATTGCATCTTTGACCTGCAGATAAGTCAGGCTGGGATTCTTGCTCCAAATCAGCGCTGCTAATCCTGCAACATGTGGCGTGGCCATCGATGTTCCGCTGTAGGATTGATATCCATTGTTGGGCACGGTGCTGAGCACGTCACGCCCTGGTGCGGCAATGTTCACACCATCGCCGTAATTGGAGAACGAAGACAATCCATCATTTTGATCCGTCGAGGCGATGGAAATAACGTTGTCGTAGGTTTTGCTGTAGTAAGCAGGGTAGCTTGATATTGCAGTGGATTCATTACCAGCTGCAGCAATGAACAGCACGCCTTTGTTCTTCGCTGCTGTTAAGGCAGTTGCCATCAGAGAGCTCGCGCCACCGCCTCCATAGCTGTTGCTGGTGACCTTGGCTCCATTGTTCACGGCGTACATAATGCCTTCGTAGATATCGAAGTTGTATCCTGAACCGCTGTCGCTCAGTACTTTTACAGGCATGAGCTTGGCATCCCAGCTCACACCCGCCACGCCAACACCATTGTTTCCTTTTCCGGCGACTGTTCCTGCGCAGTGCGTTCCATGGCCGTTGCCGTCCATTGGATTATTGTTGGCCCAATAGAAGTTCCAGCCCATGACATCATCAACGTAACCGTTGCCGTCGTCGTCGATGTTGTTGGCTGCAATCTCCTTTGTGTTTTTCCAGATACTGTCTTTAAGATCTTCATGGTTGTAGTCGATGCCTGTGTCGATCACTGCAACTGTAAAGTTGGGATCACCCTTCCAGCTGTCCCAGGCTGCCGGAGCGCCAATCTTGTCCATGCCCCACAAGGACGGCCATTTGGGGTCGTTGGGGATGCCAATGGCGTTCATTTCATAGTTTGGCTCGGCAAGAACAACAGATCCAAGAGCATGCAGCGAATTGATAGCCTTGCTCAGACCATTGCTGCTGATGTCGCGCAGGTCGAGACGAACGACTTCAAACTGGCCTTCGCTACCACTCTTCTGATTCTTAATTTTCAAGGGGCTTTTGGCAACGCTAATGTTGTTGACTTCCACCGAACCCACAGCAGTCACGCTTGTCGATTCAGCCGTATTACGGAAGTTCTTAACATCACCGGAGCGAAGCTTGAGTGGGAGATTGTCTCGCCACTCGCTTTTCATCAGGGCAACGAGTTGTCCTGGTTTGGCTCTTTTTTCAAGGTTTTTCTTTGAATAGGCTGCAAGAAGAAAATCAGGCTCAATTCCCAATTCGGCTGCAGACTGTGGAATAGAAATTCCGGCATCGCTCGTCAGGCTCGATTTTTTGCCCGGCACACATCCACCTGCTGCGATAAGCAGGAGGCTGAACAGAGTAACCGGAAAAAGTGGGCTGTAGCGGTGCTTTTGCATGGGGCTTCTCCCTCGGCGATACTGGTCTCAACAACTCAGTTCATGTTAAGTTGTTTGGGTTCCTCCGGAGACACGAATGCGCCGGAATTGACGCTGCAAGATTGACAGCGGAGGCTACGTGCTTGAGCTCATACATGTAGAAGATATTTTTACCGTTTATCCGGAAGTTTTTGTTCATCCGGTCAATTGTGTCGGCGTGAGCAAAGATATTCTTTCGAGGCAGGTCAAAAAGTCTTGGCCCGACTACTTCCGTGAGTACACCCGCAGCTGCATCAGGAAGAAATTATTGCCGGGTGAACCGCTGTGGCATGAGGTGGGTGAGCTTTTTGGAACTCGTTTTGTGGTTGCTCTTCCGGTCAAGAATCATTGGCAGGAGAAGATCCGCCCCGATGTCACGCGGCAAGCGCTCGAGCATTTTTTTGAAGGAGTGCTTGCACGGCAGCTCAGCAGTGCTGCACTCCCCTTGTTTGAAGGGCCACCCCCCGGCTGGATTGAAAAGGAGATAGCGCGTTTGCATGAGGCTCAGCTCCACTCCACGCTTCGGACTGTCTACCTTTTCAACACGACATCTGTTTAAACAGCTCAAAAATCGGCTATCTTTTACAAGTTTCCGTAAATTTTAGATTTTTTTGGTGAAAAGCTGGCGCGCATCTTGCATGGAGTGACCCTCAGAAGGAGGGCGCTTTATGTCGACTCGTTGGACTTCTCTCGCTGTTCTCTCGCTCGCAGCTTTATCACTGATTGGCTGTGGTCAGGCAGTGTCTCCGGAGACCGCGCAGACCCTTGCGCTCGATGAGGGCAGCAATGATGGCTTTGAGCCCTATAAGAATGAACGATTCACAAAAGCGCTCAGCAACATCTTCGAAAATGGATCCGATGCAAACACGCGTTGGAGTGTGTCCATTCGCGCCTACGGACCTCGAGGACAGAAACTCTCTCTCTATCGTCAGAGCGAAACGAGAGCGGTGAAGCCCGCGTCCACAATGAAAATTCTGACAAGTTGGACAGCCTTCCAGAAAATTCCTTCGGCTTCCGAGATTGGCTCTGACAAGTACAGTTACATCCGCGAAATGATGAAGTATTCAGACAACACAATGGCTGAGAATGTATTGAGCTGGTGTGGTGGAGTGACAGCAAGCTATGCCATGCTCACCAACTTCGGCATCTCGAGATCCGCACTGTTGAATATCGCTGATGGATCCGGCCTCAGCTACGACAACCGCCTGGGTGCACAAGATCTTGTGCAGCTGTTGTCTGGGATCCGAGCTACACCGAAAATGAAGGCATTCCGCTCGTTGCTTCCCGTGGGGGGCGTTGATGGAACGCTTGCAGGCCGATTGGGACATGTGAACGGAACCATCGCTGCCAAAACCGGTACGCTGATCAACGACCCCACCGCTGCCCTCGCTGGATACGGCGACAGCAGAACAGGATGGCAAGTTGTGTTTGCGATTTTGGGAGACAGCGTTCCCTCTGTGGATTCTGGAAGAGCATCGATCGACGCGGCTGTCACAGAAGTGATTTCGACCCTAAATTATCTGCCTTCGGCCGCATCGGAGGTGGCGTCGAAGTAACTGTGCTGAAAGTTCTTCAGCCGTTTACTTTTTTGAAGATATGCCGGGCGATAAAGTGGAAATACGAGCGTTCGTCGAAATCGGGTTCGAGCGTTTTCCCTTCACCGGACGTGACCGTGACCTGAAAGTCTTTGTACTGGTTGAGAATTGGAATCTCTTTACCGAGCGTGAGCAAGTGGCTCTCGCTCGTGTCGGTTTCTGGACAGTAGAAATGCGCATAAAGTGATTCAACGCGCACTTCGCCATCGAAAAATTCGTCGATCATGTTGAATTGTTCGACCAGCCACACCGGTGTGTTGCGGTAACAGAGCGGCAGAGAAAGTCGCTTGGTCATGCGCAGCCATTGCAAAAGTCCGGAGGAGTTGGCGCGCTGCACCTTCGAGAGATCGAGGAGAACCTCTCCGTTCTCACTGGCTGCGGCTTTGTTGGCCTCCCGGATGGCCTCTTCAATGACGTTCAGATCGACGTGTTCATTCAACACGCCTTCCAAATTGACTGTACGCCCTTCACGATTCACGAGCATTTCGTATTCTCCGGCTGACCGCCCACAAAAGGGACTCTTGGAGTGTACCTCAAGTTCTGTGCAGCGATGGAGTCTATCTTCTGGCAGTTCAGCCTTTGACGTCAAACCCCATGGCCTCGAGAACAGAGCGCACTCTCTTCAAATCATCGACCTGCAGAATGATTGCGCATTCGGACTCATCAAATGTCCCGCCGCAGGCCAATTTTTCCTTTAATCTGGCCTGAAGCTCTTTAAGTGAGGCCGGGTGGTTTGCGTTGGGATCCGAGAAACCATGGAGTACCGACACAGGTTTGCCGGCACGACCCTTGACCTCCCTGCGGAGCTTCACCGTTCCGGTCAGGGGCTTCGGAGGTGCATCCGGCGCTTTAGCCGAAGGGCGCTGTTCTCCGCCAATCTGTACCCGAACAGCATCTGGAGCAGCTCCACTTGAGCTGATGAGTTGGGTTTCGAAATTTAATTTGATTGGTTTCTTTCTGCCGTTTGTCATGTCCACTGCCCACGCATTCGAGGAATCATCGGGCTTCCATTATCACAGTCTGCGCTTCTCGGCACGCTGCAGGGCCTATGGCCCGCTCAGATAGCTGCGGTCAGGGTCGGTAGCTTGACGATGAAAGTAGCTCCCCGCCCAACGCCTGCAGATTCTGCGGCCACAGTTCCGCCGTGCAACTCCACGAGGTGCTTCACGATCGATAACCCCAAACCCAGGCCTCCATAGCTTCTGTTGGTGCCACTTTCTTGCTGTCTGAAACGCTCAAATACATGGGGGAGGAATTTAGGTTCAATGCCAATGCCCGTGTCGATGACGCGGGCGACCACGCGTGAACCCTCACTCTTTACAGAGACCTTCACGCGGCCATTACGCGGTGTGAATTTGATAGCATTCGAAAGTAGGTTCCAAAAAATCTGCTGCAGGCGTGTGGTGTCACCATAAATCGGACCTGCTCCCGGCTCAAACTCCGTGACCAAGCGAATATTTTTTGTTTGCGCCGCGAGAGTTTCTGCTGCAATCACCGACTCAACAATCGATGCCAGGTCAACCGGTTTAGGATTGAGCTTCAACTTGCCAGTAATGACCCGACTCATATCCAACATGTCGTCAATCAGCGTAACGAGCGAACGCGCGTTACGCTCTAGGGCATCCAGGGCCTCCTCCTTTTCCTCAGCACTCATGTCTTCGTATTTTAGAAGTTCAGTGAAACCGACAATCACACCCGCAGGTGTTCTCAATTCATGAGAAAGAGTTGCGAGAAATTCGTCTTTGATTGTGTTTGCTTGTTGTGCTTCACGATACAAGCGTTCGGTCTCTTTGCGGGCTGCGGTCTCCTTTTCGAGTGCAGCCTTTCTTTCACTTTCAAGCTTTTTTGCAGCCGTGACGTCGAGTTGAACCCCCACATAGCGAATGAGTTTTCCCTCCTCATTGCGGACAGGTTCAAGCTTGAGGCGGTTTACCCAGGCTTTTCCATCTTTCCTATAGTTGACTATCTCTCCAACAAAGGATTGCTCATTTGCAATGGCGTCACGCATCCTTTTGATGACTGTAGGATCGCTTTCTGGCCCTTGCATGAATCGGCAATTGCGCCCGATGACCTCTTCCTGCGTATATCCTGTGAGCTTGAGAAATCCATAGCTCACATAAACGATAGGGTTGTCAGGAAGAGTGGGATCGGTAAGCACGATACCGTCGTTCGCTCTCTCAATCGCGATCGATTTCAACCGCAGCTCTTCCTCCGTTCGTTTAAGCTCGGTGATGTCTTCCTGGACTATCATGTAGCGTAGCCCCAGGGTTGAGTCGAAGCGCGTAATGCGGCTCATGAGCCAGCGTCTTTGAGAACCCAGAAAATACAACTGCTGTGTGCATATTTCGGCTTGCTGGCCTTGCATGACCGTCTTTAAATCGGCAGCCAATCGCTTAAACGATGCGTTGTTTGATGATGTGTCTTTTTCACAGCCTTCGATATAAAAACCTTGCGGCGAAAAATGAATGGCATCGACACCAATGGCTGCGTGGAAATCGCGCCAGGCATTATTTGAAGAGGTAATCATGCCTCGTGTGTCGAGAATGCAGACCTGAACTGACATGCTGTCGAGTGTTGCCGCCGCAAGCAGCACTGTATCAGTCAACTCGCGTTCCACTCGGGTTGTTTTCTCTTCCTGAAGTTTGAGATCCTTGCTGACCTTGGCAATTTTTGCTCTCAGGTTTCGCTGTGTGTTTAAAAAGAAGAATCCGTTTTCGAGCAGAACACTCGGCTTGAGGAGAATAAAATCGAGAGAAATGGCAAATATAGTTCCAAGTGAAAGCAAGGAAACGATAGCATCTGTGAAATGGATCGGAAAAATAAAGTGTAGGATGCTCGACTGCAGTACCGAGTAGCAAATGATGCCATGTAGCCTGCTGTTGCGATTCGGATAATTTTTTCGGTACAGTGCGATGATTGCAAGGAGAGCCGTAATTGCAGCGTTCGCCGTCACCGTGTTCAGGAGTTTGAGTTGATATGTTTCCTGGCCGCGGGTTGCGAGGGTCAGTGTGGCTATCACAAAGATCACAAAAACGTTGAGAAGCGTGCCGTACATTCCTACGCGTGACCAGCGTGAGGGGAAGTCCTCAATGATCTTTTGAAAAATATAGGTCACGAGAAGAGTTTGCTCGATCGAGGCGAAAAAGCGAAAGAGGGAAAGATTCTTTTCATTTGGAAAGATTGTAAGGATGGTCACGTGAACCATCACCAACAAGGCCAAGGTCAGGCGTCCAAAGAGGCTTTCGAGGCTAGATGAGCCTTTATCTGTGCTCGTGTTTCGCCTCATGAAGATCAGCAGGAGTGGCGGGAGAGAGATGGCTGACATGGCATACATGATACGCATTCCATCGGTGTCAATTCCGCCGACATGCAACCCCGAGAGTACCATGATTCCCAAGAAAACCAGTGGCAAATGACACAGGACAATCGCGTTCAGTTTCTTTGTGAGCTGTTCGATTTGGTAGAATGTGTTCGTCATATCTTTACGTCTCTCGATGGGGCACAATAGTGCTCACAGACACAATCCAACAGCTGGGAAATTTACGAGTTGGTAAGGGGTATTTGCAGGATGAAAAAAAAGGGCGGGCTAGCACTGATTCTTTTTTGTGCAGCAGTGCTCGCGACAGCGTTGGTTGTGTTCTGGGTTGGAGCACCCAACAAAAGATCCTCAAAGGGATTCGATGCTGCCGGATTTGTCCGCGATCAGGAGGCGTTGCTCGCACAGCTCACAGGCGGGTGTCGTGAACCAATGTCTCAATCCCTGGAGCGTTGCGTAGATTGGAGCCTGGTGACGTGGGCCTGGAATTCTTCCGCTCCTGCTGGATACAAGAATATTTTGAGTGAAAGTTGTGACTCGGGAAGTGCACTTTCGTGCGAACGGCTGTGGCGTATTGAAGAGGCGCAGCGTGCCCAGGCGTGGCACACTTTGGAGATTGCGGGTCAGCGACCAACCGATCCGTGGCCGCGCATTGCGGAGCTTAAGACCTCTACACCCATCGCATCATGGCTCGAAATAGCACTGCAGGGTGCTGTGGCTTCCCCAGAGGATGGAGCAGATATGGCGTGTGGACTGGTGGTTGAGTTGCCTGAGACACTTGTGTGTGTGTCGCGCGGAAATACAAGAATCAACAACGCACTAGGACGTGTGGTGACTTACATCGAACACGGGCGCAAGATCCTTTCGAAAGAGGAACATCTCAGCAATCCATTGCTGCGCTTTTGGCAGGGTTCGAACCTGCGTCGAAGCGATTTCGAGAGTGCTGTGGAGTTGCTGAGTAGAGCGGGCAAGCCTCTTGCTGATGAGGCGCGTCTTTGGGACTGGATGTTGGCGCGGCCATGGAAGTATTTTTTGAGCTTCAGCGCCCCCAGTGTTTTTACCGGCGTGCCATCGCATGAATTTCTTCACGGGTTATATTTTCAATCCGCGAATTTTCGCAACGTAGTTGAGGACACACTGTCGTCGACACCTGAAGGTCTAGAGCGTCTTAAATTTTTTATTGCGAAGATTTTTGACACGAACGACAAATATATTTTGAACAATGAGATTCAGGCATATCTGCTCCAACATCAAAGTTCTTTCACTGATGTGAAAAGTCGTGTCGTTCGTGATCGGCTTGTGAGCGGATTCAGGCGGCAATCAGCAGGATTTGAGATTGATCGTTTCATGGTGGGCTACTGAATGCAAATACACAGAATCTCCCTGCCCCTATCGAACGCTTTTCTTATCTGTGGTCGCAAAAACATTCTCGTTGATGCGGGTTGTCAAACCGATTTTTCGCAACTTTCGCAGCAGCTCAGCGCACGAGCGGTGAAGGTAGAAACTCTCGCTGCGGTTGTCCTGACCCACATTCATTTTGACCACTGCGGGTGCGCAGCTGAGCTGCGCAAAAGAGGTGTGCCTGTTGTTGCATGCGCCCAAGCTGAGAATTTGCTGCGCTCCGGTCGCCAGGAGGGAAGCGCACTCCACGGCCTCGCTCCTAAATTTTTACGATCCACCCTCGGCAGCCTCGTGCCGCAGGCTTTTCCGTCCGTTGAGATCGATGTTCCTGTTTCAGGCAGCATCGACTTGGGTGATTTTGGAGTGGACGGCCGCATCGAGCTTACCCCCGGGCATACGGAGACCTCTCTCTCTGTGGTGCTGGCCAACGGATCTGCGTGTGTGGGTGACCTGCTGATGGGGGGCGTTCTCGGTCTGCCACCCGCATGGAAGCCCGCTCAGCACCCGGCAACATTGGATAAATCCTCATGCCTGCGGGAAATAACCCGACTGCGCAGGCTGGGCGTGAGGAACTTTCATGTCGGCCACGGCGATTTAATTGAGGCCTCTTTCATTGATCGTTGGCTGGAATCACAATGATCCTCGTGGGCTAATCTAAGTCAATTGAAATAAAGGCTTTTTTCTCGTCGCGCCGGCTTTTTTGTAGTCAAAGTCAAATTTTATTTGGTTCGGCCGATATAAGCTTCTGGAGGATGACGTCCGCCCCCTGGCGGTCGGAAAGCCAAAATGAGAGGCCTCAACAAACAATCTGGATTCTCGCTGGTCGAGCTGATGGTTGGGATGACCATCCTGATCATCGTGTTTGGAGGCTCTTTCTCTTTACTCAGCCGAGTACGCACCAACGCAAAAGCACAAGATACCGCCGGCCCGCACCTTTTTTTCGAAACCTTTGCAAGCAGTCGGTTGCGGCTCTTTTATTCGAAGTTGATGCAGTGGATCACCCACATGGGTGCTGCCGATTGTAGCGATGCATCCAGTTTTGCATACGCAAGCAATACTTTGAATCTTCCCTTTCCCCCGAGCGGCGGCGATCGCGTTCATGCCAACAGAACCCTGGGTGCCGACATGCGCATGGCGCTGAGTACGTTCGATTACAGTGATGCGGCCGGGACGCCCCTGACCGGGCGATTGGATGGCAACTTTCCGAGTGCTGCGAATGCGGCGTGGGGAGCGTTGGTGCCCTTCAGCTCGCGCAATGTGCAACCGGATGCACTCTTTGCTGCCAACGCTAGCCTGGCGAGTTTTTGTGACCGTAATAATGTGGGTCTTAGTGATGGTCAGGGCTCTGCGCGCGAGTTCTGCTCCTGGGTTGAAACCTGCTCTAACCAGCGCGGCAATCGTCGGCCATCGCGCCCGATGAATCCCGACATAACCGCCGACGGTGTTCCATATCTTTCGGCTTCACAGGTGGGTGGCCTGAGTGTCACGGGGCTTAATGGATTGTCGCAATTTCGGATGTGCTTTGCATTTGTTGGCAATCTCTTCTCGCGCACAGGCAATGTGGTGACCACACCCCCCGTGCGCGAGCTGGAAGTCATCGACAACCCGTCGGTGCTGGGTTTGGCTGTCGCAACCGCTACCTTCCGTAACACCTACACAGGTGGAGCGATGACCTGCAATGTTGCCATGAACGAAATGCACCGCTCACTCAATGTTCGTTTGAACATTTACACCGTGCTCAATGCGGAGAGTACGATTGACTCGAAAAAGCAGCTGGTCTTCAAAACGATGAAAGAATTTTCAAGTGAGAAGATTGGTGTATCTGTTGCCAATTGCAACAACAAACCGTTCATTCCTGTGGGATTCGATGGAATTAATGACACCTGTATTGCAGCCCCTGTGTGGCTCTACCGGTGCAGTCGGAATTGTGCTGATCCACAAGCTTTTATTGTTCGTTGATTTGTGTGTTTTTTGAAGGAGATTGCTTATGTTTGGCTTCAAACGGAGATGGGAAAATCAGCGAGGGACTTCTACCACAAGTATTCTTGTGTTTACCTCCGCGCTGGCTTTGGCATCCGGTGCGATTATCCAGTCGGTGCGCAACAACAAGAAAGCGAGCACGCAGGAGAGCACTGCTGACGTCGAGCGGCGAGTCAATGAGACGGCTTTGCAGTCGGTCACACAACTCATAACCAACGGTGCGCTTTTCTTCAATTCATCGGCAGGGTGTGAGGTGATTGAACCTCAAATCAATGGCACCAATGAAGCAAAATACAACCGTGCAGGATGTAAGAATATCACCACGGTGATGCCAGCTCTGAATTGTGCCAACCCTGATCACTCATGGCGCTTTAAGCGCACGTGTCCTGCCCAGGGATGTGAAGTTGTCGATGTATGTGTTCCGGTCTCGCGTAAAAATGCGGCTGGAGTTGTGACAAACGAACGTGTTGTTGTCGAGGTCAAGTTTACGAGTTACCAGCTGCGGCAGCGCACGGGAGCTGGCGATGCACTCGTAACCGAGAGAAACTTTGCATCCCTCAAAGCTCAGCGTCCACGCGCGGCCAACGGAACTTATTTTTCTGCACTCGATGCCCGAGTGAATCTGGGCGCAGACAGTGATGGCAACCGTGGTCTACTGGGGCGTTATGGAGCTGCTGACACCTGTTTTTACATGCGTCCAAAAACGGTGCCGCAGGGTGGCCCTGGTGCACTTGGCTTTGCTGCGCGGGCTGCGGGAAGCGTGGGGCGGGGTTACAACATCACAGAGCTCGAACCTCGCCCGGATGGCAACTTGGCGGATGAGTTCCAAAGAGATGTTCCCAACCTCGCTGCTCTAACACAAGAAGACGACTACTCGGTTCTCGCGCCTTTGCGCGACCGCATCATCGCCAATCAGTATATGACTGGGCTTCGCGGTGGTCGCCCGGGTGGCAATGCTGCAACGTCGGATTCAGCTAATTCATGGACCCCAGGCCAGCGCGGTCGTTATGTGAGCGAACAGCTTGTTGTGCGGCGCGAGCAGTTTAATGCAGGTGAACAAGCTAATTCTTATTTTGTGGGCGTGACTCCACGCTTGGGCGACAAAAAAGGCCCTGAATTCCAATATTATCTTACAGCGAGTAAATCCCGTCCCACGGAATGGTTGAAGCATCCAAGCATCAATAAGGCACCAGAAGCTTGGCGGAGCGATTATAAAAGTGGTTGTCGTTCAGCCAAAGCTGGTGGTGATGCAGATTTCTGCACCAAGGTTTATGTGCCGCGGGAGCATCACTACTCTCGCTTCAATGCACGCTGTGTAGCCAGACAAGAAACTATCCCTGCGGTTTCGCCGGATGAAGCACCAGTAGTGAAATACGTCGACCGTGCTGTTCAGTTGAGCTGCAGCAATCAGTGGGTGCAGCGTGTTCAGGCTTTGGTGAATGATGAGCAGGCCCGGCTCAACAACACCGATGCAATGTTCGCGCCCCAAATCGCAGGACTCAATGCAGAAACATCGCTTCAGATGGTTGTGGCCGCTCTTGAAGTGGATGATGCATTTATCGATGGTGGTGGGCGTTGGGCCAACAATCCTGTGCGGGTTGTGAATAGAGCAAATCCACGTGCTGTTGCACTGCGTGCTACCGATCCAAGAATTCACCCTATGCGTCACGAATATAATTCATTCGAAACATCGGAAATGCAGGCGCCAGGATATGATTTTGTGTCTGGAAATCCTTATGCCATGCAGCTGCAGGGAGCGACCGACAAAGTTATCGATCCCGTCACAAAGGCCGTGACGAGCGAAGGCACAACCCGCACGTTCACCGTCTACTCCCTCGAACCACTCCCCACGCCGGTTGAGGCTGAGCGCTACACCTCACAAACGTGTGCCTATTTCATCTATAAGCAAGCGGACAATCCAAGAACATGCTCATACACCTTCGTGACCCGCGATGAAGCTGGATTTGTTTGCCGCAACAACGATGGTTGCTTCGATGAATCCACCCGAATTCGCATGGCAGATGGTTCTGATCGGCTGATTACCCAGCTCAAGATGGGAGAGTTTGTCTTTAATCCAGTGACGAAACAACCCGCAAAAATCACTAAGCTGACTATCGGTCCAGAACTAAAGCATCTGCTCAATGTGCGCGTTGGTGAACGAGTGGTAAAAGTCACCGATACCCACCCCTTCATGACTCGGCGTGGCTGGGTGCAAGCCAAGGAACTCAAAAAGGGAGAGGAAGTTCTCACTGGCCAGAAGAAGTTTTTACCCGTGCAATCTGTTGAACTCGGCGAGTTCGGGCGCACAGTGGTGAACCTTGCGCTCGATGGCCCCGCCGACAACCCTGAGCTCCACTATGTGTTGGCCGATGGTGTTGTCACGGGCGATTTGGTGATTCAGAACATGTTGCAGCTTAAAGCTTCGAGTAAGTGAAGCGGCCATGAGTCTGGAAGCACGTCCACTGCAAAGGAAGGCAGAGCGGCAAGGTGGTTTCACGCTGATCGAATTGATGATCGGTATGACTCTCACTGTTGCGCTCATGGTTGCGTCTGCATCACTGTTGCGTGATTACATGGCCACGGCCAAGACCATTCAGGTCGCAGCCGATGCCAACGCGGACATGATGAATCTGCTCCGTGATGTGCGACGTGTTTTCCAGACCTCAATCGCTGCAAATGTAGGTAACCAGCGTCGGGCGTGCATTTTGCAATTCAATGGTGCGGGCGATCGCGCCAATTTGGCAAACTACAGATGCAACATTCAGGCCGGGGTTGTGGCGGGTGTGCGAACTGATGGAATCGGATTTGGTCTCGATCCAGCGGGTCTACCACAGCAGGCTTTTGTCAATGCATGTGAGGCCATCCCTGCTGGAGCTCAGCTGACTGCAGCTCGTGGGGGTGGATTTATCGAGCCACCCCGCCACCCCACGGATATCGCCACGTGGGGCAACACAGCTGCAATTTGTCCTGCTGCTTGCCCGGCTGGAACCCGCCCGGTTGTGAAGTTTCTCACCGCCGCCCGGGGTGAGATTGTGCAGAGACAGTTGCCAAGGCAAATCGTTCAACCTGATGGTGTGGTTCGCCGCGCATCGCTGCACCACTGGGGGGCTGTGCTCTGTGGAGTTTATTTTTCCGATCGGCAAAGATTCTTGCAGGGCCTGTTCGGAGAAAATGCAGGAGCCTTTCTTCCCGATTACATGACCGTCACTGCATTTTTGGCTCGGGCACGTTTTGATATTCTGCCACCTATCGACCCAACAACTAATCCACCACGTCGCGTGAGCCATTATATTTGGATTCACGGTGGGCTGACCCTAGAGTTTAATGACGGTCAGGAAATGAACGTGTATAAGTGCCCTCCGCCCGGGACTCCCAATCGGCCTGCCGGGTGCTGACCTTCTGCTGAGCAGCGGGATCTCCCGAGGGATAAAGCAACATGGTTGAATCGCACATCCAAGAATTTGCCATCCAGGGGATGAGTTGCACAGGTTGCTCGAATCGCATTGAAAGGGTTCTCTCCCAGACGCCCGGCGTAGAGCGTGCGGTGGTGAATTTCGCAAGTCACTCTGCTGTTGTGCAATCAAGTCTTTCGGTTCAAGATATTCAACACATCATAGATGATCTTGGCTTCAGCGCTCATGTTTTTGGGGGTGCTCTAAGCCGAGAAGAGCTGCAGAGGCAAGAACAGGAAGCAGCGCGAACTCGCCTTGTTTGGGCCATGCTGCTTGGATTGCCCGTGATAGCCTTAGGGATGATGCACTCCATGGCCGAAAACCCGTGGGTGCGGATTTCGAGTGCCATCGCCACCGGACTGCTGCTGGTGGGGCCAGGACGAATTTTTTTCCTGAATGTAATCCGTAATATCAAACACAAAAGCACCAATATGGACACGCTCGTGGCTCTGGGTGCTGGGCTCACCTATCTTTGGTCTGTGTACCAAACCATCTGGGGCGAAGGTTTTGTTTACTTTGAAACCGCAGCTGCAATTGTTGCGTTTGTCCTGATCGGAAAGTTTGTTGAACAGCGCATGACCTGGCGTGCAACTTCATCTTTGGGCGCGCTGTTGCAGCTTCAGCCGCGCACTGCGCAGCGGTTGAAGGGTGCAGGTCAGAATGAAGTCGAAGAAATCGATGTGCGCTTTTTGCGGCCGGGCGATGTTCTGCGTGTCCGTGTGGGTGAGCGCTTTGCAGCCGACGGTGTGGTGCTCGAAGGCTCTTCTGAGTCCGATGAGTCTTTGCTGACGGGCGAGAGTCTGCCGGTCGCAAAAACTCCCGGTGAAAATGTGATTGCTGGTGCATTGAACATCACCTCACCGCTTCTGTACGAAGCGCGAACTCTGGGGGCGCAATCGCGGCTGGGTGAGATTGTGGCCTTTGTGGAGCGCACTCAACTCAGCAAAGCACCGGTGCAGAAGCTCGTTGACAAAGTCTCAGGCATTTTTGTCCCTGCAATTTTGATCCTGAGTGTTCTTACTTACCTGCTTTGGGTTCTTGGTCTGCGCTCCGAACAAATCCAAGCCCTCAATGCTGCGGTGTCGGTGTTGGTTGTGGCGTGTCCTTGTGCGTTGGGTTTGGCCACTCCAATTGCTGTGGCAATTGCAACACATCGAGCTGCTCGTCTGGGGCTTTTCTTTCGCGACGTTGCTGCTTTTGAAGCCCTGCACAGGGTGGAAACGTTAGTACTCGATAAAACAGGAACTCTCACCGAAGGTAAATTCACGCTCGTTTACGCACATGAGTTCGAGCCAATTGTACCGCGCGAAGTGCTGCTGAGCGCTGTAGGCAACCTCGAAAGGATTTCACAGCACCCCATTGCAGCAGCAATCGTGGAATGGATTGAAAAAAATAAATTACCTCTTCAAAGCGATGTGCAACTGAGTCAGCACCGAGAAATAACTGGCGAAGGCGTGCGTGCGGAAATGTTGTGGGCCGGGCAGCGGCATTCATTGCGTATAGGAAAGGCTACGGAAGACATCGTGTCGCGTTTGCCTTTGCATTCTACGGCAACCTGGATCCTCTGCTCTCTCGATGAACGCCCACAATTCGCATTTGCACTCTCCGATACCCTACGCTCAGATGCTCATGCGTTGCTGCATGAGCTCAGGAGCATGGGCATTGAGCCTGTTCTGGCCTCAGGCGACCGGAATCAAGTTGTGGAGTATTTTGCGCAGGAGTTGAGGCTCGAAAGCAGGGGAGAGCAAACTCCAGAGATGAAAGCCGAGTACATTGCTCGTTTGCAACATGCGGGTAAGCGCGTTGCGATGGTGGGAGATGGCATCAACGATGCGCCGGCCCTGGCGCGGGCTGATGTTGGCATTGCGATGGGCAGTGGTACCGATGCAGCCCAGCAGACAGCGGGAGTCACTCTGCGCGAGGTCAGTCTGTCGAATATCATTACGGCCCTGCGCCTTTCTAAAGCGACCTTCAGAAATATTGCTCAGAACCTCGTTTGGGCATTTGGATACAATATTCTTCTTATTCCACTGGCCATCTCAGGGCGCCTCACTCCGATGTGGGCTGCGGCTGCGATGGCATTTTCGAGTGTGTTTGTTGTGATGAACGCCCTACGGCTTTTGCGATTTGCCAACCCAACAAAATTGTCATCACACTGAAGATTGCGGCCAGCCATCCGGCTGTTCCGTAGCCAATCAGTTCTCTTTGAGTTCCAGTGTCAACGATAGCTGCTGCAAGCAATGCGGCGCTACCCTGTGCAAGTGCCTGGATCGATGCTGTTAGGCTCAGATAGGTGCCGCGTTTCTGAGGCTCAACCACCTGCGTGAGCAATGCCATGAACGGCACCATGCGCCCTCCCATGCAGACCATGAACATCGTGGTGGTTGCAAGGATGTAGAATTTATTCGAGGTGGTGAGATGGGTGAGTGCAAAGAGGGGAACAATCGAGATGAGCAGGCCTATGGGGAATACCTTAAATGGCGTGTGTTTGTCGGTAAGTTTGCCGATGAGTGGCACAGTGAAGATACTTGCGATGCCACCAAGTAAATACAGAAGGGGTAAGTTCTCTTCACCAAATCCGAGGTTGTTCACCAAATAGGGACTGATGAATGGAATGACCATAAACTGGCCCAAGATAATAAACACTGTAGCCAGGAATCCGAGAATTGCATTTCTCTCAACAAAGAAATGGAGCATTTGTTTAATTCGAGCAGCAACACTCACTCTCGGATTCATATGTCCTGTCAGCGAAGGAAAATAGAGGTGTGTTGCCACGAGGAGAGCGAGAAGAAGGCCGCTGACAATCAGAAAAGGCGCATGCCAGCCGAATGAGTTTGCAAAAAACAAACCTGCGGGAACACCAACAACCGAAGCAATGGAAAAGGCCAGCATCACGCGGCTCAGAGCGGATCCGCGGCGTTCCGGCGGAAAGATGTCCGAGATAACCGCCTGCACCAGCGCGCCCAGAATGCCCCCGAAGAAGCCTGCAAGACACCGTCCAAGCATCAACACTGCTGCGCTCGGAGCAACTGCGCACAGCATTGTTCCAAGAAACAAACCAACAAGACAAAATTTCAAAAAGTTCTTGCGATCAAAGCGGTCGAGGTAGGGAGCAAGAAGGAGTCCCGCAACTCCACTGCTGATTCCATAGGCCGAAACAATATGCCCAAATTCGGATGTGGTCAGCCCAAAAATTCTCATGAGCTGAGGCCCCAGGGGCATCATCACCATGAAATCCATGACGTGGGCAAATTGAATGGCAGCAAGAACAATGAGCACAGTTTTTTCACGGTTGAGCTGTATTGTTGTGCTCATGAAGCCTCCTGATGAGATCCTGAAACGTACCACACAGAGTCTGAGAATTGGAGTTGTGTTACGGTGAATGGCAGTCTGTTGGCGCTCTGCTCACGCGGCACAGTGCCTGAATTCGTGTAAACTGCTCTTCCAATCGAGGAGATGCATTTAAATGGTTTTTGCATTGCGTCAATGCCAGGTTCTTCGCCTTGAATCTACACTTCATCTGCCCTTCAACATCTCCAAGGGAAGTGTTGAAAAGGTTGAAAATGTTCTTGTGACCGTTGCAGATTCCGCAGGTAATGTGGGATTGGGCGAGGCGGCTCCGTTCCCGGTTCTGACAGGCGACACCCAAGACATCGCTCTTAATGCTGCTCAGCAGATTTTGGCTGAGCTGGCAGCTCTCACTCCTGCCGTTGCGCTCGAGAAGTTGCACAATGAACTTTGGCCTGCATTTCGGTATGCTCCCTCGGCCCGCACAGGTGTTGAAATTGCACTTTGGGACATCCACGCCCAACAGCTTAATGTTCCTCTCTGGAAACTCTGGGGTCGTGCGGGCCTTCAAGCTGTTGAAACCGACATCACTCTACCCTGCCTACCACCTTCGGAGGTACGTAGGTTTTGGAATCACTTCGCACACGCGCAGTTTCCTTACGTGAAGGTAAAGGTGGGCGACGGGTCGCTGCAGGATGATATCGAACGCATCATCACCCTCCGAGAGTGTGCTTCCAATACTTTGAAAATGAGTCTCGACGGCAATCAGGGGTTTGGGGTGGAATCTGCGAAGCGTCTTGTTGCAGAACTGATGGCACGGCAAATTGAACCTTTGTTTTTTGAGCAACCGCTCCCAGAAGACGATTTCTCTGGAATGGCGAGATTATCTGAAACTCTACCGATTCCCGTCTGTGCCGATGAATCTGTCAAAACCGTGAAAGATGCGATACGTCTGATCAACGATAAATGTGCACACATGATCAATCTCAAGTTCATGAAATCGGGTGTGCGTGAGTCACTCTTAATTGCGGAAATCTCTCGCCGATTTGGGATACCTTTGATGATTGGTGGCATGGTTGAAAGTGAAATTGCAATGACTGCATCACTGTATGCAGTGTGCGGGACAGGGGCCATCCAGTGGTGCGATCTCGATACACCGTTTTTTCTGCAGCAGCGGGTGACCGAAGCAAGTCCTTATCATAACGATAATGCGCGCCTTCAAATTCCGTCTGGTACCGGATTAGGGTTGAAATTGAAAATGAATCTGGAGATATGAAAGCTTATAGTTGTAGCGGAGGCGCGTATGCTTGTGGAGTCTGAATTCAACGTTTTGAGGAATAAATTGGTTCTGGGTTTTTCTGCTCTGGTGCTGGTTTTATTGGGTATTGCTGTGGCAGTGATGTTAAATCGCAAACCCATTCAAGCAGAAAATGTGGCACCGGCCGCGCTCACCAAAGTGGTTTTTACGACCAACTGGTTTGCCCAGGCCGAACAGGGTGGTTTCTTTCAAGCGGCTGCAGAGGGGCTCTACGAAAAGGTTGGCCTCGATGTTGAGATCCGCCAGGGCAATGCCCAGGTCAACGGCCCCATCTTGCTCATGAGTGGTGGTACAGATTTCTTCATGGGGAGCGGCTTTGAGGCGGTTCGTGCGGTCAGCCAGGATATTCCCATTGTCACGGTTGCGGCCATGTTTCAAAAGGATCCTCAGGTTTTGATTTCCCATCCGGGCGTGGGTCACGATTCGCTTGAGAGCATGAAGGGAAAGCCAATTCTGGTTTCGGCAACAGCAAACACATCTTATTGGCCCTTTCTCGTGGCCAAATTCGGCTACACCGACGAACAGAAGCGCCCGTATACCTTCAATATTGCACCTTTCCTGGCCGACCCACAGGCAATTCAGCAGGGCTATGGAACATCCGAGCCGTTCACCATCGAGAAGAAGCTCGGCAAAAAACCGAATGTCTTTTATTTGGCTGATCATGGTTATCTACCCTATGCAACCACGATCGAAACTCGGGTTGAACTCGTTGAAAAAAATCCAGAGTTGGTACAAAAGTTTGTTTCTGCATCTATTGCAGGATGGAAAAGTTATCTCGCAAATCCTCAACCCGCCTTCGCAGCCATTAAGAAGTTGAATCCCGAAATGCAGGATGACCTGCTGCAATATGGATTTACACAGATGAAAGAGATGGGGCTTGTGGATTCTGGTGATGCCAAGACTCTGGGAATTGGAGCCATGACTGCAGAGCGCTGGACAGCGTTTTACCGGAGCCTGGTTGATGGAGGTTTGTTTCCGGATAACTTAGCCCTCGATAAGGCGTACACACTTAAATTTTTGTCGCAGGCACCTTGATGGCTCAAAAATCGTCAATTGATGTTCTTGTTAATTGCTCGGATGTTGGAGTTAAAATTGGGAATCGCAAGATTCTCTCCAACGTCTCTGTTGAGGTCTGCAGAGGCGACCGCATTGCATTGCTTGGTCCCTCGGGTTGCGGAAAAAGTACACTTTTGAGCTTGCTCGCAGGTTTGCTTCCAGCTTCGGAAGGCACACTCAACAGCACTCTGCAGCCCGGCGATGTTTCGATTGTTTTCCAGGAGCCTTCTTTGCTTCCTTGGAAAACCGTTGCCGAAAACGTTCAGTTGTTGTTTTCATTAAACTCCTCATCACAGCTGCAATCTGAGGCGGAGCAAAAGCTGCGTGATGTGCTCACACGCGTTGGTTTGTGGGAACGGCGTGGTGCTTTTCCCGATCAGCTCTCCGGTGGTATGAAGATGCGTGTCGCTCTTGCACGAGCCTTAATCATGTCTCCGCGCCTGTTGCTTCTCGATGAACCCTTTTCTGCGCTTGACGACTTCACGCGTGAAAAACTTCAAGACGATCTTCTTCAGTTGTACCGCTCGAGCGAGCTGAGTTATTTGCTGGTGACGCACAATATGGAAGAGGCTGCTTTATTGGCCGAGCGGATTCTGGTTTTTTCGCCTGACGGTAAAATCGTTGCCGAGCTCCGTGTCAGCGATTTCTCAAGTACTGAATCGATTCGTCGAGATTCCAAAGAGGTTTCCGACATCCGCTCTGCCATTCGTGCGCTCTGGCAAATCAACACGAAGGAAGCAGCTCATGCGTAGTGTGCTGACTGTGCTCGTTGTGATTGTGTTGTGGCAAGTTGGATGCCAGCTCTTTTCCGTTCCTGCCTGGTTGCTACCAACACCAATAAGCGTCATGCAGGTCCTTTTTTTCGAGGCAGGAACCCTCTTCAAGAGCTTTTTCTTTACGGCAAAAGTCACGGCCGCGTCATTCACTCTGGCTTTGCTCACGGGCCTTACTTTGGGTTTTCTCTCGCATGTTTCGCGCGGAGTGCGTGAAGGAATTTTTCCTTTCACCATTCTGTTGCAAACCACGCCAGTTGTTTCTGTGGCACCGCTTTTGATTGTATGGTTCCGCAACAATGCTTTCGCTGCGCTGGTGGCCTGTGCCTGGCTTGTGTGTGTTTATCCGCTCATCAGCGCTGCCTATGCAGGCTTTAAGAACACCGATCCCAACCTACAACGTCTTTTTCGCCTACATGGGATCTCACCGTGGAAAAGCTTTTGGCATTTTGAAGTGCCGTCGGCATTGCCCATGATTCTCAATGGTGTGCGTATCTCTGGGGGGCTCGCCCTTGTGGGTGCTATTGGTGCTGAGTTTGTCGCGGGTACAGGTGGTCATGAATTGGGTTTGGCCTACCGACTTCTGATGGCAGCCTACAACCAAGAGACAGCAAAGCTCTTCGCAGCCCTTTTTGTTGTGTCTGCCTTTGGAGTGCTGATCCATTTTCTTTTTTCTGCGTTAGAGCTCTGGGCAGCTCGGAAGCTCCGCCTCGGTGCGCATCTGGCAGACCGAGACGTTTGAATTTCTTTGCATTCATCTGCGGTTGATATGGTTGGTTTAGCAGCCTGCGTTCGACTTTGAGCGCGTCGGAATGATGTCTTCTTCCTCTCCCACCTGTGGCAGAGGAGTGATCGATGCGCCACCCGAAGTTGCATCACCGTTGACGGTTGAGAGCAGAGCTGCCGGAATTGAGCCAAATATAGAGAGAATCGAACCACTGTCTCCCTTCTGCGGATTGACTGCGCCTTTGGTCTTGTCGTAGTTGATGAGAATCGTGAAGTGATCTGTTTTATTCACCTCAAGTCCAAGATCCAAAACACTTTTCAGATTTAAGGGTGTGACTTGAGGCTTAAACACGATTGGTGCGTTTGCTTTTTGTTGGTTAACTCGGTTGTTGGTTGTAAATGAATAATATGTGTCCGGATTGAAACCGAAAAGGTTTTGGTTTCTGTAACTTGCGGTAGCAATGCGAGAAGAGCCTCCGTCGACCCATTTTCTCCAGAATGAAAATTGGATGTTTCCGAAGTCACAAGGTGTAAGGGCATTGACGTCTGTTTCTGCTGTTACTGTTTCATCATTTTTGCCATTACAGCCCTTTGTTCGCGCAAAGAGTGAGTTAATGTCTGATGAGTTGTCGTTTATTATATCCATCATTAATTTCAGGTCAGATTCAGGAAGATTATCTGATAACAGTGACAAGAACTGTCCGCGTGCTGCGCACAGCTGTCTAGCAGTGGGGATTGAAGTTGCGTCGATGACTGTGCTCGTTCCAGGGGGTTTATTCGCTTCGGCGCAATAGAGTTGGTTGAAATTCAGAGCAAATGAGCGCAAATCAGCGCGACGACGTAGTTCAGAGAAGTGAGATGCATGGTAAGCTTGCACAACCGCTCTGAAGTTTGGCGAGAATATTTTTGTAAATTCTTCATTTTGTGTGCGTAGCTGGCTCAATATCTCAGTCACGTACGGCGCGCTGGTTTTATCAGGAGAGATAATTGTCTTAAGGCCTCGAAGCTCTCCACGAGTGAAGCATGCGACGTCTTTTACTCGTGAACCGAGATTTCCCTTAAACGTCGCTTCATCACGAAGACACGGCGCTGTATTCATGGTGGGTACTGCACTGAAGACTTGAGCCTTCTGTTCCGGAGTCAGCACCACAAGGTATGGCGCTAATGCTTGTGAAAACTTCGCAAATTCAGAAAAACCCTCGACCTCGGCAGGCACGCTGAAATAACCGCCGTTGTGATAGACTTGAAGTGTATACTTCGCGTTCTTGAATTCGGCTTTGTGTGGCTCAAAAGCACAGTGTCCCGCTGTCCAGACTCGAATAGCTGTGTCACTGGTGTCGATCGGACGAATGGTCATTGTGCAACGTCGCGTTACTTTTCGCCCAGTTTCGTCCGTACTATCGATATCCAAAAATCCTGTACCCACGGCGGGCTGAGTTTGATCCTGTGAAGCTGAAAGGTTCAAACTCGACGGTGCCTGTCCACTGGGCTTCTTCGAAGAGACCGATGGGCTCTTTGAGCAGAGTGGCGACATAGTCTTGCTGGTCGTCGCGGCTCCACAAGCCGTGATCACCATCAGGCCGCCCAACCCCAAAACGCTCTGTGATGTTTTGAACTTCAAAGACATCTCGCCTCCTCATGAAAGTCGTATCGGATGTCTGCGTTTGTCTTTTGAGTTTTGTCTTTGGGGTGGTTTTTAATCTAATATATTCAATTATTTATATTTCAATATCGCTTTAGGATCGAGTGAAAACCTCTCTGAGAATCCCGCGAAGTTGAGGTTTGTAGGCCTTGCTCCCGCGACACCATCTAGGCATCCCACATAGCCTAGAAAAAGGTCTTCCATGTTGGTGTCTTGGCCACGAGCGTCGAAGGCTTCGAACGGAGCGCCGAGGTGATCGAGCAAGTCAGAGTAGAGTTCATCATAGGAATTCCACTTGGCCAGGAACCTTTTAAGCTCAGGTGATGCGTCTGCAGTTGCTCGGACAGGCTTGTGGTTGAGTGTGAGATGCGGATTCTGAGCCTTTTGAATTTGATGCATTTCATACGAGCTGTTGAACATGAAGGGGAGGCGTGCAGCCATGGCAGCTTCTGTGCCCGCTTTGTTCAGCTTTTGTGCCAGATAGCGAGGCACGTAGTAGTGATACAAAGCTGTGCGTGAAAGACCAACATGTGCGGGGTAGGCTGATGCTTTACCCTGTTTCAATGCCTCTTCAAGTGTCGATATCATTTGGGCAAGCTGAAGTGCTTGTGGGTGTTGTGCCACAAGAAGATATTTAATTTGCGCGGCAGTTTCGGCACCATCTTGAACCAGAACTGCCAATCGTTCAGTGGCCACATCAACACGGTTGTTGCTGTTGCGGAGTGTGAATTCCCACAGATCAAGCTTCTTGTTGAGGTAGAGTGCATCCTCTGCGGCGATCGTGAGTTTACTGATGAATTCAAGCTCGGTGCGGTCGGTCAGCATTTCATTCAAACGGCGTTGCATGAACACAAATGCGCCTTGGCCGTCACTGCGACGGATATAGTTGAAATCCAAAAATTGAGCCATTTGCGTTGCGGCTCGATTGCATTGTTGAAGACTTCCACTCTCTGTTGCGAACAACGAATTGCACTTGAGTTGCATTTGTTGGGCAATAGTGTTGGTGATTTCTTCGTTGATGAGAGCAAAAGATTTGACCTGTAGGCTCTGAACTTGTGTGGGTTCAGAAGCCGAGGTGCGAGGAGCGCATCCGAAAGCAAAAAGACTTGAGCATGCGGCTGTCAGAACGAGCAGTGGCTGCTTCAACATAGACGCCTCCTCGTGGGTCGGAGTTCATGAGTCGAACTCTACTCAGAGCCCCTGAATAATAGCGCGGTGATCTGCGCTTCTGAGTCCGTATCCGTTGCTGTCTGCGGGCGTGAGTTTCTGGCGCAATGCCTCGACTCTCCGTGCAGTGTCGGGGTGGGTGGAGAGCCAGTCGCGGCGCCCACCACTATTTGGTTCATCTTTGCCGAGAACATTCTTGAAAAAATAGAGCATTTGCTCCGAAGCGTAGCCAGAGGTTCTCATGTTTGCGAAACCAAAGTTGTCGGCTTCAAATTCAAATCCTCGGCTGCGTGGCAACTGAAAGAGTACAGCTGATGTGAGGCCAATCATGATTCCGCCGAGACCACCGCCCACACCTTTTACCCAACCGCCCAAAGCAGCTTGATGTGCCATCGACTGCAGAGCGTGCTTGCGAGCAATGTGTGCGATTTCGTGGGCCATGACACCTGCAACTTGGGCCTCATTTTCAGCTGCTTTGAGCAACCCCGTGTGCATGTAAACATATCCGCCCATGGTGGCAAAAGCGTTGATGGAGTCGTCTTCAACGACCTGGAACGTATAGGTGATGTCGTTGCGCGATGACGCGAACGCAAGGCGCTGGCCAATGCTGCGCACATAGGCTGTTGCCCGATGATTTTCCAAGGTTTTGATTGTGAGTCCGGTCTCTTTTGCGCGCGCAGGATCCTTGATTGCGGCATCGAAATCAGCACCGTATTTGTATTCTTCTTCCAGAGTCAGGTTACGAAGTTTCTCTGCTTCGGCCTGCCCCGCGGCCACCGAAGTTCCCCACTCTTGAGGTTTCGACTCAACTCTGTCCTGCTGTGAGCCGCAGGCAACGGTGGTCAGGGCCATGGACGCCAAAAAAAGATTGCGGGTCAGTTTCTTCATTTTCGACTCTCCCGTGAGGTGTGGCTCTCGCCAACGGCTGCGCTCGTACCGCAAAGAGCGTGCCAGGTGGAGTCTTTTTTTTGGATTGAAAAAGCGCATTTTCTTGGGATTTTGTGCCATTGAAAGTGTCCAAGGATTAAACACAGGTGTCTGAATCTTGCTCCAGGGAGGGCTCCCTGCTAGACGCCCCGCAGTGTCGGCGAGGGGGAGAGAACACTTGGTTTTGCTCCTGTTCGGGCCGGCCTCAACCCCGAGAGGCTCTCATGAATCATCGTTCTCCAATTGCGCCGCTCATCGTTGTGGGCGCTGCTTTGCTGGGTACCAACGCCAGTGCTCAGGCTCAGCCTAACAACCCCTGGAAACCCGTGACTGACGCCATCGTGGCGGGCATGGAAAAACGAATTTCGAATTACGCAGATCTGTTTGCAACACTCTCTTCCGGCAAGGCAGTGCGCGGTGTTTTTGATTATAAGAAATGTGAGTTTCTTTTTCTGAAGCAATTCGTTGAGGGCAACGTCGCGAATCCAGACGAGCAGACATCTGATTCTGCCTGCAAGCTTGCCGCTCCGGGCAAACCCATGAGCTGCTACGGGTCTGCAAAGAATGGGATGGATGCTGTCGGTGGAATGAAACTCGAGACCTGGGAACAGTTCGGTCCTGGCATCACGGGAAAGCGTCAAGACAAACGCACGTACCTGGCCGCATCAGAAACCAAACTCATTTCCATCCGTGGGTTTGTCCTGAACTATGGCAGCGTGCGTGCATACGATGACGGCGAAGTCATGGTGAAAGTGGCTTACCTTGACCCGCGCGACTACGCCATCAAGATGGACGAGATGTTCCGCTGCCGCTTCAGCAACGGCCGCGATGAGAATGGCGCGTCTTTCTTTGTTGCGCGCTGAGTGCGCTCACTTTCTCTTGTAGATGTAGGGCCCGACCTTTGAGCCGGCCACTTGTTCGCCCTGTGCATTGAACCAGCGTTCCCAGGGCTGAATCAGGCCGTCTTTGATGATCTCTTCGATGGTCATCTTCACTGCGCCTTGGAAGTTGCTGGCGCAACCTTCTGCAGCGGTGCCACCCACGAAACTCTGTTCGACCTCGTTCCAATCGAATGTCAGCACGCATGAATCGCGTTGTGTGAGAATGTCTTTGGGGAGGGCACGCCGCTCTTCAAGTGGGCGGCTGCAGATGTCCTGCGGCACAGAAGTTTCATTGAATGGGTTCGTGCGCACCGCGATTTTACCATCTTCGTTTCTGAAGAATTCATAGATACGGTTGCGTTTGAAGACACGTGCCGGTGTGGTCACGGTTTGTTGAGCAAGCATGAGTCGCGTACCTGGGCGCAGCGGTTCGTCGGCGAAATCGATCTGGCAGAATTCGTATTCTACAGGCGTGAAGTTTTTGGGGTCGGCTGCAACTTGCTCTGCGTTCGAAAATTTTCCTGCAAAGAAGGCTGAAAGCTGAGCAAGACGCACATCCTGCGCTTTTACACGCTCAAAACGATAGGAGCCTTTTGCTGGTCCCCAGGCAAGATTTCCCTGTGCATCCCAGCCCCTGTCCCACGTGCTCATCCCCAGGTTGTTCAGGCGCACTTCGCTGGTCATGCGTACGGAGCCCATGCGTGTACTTGGGCAACCTTCACCGGTTGTGCCACCCACGAAGGATCCGTCGGCATCCTTTTTTGCAGTCGTTGTGCAGCGTTCTTCGCTCAGGTCAGCAAATGAAACCACACGTTCTGATTCTGGCTTGAGACACAGATCACTGAAATCAACACCGGGTCGAGGTGCAAACGACGACGTGCTAACAGCATCTTTTTCGCTTGAGCCGAAAACACGCAGTATGCGCACGCGGTAAGGATCGGCCGATGTGCTCACCGATTGTCTGAGTGCAAGGAACCTTCCCGAGGCCACTTGCGCAGGAAGTTCTTTCACCTGCACTGTGCAGTGCTGCACCGTAACATCGAGGTAATCGGAATCATCGATTGCTTGAGTGGAACTGTCGAAAGTGCCCAGAAGCAATTGCGCAAATTCATCGACGACCGATGGGGATTGTTGTGCAGATGCGGTGGCGCTCAGGATTGCTGCTCCCAGCAGGGTCAGGGCCGAGCGCAATGTTCTTTTGAATTGATTTTTGTTCAACATGGTAGTGCTCTCCATAGAGATCAGGGAGAGGTTTCGTGACACATCTCATCAGGGAGTGCAAATGGCCTATTTATGGCAATGATATTATATATATAAACATAGCAAGAAGAGTGGCAGGCAACGCTGCGAGAAAAAGTCCTAGTGGGCTGATCCCATCTGCCCCAAAGGATTTCTGCAAAATACCATACCCCGCCGGATTGGGAGCGTTGGCGATAACGGTGAGTCCGCCGCCTGCCACAGCTCCACTCACGAGTGCGAGTTTGGCCTGATCCGAGATATTCGGAACGAGTGTGCCCAGATAGGTGAGGGCCGCGTTATCGGTGATGGCGGTAAGACCTGTTGCGCTGAGGAAGAGTGCTTTTGAATTTAATGCGGCGACGATGTCTTTGAGCCACCAGCCCTGCAACCCTCCCAGAGTCACGAGCCCACCCAGGAAAAATCCAACGAGCAAACTCTCGCGGATTTTGAGCGGGTTCTGATGCTCATGCGTGACCTCTGCCATCCCAATGAAAAGCAGGAAAAGTGGGAGCACAAAGGCGATATGCGAATGATAGACGATGGTCAAAGTCATGATGCCAAAGTGAATGAGAGTGAGCCAAAGGGGTGCTGCTTTTCTGTTTTCTTTTGCAGCTGGAATGTTGATGCGTGCAAGTTCACGCCAGAATACGATTGCTGTTATGAATGTTCCCAGCAAAACTGCAAGCAACGAGCGCGAGCCGATATTTTGGAAGACATAAGCCAAATCCCACTTCCAGGCATTCACAACCATCAGAACTGGAGGTGCGGCAAAGTGGGTCAGTGTGCCACCAATCGAGATGTTCACAAAGAGCAGCCCGAGAATTGCATACCGTAATTTAAGAGAGATATTTTGAGAGAACAGCCTGTCGCGGAGCATCAACGCCACAACAGTCATAGCGGCAGGTTCGGTGATGAGCGAACCCAGCAAGGGCCCGACAATAAGTGCGGTTAGGAAAAATGCAACTCCGCTTGGCAAGGGTAGAAGCCGCGCCAGGGTGTCGATCAGCAGGTTTGCAGCCTGCATGACTGGGCGAGTGGATGCCAAACACATGATCACAAAAACAAACACCGCCTCTGAGTAATTCACCTGATTCATGTATGCGACAGCGTTTTGTGTTCCCTGGGAAATCGCAAGCACCATGACAAAGATTGCAGCCCAGATGCCAAAGACAACCTCTACCTCACCCAGAAAATGGAAGAGGTTCTCACGCGCTGAGCCTTCGGGGAATTTTCTCGCCCATTGATTGAACTGCTTGGTGAAGAAGGTGTGAAGAACTGCGCATGCGAACAACACGGTCGAGATTTTCAAGAGCAGTGGATCGGAGATCATGCCTGTCACCTTCTTTCATTCTTGGAAGCCCACAGATGCTTTGCAATCAGCGCACTTCAAAAACTTCGCTGTCGTCGAACCTAACTTTTGTCAGCTTCAAGAAGGGGTCTTCCGGATGACGGTATCCGAGCGCTACGGCTGCAACAGTTTTCCAGCCACTTCCCTTCAAATCTAGGAGTGTATCGTAGGCGTTCGGATCAAGCCCTTCCATGGGTGTACAATCAATACCCATGAGTGCAGCTGTTTCAAGAAGAAAACCCATCGCAATGTAAACTTGTCGCTGTGCCCAAGGCTCAATCATGGCCGATCGTGGTCCTTCCACAATGTCGGAGACAATGGCCTTTTCGAAGCCAGCTAAAGATTCCACCGGAACCTGCCGCACTTGTGCA
Source organism: Silvanigrellaceae bacterium (assembly GCA_044376695.1). GTDB lineage: Bacteria > Bdellovibrionota_B > Oligoflexia > Silvanigrellales > Silvanigrellaceae > RFOM01. The sequence continues at coordinate 39,278 of JBILKM010000018.1, forward strand.
ATTTTCATCATGTTCTTGCGGATGAATTCAGGATCAACTTTCTCCCTGTAGGCGAGTACAACATAATGCGAGCAGTCGGTGACCTGAGATTGCTTCCACGAGACATCGCGCAGCTTTTGTCGGAGCTCGGGAGTTTCCACAGTGATAAATTTCCAAGGTTGCAACCCATAGGAAGATGGGCTCAAACGCAGCGACTCCTTGAGCACATCCCAGTCGGCGGAGCTGATTTTGCGGGTCGCGTCGAACTTCTTAACCGCATAGCGCCAATTTAAGGTTTTTTTAATTGTTTCATTCATGCTCATTGGTCATTCTCCCAGAAAAGATGGTGGAGCGTTCTTGGAGCTGAGCTCCCATTCAAAGCCCGTTGGGGAAATTTTTTGTATCAATGATTCCGCTTGCACGCACTGAAGACAGTGCTTTTGCGTACTCTTTCAGAACACGCAGGAAGTAGTCGAGGCGTGCTCTGTCTGCAGCCTCAAATTTGTCACGTGGCTCTTCAGCCGCAAACATTTTCTCTGCGTCGCGGATGATCATGTGGTCGGGTAGGTAGCATACACGTGTGTTTTTATAGCCGCTCATGCGCAGCTCGACGATCGGGTAGCTTCCCGAACGCCCTGCACTCACGCCAACAATGAGGGCTGGTTTGTGCGCAAGCTCTTGGTTACTGCACAGGAGAAAAAGGTTCTTCAACGCAGGTGGAACCATTCCACCGTATTCAGGCGCGATAAAGATAAACGCATCGCAGCTGATGAGTTCCTGTGAGTGCTTGCTCCAGATGCTCTTCCACTTTTCTTCACCGTTCCATAGGCCTTCATCCCAGAGCGGCAAATTCGTAGTGGCGAGTTCAAGAGTGTAGATGCGTTGAGTTAGGGCGAGAGCCCCCAGACGTTTTTCAATCCAATTTGCGACTCTCATCGACTGTGAATTGATGCGGTGACTTCCTGAAATAATCCCTACCTTCATTGCCGTATCTCCCATCTTCGGCCTGGACACGTCTGTTTTTTGGCATAACGCTGATGCGCTTCAATGCCAGAGACGTAGAGTTTAGGGTGATTTGATTTCTTTTCAATGGAATGAACAATATTTTCGGGACAATCAATCCTTTCGCCAATGGGAGATGGGGAGAATGAATAGCTTTTCTTTGCGATTGCTTGCGTTGGCTTCACTTGTTCTTGTGAGCTGCAAACCACGCACATTCAATGCTGCAACACAGTCGAGCAATGTGACTAAGCCAACACCTGTTGCAACACCCACCAAAAGCGCAGCTGTGGATCTCAGACCTCAAGGTCGGCCAGCGAGTTATGATGTTCAGTTCCGTCATGAGCGCATCTACGATTGTGGCGAGAATGGCGCAGTAGATGTGATTTGGCGTCAGGCAGGTTCCGACGGTAAAGCTCTCGCACCCAAGGCACAGTACATTCTTGGTCTTGCGGCCCACATGAAGGATGCAAACCAAGGTGAGGTTAAATTCAGCAGTGTATCGATGGACAGCGCTCCGGCATTCTCGGTAGGTTCCGAGCCTTCACCGGTGAGTTATCTCCGTCCAATGTTTGTATTTGATGAAGCAGAAGTGAAAGGCAAATTGTCGTATCACTCCGCCATTCCGGGCATGACCGGACGCACGATTGCTGCCGGTGGAACACTCTGGGCTCCATTTGATGGTTCGGGAAACAGCGTTTCAGTTGCCGTGTCGCTGGGTTCATCGGTGCGCGGCCCCGCCTTCCAGGTGATTGCCGACTGCTCTCCTAAGAACGACAAAATTAAAAACTGGCTGACCTCCTGTGTGGGGCGGGAAAGTGTTGCCTCAAACAGCGGATGTCAGCACTGATCTTCGCTTGATGTTGTTCCCCGGTGTGGATTGAAGTTTGCCGTGCCGGGGGCTATGCTCCTTTATCATGATGTTTGCACACTCGAGTCACATTCAGGTCGACCACTCCCCTTCGGCGGGCGCCACAGCTGTCCTTTCGGAATATCCTGTGCTGCCGCTGCTCGGGCGCGAGGGCAAACTCTCTCAGCTCCACGAAAAATATTTTCAGCCTTTTTACTGCAGCGCAGAAGTTCACGACTTCGAAGCTTCGCGCAGTGTGATGCTTTCTGCACGTTGTTGGCGGAATGAGCGCTCGCACGCCACGCTCCTGATTGTGGCTGGCCGCAATGAATCACACGCCAAGTACGCAGAAGTGGCTTATGATTTTTTCACTCGCGGTTTTGATGTCTGGATGTACGATCATCGCGGCCAGGGCTTTTCACAACGCGAACTTGTCGATACACAAATTGGTTGGATTGAAAATTTTCAGAATTATGTAAACGACCTGTCCATTTTTCACGATCGTATCCTCGCACCACACAAAAAAAAGCAGTTCTTTTTGTTGGCACACTCTATGGGTGCTGCAGTGAGCACGCTGTGGATGAACCAGACCCGCACGCAGGTTGATGCCGCGGCCTTTACTGCGCCCATGGTTGATCTGGTTTTGAAGCCCTATCCCCGGGTGGTGGTCTCGCTGATGGTGGCGGCTGGCCTCAGGGCAGGTCGCGACAAAGAATACATTCCCGGCGGCACCGAATTCAAAGCGGATGGCTATGGCTTCGACCTCACCAATTCGGCGGCCCGGCGCGATTGGAATCGTTCTCTGTTTTCGATGTACCCGCAAATTCGCTTGGGATCTCCGAGCTACCGTTGGCTCCATGAGGCTCTACAGGTGTCGCGCAAGTTGCGCTCGGCTGGTTTTGTGGGGGCAATGCAAACACCCCTTCTCGTGTGGCAGGCAGGTGCCGATCAGGTCGTGAAGCCCAACGCACATCGTTATTTGCGTTATCTGGGCGAGAAATGTGTGCTCGCTATTGAGCGCCGCAGCCAGCACGAGTTGCTCCAAGAGCGCGACGACATCCGCGCGAGGGTCATTGAGCGCACCATTTCATTTTTCGAAACAAAGGCAGATTTAAAGGGACAGCCATGACCGTTCGAAACCTGGAGCTGCTCACTGCATTTCCAATTGCGCACCGCGGTTATTTCGACAACGCAGGGCGACATCCTGAAAACTCATGCGGAGCCATTGCTGAGGCAGTTGCGCTCGGGTTTGCGTCCGAAATGGATATCATGCTCTCAGCAGACAACGAGGTGATGGTCTTTCACGATGATTCGCTCGATCGTATGTGCGGGACAAATAAGTTGTTCACTGAGCTGAGTGCGAAAGAGCTGCAAAATATGGTTTTGCGGCAGTCGGGCGAGTGCATTCCAACTTTGGCGCAGGTTTTGGAAGCTGTGCAGGGAATGCGTCCTCTCATTATCGAGCTCAAATCGTTCACACGGTTTGGCATTCAGACCGACGGGCGTCTTGAAAGTCGTGTGGCCCGGCTCCTCGAGAACTATCGCGGTCCTGTGGCTCTCAAAAGCTTCAATCCTTTTACCGTTGAAGAGCTGATGCGCATTCGCAAGTCGAGCGATGGTTGGCCTGTCGGGTTCATTTCGTGCGATCACTCCAAGGATGCCGATTTCGCTTTCATGACACCCGAACAAATGCACGGACTTTCGCAGCTTGTGGAGGGTGTGGCTCCGGCGTGTGAATTTGTGAGCTACAACATCAACGACCTGACCCCCGAACTCTCGAAGCAGATTCGTGCGCGCATGCCCTTGATGGTCTGGACGGTCAGAACCGAAGAACAGTTCAATAAAGCCCGCTTGCTCGCTGACAACGTGGTTTTCGAATGGCGCGGGGTTCAAGCGCGGCCTTTTGCTTAGTCTGTTGGCCGGTCATTCAAAATAGCCCTTTAATAAATAAAAAAGTTCTTATTTAATGCAATTTTCTCTTGGAAAAAAGGTCGTAGCAAGTTACTTCCCCCAAGTTGCCTACGGCGTCTCGCGTCATCGACGACATGCGAAACTTTTTCTCTGTGAGGATTGTTATGTTTGCTGCGCGCCTGATTTTCACATCTCTGCTCTTGGCTCTTATTGGCTGTGGTCATGGGATTGAGCCTTCGGAATCTGCTTTGGCCTCCCACGTCACGCAGAACTGGAGCGTTGACGCAGGATCGCAGCCCCTGAGCATGGTCGCCGAATCTGGCGCATGCATGACCAACCTTCCCCAGAGTGGTTTCGCTGGTGAATACTGCTTCAACGCCGTCCCTGCTGCCCGCATTTCTGTTGTCGTGGGATCGGGTAGCATGGTCGCCTTTTGTCTCGCGACTCACCTTCCTGGTTTGGCGCCCCGGGCGGCGCTTTTGGTGGTCGATTCTCAAGGGAAGCTTGTCTCCGAAGTGACCAGTGACGGCAACTTTCAGATGATCGACTCCTTCACACGTTCCGGAACCTACTCTGTTTACGTGGGCTTCCCGACCAACGCAGCCAATCAGCGCGTGACTCTGCGCGTGGCTCCATTGCCCAAGTTCGCGGTCAGTTCCCCGGCCTGCAACCTCAGGTAACTGTAAAATTATTCGACAGTGTCAGGCTCCTTCATATTCGAGGGGGCCTTATTTTTTTGTAAATTCGGATATTTAAGTTTGGTGTAGGTTTTGCTTATGCAGGAACCGGAACGTCTTTTCCGCCAAGGAGGAGCCCATGTTTCGGTCGTTGATTCTTGTTTCGACACTCTTTGCAACCACTGCATGCTACAGCCCGAGAGCCAACTCGACCGGGAACGACTCCGATGCACTGTCCGCAGGGAGCAGCGGCGCTCTTCCGATCACAGGAACCTGGCGGGCAACCCACTTCTATGGCTTCAATCGGGATGATTCTGGCAGCATCGTTCCTCTGCGTGCCACACAGGCTGAGCTCAACAAGGAATCTTGGCGACTCCAATTCAAGATCGATCCCGAGGGCGATGGGTACCTGTCGGGCAAGGTTTTTTGCAGATTGAAGCCAGCGAAAATCAATGCCCTACGTGACGACCTCACGGGCAGCCGTGTTCTTCTTACGTCTAATGGAATTGTTGGCGGCATCCATCTTCTTGCCACCACAATCGAAATGGGGCGCTGTATGGCGTCTGAAAGTGGTTACACTGAAACCATTGTACCAGTGCACAGAGCCTCAAACTTTTTGGGACAGCCCGACCCGCGCCTGGATAAAAATCTTGGTTTTGCAGGTGAGGGGATTTCGACGTCAGCCGCAGAGAGGGAGTGTCGAACCCTGAGGGGAGTGCGCTTCATTAAAGTCAACAACTCTGCAGGTTGCATTGGTTTCCGTGATTCACTTGCGAACAAGATTCGATTTATTGCCGTTCCTGGCGGAGAAGTGCATGCCGTGCGTGTTGATTTTGAACGTGATTAATGTCCAGGAGTGCAGGACATACATCTACCTTCGATAACAATTTTGTGTGAATCCATTACGAAACCAGGCGGAATGAGCTTGTCGAGATGTCCCGCGCAGCCGCCCACCGTAAACACTTTGTCACATTTCTTACAGAGGAAATGATGATGATGGCGCGCTGCAGTGCGCTCATACCGAGGAGATGTGCCCGGGATCTCAACCTGGGTGATGAAGTTGTCTTCCATTAGGGTTTTGATCCCGCGATACACAGTTGCCATCCCGATTCCTGGTTGAATCGTTACAGCGATGTCGAGCAGCTCTTGCGCAGAGAGTGGCCGTTCCGATGTTTGGAACAGCCCCCGAATGAGAGCCTGCTGATGGGTTTTGCGTTTTTCTTTCTTGGTATCAATCATCGCTCAAATTCCGTTGGACTTATTCTTTAGATAAGGTCGTTTTGCGAGCTTTGTTGAGTGCATCGAGTTCTGCGAGCGCATCAACGAGATCCTGACACTCATCCTCTTTGAGGAAGAGTTTTTCTTTACGAATTCCCAATGCTCGCTCAAGCATGCGCCGTGCGCCCGCCAAATCGAATCCAGTGCTCATTTCTAGGCGGCCGAGAAGGCCAAGGAAATTCGCTTCCCACGCCAACAGCTCTGAGTCTTTGGCAACACCCAGTGCTTCATTCAGCACGATCCGTGCACGCGGCGCGTCGTTGGCTTCAAGCAATGATGAGGCATAAATGTTGTAGGCATCGCAAAGCATCCAACGCTCATCGGGAAAGTCGTGCAGAGCTTTGATAGCCGCGCGGAAGAGTGGCAATGAACTGTGGACACGGCCAGACTCGCGGTACATCAACGCGAGATGGAAACCTTCCATTGCGCAGGCCACGGGGTCGTTCTTGAAGAGCGAAATAATGTTTTGCTGGCGCGTTGCGATGTCATCATCGTCGCACTCAAGCTCGCCGGCATCTTCTGGCGGAGCAAACCAGGCGGGGAATGGATCGGGCTGGGCAGCCCAGAGCATCTCACCTTCAGCAAGTTCTTCTTCAGTCAACAAACAGGCGTCGAGCTTGGAGCGGATGGCGCTCTCGTTCATATGCTGCCCGATAACAACCAGCTCCTGGGAGCGATCGCCCCATTGCGGATGCCATTTTGAGAGCACTTCCTTACGTTCATCGGGCGCGAGTACCCAGTCTGTTTCGGGGGTTGTTGCAAGCCATTGACCAGCAGGTTCAAGACGGCAGCTTGCGCCAGCTTGGCCCCACTGCACGACAAAATCGCTGCGGGTAGCAAGCCACAAAAATCCCTTGGAACGAACAATAGTTTCGGATTCGTTTTCAACAAATTCTGCAAAGCGTGCTGTGTTGAAGGGGCGCTGTGCACGATAAACGAAGCTTGAAAAACCGTATTCGTCTTTTTCGGATTTTTCTTCGCCGCGCAGCGTTTTCAGCCAGCCTGGAGCCTGCTGTGCTTTTTCTAGGTTGAAGAGTCCAGTATTGAGGACCTCTTTGAGTTCAACCTTAGATTGCGATGTTGGAATGATCTTTGCCTCAGGGTTGAGGCGGTTTAAAAGACCAAGCACGTCGTTGAGTTCTTCTGCATTCACGAGGTCTGATTTATTGAGAACAATCACATCTGCAAATTCGACCTGATCGGTGAGCAGGTCAGCAAGGTTGCGATCATCTTCCTCGTTCAGTGCCTGGCCTGCTTCAGTCAGGAGTTGACCTTCCTGAAACTGGCGCTTGAAATTCAGAGCATCGACAACAGTGACAAGAGTATCAAGTTGCGCAAATTCAGACAGTGATTGACCCGCTTCATCGGTGAAAGTGAAGGTTTCCGCAACGGGCAGCGGCTCAGAAATACCGGTGCTCTCAATCACGAGATAATCAAACCGCCCTTCCTCGGCCAGCTTCTTGACCTCGACAAGGAGATCTTCGCGCAGGGTGCAGCAAATGCAACCATTGCTCATCTCCACGAGTTTCTCTTCCGCTCTTTTGACGTCGAACGATCCCGACTTCACAAGCTTGGCATCAATGTTCAGCTCGCTCATGTCGTTCACAATCACGGCAACCTTCATTCCCTGTTGGTTGTTGAGAATGTGGTTAAGCAGTGTGGTTTTGCCAGCGCCCAGAAAGCCAGAGAGTACTGTTACGGGAAGGCGGTTTTTCATTTGAGCTCACTTTCGGATCAGAGACCAACAGTCCCTTTGTCGTTTTTGATTGTAGCGCCATCCTGTTTTTCACCGGATAGAACCTGAATTTTTAATGTGCGGAGAGATTTGAAATGTTTGCGCGCAGCAAAAGCAAGTTTGCTGCCGGCAACGGGTTTGCTGCATTCGAATTTGAATGTTGCATGCACCTCGCTGTGGGTGCCTTCCTTGTGATTGCCTTTGTGAGAATCGCCTTTTTCATTTTTGCTTTCGCTGCTCTCTGCAACAAAAGGTTTGACGTCTGTTGACGAGACTTTGCAGCCGAGAGCTGCATCGAGCACAAAAATTTTGTCTGCATTTGCTTTCAATTTTTCAATGGCCGCATCGCGTTTCTTGAGGTCTGCCTCTTTTTTGGCCTCGTGTTCGAAGCCGTAAATACTCTCGGAAGGCGCTTGGAGCTGAATTGTGACAACATTGCCTTCACCAACCACATTAACCGCAGCCACTCCGTGCTCGTGTGCGCCATGACCTTTGCCAGCAAATGCAGATGGGCTGACGAGCAGTCCGAGTGCGATTGCTGAGAGTCCTGCTGTGATGATGTGTGGGAACTGGTTTTTCAAGTTCGTTCTCATATTGAGTGGCTCCTTGCCGGGGTTGTTGAGACTTTGTTCTCAATAGTGGTCAGAGGTTGAGCTGTCAACCCAATATTTTTTGCGTTATAAGTTGGCTCGTTGCTTAAAAAGCATCCGATTTCAATAGTTTTTTGGGGGTAGCTCGAATGCGTGTGCAAATTCCCACCCAATACAAGCTCAAACATGTACTTGTCTCAGGGGGAACCCATGGCAACGAGTACACGGGGGCATTTCTCGCACGCCACTGGGCTGGAGATTCTTCGTCGCTGCAACGCACCAGTTTTTCGACCCACGTGTTGCTGAGCAATCCTGCGGCCTTCAAAATGTGTCGCCGCTACGTAGAGCGTGACCTTAACCGCAGTTTCAGTCCCAGCGGTGAGTTGACGAATCCCGGCGCACTTGAGCTTTCACGTGCTGACGAAATTCAGAATGATCTCCTTGAAAAGTGTGATGGTGTATTACCAGATGCTATTTTTGACCTGCACAGCACCACAGCCAATATGGGTTTGAGTCTTGTGCTGACCAATCGGGAGCCATTCAATCTTTTCCTGTTGGGTTACCTTCGTGAGCGATTCGAAAATGTGAATGCGTATCTCTGGGAAGAGCCTGGGAGCCGGCCAGGTTTTCTGAATTCATTGAGCCCCAGGGGATTTGCTATCGAGATTGGGCCTGTTGCAAACGGTGTCTTGAATGCTGAATGGGTCAGGAAGACATCTGATTTGGTAGAGGGCTGTCTCGATTTTATTGAGAAGATAAACAGCGATGAAATGCTAACTCTTCCTGAAAAAGTTCCACTTTATCGTTTTGTGAAGCACATCGATTACCCGAGGGCAGCAGATGGCTTGCCTGCGGGCATGATTCACCCGCACCTGCAGAATCGCGATTTTCAGGAGCTCAAAAAAGGTGATCCGATTTTTCTTGGTTTTGATGGCACGACCGTGCGCTGGCAAGAAGAAGGGCTTTGGGCCGTCTTCATAAATGAAGCTGCGTATTACGAGAAGGGGATTGCCTTCACGGTGACCGAGCGTCTCGAGATCGATCTCAAAGATCTCCGCTGAATGCTGACACGCATCAGCGGCAAGCTGTATTCACACCGTTACCAAATCCGCCGTTGTTAATTTCCACGGTTGAATTCGAGTTTCCGCTTCCTCGTGCCACTGGAGCAGTTTTGCGACCAGTTCTCGCGATGACTTCTTGATCCTCTTCGGACTCCGGCAGCGCAAGAATCGCCGATCCACCTGAGGTTCCTACACCATCTACAGTGTTGAGAACCATGAGTGGCACAACTCCCTTCAAGAGGAGCATTGATCCACTGTCTGTAGGCTGAAATTTCACCAATTGGTTTTCCTGGGTGGCAGCAAGGCGCAGGGTTCCGTATTTGCTGACACCATGGCTTGCTCGCAAAGTAGAGTGGTCTTGCGTATCAACAAGGCGAACCTTCGAGCTGTCGTTGAATATATTGCGCAAATTGATCATCGCGAACTGTTGCGAGATTGCTCCTGAACTTGTGCGTGTTGAGAAGTTTGTTCCCAACAGAATAACCGGTGAAAGCTCGTTGATGTCCGTTGGTCGGGAATGGAATTCAAGCATCTTTTTTAAATCATTCAGTGTGAATACCGTTTTTTCTTTCAGGCGTATCGTGAATTCTGAACCAAACGCCGCTGAGAGTTGCTCGGCTTGTTCGAATGACGCAAGCTCATTTTCGAGCTTCATCCTTTTTCCAGCGAGGAGCTCGTTGAGCGACAATGCGCCGATCGGAGCGCCATCAACGGTCTTCGTTGCGGCAAGCCAATCGAATATGTTTGTCATCACTCGATTCTCGTTTACGTATTTGAAATTCTGTCCCATGATTTCAATCAATTTTCGCTGATTTCTGCAGAGGTCGTCTCGTTTGAGCGCAGGCTTGCACAGGTCGAAGTTGAGCAGAAAAGCCAAGCTAGCCGCTTTTTGGACGCGCAGGAGAGCCATGGTGTCGTCGATGCGTTTTTTATGTTGCTGGTAATCTGTTTTCAGAGCCGCATCTCGTGCCATGAAGTCATTAAAGCGCTTTTGCTTTTGCATCAGCTCTTGACTCAGCGCCGAAAAAACCTTGGCTGATTGGGGTGAGTTTCTGATGGTGATGTCAAATGTTCCCAAGTCCAGAAAGCTCCAGCACGATTCCGTCAGAGTCTTCCAGGGATTATCTAATGGAGTGAAGATCTCTCGATTGTTGCAAATTAGAGATGAATCAGGTGCAGAGCCAGGATCTTTCACTGTCTCCGCATTGTCCGAGAATACGGCTTGTCCCCAGGGATCGTATTGCGTGGGAATTCTGAGAGCGTAAAGAAAGCGGCCGGTCATGTCGGGGAGGTTGAGTTTTGCGACCTCTGTGACCGCCGATTTGGCGAGGGTAACAAAACTCTCCTCAGCCGGAACATTTTTTATATAGCCCTTGCTGCGTTTGCTCGATCCTTCAATGTGGAAACTGACTTTGACTTGGTCGAGTTGCAGTCCATTCTCGAATCGACAATGCCGCGCAGAAAATGCCTTTAAATTTATCGTGTCTGAAGTGATATCAACGATTTCGAATGTTGCGCTGCAGCTTTTGTCGCCAAAGTGAATATATCCACCTTGGACGATGGATCCTTCAGGTGCGAGTTTCACTGAGCTGCTGCCCGTGGAAAGGCACTGCGAGTTGGTTGCTGCTTTGCAGGCAAGCAAGGCAGTGCAGGCAAACACAGAACTTAATTGTATAAACCTTGCTGTATTCATATGCCGCGTATCGGACATTCATGGTAATAAATTGAGATTTTTTTAAATTAAGCAAGAGTTCTCGGGATATAGTGATACATTTCGCAGGATCTGTGCGGGCTTTCCATAAGTACGCGTCTCTCTCCGAAGAGTGATCGAGGAGCATTACCGCACGCCAACGCGCTCCAGGTTTCGTTCAAACTGAATACCTCGTTCCACGCCATCGGGATGCGCATCAAGAGGGTCGCGCCCGGTTGCGGATTGACCCCTGAAATACATTGAGATGTCTGCAGCTCGCAGCGTCTGTGGAAACTTTTTTCGGGCCAGAACGTCGACAATAAATTGATCCGCTGCATATTTCCAAGGACGGCTGACAGCTCCCAAGCTTTTTCGGCACACATCTATCCGCTGCTCGTACGAGCTATCGTCTGATTTGCCGCGCGCTTTGCATGCCGCTTTGAGCCTGTCCTGTGCGGCTTTCAGCGGGGCCTGTTTGGCTTTGCGTTGTTCGTTGATTTGCCCCATTTCATGCAACAAAACACCCGTGATAACAGATTCAACATCGAGAGAGTTCTGCCGCGCGGTCTGCGCCACCCCATCAAAAATAACAACAACCGCTTCATTCTTTGCGTTCAGACTTGCAAAGGAATTTGGGAGGTCAATCGGAATACGGTAAAAATTAACTCTATCGACCTCTTCAGAAGAAGCTCCCGCTGCAAGAACTTTTTCACGCAGCGAGGCATCCTGGCCGGCCCAAGCCAGCTTGCCATCACGGCAGAACAGGACTCGCCCGTTTGGCAATGGGTAGGCTGATTTCTCATTCAAGTTGAGCAGAATGGTTTGCCCCTGCTCCTGAAAAGGGAGCTGGCATGGTTGCGTTGGGGCGTTGTCCAAAGCTCCGTTAGCATCTGCGAGTGCGATGAGATTCTTTGCAAGCCAAGATTTTCGCTCGCTGTGTGACTGCTCGAGAAAGTCTATCGCCAGTCCTGCGTTCAAGATTGTGTCGAGAGGGGATAGGTTTTTTGCAGCTGCGTTCGCGTCAGACTCCTCTTTAAACTCGGTGACCGATGAATCCTTGTTGCAGGCCGTCGAGCCCATGAGGAGGAGAGCGGCTAGGCACGTCCAAAATTTCACTTCTGGCCCCTTTCATTCAAATCGAAGCCAATCAAACCGCGAATATGAGGAGAATATCGGAAGAATCGGAGCACACTTGAAGGCTGTGCTTGAGCCTGCCCGGTCATTGTGATTAGAGTCCGGCCTTGAACGCAGGAGGAGCAGGGTAGATGTTTGGTATAATCAAATCATTTTCGGTGGTTTTGATTCCATGGATGCTGGCTTTACTCTGCAGTCCATCCCGCGCCTTGGCGACACCAGCGAGCTACAAGCCAGAAGTCATTAAAGACACTCGTGAATTGGGTGGCTACAACGAGCTTCTCCCATATGTTTTGCCTTCTCCTCACCAGGAGGATGCCGGCACCTGCCTGTATATGTCACTCACGGGAGTGGCCGAATGGTGGCTGGCGCGCCTCAATCCACAATTGTCGCGCTCCTCAAACGGCCCTGTGGATTTGTCCGAGCGCTACCTCATCAATGCATCGGAAGCTAAAGAGAACCAGAAACGCGTCGAGAACTGGCGCACCGATAGTATCGAGATCTTCAATGCGACCAGAAAGTCGCTTTTGAACAGCAGCTATCCATTCGCAAAAGGCTGGTATCGCGAAGATTCCAAGGGAGACATCTTTCCTGCGGAGCCAGGTGCCCCTGGAAGCACTTATGGGGTCATTATCAACTGGTTCGATAACCTCAAATCGGTTCTCACTGGATACGTCTCTTTGCCCTACTTTGAACGCGATATTCTGTTTGCCGATCCGGATGAAAACGAATGGAATGTTGGTCTCAATCCGCCTGGAATCGTCGAGCGTGTCAAACGCGCACTCGTTGAGAATAAGGCTCCCGTGCAGGTCATATACAACCACGAGAGCTATTGGCACTCCGTATTTGTGGTCGGTTTCGATGACACACGTGCGAACCGTGATTGCGGATTCGTGGAAAGTTCGCTCCGTTATTTTGATGAGCTGCAACGCGAGTTCACGAAAAAGGCAGAAACCGCTCCGTCTGAATCGGCTCGCAAAGATTTTCTACGCAGGGCAAAGATCCAGCGCGAGAGCAAAAGTAAGCTCCAAAAGAGTTACAACGCAGCCGGTGGATGTCGTGGACAGGGTGTCTTTTACGTCCGCAATTCCGAGTTTTACGGCGCGGATGGCACATACGACTATGATTCGAGTACCAAGGGTGATGAAAAGCCCTATGCACCGAAAATCATGCTTTTCGAATACGAGTGGCTCGAGCATCTCTCGAACCATATCGTGCAAATTAACGTTCGCTAAAAATCCCCGCATAAGAGGGACTCTCTGAATCCCAGGCTAATCCCGAGGTTATTGAAATCTCGGGATTTTTTTATTTTCGAGCGGCGATAGCTTTTGTCTATCATTGGATAGAAATAATCAACTTCTCTTATCAAAAAAAATGGCGATGATTCAAATGTAAGGGCGGAAG